>CAZQEH010000016.1:0-55149 GCA_964592205.1 uncultured Novosphingobium sp.
CTGCGCCGCCACTTGGCCGAACGTCTGCCTGCAACGCCCCTGCAGGCGCGGCTGGTGCAGGCACCGGAAGGCTATGACAGCGATGTCTGGGCCGATCTGGCAAGTGCAGACATGGCGGCCCACGTGGTGGCAGAGGATACCCCCACGCCTGACAAGGCGGCGCTCCATGCAGCACTTGCGGTGCTCAACCTCGAACGGCTCAACCTCTCGCGCCCGCCGTTCAAGGCGCACCTGTTTGCCAACCTTCCCGGCGCGCAGGCGGCGCTGTTCTTCAAGGTTCATCATTCGGTCGTCGACGGGATCGGCTTTCAGGAAGTGCTTCGCCTGCTGAGTGACGAGGTGCCCCCGGCTCAGCCCCGCAATGCCGATGCGGTGCTGCCATCGCCGGAAGAGTGGCGCGCGCTGGCCGAGGCCCGCTTCGCCGCGGAGGAGCCAGCCCGCGCGGCGCAGTCCGCCGCGCGCAAGGCTGCGCTTGCCGTACTGGAAGCGTTCAAGGGCCAGCGCGCCGAAACCCCCGTGCTGAAGCTCAGCGGTCCGACTTCCGCGCGGCGCAGCTATGTGCCGATCAGCCTGCCGCTGGCCCCGTTCAAGGCTGCCGCCAGGGTGCTGGATGCGACGGTCAACGATCTGTTCCTCGCCTGCGCCGGCTCGGCTTTGCGCGCCTACCTGATCGAGATCCATGATCTTCCGGCCACGCCGCTCGTGGTCAATTCGGCGCGGTCCTATCGCCGGGCGGAACACGGACCGTTCGGGAACCGAATTGTGGCCCAGCACCCGCACCTCGCCACGCACCTTGCCGATCCGATAGAGCGGCTGCGGGCAATCCAGGCTGCTATGGCAATGGAAAAGGCGCGCACGGTCCACGACGAAGTCCTGCTCGATGCGCTCGAAAAACCTTATGGCGCGCGTGATCGTCGCGCGCTGTTTGCCGAACGCACGGCCGGCGGGGCGCGTGTGCTGCCCGGCAATGTCACGCTTTCGAACGTGCCCGTGGCGACACCCGTGCGCACCCTTGCCGGATATCGCCAGCTTCACAATTACCCGGTGCCGATCATCGGCAGCGGGCGGTTTCTCAACATCACGTCGCGTCGCTATGGGGACAATCTCGACATGGGTGTGATTGCCGATCCGGAAAAGATTGCGGATGTCGGCCGGGTCGCCGCATTGTTCGAGGCGGCCGCGCACGACTATTTCGCATTGGCTGAGGTCAACAGGCAAGACGCCCAGGAGAAGAGACAATGAAACCCGGTTCCCGTTTGAAAAGCACGGTCTGCACCAGCGAGGTGGTCGTCATCCGGTACGGCCACGGCACGCTGGCCTGCGGCGGTGCTACCCTCAGCGAAAGCGGCGCTGAGGGCGGTGAACCCGATCCAGTGCTTGCGGGCGGCACAGTGATGGGCAAACGCTATGTCGATGAAGCTGGCTCTGTCGAGCTGCTTTGCGTGAAGCCCGGCAAGGGCACGCTCACGCTTGATGGTGCGCCGCTGGTGCTCAAGGAAGCCAAGCCACTTCCGGCGTCCGACTGAGCAGAGCGGCAAAAGAAACCATGAACATCGCGCTTCTTCTGGAAATGGCGGCCGAGGCTGCGGGCAATCGGATTGCGCTGGTCTGCGACGGCAAACGCTGGAGCTATGGCGAACTGCTCGCTGCAGCGCGCGGTACCTGCGCATTGATCCGCAGCAGCGGGGCGGAGTTCGTTGCCCTGCTTGATGAATCAAGCGAGGCGAGCGTCATCGCGATGTTCGGCGCTGCGCTGGCTGGGGTGCCCTATTGCCCGCTCAACTACCGGCTGGCCGATGCGGATCTCGAAGCCCTGCTTGGGCGGATCGCCCCGGCGCTGGTGGTCGGGGATGCTGCGCGGGTCACGCGCCTTGTGCCCGATCAGGGGCACGTGATCTATCCCCGCCCGGAGTTCACTCTGGCGGTTCAGGAAGCCGCCGCGTCCGCAGACGCCGAATGCGATCCGGGCCTTGGCATCGCGATCCAGCTCTTCACCAGCGGCACCACTGCCGCGCCCAAGGCGGCGATCCTCAATCATTCCAATCTCGTCTCCTACATTCTCGGCACCGTCGAATTTGCCGGAGCGGACGAGGTCGAGGCCGCGCTGGTTTCGGTCCCACCCTATCACATCGCCGGGATTGCTGCGGTCGCCTCGTCGATCTATGCGCAACGTCGGATCGTCATGCTGCCCGCGTTTGCGCCTGATGCGTGGCTCAAGCTGGTCGATGCCGAGCGGGTCACCAATGCCTTCGTGGTGCCGACCATGCTTGGCCGCATCATCCACGCGCTGGACAAGGGCGTGCACGGCGACATCTCCTCGCTGCGGGCGATTGCCTATGGCGGGGGCAAGATGCCACTCGAACTCATAAACCGCGCGCTCGACCTGTTTCCGGACACTGGCTTCACAAATGCCTATGGCCTCACCGAAACGAGTTCCACGGTTGCCCTGCTCGGGCCGGAGGAACACCGCGCCGCGCACCGTTCGGATGACCCCAAGGTCCGCGCGCGGCTTGGTTCGGCCGGCATTCCGCTGCCCACCATCGAACTCGAAATCCGCGACGAGGTAGGCCGCGTGCTGCCGGCGGGCGAGGCAGGCGAAATCTATGTGCGCGGCGATCAGGTGTCCGGCCAGTACCGCGAACGCAGCGCGCTTGATGCCGATGGCTGGTTCCCGACCCGCGACGCGGGATATCTCGACGAGGATGGCTACCTGTTCCTAGCGGGCCGGGCAGACGACGTGATCGTGCGCGGCGGCGAGAACATCTCGCCGGGCGAGATCGAGGACGTGTTGCTCACGCACCCCGCGATTGCCGATGCCGCGGCGGTTGCCGTCCCGTCCCAGGAATGGGGCGAGGCCGTGGGCCTGGCCGTGGTTGTGCGCGGCGGATTGGCTCAGCTGACCGAGGATGAACTCAAGGCCCTCGTCCGCTCGCGCCTCCGTTCCAGCCGCGTGCCGGAAAAGATCCTGTTCGCCTCGGCCTTGCCGTACAACGAAATGGGCAAGCTGCTGCGCCGTGAGGTCAAACTGATGCTGGCGGGATAGCCCCCCAAGTGCGTTGTCAGCCGTTGAAGTGCAGCTTCAGCCCCGGCTCATCCCAGCGGACCTTCACCAGAAGCCCGGATGCCGAAAGCGTGATCCACGCATCCTGCATGTTCGTGCCGCCAAAGGCGATGTTGGTGGTGTAGCGGTCATCGAAGTCGCGCTTGTGTGTCAGGCCTTCAGGCGTGACCGTCGTCACTCCGCCCTGATACAGTGTCGCGATGCAGACATTGCCCGCAGCTGTCACGGCAAGGCTGTCGAAGCCAACCGGTCCCGGTGCGGTAGCGACCCAGGTGGCACGCTGTGCCTCCACCTTTCGATCATAGCGATAGAGGCGTGCCTGATGCGTATCGGCGCAGTAGACCGTGGTGCCATCGGGTGAAAGACCGATCCCGTTGTAGGAGATCGGATGCCGGTCGATCGCGGTGATTGCGGACCCGTCCACAAGGCAGGTGAACAAGGCGCTGGCCGTGCGGATGCCATCGCGGCTCTTGCCAAGATCCGTGAACCACAGCCGCCCGTCGGCATCGAATACGAGATCGTTGGGCGCTTCCAGCTTGATCCCGTCGCAGGCGTCGAACAGACGCTCGAACCTGCCGGTGGCAAGGTCCACCCGCTCGATCCGGCCTTCCGCTCCGGGGCCGCTGGCGTTCTGGAACTTTGCTGCATCGAGTCCGCCATTGTTGCAGATATAGAGCGCGCCGTCCGGACCGATTGCCGCGCCGTTGGGGCCCCCGCCGATCTCGGCAACGACTTCCTTGCGCCCGTTCCAGCAGCGTGTGATGCGCCCGCCCGCCAGCTCGACGACGATCACCGAGCCATCGGCCATGACCACCGGTCCTTCGGGAAAGGCCAGCCCTTCGGCAACAATTTCCATGCCGAATCCTATATAACCAGGTTATCTAACTATCTGTCATGGATGCTTTGGCTGTGCAACCCGGCGCCTGTGGTTCCCGCCAGCGTTCGGGAATATCGACGGAGAATGTGCAAAATACGTCGGTGCTCTTTGCTCTTGTCCGATGGGAGATATACCCGATAGCATCTTTGTGCGATTGCAGCAGCTCCAGTGGGCTGCGTCTGATCAGCTCCGCAGAGCTGGCCGGCCGCACGAGTCGGAAAACGTATCATTGACGGCTAACTTGCCGAAAGCTGGTTAGTCATCTAGTTTTAAAACCAAGTTCACCACCTCGGCGTCCGCCGAGGCGTGACGGATAGTAGTGCGGGAGTGCCGGATGCTTGGCGATATCGAAGAATTCGGCCTTCCCGCTCGCATCCACGTCCCCAAGACCAGCGAAATCGTCGCCGACAAGATCCGTGCGCAGATCGTGCACGGCGAACTGAACGAAGGCGATGCACTGCCGCCCGAAGGCCAGTTGATGGACAGCCTCGGCATTTCGCGGCCGACCCTGCGCGAAGCCTTCCGCATCCTCGAAGCTGAAGGACTGATCAGCGTGGTGCGCGGTTCGCGCACCGGAGCCAAGGTGCACAAGCCTTCGGTTGATCTGGTCTCGCGTTATGCCGGATATGTGCTGGAATCGCAGGGCGCCACGATCGCCGATCTCTATCAGGCGCGGCTTGCTATCGAGCCATCGGTGGTGCGCTGGCTGGCGACCAACAAGGGCAATGGGGCCTTGGGCAAGTTGCACAACTTGCTGGCCCAGATGGAAGCCCTGCTCGATGCCAACCGGCATGATGAATTCATCGACAAGGTCGAGGTATTCCACCAGGCACTGGTTGCTGCAACGGGCCTCAAGACCATTACCTTCATGAGCCGGATGCTCAACAACCTTGCCGACAAGCACCAGCGTGAATTCCAGAAGCGCCATGCACGCAGCCGGGAAGGCAGGCAGAAAAGCCACCGAGCAGGCCTGCGCTCCTACCAGAAGGTCATCGACCTGATCGAGGCCGGCGCGGTTGAGGAAGCGGTGGCGCACTGGCGGCTTCACCTGACCAACGCCAACGCTACCTGGACGAGCGAGGGCGAAGGTAGCCGGGTTGTCGATTCCATCGGCAACTGATCGCCGCCTTCCCAGCCGATGATCTGCGTTCTGGCCGCGCTCCTTCCGGGGAGTGCGGCCAAACTGCTTTGGCGACCAATCGGGCGTTGCATGGCCGCAGGCAATGTGATTAATTGACGAACCATCAATTATAGAGTCGCGGGCACAGAGCCGTGGCCGCATCGGGAGACGAGCGATGCAAATGGAAGACATGGTGATCATCAGTATCGACGATCACGCTATCGAGCCGCCCGAAGCGTTCATTCGCCACTATCCCGAGGGCAAAAAGTACCGCGCCCCGCGCATCGTCCAGGAAAATGGCAAGGACATCTGGCTTTGGAACGGTGCCCGATTTCCCACGATCGGTCTCAATGCCGTCGTTGGCCGCCCGCGCAGCGAATACGGCATGGAGCCGGCAGCCTTCAGCCAACTGCGCCCAGGCACCTATGACGCCAAGCTGCGCGTCGATGACATGAACGCCAATGGCGTGCTCGCCAGCCTCAACTTCCCGACCATGCCCAGCTTTGCGGGCGGGGTCTTTGTCGGCATGGCCAAGAACGATCCGGAAGAGGCACTGCTCGCTTGCCGCGCCTGGAATGACTGGCACGTGCAGGAATGGTGCGCCAGTGCGCCGGGGCGGTTCATCCCGATGTGCCTCGTGCCGGCATGGGATATCGACGAGACAGTCAGGGAACTGAAGCGGATGAGCGCGCTGGGCGTCCATGCGGTCTCGTTCAGCGACAATCCGGCCAACATCGGTCTGCCCAGCATCCACAACGAATATTGGGAACCTTTCTGGCAGACCTGTGCCGAACACAGGATCGTGATCAACTGCCATATCGGTACGGGCGCGCGGGCCATGCATCCCAGCAGCGAAAGTCCGATCGATGCCTGGATCACGGCCATGCCGATCTCGATCGCCAATTCGGCCGCCGACTGGACTTTCGCCAGTTTCTGGAAGCGCTACCCCGATTTGCGGATGGCCCTTGCCGAGGGTGGGATCGGCTGGGTGCCCTACTTCCTCGAACGCGCAGACTTCACCTACGAGCACCACCACGAGTGGACCTTCAGCGACTTCGGCAAGGAGCGCCCGTCCGACGTGTTCAAGCGGCACATCATCAGCTGCTTCATCGATGACCAGTTCGGGCTCAAGAACCTCGACTACATGAACGCCGACATGGTCGCCTACGAATGCGACTATCCGCACTCCGACACTATCTGGCCCAACGTGCCCGAATACCTCTGGGCCTCGGTCAACGGGCTGGATCAGAAGGTGATCGACAAGATCACGCATCTCAACGTGATGCGCGAGTACAGTTTCGATGCTTTCGCGCTCAACGGGGGACGGGAGCGCTGCACGGTTGGCCACTTGCGCGAACTGGGCAAGGATGTCGACGTCAGGCCGCGCCACAACCTCGGCGGCCTCAAGACCGAGAGCATGGACGCCATCGGCAAGGCACGCCGCCCGGTCACCTCCGGCGATATCGAACGCATGTTCGCGTCTGCCTGAGGGGAGGGCCGGAGGATGGCTGGGCTGGCCGATTGGCAGGTCGACGAACCCGCACCCGCGCATGTTCCTCGCGAACGGGTGGTCGATATCCGCTTTGCAATGGGGGCTGGGCAGAACGATCTGCTCGACCCCTATCTTGAAAGCGACGCCCTGCGCGCACCCGGGGTTCCGCGCATTCTGTACAGCCCGTTTCCGTTCGGCGACAAATCGGTCGGGACCTGGACCGTCTCCCACTACGAGGACATTCGCCGCGTCTACGAGGACAACGCGTACTTTTCCACCAAGGGCGTCGCGCAGTTCCAGTTGCTGGCGGGCGAAAAGTTCCCCTCGATCCCTCTGGGGATCGATCCGCCCGATCACGGCAGGTATCGCAAGTTCCTGAACGCCGACTTCACCCCGGTCGCGCTCAAGAGGCTGGAGCCGCAAGTCCGCGCAATGGCCGTGGAAATGATCGTGGGCTTCGCTTCGAATGGTGAGGTCGACATCGCCCATGACTTTGGCCGGATCTTCCCCGTCCGGGTGTTCCTTGATCTGATGGGGCTACCCTTCGCGATGTTCGAGCAGTTCCTCGCGTGGGAATACGAGATCCTGCATTCGCGCGATCACCAGCGCATGGCGGCGGCGGTGCGGCAGGTGATTGCCTACCTGCGCGAATTCATCGCCGAGAAGCAGCAGCGCCCGGACGAAAAGCTGGGCAGCCATATCGCCAATGGCGTGATTGATGGGGAGCCACTCACTCCGGACGAAGTAATCGGGATGACCTGGTTCCTCTGGCTCGGCGGGCTCGATACCGTGGCTTCCACCATCAGCCAGATGTTCCGGCGTCTGGCGCTCGATCAGCCGCTGCAGGCGCGGCTGCGGCGTGAGCCCGAACGCAACCATGGTGCGATCGAGGAATTCCTGCGGATGCAGCCGCTGGTCAATTCGTTCCGGCTGGTGAAGCGGGATCTGGAATGGGATGGTGTGACGCTCAAGGCCGGGGATTACATCACCTGTCTCAACACTTCGGGCAATTTCGATCCCGCGCAGTTTCCCGATCCTCGCACCTTCGATCCGGAGCGGCCGGCAAACCGCCATTTTACGTTCGTGGGAGGCGTCCACTTGTGTCTTGGGGCGCACCTCGCCCGGCGCGAGCTGCGCATTCTCCTGGAAGAGTTCCTCGCCCGCGTGCCGACCTTCACCGTCAAGCCGGGGGCCGACACCACGGTGACTGCCGGGCTATTGTCGATCCGCAACCTGCCGATCGTCTGGACCCCCAATTGAGGATTGCCGCATGTCGTTCCTGAAACATCCCGGCTGCATCTACATCAACGGCGAATGGCAGCCGACCGCCGCCCGCGAGCCGGTCATCAACCCGGCCGACGAACGCCTGCTGATCGAGGCACCGGTGGGCAGCCCCGCGCAAGTGGACGCGGCCATCGCGGCGGCGCGCCATGCCTTTGACAATACGGATTGGCCGCACCTGCCTGTTACCCGGCGACAGGCGCTCATGACACGGTTCCTCGATGCAATCGAGGCGCGGCGCGAGGAACTGGTGGCGATGATCGTGGCCGAGGCCGGGGCGACCCAGGTGCTGGCCAGCTTCCTGCAATATGGCATCCCGATGAAGCACGCCCGCCGCACTTTGAAACTGGCGAGCCGCCCCGCGATCACGTCGCTGCCGATCGAACTGACCCCCAACGCGGCTGGCATGACCACGCTGGGCACGGGTGTGATCAGCCGCGAGCCCGTGGGGGTGGTCGCGGCTATTTCGCCCTACAACTTCCCGTTCTTCCTCAATATCGGCAAGGTCGTCCCGGCGCTGGTGGTGGGCTGCACCGTCGTGCTCAAGCCTTCGCCCTATACCCCGATGGAAGCCCTCATCCTGGGCGAGATCGCCGACGAGGTCGGTTTGCCCAAAGGCGTGCTCAACATCGTCACCGGGGATGTCGAGGCAGGCAAGCTGCTGACGACCGATCCGCGGGTCGATCTCGTCCACTTTACCGGTTCTGACAAGGTTGGCGAGATGATCCAGGCGCAGGGCGCGCCCACGCTCAAGCGGATCGTGATGGAGCTTGGCGGCAAGTCTGCCCTGATCGTTCGCGGTGATGCGAATATCCAGGAAGCGGCTGCTGCGGCACTTGGCGGTTTCACGGTCCATTGTGGGCAGGGCTGCGCGCTGACCACCCGGCATCTGGTGCACAATGCTGTCCGGCCGCAGTTCGTGGCCACGCTGCAGGCGATGCTGGGCCACATGAAAATCGGCAATCCCGCCGATCCCAGCGTCAACTATGGCCCGCTCATCCGCGAAGTGGCGCGCGAACGGACCGAGCGTTATGTCCGGATTGCGCAGGATGAGGGCGCGACACTGGTCGCGGGAGGCAAGCGTCCGGCCGGTTTCGACAAGGGCTTCTTCTTCGAGCCGACCCTGTTCGACGGAGTCCGCAACGACAGCCGCCTGGCCCAGGAAGAGGTCTTCGGCCCGATCGGGGCGGTGATCGGCTTCGACGATGATGACGAAGCCATCGCGCTCGCCAATGCCAGCGATTTCGGCCTCTCGGGCGCGATCTGTTCGGCGGATGCTGGCAAGGCTTTCGAAATGGCCCTCCAGATCCGCACCGGTAGCGTTTCGATCAATGGCGGCGGCGGCACCATGCTGTCCGATGCGCCGTTCGGCGGGATCAAGCGCTCGGGCTATGGCCGCGAATACGGCGAGGATGGGCTCAACGAATTCACCTACCAGAAGGTGATCACCTTTAGCGCCAAGTAAGGGAGTATCGGGGCATGACCCAGGTAATGAAGGGGGTGCGCATGCTCGAAGTTGCGCAGTTCACGTTTGTGCCAGCAGCCGGCGCCGTGCTGACTGACTGGGGGGCGGATGTGATCAAGATCGAACACCCTGTGCGCGGCGATGCCCAGCGGGGGATAAAGGAACTGCAGCGTTTTGCCGTGGACCAGCGGCGCAACGCGCTGATGCAGCACCCCAACCGGGGCAAGCGCAGCGTGGGCATCGATATCTCGATGACGGAAGGGCAGGAACTGATCTACGAAATCGCCAGAACCTGCGACATCTTCCTGACCAATTACCTACCCAGCGCGCGGCAGAAGCTGAAGATTGACGTGGAACACATCCGCGCGGCCAACCCGAACATCATCTATGTCCGTGGATCAGCCTTTGGGGAGAAGGGGCCAGAGCGCGACAAGGGCGGGTTTGATTCGACGGCTTTCTGGGCGCGCGGCGGCTCGGCGATCCTCGTTACCCCACGTGAACTGGAAGCGCCGCTCACCCAGCCGGGGCCAGCTTATGGAGATACCATCGGGGGCATGAATATCGCCGGCGGGATCGCCGCCGCGCTGTTCCACCGCGAACGCACAGGAGAGGCGACGGAGGTAGACGTGTCGCTGCTCGCCTCGGGGATTTGGGCGACTGCCTGCTCGGTGGATGTCTGCATGGAAATGCAGGTCGATCCCTTCGCCAACGCCATGCCGGGCAAGACCGTGGTCGGCGCCAACCCGTTCATGGGCGTGTTCAAGACCAGCGACGGCGGCTACATCAACCTCACCGTGCTTTCGCCCTCGCAGCTGATTGCGGATACCTTCGCGCACCTTGACGTCCCGGAATGCGCCGAGGATCCGCGTTTCTCGACGATCGAGAAGTTGAACGAGAACTCCGAGACCGCGCATTTGCTGGTGCGGGCGGCATTCCTCAAGCAGCCCTTCGCCTACTGGCTGAAGCGGTTGAAAACAATGAAGGGCCAGTGGGCCGCCTACCAATCGCCGCTGGACGTCGAAAACGACGAACAGGTTCAGGCCAACGGCTGGATCTTCGAGGTGGAAAGCGCCGATGGCGGGGCTCCGATCAAGCTGGTTTCGAACCCGGTCCAGTTCAACAAGGAAGTGGTCACGAATACGCGTGCGCCCGAAGCGAGCGAGCATACCGAATTGTTCCTGATGGAACTAGGGCTGGAATGGGACCGGATCGAGGAGCTGAAGAGCAAGGGAGCGATTGCCTGACACGGCACTTTGGCCGATGAAGCAGGTGCCGTGCCCGTGCCATCCGATCTTCTGGGGGCTGAGACCCACTCGCCGTTGAACGGCTGCCCGCTGGTGGCGCTTGGACCCGATGATCCGGTCCCGCCGGCTGGTGTTTGCGTGCTGGTTGACCGCGCGGGTAACCTGCCAGGTGTGGACCCAGCGCCGTTCGACGTGCTGCTCACCACCTGCCTCGAAGCCCCCGCACCGTGGGTCAGCGTCCCGGCGGAGCGGCTGGATGATCGGCTGGCAACAATCAGGGCAACGGCAACGCAAAGCCCGCTCGCCGCCGCCATGCTCGCGCGCGTGCTGCGGCTCGGCGAAGGGCTGGACTTTGAAGCTGCGCTGGACGTGGAATCGCTCGCCTATTCCGTCCTGCTTGGCGGGGGCGAATTTGCGCGCTGGCTGGACAAGGCCCCGTGCGAGCCCAGTGGCGCGCAGGCAGCAGCGCCGGTGCGCTACGCACGCGAGGCCGACCATGTCACGTTGACGCTCGCGTCGCCCGGCGACCACAATGCCATGACCGCCGCGATGCGCGATGCGCTGTACGAAGTACTGGTCAACGTGCTGGAAGACCCGAGCCTGCCGTGCGTGACCCTCCGCGCCGAAGGCCGCTGCTTCTCGACCGGAGGCGATCTTGCCGAATTTGGCAGTGCCCGCGATCTGGCGGCGGCCCATGTCATTCGCACCCAGCGTTCCTGCGCGCGGCTGCTCCACCGGCTGGGCAGCCGCGCCACGGTGCTGCTCCATGGTGCCTGCATCGGCTCCGGGATCGAAGTTCCGGCTGCGGCTGGTCGGCGGATCGGGGCGAGCGACCTGATCGTGCAGCTGCCCGAACTCACCATGGGGCTGATCCCCGGCGCGGGGGGGACAGTCAGTATCGCGCGCGCCATCGGTCGGCACCGCCTGACGTGGCTGGCGCTCGGGGCGTTCCGGATTGGCGCTCGCCAGGCGCTCGATTGGGGGCTGATCCATGAGATCGCGCAGTGATCGAGCGGGTGCATGATGTGCTTGCAGAGCGCCTTACCGGGCTGGAATTGACCCCGACAGACCTGCTGACCCGCGATGCGCCGGGCGGGTTCGCCGCACCCGGGCATGTGTCGGCCAATGGTTCATGCCGGCTGCTGGCCGCACAGGACGGCTGGATCGCGCTCAATCTCGCGCGCAACGATGATCTCGATCTGATTCCGGCGCTGACCGGCTCGACCGGTGATCCATGGGATACAGTTGCCGCTTTTGTACAAGGCTCCTCCGCTACAGAATTCAGGGACCGCGCCGCTGAATTCCAGCTGCCAGTTGCAGTCGTCGGCGAAGCCCAGCCGCAGGCCCTCGCGCCGCTGGTTTGCAACGTGGTTCCGCGCAAGGTGGTGGATCTTTCCGCTCTGTGGGCCGGGCCACTTTGCGCAGGGCTGCTGGCGCGTGTGGGCGCACGGGTGGTCCGGTTCGAGAGCGTTGGTCGCCCGGATCCGACGCGGCTCGGCTCGCCGCTGCTTGATGCGCAGATCAATGCGGCCAAGGAGCGCCGCTCGCTTGACCTTCGCGATGCCGAGGCGCGCGCGGCGCTGATGACTGAGTTGGCTGATGCAGACGTACTCGTCACCAGCGCGCGCGCCGCGGCTCTCGCGCGGCTGGGACTGGAGCCAGCTGCCTTCCCCTACCTAACCTGGGTTGCGATCACCGGGCACGGCTTCGCCGGGGACGGGGCGATGCGGGTGGGCTTCGGCGATGATTGTGCCGCAGCAGGCGGGCTGGTTCGCTGGGATCAGAACGCGCCGCAATTTCTGGGCGATGCGCTGGCCGATCCGCTGACAGGCATTGAGGCGGCGCGCGCGGTTCTTTCGGGGCAGGGCGGATTGATCGACATGGCAATGTCGCGCGTTGCCGCAGCCTATGCGCGGCGCCTGGCATGAGACTGGTCCTGCGCCGCGTGCTGCCATGGGGCGGCGATCCGGTCGATGTGGCGCTGGAAGCAGGCAGGATCGCTGCGGTCGGGGTGGGCCTTCCGGGCGGCGGACTTGAGATCGACGGCGCGGGCTCTGTGCTCCTGCCGGGCCTGCATGACCATCACCTCCACATTCTCGCGCTCGCAGCGCGGCGCCATTCGGTGAGCCTCGCCGGTTTGACCAGCGCCGCTGCGGTCCGCGATGCGCTCAGTGTGGCGCCGCCTGGCGTGTGGGTGCGGGCCGTGGATTACGACGAGCGTGCCGCCGGATTGCCTGACGCAGCCTTGCTGGACAGCTGGCTGCCTGATCGTCCGTTGCGGCTGGCAGACCGGACGGGTGCGCTGCGGGTGCTGAACTCCGCTGCCCTTGCTCTGCTCGGAGATGCGCTGCTGGGAGGCAGGGCCTTGCCACCCGGAGCAGAACGCGATGCGCGCGGGAAACCGACCGGCCGCTTCTGGCGCGAGGACCAATGGCTTGCCTCAGCCCTGCCACCTATGGCACCCGACCTTGCCGGGCTGGGGCGCGAACTGGCCGCGCTGGGCCTGACAGGGCTCACCGATGCCGGTGCCCAAAATGGCCCCGCCGAGGCGGCCTTGCTGGCCGGGTCCTTGCCGCAGCGACTGGTGCTGATGGGTAGCGAGGCGTTGATGGCGGGCGAGGGCTATGCGCTGGGCCCGCTCAAGCTGCTGATCGACGAGCGTGATCCGCCTGCGCTTGATCTGCTGGCAGAGCGGATCCGCTGGGCGCGCGGGGCCGGGCGCGCGGTCGCGGCGCATTGCGTTACCGAGGCAGAGCTGGCGCTGTTTCTGGCGGCACTTCGCGATGCAGGTGGCGCAAGTTCAGGCGACCGGATCGAACACGGCGGCATGATTCCGGCGGAGTTCGTTCCCGAAATCAGGGCGGCGGAACTGACCGTCGTGACCAATCCCGCCTTCATCCATGATCGGGGCGAACGGTACCGCGCAACGATCCCGGAGGCGAGGTGGGCCGAGCTCTACCCTGCCGCCAGTCTGGCCCGTGCAGGCATCCCGTTGCTCGCCGGGTCCGACGCGCCCTATGCCGCCATCGACCCATGGCTGACGATGCGCACGGCGCGCGATCGTCGTACCAGCGCCGGTACAATGCTGGGCGAAGCTGAGCGCCTCGCTCCATTGCACGCGCTCCGGCTCTATGCCGCTGGAGTCATCGCGCCCGGCGCGGGGGGGGATCTGATCCTGTGCGAAGGTTCGCTGGCCGATGTGCTGCAAGACCTCACCGCCGAGCGGGTGCGCTGCACGCTGATCGGCGGTGAAGTGGTACTCAATCGCGATTGAGCAGCATCGCCCCGGCTATGAAACCGCCACCCATGCCACACACGGCGGTGCGGGCATCCCTGACTTGTCTGCCATGCGCTTCGCCCCAAAGCTGCAGGCAGGCTTCGTGCAGCAGCCCGAAGCCGTGGAGCCGCCCGCCTGAAAGCTGCCCGCCGCCCGTATTGACCGGGAAGCGTCCACCGGGGCCGATATGGCCTTCGGTGATGAAATCCTTGGCTTCTCCGTGACCGCAGAAGCCGAGCGCTTCGAGCCATAGCGGCACGAAGATCGAGAAGCCGTCATATAGCGCCAGCACGTCGACGTCGTGGGGCCTGAAGTCCGTCCGCGCCCAGAGGTCCGCTGCGGCATCGCGTGCGCCCATGGTGGTGAGATCGGCACGTTGATCCCAGGTTTCGGTCGAGCGGAGCGCCGAGCCAAGCGCCTCGATCCGCAGCGGCGGCTGGCGGCAATCGCGCGCGGCATCGGCGGCCGAAACGATCACTACCGCCGCGCCGTCGATGGGTACGTCGCAATCGAACAGGCAGAGCGGCTCGGAAATCCTCCGTGCGGCGAGGTACTCTTCCATGCTGAGCGGCTTTTGCATGACGGCAGCGGGGTTCTTGAGTGCGAAAGCACGCTGGCCGGTGGCGATCATGCCCAGATGCTCGCGCGTCATGCCGAATTCGTGAAAATAGCGCATGGCCATCCAGCCCGCCCAGTTCGAGGCCGACATGGCCCCGACCGGCACCAGCCAGCTGAGCCAGCCGCCGATCTGCGCCTTGCCGGCGCCTGCGATGCTGGCGCGGCGACCCGCGCTTTGCGACGAACTCTCGGTCAGCGTGCGAAAGCACAGCACGTGGCGCGCCTGCCCGGTCATCACCGCCATGGCCGCAACCATTATCGGCGCCATCTGCGCCGGGCCATCGGGCAACGCGCTGTGCCAGCGGGTCTGCAGGCCCAGCGCTCCGCGCACTTCCCCGGTCCCGAGCGGCGACATGCCCGGGCTGTTCTCGGCCTTGCCGGGATAGGTGCATATCCCGTCGATATCGGCGCGGGTCAGGCCGGCGCGGGCGAGGGCGCGGTCCACGGCTTCGGCGAGGTGATACATGGCCGGACGTCCGGTGTTGCGGCCAATGTCGGACATGCCGACCCCGGTGATTGCAGCCTTTGCCATGCCGGTCATCCGACCTTCCCTTCATGGGGATGCCAAAGCGGCAGCCAGACGTCGCCCGCTGGCTCGAACCCGATGGTGAGGCGCTGCCCGATATGGACGCTGGCAGGATCGGTGCAGCGCACCGGGGCGGTCACGCGGACGCCCTCAGCGCCATCGACATCGACAACGGCAATGGCGAACGGCACCGCCATGTTGGGCAGCCACGGCTGGTGGTTGACAGTGTAGGTATAGACCGTGCCGGTCCCTGCCATGGCGCGCGGGGCGACACTACGCGAGAGGCAGCCCGGGCAAATCAGTTGCGGCGGATGGATGGCGACGGCGCAATCTTCGCAGAACGCGATCATGAGTTCGCCTCGCGCGCCGCCCGTCCAGAACGGGGTGCTTTCGGGGGTCAGTTCGGGCAATGGGCGCAAGGTCGATCTCCCGGGTGGCAATCCGCTCGCCGCATTATTGATGATACGTCAAGTTTCCGTGGGGTTGCAAGTGGTCGGAGGTTGCAACATATATAACCACGTACAGTATCTAAGCGGTCGATCACCGATGAGGATTCCGATGAGCAACCCCGCAACCGATCCCGCAGCCGACCCTTACGCCTTCAAGCCCGAGGACGATTGCTACCACCAGCTCTCGGACGATCCCTATGAAACCGAAACCAACTGGTGGTCGTTCAACATCCCTGAACGCAAGATCGGCTGCTGGATCCACACGCCCTATTATCCCAACCGCAAGACGGTGACTTGGCGGATCTTCGTATGGGACGAACGCGGCTGGGATCCCACCCGCATGGCCTATTACAAGAAGGTTGAGGAAGCGCCGATGCCGGACAGCCCGGACCTGCGCGAGATTACCTTCCCGAGCGGCGGCTACAGCCTCAAGATGCTGGAGCCGGGAATGAAGTATCACCTCAAGTACGAGGACGCCGACCGCGATTTTGCGCTCGATTTCGTGTTCACCGGCGCCCACGCGCCGCGCCGGTTCGAACCGGGCGAACCGCCCTTCATCAACACGCCTCACTACGATCAGCTCGGTCGGGTGGTCGGCAGCATGACGCTGAATGGCGGAGTGATCCGGATCGATTCATGGAGCGTGCGCGACCGCACATGGGGGCCTCGCGGCGGTCCTTATGCGCAGAGCAAGAAGCAGAACTATGCGACCGACCTCGAAAGGGTGAAGCACCCCGGCGGCGCACGCTGGCGCGAGATCGAGCGCGAGCGCGGGCGCGGCCGTATCCAGTATATATTTGGCCATGCAGATGCTGACAGCGGCTTTCTCGGCTTCGTCCGGCCGCAAGAGGGCGACGCGGAAGGCTGGAGCCCGGTGAACGGCGGGTATCTCCTGCGCGATGGCAGCTATGGCAACCTCGATGGATCGAAGCCGCGGATGCGTGCTTTTCGGGATCCCAGGACCGGCTGGTGCAGCCACATGCAGGTCGAGCTGGCCGACGATCTCGGTCGGACCATGACGATCGAGGGCATGGCGGTCAGCCGGATGAGCGAGGCTGGCTATGGCACCAACCAGCTGTTCCGTTGGGACTTCGACGGCAAGATCGGATGGGGTGAAGACCAGGATGTTTGGAACCCGCGCCACTTCCAGCGCATGCTCCATGCCCTGCGCCGTTGGAAGTAAGGCGGGGGCGGTTTGACTGCCTCTCGGCGCTCGGACGCAGCGGATTGGCCTAGGTCTGCCCGATGCCTGCCGCGCCTTCGGGTAGCCCCTCCTGCGCCGCCCGCATTTCGACGAGATCGATGCTGACATCGCGCGGCAGACCAAGGATCGAAAGCAATCCCTGCGCCATCGACTGTGGACTTGCCGGTGTACCGCTCATTGCCGCATGGCCTGTCGCCACGATCTTCTGGAAGAACTGCTGCTTCGTTGCATCGGACCATGTGTCGCCACCCGAACCGCCTGATACCGAGCCGGCGCGCAGCACCGTAAGGCGGATGCCTTCGCTGCGCAGTTCCTCGCGCAGCCCTTCGGTGAGGGCTTCGACTGCGGCCTTGGTCGCCGCATAAAGCGCGAGCATCGGGAAAGGGCGGCGTACGCTCTCGCTCGAGATATTGACGACCTGACCCTGCGTGCGCCGCAGGTGCGGGATTGCCGCACGAGTCGCCCACGCAAGACCGAGCAGATTGACCTCGACATGGTCCCGGAACAGGGCGTCCGTCCCATCCTCGAACGCGAACGGGTGGTAGATCGCGGCGTTGTTCACCAACACGTCGATCCGACCAAATGTGCTGGCCGCTTTATCTATCGCCGCAGTAACGGCGGGGGGATCGACTATGTCGCAGGGCAGGAGCAGAACCTGCTTTCCGAATTCATCGGCCAGACTGGCGAGTTCGTCCGAGTGGCGGGCCAGGCATCCAACCGTCGTTCCGGCGCCAACGAGGGCGCCAACGAAGTGCCGTCCCATCCCCTTTGACGCTCCTGTCACGACGGCGACCTTGCCATCCAATCGCTGCATCAAGAGTCTCCCAAGGCGAGGCCGTGGCGTAACGGGCCTCGTGCCAATATTGACGATACGTCAGTTTCTTGCGCTCGCGCAAGTTATCGTCAAAGAGGAGATGAGACCTCGTTGTATTCAGGAAGGCCATGCCCGCAGCAGTCAATTCCAGCGTCAGCAAGTCGGGCGCCAGCAAGCGCAGCTCTGGCTATAATCACTACGGCCAGCGGATTGGCTCGAAAGGCGAGCGAACCCGCAAGGCGTTGATCGCTTCGACGATCGAACTGCTCGGCACCCATGGTCTGCGCGAGGTTTCGGTGGCTGACGTAGCGCGCGGGGCGCAGACCTCGCCGGCAACGTTTTATGTGTATTTCCGCGGCGTACCTGAAGTGGTGCTGGCGGCGCTTGACGATGCACCGCAGACGTCTGCCGAACTCGAAGGGCTGATGGCGCAGGATTGGCAGGCACCCGGCGCGCTGGAGCTTGCGCGCAAATTTGTCGATGCCTATTGCGACTTGTGGAACCGCCACGGCATCGTCTTCCGAGTGCGCAACCTTGCTGCCGAGGAGGGTGACGAGCGGTTCCGCAAGGCCCGCATGGCGGCGGCTGCGCCGATCATGGCCGCGCTGACAACCCTGATCGAGCGAGCGCAGGCTGCCGGCGCGATCCCGGCTGATCTGCGACCGCGTGCCTGCGCCGGCACCATCCTGATGATGCTCGAACGCTTGTCGGCAGTGGGGCCCACGAACGGTGCTGAAGACTCCGACGTCGCCTTCGATCCGCTAAAGGCGGCGGCGGCCTTCACCCTTGCCAACATGCTTGCCGGGCGCGCCTGATCGTCAGGCGCCGACCGCCTCGGCGATCATCTGCTGCAGGTTGAGCACCCCGGTTGCGAGACCGCCCGACAGGCCGGCATCGACTGGCAGGCAGACTCCGGAAATGAAGCCTGCCGCCTCGCTGTTGAGCAGGATCAGCGGCAGCGCCTGTTCTTCGGGCAAGGAGAACCGGCCCTTGGCGCGGGCAAAGGCGCTGAGCACGGCATCGCCTGCCACCTTGCGGAAATCATCCAGCATGGGCGTGTCGATCGGGCTGGGCATGGTGCAATTGATGCGGATGTCCCGTGCCATCAGGGACGGGGCGCTGGTCTGCGTCCAGGTGTTCACGGCTTCCTTCGACAGGGTGTAGGGATCGCCCGCGCGTTCCGCGTTCGCCAGATACCAGGCCCGGCCAGTAGAAATGTCCGCGTTGCTCATGAATTCGGTCAACAGCGGCTGGCGCGCGAGGTAGTTCATTCCTCCAAGCGATGACACGGTGACGATCGCGCCGCCTGCGCGGATGTGTGGCAGCCAGTCCTCGGTCCATTGCCGGATGCCGAGAAAGTTGACCGTGACCACGTCTTCACCGGGAAACGTCTGTGGTAGGCCCGAGATGTTGAACAGCGCGTCGATCTGGCCGCCGATGCTGGAAACGCCCGCCGTGATCGAGGCCGCATCCTTGAGGTCGACCGCCGTGAAGGAGGCGAGGCCATCAACCGGGGAGGGCCGGATATCGGCTCCGTGGACTTCGGCACCCAGCGCCACGAGCGCCCGCGCGCAGGCCTCGCCCGTGCCGGAACAGCAGCCCATCACTACCACGCGTTTTCCAGTATAGCCCAGGATATCGGCAGCCATTCACACTCTCCCACCAGACCGATCTTCGCTTTCGTCCGAAGGCTAGCGCGGGTGACCCAGTGCCTCAATAAAAAATTGACGTAGCGTCAACTGCGAGGATTGATCCGCATCAAGGACGCTGGGGGGTGATGCGACAAGGTTCGGATACATCATTGTATCTGGATACCACTTCGTATGCCCCGTCCCAGTCGCAAGGAAAGCCAGGCTCTCACCCGCGAGCGGCTGCGCAGCGCGGCAAGGGCCGAAATCGCCCGGCGCGGCATCGCCGGTGCATCAATCGACCGGATCAGCGGAACCGCCGGCTTCTCGCGCGGGGCCTTCTACGCAAACTACGCCGGCAAGCCTTCGCTGCTGCTCGAACTGCTGGCCCAGCACCAGACCCGCGAGATCGAGGCCTGGCAGGCGCTGCTCGATGCGGAAGGGACCTTGGATGATGTCCTGCCCGTCCTGCGCGACCGGTTTGATGCCTTCGCGCGCAATGCCGACGAAGTGCTGTTTTCTGCCGAACTGCAGATCGAGGCCTTGCGCAATCCCGCTGTTGCCGATCGCTACCGAGAATTCTCGGCGGAGATCGCCTCGCGCACGGTCAAGCTCGCCGAGGCCTTCATCGCCCGCGCGGGGAACATCCGCATTTCCGCCGCCGCATTGGGCAAGGCGCTGCAGGCGCTCAGCCCACAACTGATCCACGAGGCTCTCCTATACCCGGACCAGCCGGGCATGACCCCGGGCGAGCGGATGGTGGCGATCATCGCCGAATTGTTGGGAACACCGCCGCATTCCTGATTGCGGCCTGGAGAGGAGCATCTGACCATGGCATCCAGTACAATCGCCAATAAAATCCAACGACCGGCCAACGTGCCGGCGGATCAGGTGATCGATTTCGACATCTACGACTTCCCGGTCGCAGGGCTCGAATATCAGGCCTCGATGCGGTCGATCTTCGAGGTGAACCCGGCACAGGTCTTGTGGACCCCGCGCAATGGGGGGCACTGGATCGTCAAGAACAACACCGACGTGGCCAAGGTTCTGGCCGACAACGACCACTTCTCCTCACGCCGCATCATGATCACGACCGAGCACCAGACGCGCCCGCCGCTGGTCCCGCTGCAACTCGATCCGCCGCATCACGCGCCCTATCGCGCGCTGCTGCAGGCAGCCCTTTCACCCAAGGCCGTCGGCAAGCTCGGCGAGCGTGCCCGCGAGCTTTCGATCGAGTTGATTGAAGGCTTCAAGCATGACGGTCACTGCGAATTCATCGGCCAATTCGCACAGCATCTGCCGATTGCGATCTTCATGGAAATCGTCGGCCTGCCACCTGGAGATCGCCCCTACCTGACCGAGATCGCCGAAGTCGCCATGCGCAGTGCAAGTGAGGACGAGCGCAACGAAGCTGGCGGCAAGCTGATGGCCTATGGCATGGGCAAGGTGGCGGAGCGGCGTGCCAATCCCGGTGCCGATCTGATCAGCACGATCGTCAAGGCCGAAATCAAGGGGAAGCCAATCGACGACTTCCCGCTTGCGGGCATGATCCTGCTGCTGCTGCTCGGCGGCCTTGATACGGTGGCCTCGACGCTTGGTTTTTACGCCGAGTTCCTTGCTACGCACCCCGAGCATCGCCGCATGCTGGCCGAAAACCCGGATCTGATCCCCAACGCCAACGAGGAACTGCTGCGTCGCTTCCCGATCGCCATTTTGGCGCGCGAGGTGAAGGCCGACGTCGAATTCGGCGGTGTGGCCATGAAGGCGGGCGAAATGGTCATGGTCCCGACCCCGATGGACGGCCTCGACGAACAGAAGTTCGCTGATCCGCTCACCGTCGATTTCAACCGGGCAAAGCCCGGCGCCAATTCCACCTTCGGGGGAGGCATCCACCGCTGCGTCGGCTCGGTCCTTGCGCGCACCGAACTGCGGATCTTCCTTGAGGAATGGCTGAAGCGGATTCCGGACTTCGCGGTCAAACCCGGCAGCGAGTCCAGGGTCAGCGCGCGCTCGGTGGCGACGATCACAAATCTCGAACTGGTCTGGGACCAGGCGAGCGTCAAGTGAGCGAGGCCCCCTTCCGTCGCTACCTGTGCTTCTATTGCGGCACGGTCTATGACGAGGCGATTGGCTGGCCCGACGAGGGGATTGCGCCCGGCACCCGCTGGGAAGATGTTCCCCAAGATTGGGTCTGCCCGGAATGCGCCGCCGCCAAGGCCGATTTCATGCTCGACGAGGATTGAGATCGGATACCAATAGAAACAGGGGCGGTCCTGCCATGTGCAGGGCCGCCCTGTTTCGTCTGGTTCGAGCGGGGCTGCGTCAGCCGCGCATCACCCAGCCGCCATCGACGTTGAGCACTTGGCCGGTCATCCAGCGGCCCGCGTCGGAAACCAGCAGCAGCAACGCACCGCACAAGGCGTCGGGCGTATCACGCAGCTGGATCGGCGTGCGCGAGGAGATCGCCTGGACCAGCGGGCTGTCCTCCGGGGTCAGGGCAAGGCCCGCATCGGTCTTGGTCATGCCCGGCCCGATCGCGTTGACGCGGATGTTCTGCCCGCCAAGCTCGGTGGCCAGCGTTGTGGTCACGCCGTGGAGCGCGATCTTGGTGACGCCGTAGAACGACTGCGCCGGGTAGGCCCCGGCAGAGACCTGATTGATGATCGAGCCGCCGCCGCGTTCCGCGATATGAGGCGCCACAACCTGCGCGCAGTTGATTGCGCCCCAAACGTTCACGGCCATCCCCTTGTCGAAGCGGGCCTTGTCGGTCTGCATTAGCGGCTTGTCGACGATCTCGACCATCAGCGCGGCGTTGTTCACCAGAATGTCGATCCCGCCGAATGCCGCCTTGGCCGCCGCCGCCATGGCTTCGACCGAGGGGGTGTCGGTGATGTCGACCTGCACGGCAATCGCCTTGCCGCCCATGCTGGTGATCTCGCTGGCCACCTTCTGCGCACCTTCGCCGTTGAGGTCGGCGACGACCACGCTGGCGCCGGCATTGGCGAGGGCGACCGCATAGGCGCGGCCAATTGAATTGCCGCGCCCGCCAGCCCCGGTGACGATTGCGACCTTGCCGTCGACGTGGAAGCTGTCGTTGTTGAAATCGGCCACTGGGGGTTATCCTTCCTTGGGGAAGATCGGCGCGCCAACGCCGATGGTGACGGTCTTGTAGTGCAGGAATTCGTCGATCCCGGCCTTGCCGCCTTCCTTGCCAAAGCCGGAAATGCCGACCCCGCCAAAGGGCGTGTGCGAATTGATCTGGAAGCCGCCGTTGACATAGACGCCGCCGGCATTGAGCCGCTCGGCAATACGATGGACGCGCTGGATGTCGTTCGACTGGATGTAGGCAGAGAGGCCGTATTCGCTGTTGTTGGCGATGGCGACGGCTTCGTCTTCGGTATGAAACTTGATGATCGCCACGGCTGGGCCGAAGATTTCGATCTGCGCAATCTCGTGGTCGGGATCGACGTCGACCATGATCGTGGGCTCGATGAAGTTGCCCTTGGCAAGGTCTCCGCCGGCGCGCTTGCCGCCCATCAGGAACTTGCAGGCGTTGTCGGCGGCTGCCCTGTCGAACATGCCGGTGATTCGCTCGACGGCGGCGGCGCTGATGACGGGGCCGACCATCACCGTCGGGTCCATCGGATCGCCCACCTTGAAGCGCTTGGCGATCTCGACCATCTTCGCGACGAACTCGTCATAGATGTCCGCATGAACCAGCTGGCGCGTGGGTAGGGCGCAGCCCTGGCCTGCGAGGCAGCCGATGGTCCAGAACACCGCGCGCTCCGCAGCCGCGTCGACGTCGCAATCGGGGAAGGTGAGGCTTGCCGACTTGCCGCCAAGTTCCATCACGCTCGGCTTGATCTGTTCGGCCGCCGCCTGCAGGATCTTGCGCGCGGTGATCGGCCCGCCAGTGAAGCTGATCTTGCGGATGTGCGGATGGCGCACGATCGCCTCGCCCGCTTCGCCGGTGCCGGGCAGGACGGACAGGACACCGTCGGGAATGCCCGCTTCCTTGGCGCATTCGGCGAATAATTCCGGCGCGAAGGGCGTGACCTCGGCGGGTTTGAGGATGACGCAGTTGCCCGCGGCCAGCGCCGGGGACACCTTCATGCCCATGCCGATCAGCGGGCCATTCCAGGTGTTGATGATGCCAACGATGCCGATCGGCTCCGGCACGGAATAGGAAAACTCGCCACGCGTGCCAAATGTGCTCATCAGGTCGCCGGTCAGCTTGTCGCACCAGCCGGCATAATAGCGCATCCACGAAGCGGCGGTTTCCACGCCGCGTTCCCCCTGCATCAGCGGGGTGCCGCCATCGAGTGCCGCCATCCGGCCGAATTCCTTCTGCTTCTCGATCAGCAGGTCGGCCAGCCGGGTGAGGATCTTGCCGCGCACTTCCGGATGGGTGCACCGCCAGCCTTCGCGGGCGGCTTCGGCCTTGGCGACGGCGACCTCGACTTCTGCCGGACCGGCCAGCGGCACTTCGGCAAGCGCTTCGCCCGTCACCGGATGGATGTGGGTACGGCTGCCGCCCGAACCTGTGGTCCGCGCTTCGTGGCCGATGTGAAGGTGGATGACTGGAATAGTGGCGCTCATTTCGCGGTTTCCCATTCAAGGTAGAGGACTTCGAGGGCCTGGACGGGCCCGCCACGGAAATGCAGCGACTGGTCCTGCTTCATCCGGAAATGGCCGATCTTCTTCGCCCAGGTCTCATAGAACACGGTCATTTCCAGCCGGGCGAGGTGGATGCCGAGGCAGGTGTGAATGCCCGATCCGAACCCGGCATGGCGGCAGTGCGGCCGGTCCAGTCGGACTTCGGCAGGGCAACTCGTCAGCTTTTCGTCCCAGCCGACCATGTGCAGCGGAACGAGCACGGAATCGCCGGCATAGACCTTCGTCCCGGCGATCTCGGTGTCCTGGGTGATGTAGCGCGGAGTGGACACGAAAGTGTAGCGCCGCATCAGTTCCTCGACGGCGGCGGGGATCACGGAAGGGGCTGCGATCATGCGATTGCGCAAGGCTTCGTCATTGGCGAGATGGCGCATTCCGAAAGCCAGCGCGTTGACCACGGTGTCGAGCCCGGCGAGGAACATCAGGACACCGATCGAGATCAGCTCCTCCTGCGAGAGCTTGCGGCCTTCGAAATCGACATGCAACAGCGTGGAGATCAGATCGTCCTTCGGCTCGACCCGGCGCGCTTCGATCAATTGCGACAGGGCCTCGAGAATCTGCATGGTCAGTTCAAGGCGGCGCGCTTCGTCGATCTGCGCGTTGAAATACTCGACCACCGTGGAGCGGAGGAAATCGAACTGATCGAGCGGAAAGCCGAACAGTTCCATGAAAACCGAGACCGGAAAACGCGAGCCGAGCGCATCAACAAATTCGCAGGATCCCTGGGCCGCCACATTGTCGATCAGGCGTTCGGCCCATTCCCGGATGCGTGGTTCCAGCGGCTCGATCGCCTTGCTCTCGAAATAGGGGCGCAGCAGCTGGCGATAGGGCCGGTGCTCGGGCGGATCGAGCGATTCCGGGATCATCTTCGGCTGGTTGGGATTGGGCGGGATGGACAGGAACTTGCTGGAGAACCGGTCGGGATGGCGCAGGACTTCGATGGCGGCATCGGCGCTGGTCACGACCCAGTGGCCGCCGTGGGCGTTGGTCCAGAACACTGGCGGGGCCGCTTCCTTGAGCTTCCAATAGGTGCCGTGCAGGTCCGCGGCGAGAGCGGGCTCGCTGATGTAGTCAAACTCGTGGACCGGTTCGCGCACAAGGTCGCGAAGGGGCGCAGACGCGTCTATCGCCATCGAATCGGGCTCCTCTCCCAAGGTGTTCTTGCAACTAAGTAAACGAATGTTTACATGATGTGTCAATATGGCTGATGCTGACCTTCGCCCCCAACGCGATGCTGTGCGCACACGCGCTGCAATCCTTTCCGCTGCGCAGGAAGCCTTCTCGCGCACCGGCTATTCCAACACCGGCGTGCGTGACATCACGGCGGCAGCAGGCGTCAATCCGGCGCTGGTCAGCCGCTATTTCGGTTCCAAGGAAAGGCTCTACGAAGAGGCGCTTTCGGCGCTGCTCGATGCCTCGCTGATCACCAACATCCCGCGCGAACGGTTCGGGGAGACGGTGGTTGCCATTCTCACCGCGACCACCCCCGGTCAGTTCAATCCTCTGCGGATGATGATGCTGGCCAGCGCCGATCCGATCGCCCGGTCCATCACCGAACGGTTGCTCCATGCGGTCTTTCTCGGACCGATGACGCGCTGGTTCGGGGCAGAGGAGGGCGTGGGCAAGGCTGCCTGCTTCACGGTTCTGGCCTCGGGACTGACTGTCTACCGCGAGCTCTACCCGCTTGATCCGGTGGGCCCGGGCATGTCGGACGCAACGCGCGCCTGGTTGGTCGGGGCATTCCAGTCGCTAGTCGACTGATTGGCACTGCGTGCCAAACAGTTATTGCACTAGGTAAGATATGTGGGCACAATCAAGGCGCAGGATGCCTTGAAGGAAACACCGCGCCCGTCATCTTCAGACCCGGCGGGGCGCTGCCGCGAGTGTGCGGCTTCCAGTGGCGCGGAGGCTTGTGGCCTGATGGCACTGATGACCGAAAATCTCCGGGCGATCATGGCAATCGACCCCGAACGGGCTGAAATCGAGTTTGAAGGGCGCGACTACAGCTGGGGCGATCTGGCGCGTGTGGTGCAGGGGATCGAAGCTGCGCTCGATGCAATGAATCTGCCGGCCGAAGCGCGCGTCGGCGTCCTGCTCCGCAACCGTCCGGGCCATATTGCGGCGATCCTTGCGGTTCTTTCCACGGATCGCTGCCTTGTCTCGCTCAATCCGATCCTGCCGGACGAGAAGCTCTTTGCCGATATCGAGACCCTCGGGCTTCCCGCGATCATTGCCGATGAAGGCGACATCGAGCGCGCGGGGGTAGTCGACGCCATGGCCCGTGCGGGCAACGCCGTGATCGCCATCGGCGCGCGGCTGGAGGGCGTGCGGCTGCTGCCGGGCCATGAAAAGCCGCAAGGCGAGTTACGCACGTCACCGGGTGTCGCGATCGAGATGCTGACCAGCGGCACCACCGGAAGCCCGAAGCGCGTGCCGCTCACCCGCGCATCGTTCGATGCCAGCTTCGCCGGGTTCACTCGCTATGAACGCGGGCGCGAATTTGCCGACAAGCCGCAGCTGCGTTCGGGCGTGACCATGATCAACAATCCGCTGACCCACATCGGCGGGATCTATGGCTGCATCGGTGCTTTGGCGGCGGGGCGGAAGATCGGTCTGCTTGAGAAGTTCACGGTCGATAGCTGGGTCGAAGCAATCCGTCGCAACCGGCCCAAGGTGGCCGGGGCAGTGCCATCGGCAGTGCGTATGCTGCTGGAAGCCGACGTCGATCCGGCGGATCTGTCCAGCCTTTCGGCCTTGATCAGCGGGACGGCGCCGCTCGCCCCGGACCTCGTCGATGCATTCTACGAAAAGTACGACATTCCGATCCTTGCCAACTATGGCGCGACCGAATTCGCCGGAGCCATCGCGGGCTGGTCGCTCGATGACTTCAAGGCGAACTGGCAGGCGAAACGCGGCGCAGTTGGCCGCATCCATTCGAACGTATCCGCCCGCGTGGTCGACCCAATCAGCGGCGGGGAATTGCCGCATGGCGCAGAAGGTCTGCTCGAGATCAAGGGCGACCAGCTTGGCCCGGCCCATGCAAGGGATGGGGGCAACTGGCTGCGCACGACCGACCGGGCGGTGCTCGATGGCGACGGTTTCCTGTTCATCATGGGACGCGCCGACAACGCGATCATCCGGGGCGGATTCAAGGTCCACCCTGATGATGTGGTGACAGCGCTCCATCAGCATCCCGCGATCCGCGAGGCTGCTGTGATCGGGATACCCGATGCGCGGCTTGGCGCAGTCCCGGCTGCGGCGATCATCCTGCGCGAAGGGGCGGTCGCACCCGATCCGGAAGCGCTCAAGGATTTCCTCAAGGACCGGCTGATTGCCTACCAGGTGCCGGTCCACTTCCGCTTTGTCGCGGATTTTCCGCGCACTCCCTCGATGAAGCCGTCCGCACCGGCGCTGCAAATGCTGTTTGCCTAGGTGCCGATCGGCCATGAATCCAGACAGGAGAGAGCAATGAAATTCGACCATACCATCGCCGCGATCGTAACCGGAGGCGCTTCGGGCCTTGGCCGCGCAAGTGCCGAAGCATTGGCCAGCGCCGGGGCCAAAGTGGCCATTTTCGATGTCAACGAGGCTGGCGGTGAAGAGGTTGCCGAGGCCATTGGCGGCGTGTTCTGCAAGGTCGATATCACCTCTGAAGAGAACGTCGTTGCCGGCTATGAAAGGGCCCGCGCAGCGCACGGTCAGGAGCGCATCGTGGTGCATTGCGCGGTGGTCACGGGTGGCGGTAAGACGGTGTCCTACGACAAGGAAACCGGGCGCTACAGGCGCAACCCTACCGAAATGATCGCGCGCTCCGCTGAGGGCATCTTCACAGCCTCCTACCGCATCGCCAGCCATGCGGCGGTGGGCATGGCCAATGCCGAACCGCTCAATGACGATGGCGAACGCGGCTGCATCATCTTCACGTCGTCAGCGGCTTCGCAGGATGGGCAGATCGGGCAGGTCGCCTATGGCGGCGGGAAAGGTGCGGTCAATTCGATGGTCCTGCCGATGGCGCGCGATCTGATGGATCTCGGCGTGCGGGTCAACGCGATCGTGCCCGGCATCTTCGCCACGCCGCCGATGCTGGCCGTGCAGGACAAAGCTCCCGCGATTTTCGCGGGTCTCGAGGCCTCGGTTCCGTTCCCCAAGCGACTTGGCAATCCTGCCGAATTCGGCAGCCTCGTGCTCGAAATCGCGCGCAACGGCTACTTCAACGGTCAGTGTATCCGCCTCGATGGCGCGATCCGCATGCCGCCCAAGTAAGGCGCGGGAAATGGATCGACCGCAGCAGTTTCCGTTCGCCCGTCAAAGCGCGGGCCACGCACCGCTGAGGCGGCCGGGTTCGATCCGCCGCACGACCTCTATCGATTCGGACTGGCCGGAAGGCTTTGGTCAGCCGTGGAACATGATCGGCCGTGCGCGTGATCAGCTTACGCCGACCGAGGGTGAGCCGGTCGTGATGGCGAGCGGCGGATTCGAGATCATGACGTCTCCCAATCGGGAGATCCTGAGCATTGCGGTGCAACCCGACCATCCACGCGCACCAGAACTGGTCGGGATTCGCGCCGGGGGAGCCAGTCGGCAGGCAATCGCGTCTATTCTTGGCGATATCAAGGGTACGCCCACGTTTCAGCTGCTCGATGATTTTGCCGGGGCTAGCCTGGTTGCGGGCTGGATCTGGTCACAGTGGCGCGGGGATTGGGCATCGGCGCCGCAGCGCCGCGCTTCGCTGTCCACGGCGGGCCGCAAGGGTGTGATGAACGACATCTGCACCGGCTTCACCACCGGTGGCAGCGCTTTCAAGGCAGATGGCTCGCCCGATAACGTCAACCAGTCGTTCACCGAAGTCGGTCCGCTGGAGCATCCCGATGATCCGCTTGGCTGGCATTCGATGCCGGCGCAACAGGGCCCGCAAAAGCGTCGGGCGCGGCGAATGGACCTGTGGCGTGAGAATGGCGTGATCATGGTCGATGCCGGCTTTCAGGACAGCGGCTCGAATCCCGCCGGCGGGCGCACTGCAATTCACGAATATCGCCTCTATGCCGAAGTCGATCCGGAGTGCCACCGGCTGCTCGCTCTGCAGGCGCTGCCGCTGATCCTGCCCTATCGCGAATGTCCCGGTGCGTCGGTCAAGGCCACCCGAATGATCGGGCGGAATGTGACAGAGTTTCGTCAGGCTGTTCTGGAAGCTCTGCCCTCGACGCTCGGATGCACGCATCTCAACGACGTCCTGCGCGCCCTGGCAGATGTGACTGCTTTGGCCCGGCTCCTGCCATAGAGCCCTATATCCAATGCAAACAGAGACCCTCTTGTGTGTCGTGGTAAACGTAGTCATATAACTGGAAACTTGAGAGCGGCGGACCGCTCCTTGGGAGGAGAGCCTGAAAATGCAGACCACAACCTCGCGCTTCGTTGCTCGGATTCTTGGCAGTGTTGCCGCTTCGGCTATCGCAATTTCCGGCGGTGCTGCTTTTGCTGCCGATGCCGACACGCCAGGGGCGCAAGCAGCGCAAGCGCAATCATCCGATCAGACGGTTATCGATGAAATCATCGTGACCGCCCGCAAGGTCCAAGAGCGCCTTCAGGACGTTCCGGTCGCCGTGACGGCATTCTCGGGTGATTCGCTCAAGCAGCAGAACGCAGCAACTGTCATCGACGTGGCGCGCTTCACGCCCGGCTTGCTGACGGTACCGGGGAGCAACAACCCCACTGTCATCGCCTTTTCCATCCGCGGTCAGGTCCAGGGCGACAATCTTGCCACGCTGGAACCTTCGGTCGGTACTTATATCGATGGCATCTACGTCGCGCGTGCCTACGGCATCAACGGCGATCTGGTCGATGTTGCCAATGTCCAGGTTCTGAAGGGTCCGCAGGGTACCCTGTTCGGAAGAAACACCTCCGCTGGCGCGGTTCTGATCGAGACCAAGAAGCCCGATCTGCAGGAGGTGGGCGGCGAGCTTTCCGGCGGCTATGGTCGATACAATGACGTAACGGGGTCTGTCGTGCTCAACGTCCCGATCGTCAAGGATGTGCTCGGCGTGCGCGGTGCTTTTCAGTACCGCAACCGTGACGGCTACATCAAAGACGATCTCACAGGTTCCAAGTACAACAATATCGACAGCCTGACCGGACGCGTGAAGGTGCTTTACGAGCCCAGTTCCACCGTCTCCATCCTCGCACAGGCGGACTGGTACCAGTACAAGTCGAACGGCCCCGTGCGTGTCATGGCCTATGGCGGTCCGAACTATCTCGTGAACACGCCGGCGCCCCTGATTGCTGCGGGTCTGCCGGATTGCTCGCAACCTGCGAATGCCTTTTCCTGCGCTCCCGTGCCGACATACGGCACCTTGATCGACTTTGGCGCGCTCGCAGGCCCGCCTTTCAACATTCCCGGTGCCGCGCTGACAGCATTCGGGATCCGCCAGTTCCCGAACAACTACGCGTATTACAGCACGCTCAATGCCAAGGATCCTAACCGGACGGCAGCGGATTACCTGCCGGCTACCGACACCAAGACCCAGAGCTATTCGTTGACCGCAGCGGTCGATACCTCAATCGGTCAGTTCAAGGCGATCGGCGGCTATCGCAAGGTCACGGCATCATCGGCGATCGACCTCGACGGGACGCCCTATCAGATCCTTGCGACGACGGGCGTACAGGATCTGCACCAGTGGTCGTCCGAAGGCCAGCTCACGGGGGCGACGTCCAACAAGAAGTTCAACTATGTGGCGGGCGTCACCTACTTTACCGAAAATGGCTACGACCTCTCGTTCTCATCGACCCTCGTTCCGCTGCAGGCACCCGGTTATTATCGCGGCGAGATCAAGAACAAGAGCTTCGGCATCTATGCGCAGGGCACGTACCACCTGACCGACAAGCTGGCGGTTACCGGCGGCCTTCGCTGGTCATCCGACAAGAAGGGGCTGATTACCCACAACCAGTCGCTGGTCCCGCTCGCCCTGACTTCTGCAGCTTGCGCCCTGCCAGGAGCGACTTTCACTCCGGGTGCGGACAAGGCCGTCAACTGTACCCTCGGTCACGACGATACTTTCAAGCAGCTCTCGTACCTCGCCAGCATCGACTATCACATCACGCCCGACCTGCTGGTCTATGCCAAGATGAGCAAGGGCTATCGTTCGGGCGGCGAAAACCTGCGCGCCAACGGCGATGCAGCGACCTTCGCGCCGTTTGTGCCCGAGATCAACTATGAAGAGGAAATCGGTATCAAAGCGGATTTCCTCGATCACAAGGTGCGCGTGAATCTGGCCGGCTACTACAACAAGATCATCAACGCCCAGCGCTCACAGTTGCTTGCAGTACCTTCGGGCCCGCTCGCCGGCGCGCTGCTGACCGTCCTCGGCAACGCCCAGCGGGTCCGCAACGTGGGCTTCGAAGCTGACCTCCAGGTTGCTGTGACGCCCGACATCACGCTGCAGGCTTCGGGCAACGTCAATGATGCCAAGTACCTTCGCTACGATGTACCGATGGCTTTCGGCAGCACCATCCTGGCAGACCACCGCGGTGAGAACTTCGGCCTGACCCCCAAGGGCAGCTTCACTCTGGCTGGAAACTACAAGCACTATTTTGGCGGCGTCGGCGTCCGCGCCCGCGTCGATTACTCGTGGACCTCGCGGTATTACACGTCGGGAGACACGTGCGGTGCGTACCCCGTGCCGTCGCTTGGGGTGCCCTGCATTCCGCTGCCAGCTGCGGAACTTACTGCCCAGATAGCTCCAGCTGCGGGCATTCTCGGCGCACGCGTGGGCATCTCGTTCAACGATGATCGCTACAGTATCGACGTCTGGGGCCGCAACCTCACGGACAATCGCGACTATAATTCTGCGTTCAACGTGAGCCCGTTCGGCCTGACCTCGGCGATCCGCCGCGATCCGGCGACTTATGGCGTGTCTCTGAGCGTGAAGTACTGATACCGGGACGCTCGAACAGGACAGCCAAACTCGAAAGGGGGGCGGTCGTGAGACCACCCCCCTTTTTTCGCTCTTCCTGTGGCGCACGCCGATCAGGCTAAGGCAAGTTCCTGGCGGCGACGCTGAACCGGACCTTGCAGGTTGGCGCGCTTGAAGAGCTTCGCAGCGTTTCCGCCGAGCACCGCGACGAGTTCATCGGTGCTGACGTCCGGGTTGTCCGCCTGAAGCTTGTCGATCACCTGCCGGGAAAAGGGGAATGTTCCTTCGGCATGGGGGTAGTCGGTGGCGAAGAGCAGCGCCTCGATGCCGACACCCTTGCGGATCGCCATCGAGGAATTGCCGTCGTTCTGCAAGGCCATATGGACCTGATCCCGCACGATCTGGCTCGGCGGGCGCGAAAGCTTCGGGCTGATCGACGGCGCGTGGCCGTTGTAGACCTCGTCCATTCGTTCGGCGAGGCCCCAGAGCCATCCGGCGCTGTGTTCGGCAAACAGGATGTGTGCCCCCGGATTGCGATCCAGCACGCCGCCGGCGATCAACTGGGTGATCACATCGACCGCATCGTTCATCTGCCGCGTATAGTTGAACAGCGCACCGCCCGCACCCTTGAGCGCACGAATGTTGATATCGCCCACACCGGTATGGAACACCAGTGGAATGCCAAGTTCGGCTGCCAGCGCGAAGATCGGGTCCCAGCGCGGGTCGTTGTAGTTATTGAGGCCTTCCCAAAGGCAGAATGCGGCAAAGCCCTTGGCCGCCGTGCGCTTGCATTCGGCGAATGCCGCATCGAAATCGATGCACGGGATCATTGCGGCCGGGATGAGGCGCTCCCGCACCGGAGCGGTATAGTCCCAGGACCAGTCGTTCCAGATCCGGCAGGCTTCGGCCTGGGCTTCGACGTCGGCGATGCGCGGCAGCATCAGCCCGAGCGAGGGGAACACCAGTTCGGCATCCACGCCGTCACGGTCCATGTCGGCAAGGCGCAATTCGAGGTCACGCGCGCCGCGGCGCTTCGTATCGACCGCGCGGTCGAACACGAAATTCTCGCGCGCATCGGTGCATGAGCGGTCAGCCCCTCCACCAGTGGCCTGCGCATTGAACGCGGCATCGCCTTCGCCAGTCTTGTGCTGGTGAAAGTTCGTGTTGATCTTCAGGATCACTTGCTCGCCGATCCGGGTGATCCGCACGTCGCCATCGGCTTCGGAATGGATGGCAAAGTGCAGCAGGTGCGCAGGCATTGCCTTGAGGAACAGGTCCGGCGGCTCGGCCACATGAGCATCGCAGCTGAACACGAAGGGGCGAATCTTGTCCGTCATGGCATTCCTCCCGGTTTGGCACGGAGCGAAGCCCTGAAGCCCGCCGCCAGCACGGTTAGAATGCTTAAAAGGTATCTATTTTATTTGACTGATATCAAAATCGGTAATTTCGGGCCGATATTTGTCAATTAAAGATAATTCTATCTGCTGCGAGCCAGGCGCGGCGGCCCACCAGAACGCCTGCGCATTCAGCAAGGCGGCATCGAGGGAGACCTTCGGCGCGCGCCGCGATGGCGTGCCAGCCAAGCAGCCGTGCGGCCTCGACGTCGGTAGCGGCATTCGCAAAGGCAGGGGCGACGCCCTGGTATTTGCCGATCGCCCGGCCGAACACCTGCCGTTCGCAAGCAAAGGGTGCCGCGTCTTCGAGCACATCGTCGATCATGGCCTGCTGTTCGCTTGAGTGACCGAGAGAGACCGTGATCGGCTTGGCTACCGTCAGGTCGCGAGCGCAGGGCTGGTCTGGACCTTGGGTTCAATCTTGAACAGGTGTGCTGCGTTGAGGCCAAGCACGTCGCGGCGCACCGTATCGCTCACGTTGAGGCCATCGAACAGATCATCGACGATCCGGCGGCTGATCGGGAACGTACCCTCGGCGTGGGGATAGTCTGAACCCCACATCACGTTCCTGGCTCCCGGCAGCCCGGCAGCCGCGGCCGTGATGCAGGCGCGGTCGTGCTGGAAGCTTGCCCATACCTGATCGTCGATGATCTGGCTGCAGCGCCGCGACAGCTTGGGGAAGACGAAGTTTGCGTGCGCTTCCTCAACCTCATCCATGCGTTCGGCCAGCGCGACCAACCAGCTTGCGCCGCTCTCGATGAAGGCCACCTTGGCGCCGGGATTGCGGTCCAGCACGCCGCCGGCCACAAGGTACATCACGCTCTGCTGCGCGTCGGTCATCTGGTTGGTGTAGTTGATGATCCCGGCGCCTGGGCCGCGTTCGATCACCACCGTTTCAAGGCCCGTGCCGGTGTGCATGACGAAGACAATGCCCAGCTGCGCACCCTTGGCGAAGACGACGTCCCACGACGCATCATTGTACTTGGGCAGGTTTGGCGGGGTCACGGCTGGCAGCATCGCGGCAGTGAAGCCCTTGGATGCCAGATATTCCAGTTCCGCCACAGTGTTCGAGAAGTCGAGCACCGGCAGCATCCCGCAGCGCACGAAGCGACTGGGGTTGGTGCCGAGGAAGTCGTTGTTCCAGTCATTGTAGAGCCGCGCCGAGGCCGCTTCGGCATCGGCATTGTCGAGGGCGTAAAGCCACAGGCCGAGGCTGGGGAAGCAGATCTCGGCGTCGATCCCTTCCAGCTCCATGTCTTCGAGCCGACCGGCGATTTCGCGGATGCCGCGGCGCTCGTTGTCGCCCAGTGCCTTTTCGCGGTGCTGGCCGACGCGCAGCCGGTAGATCACCTTGCCTTCGGTGCCGGTGATCAGGAAATCGCCATCCTTCCGGCTGTGAATCGCGTGACGCTTGAGGCTGGCGGGCAGGCCGTCGAGAAAAATTGTCGGCGGTTCAAGAACATGGCTGTCAGCGCTGAATATGAAGGACTTCATTTGGACTCTCCGAGTGCAACATTGAGCTTGTTGAAAAGATACCTGGTTATATAACTCAATGCAAGCATTGGGCTGGACGCTGACTGGCGATTGCCCTAAATAGCTATCTGTTAGGAGGGGGCATGCAGCCGGTTGGACATTCGGAAACACTGGTCACCCGCACTGCGCGCGAACTTTCCAAGCTCAGTCTGGAGCACGAGGACGGCGCGTTCATCGGTGCGGAGGATGATCTTCTCAGCCGTCTCGGCGTAAGCCGGCCAACCTTGCGCCAGGCTGCCAAGATTGCCGAGAATGACCGCCTGATCTCGGTGCGGCGCGGGATCCGCGGGGGCTTCTATGCCAGCCGTCCCGATGCCAACGATGCGATCCGCACGCTGGCGCGTTTCCTGCGTCTGAAGGGCGCGACCTTGCTCGACATCATGGCGGTCAGCCGGCTGGTTTCCGAAGAGGCGGCCATGCTGGCCTGTGCCAACGAGAACGAACTCGACCGCGCCGCACTGCAGCGGTTTTCCGATGCGATTGACAGTGCGGATACGCCGTCGGCGCTGATCGTGGCCGAGACCGCGATGGCGCAGTTGATTTCGCGAATGAGCGGGAATCCGGCAATCGAACTGGTCATGGCGATCGGATATTCGTTCGGGATGCAGGAACAGGGCATGGCGCTTTATCGCACTGCCGAACAGCGCGAACTGGCGCGCAAGCTCCAGCATGGTCTGGTCGATGCGATCCTCGATCGTGACGAAGACGTGGCGCGCCTCAAGATGCGGCGGCGTTCGGCCACGATGACCGGGTGGATTGAAGCCGCTCAAGCTGCTGCACGGGCAGAATGATGGAAACCATAAGGTTCAAGGGGTTCGGCGGCACCCGGCTGGAAGCCGAGGTGCAGGGTGACGCAAACGATCCGGCTATCCTGCTGGTCCATGGGGCTGGCCAGACCCGTGCGGTCTGGGCAGAAGTGGCCGAGGCGCTGGTCCAGTCCGGCCGCCGCGTCGTCAGCCTTGATCTGCGCGGGCATGGCGGCAGCGAATGGCCCGCCGATGCGCGCTATGACTTTGCCGCCCATGTCGAGGATCTCCGGGCGGTGCTCGCGCAGATGGGCTCGCGCCCCGGTGTGGTCGCCGCCACGCTTGGCGGCTGGATTGCGGTTGCGGCTCTGGCGAACGACGCTGCTAACCTGGCCTCCGCGCTGGTGCTGGTCGACATGCCGGTGGAAACCGATCCGGCACTGGCCGCCGGGATTTCGGCACGACTGCGGGCGCGGCTGGATGAAGGGGCGCCGGCCTGGGATGCGCGGACCTTGGGGGCCTTTCCGCTGGATGATGTTGCAGGCCTCCTGATGGCGGCGGCGCCCGGGCTGGCATTGCCCATGCTGGTGGTGCGCGGGGGGCTGTCCTGGGTCAGGCAATCCGGCGCGAGCGATGCCTTCGATGCGGCGCTGCCCCATGCGGAAGTGATCACGGTGGAGGATGCCGACCTGCTGGTGGTGACGGACCGGACGGAGGCCTTCCTTTCGCGACTGCTCGATTTTCTGGAGCGCAAGCAGCCGCGCGCCGCGACCGAATTTCGCAGTGGCTCCGATGCACGGACCCTGCGCGATGCGATGGGCTGCTTCGCGACCGGGATCACCGTCGTCACCGCGCAGGATGCAAGCGGAACTCCGGTCGGGCTGACAGCCAACAGCTTCACCTCGGTCAGTCTGGATCCGCCGCTGCTGCTCGTCTGCATCGCCAACACGGCGGGGACGGCCCCTGTGCTGCGCAATGCCGCCCATTTCGGCGTCAACGTGCTGCAGACCAGCCAGCAGCAGACCTCGAACCGCTTTGCCGGCAAGGGCGAGGACCGCTTTGCGGAAACCCCGTGGGCGCCGGGCGAGACGGGAGTGCCGCTGCTTGAAGGCTCGCTTGTCGGGTTCGAGTGCAAGCGCCATGCAGTTCACGACGGCGGCGATCATTTCCTTCTGGTGGGTGAAGTGGTGCGCGCCGGGTTCGAGCCGCGACGCGATCCGTTGCTCTATTTCCGCGGCAAATATCGCCGCCTGCATATTGCTTGAGCGGCCGCGGCAACAGCATCCGGATTTAGCGTCTGGACAGGTGCTTGATGCAGCCATATCGCACCTAGTTATATAACTATCGAACCAGATTCGAACGAGAGGACCACGGATGGCCTGGGCAAATCAGGACAAGACAGCGATCGTCGGGGTCGGCGCCACGGACTACTACGTCCGGGGCAAAAGCTGGCCGCGCACGATCAACGATATGGCGGGGGAGGCGATCCTCAAGGCCTGTGCCGATGCCGGCATCTCGGTCAAGGACATCGATGGCTTTGCCTATTATTCCACCGCTGGCGCCGGCTATCTCGACAAGTTCGATACTGCCAGTCTGATGGAAACGCTGGGTATGCCCAACGTATCCTTTTCGGCCACGCTCACCTCGGGCGGAGGCGGTTGTCCGGGCGCCATCGGCCTCGCCACGGCGGGGCTGATGAACGAGGACTGCAAGTATGCGGTCACGCTGATGGCGCTGCAGCAGTTGCCGCAGCACCGTCTTGGCGTGGTGTTCGGCGCAGGCGCGCCCAATCCGGAGAGCAGCTTCCTGCAGCCTTCCGGCCTGGTTGGTCCGGGGCATCTCATGTCGATGCTGACGCGGCGGCACATGCACCTTTACGGAACCACGCAGGATGCCTTTGGCGAAGTGGTGATGGCGACCCGCGCCAACACGCACAACCGCCCCAAGGCCGTGCGCAGGAATCCGCTGACCAAGGAAGAATACGATGCCTCGGTGATGCTGGCCGATCCGCTGCGGCGGCTCGACTTCTGCCTCGAAACCGATGGCGCGGTGGCGGTCATCACCACCACGATGGACCGCGCGAAGGATTGCCGCCACAAGCCGGCCGTCGTCCACGCCTGCGCCCATGGCGGCCAGCGCGAATGGGGCCGGGCCTTCGCCTGGATGGGCATGCCCGATCCGCATTTCGCCAGCTCCGGCCACAAGTTCACGGCTGACCGGATCTGGGCGCAATCGGGCCTTTCGGCGCAGGACATGGACGTTGCGTTGCTCTACGACCACTTCAGCCCGATGGTGCTGATGCAGCTGGAAGACTACGGCTTCTGCGAAAAGGGCGAGGGGAACGACTACGTCCTCTCCGGCAAGCTCCGCTATGATGCGGCGACCGGCAGGGGCGTGGACGGCGGTGTGCCGGTCAATACCCATGGCGGCAATCTCAACGAAGCCTACATCATCGGTATGACCCACATCGTCGAAGGCGTCGAGCAGGTGCGCGGCACTGCCATAAACCAGGTGAAGGATGCGGAATTTGCGCTCGTTTCGGGCGGACCCGCGTCGCTTCCCGTGTCCAGCCTGATCCTGAGGAGCGCCTGACATGAGCGAGCCCATCCAGTACGGCCTGGCGCTTCTGCTGCCCGGCCAGCAGATCCGCATCACCACCAACCCCAACACCGAACCCTTCTGGGAAACGGCGAAGGAACGCCGGCTGACCGCGTGCAAGTGCGCCAGCTGCGGCCATTTCCGGATGCCGCCTTCGCCCTATTGCCCCGAATGCTCGAGCTCGGAGGTGGATTGGCCGACGCTGCCGGGCACCGGCACGATCTTCAGCTATGTCGTCTGCAACAAGAACCCTGCGAACGGTGAAGACTATATCTATGTCCCAGTGGTGGTCGATCTCGATGGCGCTCCCGGCGCGCGGCTCAATGCCAACGTCACCGGCTGCAATGCAGAAGATGTCCGCATCGGCATGAAGGTGACGGTCGAGTGGACCGAAATCCAGGACGGCTGGGTGCTGCCCAACTTCCGCAAGGCATAAGGACGCGTCGGCCATGCTGAACGAGTTGCGGATCGTCGAGATTGGCGAGGGGCAGGCGGTCCAGATTGCCGGGCTGATGCTTGGCGCGCTGGGGGCCGATGTGCTCAAGGTGGAGCGGCCGGACGGTGATCCCGCGCGCGGCACGGCCACCTTCGCCAACTGGAACCGCGGCAAGCGCAGCCTTCCGCTCGATCTGGATACCGCCGCAGGCCTGACCCAGCTCGAGGCAAGGCTCGCCGGGGCAGACGTGCTGCTGCACCAGTTCACGCCGTCACGCGCCAAGGCACTGGGACTGGACGGCGCGGCTCTCGTCGACAGACACCCGCGTCTCGTCACCTGCGGGATTACCGGCAGTCCCTACAACCACCCGGATGTCGAGCGTTCGGACGACGAACTGCTGGTGGCAGCGCGGTTTGGTGCGCTCTACGAAAACGACGGCTACCGCGCCGGCCCGATCGTCTGGCGCTTCAACGCCGGGTCGTGGTCGGCAGCGCACCTTGCCGCAGCGGGCATACTCGCAAGGCTGACTGCACGTCTCCAATCGGGCAAGGGCGGGGCGGCCCATACTTCGCTGTTCCAGGGCCACATGGTCATGCTCTCGCTGGTCTGGGCGCGCAATTCGGCGGGGCCCATGCCCAACAACAAGCCCTATCCGCCGGGCCCTCGGCCGACCGGGCAACAGCTCTATGGATGCGCGGGCGGCGAATGGCTCCAGATCATGGATCCGGCGCGCCAGTTCGATTACGCGAACATGCCCACGATGTGGGAGGTTCTGGCCGAAGGTGTCGAGATCGATACCGAGGAAGGCAAGATAGAGGCGTTCAAGCGGCGCCCGCTGGAGCGCTGGCTGGCAGACTTGCGCGCTGCAGACATTGCCGCCGAGCCGGCCTATCCGCTGGGCGGCATGCTGAGCCATCCCGAAGTTCGTGCCAATGGCTACGTGGTGGAGGTGGAAGACCCGCTGCTGGGCAAGACCGTTCAGCCCAACGTGCCGTTCCACTCAGACGCCGATCTGCCTGCGCCGCGCCCTGCGCCGCGCCTTGGCGAAGGCGGCGACGCCGATTGGACGCCGCCGCCCGCCAATGTGGGCAGCAATGGCCAGCCCGCCGAGCTGCTGGCCGGCGTGCGGGTGCTCGATTTCGGCATGTTCCTTGCCGGGCCCATGGGCCCGTCGATGATGGGCGACATGGGCGCCGACGTCATCAAGGTCGAGGCGCTGACCGGTGACCGCATCCGCTTCATGCATCGCTATTATCAGGCGGCCTCACGCTCCAAGCGCAGCATTGCCGTGGACCTGACCCGGCCCGAGGCGCAGCCGATCCTGAAGCGCCTGCTGGCATGGGCGGAAGCCGTGCACCACAACATGCGCTTCAAGGGGGCGGCGAAGCTCGGCCTGTCGGAAGAGGGCATCCGGGCCCACAATCCCGACGTCGTGTTCAACTATGTCAGCGCCTATGGCCAGCGCGGCACGCGCGGCAACTGGCCGGGTTACGATTCGATCTTCAATGCCATTGCCGGCTGGGAATTCGAGAACGCCGGCGCAGGAAACAAGCCGATATTCAACCGCCCCGGCACGATGGATGTTTCCTCGGCACAGAGTGCGCTGGTGGAACTGATGGCCTCGCTTTACGCCAAACGCTCGGGTCAGCGCGGCTATACCACGCAGACCTCGCTGCTCGGTATTTCCGCGATGACCCAGGGCGAAACGCTGATCCTGCCTGATGGCTCGCTGGCCGAGACCTATCACCTCGACAAGGAGCAGACCGGGTTTTCGCCCTACCACCGCATTTTCGAGTGCGCGGATGGAAAGTGGGTTGCCGTCGCCGCTCGCGCCGCGCCGCGCCGTGCCGGGCTGCGCAGCGTGCTGGGTGAAGATGAGGCCGGTTTCGCTGCCGCTGCAGCGAGGCATGCCGCCGCCGATCTGGTGGCCAGGCTGGAGGCCGCCGGTGTGCCGTGCGACCACGTTACTTTCGAGGCGGCTGAGGATCAGTTCTTCGCCAATCCGCGCAACCGCGAGTTGAACCTGATCTCGGTGCTGGAGCAGCCGCTATACGGCACGGTCGAACAGCCGGGCGCCTATTGGCATTTCGGCGATATCCCCGTGGTGTTTCGCCGCGCCGCGCCGACCATCGGCCAGCACACCGACGAGATCATGCACGAACTTGGCTTCTCCGACGCCGAGATCGCCTGCTACCGCGAGCAGAAGGTCATCGGTTGACCCTGCTCCCGCAGGGGCGGGGGCGACCGGCTACGTCTCGCGCTTGGGCAGCCATTCGCGCACCGGCTGGAAATCCGGCATCCGCAAGCCGCGCCGCAGCCAGCTCGCGCCGTCTAGCACGATGGTGTGACCCGAACAGAACGCCGCGTAGTCCGAGCAGAGATCGGCAGCCGCCCAGCCCAGTTCGTGGACTTCTCCGGTGCGCAGCGCGAGCTGGCGGCTTGACAAGTCGTTGCCATCCGCAAAGCGCAAGTGCGCCGCGCGGTCCTGATGCGGAAACAGCCCCGGCGCGATGCAGTTCACGCGGATGTCAAACGGTGCCCATTCCACCGCATGGGTCTGCGTGAGGTTGGTTACCTCCGCCTTGACCGCAGCCGAAGGGGATGTGCCCTGGCCGATGCCCGAACCGCCGCCGGTGACGATGGCCACATCATTGGCGAACGTGCCCTTCGGCAACCTGCGCAGGCCCTTGTGCCGGGTTGAGCCCTCTTCCGTGCGCAGGACCAGTTCCTGCCAGTCGGCCACATGGGCAAAGCTGATCCAGATCTTGGAGCTGCTCACCACCAGTTAGTCGCCCTCGATCCGGCCACAGGTTCTGATCCCGGCGAGGTTGCTGCCTGCGCCAAGCTCGGAAAAGCCCTGGCACCAGATCGCCTCGCCGCGCAGGATGCGGGGCAGATGGTACTGTTTCTTGGCTTCGCTGGCGTTGAGGATCCGGGTTGGCCCGCCGCGGTTGATGCCGACGAAGTTAGCGCCGATCCTTGGGGCGTGGGCTCTGGCATATTCCTCCAGCCAGTTGATCCCGGCGCAGCCTGCGTCGAACAGGCTGCGCTGCCATGCCTTGTCGAAAACCAGCGCGTCGGCGGCATTCATGGGGCGGCGCTCGGCAGGCACATTGGCATGCAGCCGCTCGCGACATTACTCGCGAAAGCGCTGTTCTTCTGGAGAAAACTGGATATCCACCGGTTCAGATCTCCGGGATTGACGGAACGTCAATCGCAGCGCCACCATCGCACGCTCATGTGCGTGAGGGAGGCGGTGAATGGTTGAGGCGGCGAGCGTGATGCCGGTCGAACTCGAAGCGAACTGGCACGCGCTGGGCTTGTGGGAGGAAGTTTCGCTGGCAGACGCGATGACGCGTGCCGCGAGGCAAAGTCCGCAGGCTCTGCTGCATTTCTTCGGTGCGGGGGGCGAGAGGGTCACCAGCCTCGCCGAAGTTCACGCACAGGGCCGCCAACTGGCCGGATCGCTCCATGCGCTGGGGCTTCAGCCGGGCGATACAATTGCGATGCAGCTGCCCAATGGCCTTGAAAACGCGGTGCTGTTTCAGGCCGCGGCCTTGCTGGGATGCACGCTGCTGCCGATCGTCCACATCTATGGTCCGCACGAGCTCGCGCACATCCTGCGCGACAGCAGCGCCAAGGCATTGATCGTGCCTGACAGATGGCGCACGATCGATTTTCTTGACCGTCTGGCGCGGTTGCCTGAACTGCCCACCCTGCAGCACCGGATCGTGATGGGCGACACTGTGCCCGAGGGGATGCATCGCCTCGCCGCACTGCCACCGGGGCAGCTGCCCGAAATCACGGTCGATCCGGACGCCCGCGCGCTGCTGCTTTACACCTCCGGCACGACCGCAGCACCCAAAGGTGTGCGTCACACATCGCGTACACTGCTTGCCGAACTCTCGGCCCAGCGCCGCGATGGCCCTGCCGACGATTATGGCCTCTCGCCGTGGCCCTCGGGCCATATCGCCGGCACGCTAGGCGTGATGGGGCATGCCCTGCTCGGCCACCCGATGGTCATCCTCGATGCGTGGGATGCGACCCTTGCGGCTGAACTGATCGAACGTTTCAACGTGCGGCAGATGTCGGGCACTCCGTTCCACCTCTCGGGCCTGATGGAAGCGGCGAACCGCGACGGGCGCGACATCACCAGCTTCAGCCAGTTCCTGATCGGCGCGACAACCGTGCCTCCGGCGCTGGTCGCTTCCAGCGAGGCGATGGGGATCCGCTGCTGCCGCTGCTACGGATCGACCGAAATGCCGACGGTCAGCCAATGCGAACCCAGTGATCCGCTGGACAAGCGGCTGAGCACCGATGGCCGCCTCAATCCCGGCGTCGAAGTGCGGATCGTCGACGATGCCGGTGCAGACCTTCCCATCGGCGCGGAGGGCGAAGTGGCGGTGCGGGGTGCGGAACGCTTCGTCGGCTATACCGATCCGGCGTTGGGTGAAGTGAGTTTCCTCCCCGGCGGTTGGTTTCTGACCGGCGACATCGGCAAGCTGGACGGCGATGGTTTCCTCGCGATCACCGACCGGAAGAAGGACATCATCATCCGCGGGGGCGAAAACATTTCCAGCCGGGAGATCGAGGAATTGCTGCTGACGATCCCGGGCGTGCGGGAAGCTGTCGCAATCGGTGCCCGCGATCCGCGCCTCGGCGAACGCGTTTGCGCCGTGCTGCTGCTCGAATCGGGCCGCAGTATCGACCTTGCCATGATCGACCAGGCCTTCCGCGATCTTGGCGTAGCGCGGCAGAAGACGCCCGAGCAGATGGTCGTGCTTGATGATCTGCCCCGCACGCCCAGCGGCAAGGTTCAGAAGGCTGAATTGCGGCGCATCTTGGCCGATCAGGGGCAGCTTGCGCCGCATTGACGGCACGCCGGGGCCTGTCCTGACATCGGCCTTGCGCACTTTGCCGCTCCCGTGGCTTGCCGGACCGCCTCCCGAGGCTTAATCAAACGATTAATAGTACTTGATCTGTATTACTTAGTTATATAACTGAAAGCGTCTTTTGGGATAGGGAGACCCTGGATGTCAATCCTGTACGATGAAGGCCAGCAGGCCATAGCCACCGAATCGCGCCGCGTGCTGGACGCGCGCGTGGCCAAGGATCGCTTGCTCAAGCTGCTTGAGCAGGTGGGCGAACATGACCAACCCTTCTGGGACACTGCCGTCGAGCAGGGTTGGACCGCGCTGGCGATTCCCGAGGAACACGGCGGTTTGGGTTTGGGCCTGATCGAACTGGGGCTGGTGGCGATGGCCACGGGTGCGGCCACTGCCGGCGCACCGTTCCTCGCCTTCAACTATGGCGCCGCGCAGGCGCTGCTCGGTTCGGGCGATGCAGACCTTGCGGCCACGTGGCTGCCCCGGCTCGCCAGCGGCGCAGCCATCGGCACCGTGGCCTTTGCCGAAGGCAGTGCCGCGCTGCCGCCGCAGCCGGCCGCCTCCTTTGCAGGCGGCAAGCTGTCGGGCACGAAGCTGGCGGTCGTCGGTGCGCTCAACGCCGATTTCGCGATCGTCTGGGCCAGCCACGAAGGGCGGCCCGCATTGGTGCTGGTTGAACTCGCAGGTGCAGTGCGCAAGCCGGTCTCCAGCTTCGACAACAGCCGCCTCTATGCTGATCTCGTGTTCGATAACACCCTGGCGACGTTGCTGGCCGATGGCGCGGCTGCTGTGGAGCTGGCCCGCGATGTGCTGGGCCGAATGGCGGTGGTCACGGCGCACGAACAGGTTGGCGGGGCCGAGGCGCTGCTGCGCATCGCGTGCGATTATGCCGTCACCCGCCGCGCGTTCGGACAGCTGATCGGCGCGTTCCAGTCGATCAAGCACCGCATCGCGGAAATGTACGGGCTGGTGGAAATCGCCCGCGCCAACTGCATTCACGCCGCCAGCCGCGAGGGTCAGGGCGATTTCCTGCTCGCCGCCGCTGACGCGCGGATTTCCGCGACCGAAGCCTATGACACCGCCTCGCGCGATTGCGTGCAGGTCCACGGCGGCATCGGCGTGACATGGGAGCAGGGCCTGCACCTCCACATGCGCCGCGCCCGCAGCCTCGCGATCGAACTGGGCAACCTCTATTTCTGGGAAGACCTGCTGGTCGAACGGCTCACGGGAGAAGCAGCATGAGCGAACTCGAAGCCTATCGGACCAAGGCACGCGCCTGGCTGGAAAGCATGGCCCCCAAGTACGGCCGCGCCGCGCGCCAGGGCATGACCGAGGAGCAGGAACTGGCGCTGGGCCGCAAGTTCCAGGCGATCAAGTACGAAGCGGGCTATGCCGGGATCAACTGGCCGGTCGAAATCGGGGGGCAGGGCCTGACGCACCTTCACAAGGTGGCCTACGACACCGAGGAAATGCGCTTCGGCATGCCGACCGTGTTCTTCGGCATTTCGCTGGGTATGCCGGTGCCGATCCTGATCCGCTACGGCATGGGCGAGAACAAGGAGCACTTCGCCTGGGTCAAGGAGCGCGTGATCAAGGCGCTGCGCGGCGAGGAGATCTGGTGCCAGCTGTTCTCCGAACCGGCCGGCGGTTCCGACCTTGCCGGTTTGCGCACCCGCGCCGAACCCGAAGGAAATGGCTGGAAGATGAACGGCCAGAAGGTCTGGACCAGCTGGGCGCAGTACTCAGACTACGGCGTTATCGTGGCCCGCACTGATCCGATGGTCGAAAAGCACAAGGGCCTGACGTATTTCTGGGTCGATATGCGCGCCGAGGGCGTTGACGTGCGCCCGATCAAGCTCGCGGGCGGCGACAGCCACGTCAACGAAGTGTTCTTCGACGATGTCCGGCTTGAGGATTCGCAGCGCATGAGCCCGGTAGGCGGCGGCTTTGGCGTGGCGCTGGCCACGCTGATGATCGAACGCTATGTCGCCACCGACAGCGGCGGCTTCGGCCCGCACCTCGATGTGTTCGTCGATCTGATGAAGGGGCTCGAGATCAACGGCCGACCTGCGCTCAAGGATGGGCGCGTCCGGCAGCAGATCGCCCGCAACCACGCGATGCGTGCGGGCCTTGAAGCGATCACTGCCCGCGCCTTTGCGATGATGCAGGCCGGGATGGAGCCGGGGCCGGAAGGTTCGCTGCAGAAGCTGGTTTCGGTGCGCAGCCGCCAGAAGCTTTCGGAACTGGCGCTCGATCTCCAGGGCAATCTAGCCATCGATTTCGATCCGCACGCCCACGTCAAGGAAGACTGGGGGACGAGCTGGCTCAACGCGCCGACTGGCCGCATCGCGGGCGGTTCGGATGAAGTGCTGCTCAATACCATTGCCGAACGGGTATTGGGCCTTCCGCAGGATCATCGTCCGGACAAAGGTGTCCCCTTCAACCAGATTCCGGCCTGAGGAGGGCCCATTCCATGGCATTCAAGACTCGCATTACCGAGATGCTCGAAATCGAACATCCGATCGTTCAGGGCGGCATGCAGGGCGTTGGCGTGGCCGAACTGGCCTCCGCAGTGTCGAACGCCGGGGGCCTCGGCATTCTCACCGCTCTGACCCAGCCCACGCCTGAAGCGCTGCGGGCCGAGATCGAGCGTTGCCGGGGCATGACCGACAAGCCGTTCGGCGTGAACCTGACCGTGTTTCCCACGATCAATTCGCCCGATTACAAGGCCTATGCGCAGGCGATCATCGATGGCGGGATCAAGGTGGTTGAAACCGCCGGCACGCCCACTGTGCGCGAGATCTGGGAAATTCTGAAGCCTCATGGCATCAAGATCCTGCACAAGTGCACCGCGGTCCGCCACGCCGTCTCGGCGGAGAAGGCCGGTGTCGATGTCATCAGTATCGATGGCTTCGAATGTGCCGGGCATCCGGGCGAGGACGACATTCCGGGCCTGATCCTGATCCCGGCTGCGGCGGACAAGGTGAAGATCCCGATGCTGGCGTCAGGCGGCTTCGGTGATGGCCGCGGTCTTGCTGCTGCGCTGTCGCTCGGCGCTGATGGCATCAACATGGGCACCCGCTTCTGCGCCACGGCCGAGGCGCCGATCCACCAGAACGTCAAGCAGGCGTATCTCGACAACGACGAGCGCGGCAGCCTGCTGATCTTCCGCAGCCTCAAGAACACCGCCCGCGTGGGCCGCAGCGCCGTTTCTGAGGAAGTTGCTCGGCGCCTCGCCGTTCCCGGCGCCACCTTCGACGACGTCAAGGAACTCGTCGCCGGTGCAGCGGGGCGTGAAATGCTCGCGACCGGCGATCTGTCCAAGGGCGTGTTCTGGGCCGGAATGATTCAGGGCCTGATCCACGATATCCCCACGTGCGAGGTCCTGATCCAGCGCATTGTCGCCGATGCCGAAGCCATTGTCCGCAGTCGGCTCACCGGCCTGCTGGCCTGACGGCAGGTACCATGACCGAGGCTCTCATCGTCGATGCGGTCCGCACGCCGCGCGGCAAGCTTGGCCACCTTTCCGCGCTGTGGGCAGGGTTCGACACCAACGCGAGCGGCACCGCAGTGATGAGCCACCATGCCGAGACTGATAGCTGGGAAGCGGGCACGCTGCTGGCCACCCTGGGCCGCGCATGCGGCAACTTCGAGCTCTACCGCGATCACCCCATTTCGGCTGTGGGCGTGGCCACCGATGCAATTGCCGCGATCCCGGTATCGACCGGGCCAAGGTTAATATCAACGGAGGCGCCATTGCGTTGGGGCACCCGATCGGGGCGACGGGATGGATCCTGATCGGTGTGGCGCTCGACGAACTGGAGCGCTCGGGCGGGCGCTATGCCCTGATCATCATATGCGCTTTCGGCGGCATGGCCCCTGCCATAATCATTGAACGTATCGGCGCCTGAACGGCAGCATCAAAGGAACGACAGACATGAGCCAGGTCGGCACCACCGAAGTCATCGACGGCATCGGCATCCTCACCATCGATTATCCGCCGGTAAACGCGCTCAGCGTCCACACCCGCAAGGCGCTGGACGAGGGCTTTCGCCAGTTCGCCGCCGATGACAGCGTGAAGGCAATCGTGCTGATCTGCGCGGGACGGACCTTTGTCGCGGGGGCCGATATCTCGGAGTTCGGCAAGTCTCTCGACGGGCCCAACCTGCAGGACGTGTTCGATATCATCGAAAGCGGGTCAAAGCCTGTCGTGGCCGCCATTCACGGAACTGCGCTCGGCGGCGGTTATGAACTGGCGCTCATCTGCCACTACCGCATTGCCGTTCCCTCGGCCAGGGTCGGCCTGCCCGAAGTGGCGCTCGGCCTGCTGCCTGGCGCGGGCGGCACGCAGCGCCTGCCGCGCATTGTCGGCATTCCGGCGGCGCTCGATCTCATCACCGGCGGCGCGCCCGTGGGGGCGAAGCAGGCGCTGGACCTCGGCATGATCGACGCGCTGGCCGAAGAGGGCAAGCTGCGCGAAGACGCGATTGCCTTTGCCCGGAAGGTGGTTGCCGAAGGCGGCCAACTGCTGCGCGTGCGCGACCGGCAGGACAAGGTCGAGCCCTATCGCGGCCAGAGCGAAATCTACGCCGACTACCTCACGAAGAACGCCCGCGCGTTCCGGGGCTTCAAGGCGCCGTTCAACATCGTCAAGGCCATCGAGGCTGCCGCCGAACTGCCCTTTGATCAGGGCAAGGTGCGCGAGAGCGAACTGTTCCAGGAACTCCTGACCAGCACCGAAAGCGCGGCCCAGCGCTATTACTTCTTCGCCGAACGCGAAGGCGCCAAGGTTCCAGACCTGCCCAGAGACACGGCGGCCTTGCCGGTGAAGTCGGTCGGCGTGATCGGCGCTGGCACGATGGGCGGCGGCATCACCATGAACTTCCTCAACGCGGGTATCCCCGTGACGCTGGTGGAAATGAGCCAGGCCGCGCTCGATCGCGGCGTGGGCGTGATCCGCAAGAACTACGAGAACACTGCCGCCAAGGGCCGCATGACCGCCGAGCAGGTCGAGCAGCGCATGGCGCTGATCACCCCGTCGCTCGGCCTCGAAGCGCTGAACGACGTCGATCTCGTGATCGAGGCGGTGTTCGAGGAAATGGGCATCAAGAAGGACGTGTTCGGCAAGCTGGACGGCATTGCCAAGCCCGGCGCGATCCTCGCCAGCAACACCTCGTTCCTCGATCTGGACGAGATCGCCAGCGCCACCTCGCGGCCCGAAAGCGTCATCGGCCTGCACTTCTTCTCGCCCGCCAATGTCATGCGCCTCCTCGAGATAGTGCGCGGTGCGAAAACAGCGAACGCCGTGCTGGCAACCGCGCTCAAGATCACCAAGGCCATTGCCAAGGTCCCCGTGGTCAGCCGTGTCGGCCCCGGCTTCATCGCCAACCGCGTGATGGCCCCGCGTAGCCACGCCGCGTCCGCGCTGGTCCTCGAAGGCCCGACCCCGCAGGATATTGACAAGGCCCTCTTCGACTACGGCTTTGCCATGGGGCCCTTCGCGATGAACGATCTGGTCGGCCTCGACGTCATCGGGCGCGGCTCGAACGAACGCACACTCAACGGCGATCTCGTCAAGCTGGGGCGGCTTGGCCAGAAGCAGAACGGCGGCTTCTACGATTACGATGAAATGCGCCAAGCTTCACCCAGCCCGGTCGCCGCACAGGTGATCGCCGATTTCGCCGCGTTCAAGGGTGTCGAGAACAAGGGGCCGCAGAGCGCCGAGGCGATTGTCGCGCGCCTGCTCTATCCGGTGGTCAACGAAGGCGCCAAGGTGCTGGAAGAAGGCGTGGCGATCCGCGCCAGCGACATCGATGTGGCCTGCATCCTCGGCTACAACTGGCCGGTCTATACCGGCGGTCCGATGTTCTGGGCCGATACCGTTGGCCTGCCCAAGGTCGTCGAAGGCCTGCGCGCGATCGGCATCGAACCGGCGAAGCTGCTGATCGACAAGGCTGCCAGCGGCGGCAGCTTCTCGCGCGGTTGAGTGGGGCAGGGTGATGGGCCTTCCGCTCGTCGTTGTCCCCGGGATTCTGGAAGATGAGACCAGCTGGCGCGATTCGTTGGCTGGCCTTTCTTCTGCTGTAGAGGTGATCGCCAACGAAGGGGCCTCGATCGAGGCGATGGCCGCCAACCTGTTGGAGCGCGCGCGCCCTCGCTTCTTGCTCCTCGGGCATTCGCTGGGCGGCTATGTTGCGCTGGAAGCTGCGCTGACTGCGCCTGAACGCGTGGCCGGGCTGATCCTCGTCTCCACCTCGGCGCGCCCCGAAACCGTAGCTGCGCGGCAGGGAAGGGCAGAGCTGGTCGCTGCCGCGCAGGCGGATTTTCTCGGCGTGACGGCGAGGCTGGCGCGCGCGGCTCTCGCCCGTGAAAATCGCGCGCGCTGCATCGGTCAGGTCGAGGCGATGATGCTGGCCGGCGGCGTGGCGCGCTTTGCCCGTGAGCAGGCCGCCGCCACTGCCCGGCCCGTGTTTTCAGACCGGCTTTCATCGATTGCCTGCCCTGTGCTTGTAATCAGCGGGAGCGAGGATGCAGTGATCGCCACCGAGGCCTCGGACGAACTAGTCGCCATGCTTCCCCAAGCAAGGCTGGTGCGGCTGGAAAGCTGCGGCCACATGCCCCAGTTGGAAGAGTCGGCAGCCTTCCTCGCCGCTGTGGAGCACACCTTGGCGTGCAGATAGGACCTATTCGCGGTCCCACCCGGTACGACGCGAGACACCCTTGTTCAGTGCGTCGATCATCTTGGGTTCCAGCCGCGGAAACAGCCCGACCAGCGCCTCACTCTGCTCATGGGGCAGGATGGTTTCCGTCCCGGCCAGCAGCCCGTCGATGGTCGCCTTGGCGACTGCGTCGATCGTCTCCTGGCCGTTGGTGGCCTGGCTCGGCACATCAAGCTGATCGGCGAGACGTGTATCGAGCGCCGGCGGGAACACCTCGAACACTCGCACCGGCGTTTCCGCGAGGTGGCGGCGCAGCGACAGCGTGAACAGGTGCAGCGCTGACTTGGTCGCACAGTAGAGCGGGTTGGCATCAAGCGGAAAGAATGCGCCCGGCGTGCTGACGTTGATGATCGCGCCGGGCGCGGTTGTGCCGACCATCCGGCTCAGAAGGAACAGTCGTACCAGTTCGATCGGTGCGGCGAGATTGATGGCAATCTCGTCGGCGGCGCGGTCAGTCTTGAGCGTAAAGGCGCTGGCATAGTCGTGCGCCCGCACGATGGCGGCGTTGTTGACCAGCACGTCAAGCGGGCGGCCATCGGTCTCAAGGGCGATCCAGTCCATCACCTGCTTGCGGTCCTCGTCCTTGGCGATGTCGGCCCGGGTAGCGCGGAGTCGCGGCTCGGATGAGGTGGCCGCATCGAGATCGGTCCCGGTACGGGCGCAAATGAAGACGGTGAAGCCCCGTGCCAGCAAGTCCTTGGCCAGAGCCAGCCCAAGGCCCGTCGAACCACCCGTCACCAACGCGGTAGGTGGACAATCCAGTTCGCGCGAAAGCCAGTGTTCGCCTGCCGGGCTTGCCATCCCCATTCTCCCTGCCGTGTGACTTATTTTGTATCACCTGGTTATATAAGTCACACGCAATTCGTCAATCCGGGCGAGAAGGAGACGAGGCACCATGCAGTCAGCTCATACCAACCTGCATGGTTCATGACCTACGCGCCCATTTGCGGTGGCCGATGGTCATGATGTGCCAGGGCTGATCGGCGAGTTTGATCCACGTCTCGCAGCAGATGTCGTCGTAGGATTTGAAGATGCGGTTTGGCAGCCAGTTGTCGCGCATGAACTGCCAGATGTTGTCGACAGGGTTGAGTTCGGGGCATTTGGCGGGGAGCGCGCTGATGCTGATGTTGCGGGACACTGCGAGCCTGCCAGTAGTATGCCAGGGCGCTCAACACGCAACGGCGAAGGCTTTCACCCCGATGCTGAAGCAGGATGTCGGGAGGGGCGGGCGGACTGGATCACGGGGTTGGCCTCGGCATGGTCTTGACCTCCCGGAAGGCGTCCTGCGCAGCTTCAGGTGCTGTCGCCAGCTTGGGAGGGCAGTCGCTCATCCAAGGTCGTCCCACATAGAACCGCGTTACTTCTTCCAGTAGCTTGGCGGCGAGGGCGATCGCACCATAAGGCGCGAGATGTGCAAGTGCAGAGACCTGGTCGGTCATCTGGGTAACAACCGAAATACCAGGGTACCCGTCGATCGTCACCTGCTTTACGTGAAACGGCGTGCTGATGGCCCCGATGGTGGTGCCCTCAATGATCGTCGAGAGGTGGCCGACGGTATCTGGAAGTGTGTACTGGCCCGCACCTTGCCGCTCTACCTTGCCTAGCCTAGCCTCGTCCAGCCGTGACCGGGGAACCGACACCGCGCCCATGTAGCTGCCGTTGATGGTCTTGGCGCTGAGGGGCTCCGACCGGTAGGTCTCGTTGTCGCGGAGGTGGTTGCGCCAGGCCAGAAGGTCGTCGTGGGTGACCTAGTCAGCCAGCTTGCCGTCGACGAACTTGGTGAAGTGGGCGATGTATGGCCAACACTGTGCAACGGTCTTGGGGTTCCTGCCCGGCACCGCTGCGAAGCGTTCGAACAGCTCAAGCAGCGTCAGGCCCGACGTGCGGGTAGCAGAGGGTGCTTTGCGTCGCCTCGGGGCCTCAGGCATGGGCGGGGTCGACACCAGGTCGCCATCCAGTCGCTGCCGGGCTTGCTCGTGGGCTGTTGCGGCGGCGTCGTTGAGGGCCGCGCAGAGCGCACGGTAGGAGGGGTCGTCCGGTTCGAGCACGAATCCACTCTGGGATGCCATCGACATCGCAAGGTCGCCCCAGGAGCTGACGATGCCCGCAGTGTCGCCATGCGCCCGCATCTCGCGAGCAGCCTCGCGCATGGATGAGTGGGCCAGGCGGATGCCTGCGTCCACTTGGCGCTATCGGGAACATGAGGAAATCGTGACCGGCGCTGCGGGCAATGTCGGTGAGCCATGCGGCGGTTGCCTTGGCCTCGGGGTTGCTCCGCCGTTCCTCATCGGACGCCAGCGCATCTACGCGGTACCGCTCGGTCAGGTACGCGATGGTCGGCTCGTCGAGAACGTCAAACGCGCCAGACGCTCGTTTCTCCGCAGATGCCCGCCGGACCTCGGCAGCCTTCACGAAGGCGTCGTAGGCTTCCTTAGCAGCATGGAGACGAGCGGCAACGCCGGGTGCGCTCATCGACTTGGCGCAGAGCGATACCTTGAACTCGACCCGGCCCTGGCCACGAGGGCTGGCGCTCGGGATGAACTCTACCAAGTCCTTGGGGAACTTGCGGCGGTAGATGGAAACACCGCTATCCTTGGCTTGTCGGACGCAGCCTATGACCACAATCATCTCATGCCTCGGTGTACGAGTTGGTGTACGACCGAGCGGTTGAATAGTGGCGGTATCTGGGGTTTTCCCCAAAAATTGACCCCTTAGAGGGGAGATGGTGCCAGAAGAGGACAAACAAGTAAAAAGTAAGTATTTGATATACTTATCAGATATACATTTCGAAGATTGAAATGCCACTTGCCATGCCCCCAAGTCTGGATTGCTTAAAAGATTGGGGTCTCTAAGCGATGTTTCAGGCACATTCATTATGTAGCACAGCATGTCGTTCCTATGCAAGTTTTTTGGTCCGATTTATTTGTGTCATCTGGTTTCAATACGTAGCGTATTTGTGTCCCCAGAACGCGATCGCGGTCATCTCATGGCGCTTTCGGGTATGCGCCGCTGGCCATTCCCTCCGGTCGGGGATCTGATGTCGGGAGGGTGGGTGGCAGAGCGCATTCTCAATCCGATCGGGTGGGCACTCCCGAGGGCATCGCCGGACCCGATGTTGGTTTGAGAGCGTGGCGAAACACTAAGCTCGGCTACGCCTTTTGGAGGAAAACCAAACCAGCAGCAGAAGGCCCCCGAGGCGTTCGCATGGTTCAGTAGCGAGCACTTGCGTTCCTGGAGCCCATTGCGTCAAGCGACATGCCTATGATATATTTCCTCGGACAATATTTCATCTTGTCCGATGTAAAGTATCCGAATGACCGAGCTGCAGACCCAAAGAGACAGAGCCGTAGCGCTGCTGACGCAGCGAACCATGATGCGCGCCCACGAACTCAAAGCCGAAGGCATAACTGCCGCGACAATAGCCAGAGCGGTGCGCGATGGTGAAATCATCAGGGCAGGTCGAGGCCTTTATCAGCTCCCGGATGGGGGTGACAGCGCGCACATCGCCCTTGCCGAAGTCAGCAAGCGTATCCCGGATGGGGTTATCTGTCTGGTGTCGGCGCTGGCCTACCACGACCTTACGGATCAGATGCCACGCCAGGTCTGGGTCGCCATCGGCGCGAAGGATTGGGCCCCGAAGGTCGACTATCCGAAGGTGCGCATCGTCCGCCTTCGCGAACCCTATCTCGGGTATGGTGTCGAGCACCACACCATCGCCGGGGTCGGGGTGGCGATCTACTCTGTCGCCAAGTCGCTGGCAGACGCATTTCGGAACGCACGGCTTGTTGACCGCTCCGTAGCCATTGAAAGCCTGCGCAGCGCGATCGATCAGCGCAAGGCAACGCCTGCCGAGATTGCGCAGGCAGCGAAGGACTGCGGAGCATGGAAGATCATGCGCCCCTATCTCGAGGCTCTGGTGCAGAATGGCTAAAGACATCACCAATCTGGCCGCATCAGTGCGCCAGCGGCTGCGCAATCTTGCGCTCGAAAAGCAGCGGGACTTTGGCCTTGTGCTGGTCAACTATGGACTGGAACGGCTGATCTACCGCCTCGTGCAATCGCGGCACCGCGATCAGTTCGTGCTGAAGGGCGGCATGCTCGTGACAGTGTGGACCGGCGACGATCATCGCACCACGCGCGATGCAGATTTCCTCGGCTTTGGCGAACTGGACGAAGAACGCCTGCGCGAAATCTTCGCCGACATCATGGCCATCGACTGCAACGATGGTTTGATGTTCGATGTTGAGCAGCTGACAGCTGCGGCCATTCGGGAAGACAACATCTACGGCGGCGTCCGGCTCAAGACTGTCGCCATGCTCGATGGTGCGCGCATCCCGATCACCATTGATGTGGGCCTCGGCGATGCCCTCACCCAGCCCGAGCACGTCATCGACTATCCCTCACTGCTCGGAACACCGATCCCAAATATCCGCGCCTATCCGCCTGAAACGGTCATCGCTGAAAAGTTTCAGGCGATAGTTGCGCTGGGCGTCGTGAACGGGCGAATGAAGGATTACTATGACCTCTGGACCATCCCGGCAGCGCTCGACCTCGACGAAGCTTCCTTGACGCAGGCCATCGCCGCGACCTTCGCGCGCCGCGCAACGGCAGTGCCGATAGACACTCCGGAAGGTCTGGCAGACGCCTTCGCCAACGATCCGCTCAAAGTCAGGCAGTGGCAGGCCTATACCGACTCCATCGGTATCGACAGCGTATCGCTGCGCGAAGTGACTGCGCAGATCTGGTCTACCTTGCGACCTTGCTGCGAGCGCCTGACCTGAATGTAGAAGCTTGCCGTCCGCCCTGTTGTTTCAGTGGAATTGGGCTTTCAACGGCCCGTTGAAATCCGGCTATTGTTGCCCCCCAAGTAGCTGCTGTTCCTCACGACCGAAAAGCACGCTCAAGGCGTCTGAGATCGTCAGTGGTCGCCCATCCATGATACTTGCCCGCCACATACATCGCAGTAATATTGGGATTTGATGCCTTTCAGGATGTCACTCCAGGTGTGGACGTAGCCATGCACCAGCTTGTCAGACTACCGAACCAACTCAGCGCTGTTATGCAGAATGAGCGCACACGGCAGCGATGACAATCGGGGCTGACGAAAACCTTCCTACGCTTTGGCAGCACTTCATGATCCGTCATGGCTGTCCGCCGTCAGCGCCAATGGCACAGATTTGAGGTTGTTAATTAAGGAGGG
>CAZQEH010000017.1:0-53311 GCA_964592205.1 uncultured Novosphingobium sp.
CTGCCCCTCCCCCCGGGCGCGTTCGGCCGCGAGGGTGGTGAGCGCGAGCATGCCGGCGGGCTGGACAAACATGTCTGCCAGCGCGGTGACCATGCGGTTGGCCGCGCGGTAGAGCCCGGAGGCAGCAGGCGAGAACGCCATGCCGAGCACGAGATCGCCGCTGTAGTTGGCAAGGAAGCTGACGAAGACCGAACCGAAGCGGCTGGCCGACCAGCGCAGCACCGTGGCCACCAAGGCGCGCGGAGGAGCGGCGAGGGCCAGTGGCGGACCGAGCGCGCCAAGCGCCAGCGCCATGAGCAAGGTGCGCACGTAGATCTGCAGGACGAGTGCCCAAAGGCCCCACCCCGCCGCCAGCAGGGCGATGGCGGCGAGACCGGCGCCAAGTTCGGCAAGCACGGTGATCGCGTAATAGCGGCGGACGGCGCCGCTGCGCAGCATGAGCGATTCGGCAAAGGCTGCCAGCGCGCCGAGCAGGACCGAGGGTGCGAGCGCGAGGATGACGGGCGCAACGCCGCCGCCCTTGAACACCAAGGGAGCGGCAAGCCCGAGCACGGTGAGAACCGCGATCCAGCCGAGCGCGACGACCACCGTGGCGGCAAGGCAGGCGCCCGCGCCCTCTGATTGCGACGCATCGTGGGGAAGCTTGAGCAGATACTCGAACGGGCCGGTATAAAGCATCGTCCGCGCGAGCATGACCAATGCGCCGGCGATGGCAAAGATGCCAAAATCAGCCGGCGCGAGGTGCCGTGTGGCGACGAGCGTCACCGCCACCATCGCGAACTGCCCGCTGACGCGCGCGGCCATGGCGATGACCGCAGTGCCGCCGCCGGCGCGGGCGAAGCGGGCGATCCGTGCTTTCATGCGGGCACCGTTCATGTTCTTTGGGCCAGATCGCGCAAAGCAGCGAGCAGATCGCGGCCGGCGCGCGCCCAGGTGTAGCGCGCGGCGCGCAACCGGCCGGCGGCGATCAAGGTACCGCGCGGCAGATCGCGGAGCGCGGCGCGCCATGCGGCGGGATCATCGGGATCAGCGTAGAGCGCGGCATCGCCGCAGATTTCGGGCACCGCGCCGCAGGGGGCAGCAATGACCGGGCAGCCGCAAAGCATGGCTTCCACCGGCGGCAGGCCGAAACCTTCGGTACGCGAGGGGAACAGCAGCGCTTCGGCTCCTTCATACAGGGCGCGCAGGGCCGCATCGTCGCACGGGCCGGCGAAGACTGCGCCAGGCGGCGGCGCAAGCCCGGCCGCTTCGAGCGCAGCGCGCGAGGGGCCGACGACGACGAGGCGCAAGTGGGCAAGCGATCCATTTGCAAAGGCGGCGAAGACGACGGCACTGTTCTTGTAGGCCTTGGGGCTGCCGAACATCAGCGCGTAGCTGCGCGGGGCGAGGCCAAGGCGGCTGAGCGCGGCGGGATCGGGCTCCGTCTCAAGGATATGATCGGCGCCATTGTGGAGCACCTCTGCCCGCGCCGTGCCCGTAACGCCGCCGCGCGCGAGTTCCTCCGCCGAGAAGGCCGAAACGGTCAGCACGCGGGCGCTGGAGCGGGCCATGAGCGGGGTGAGCAGGCGGTAGCCGAGGCGCTGGCGCCAGGGATAGGAACTGTCCGCCCGGAGGAACTGGGCATCGTGCAGCATGGTCAGCTTGGGGCGGTGCGCAACGGGGGCGAGATTGGCGAGATTGACCAGAAGCCCGCCAGCCGCGAGCCGGGGCAGGCGCAGCTGTTCCCACGATTGCGAGGCGGGCTGATCATCCTCGATCAGCTGGATGGCAGCAAGCGGCAGCCCTTCGGCACAGCCCCTGGGCACGATCAGCGCGCACGGCGGATCATCCGGCGCAGGCGCAGTGGCGAGGAGATCGTCCACTTCGGCGATCAGGCGCGCAGCGACGCGGTGAACACCGTTGAGGCCCCCGGCGCGGAACTTTCCGTTGAAGACGACGCGGCGCATGCCCCTCACATGCGCTCGATCTTGCGGGGATCGATCCGCCCGAGCGCGAGATCGGCAAGCGCGCACAAGTTTCCGGCGAGGCGGCCGGCGCGATCGATATGCGGTTCGGGGAACGGCGCGCGCAGCAGGTTTGCCGCGAGGTTCTGCCAGAACAGGCGCTTGGCGAGCCAGCGCGGGATCGTGCCCTTCCGCAGCAGATAGACGATGTTGGCGACCTGCGAATAGCCCAGCCGCCGACCCGAAGTGCGCCCACCGCGCACGCCGAGATGGACGCCGGTAACGAGCCCGCTGGAGATCAGCCGCCCGCGCCGGGCAAGCTGCATGGTGAGATCGATATCCTCCTGCCAGCCATAGAGCGGCAGCGCTTCATCGAAGCGCAGGCCGTGCATGTGCGCCATCCGCAGCGCCATGTTGCAGCCATAAAGCGCCTCACGCGGGATGACCGCCGGATCGAGCATCGGCGCATCACGCTCGATCAGCGTGAGCGCCTGATCCGCACTGAACCCGCCATGGCGCACGCCATCCGCGACGAGATTGCCAGTGATCCCGGCCACCCCCGGATCGGATGCAAACAGTATTTCGATGGCGGCGCAATAGTCTGGCGCCATGACGAAATCATCATCGAGAAACAGGACGACATCGGTCTGCCCTTCCAGCACTTCGAGCGCGCGGTTGCGCTGGCGACACAGGCCCTTGGGCGAGAGAACGAGTTCGGGCCGGACGATGCTTTCGCCCGCGGTGCCGAAATCTTCCTGCGCGGGAGCGACGATCAGCACGCCATCGGGCCGCCGCGTCTGCCGCGCGATGAGATCGACCGTTTCGCGCAGAAGTGCGGGCCGGCCGACAGTGGCGATGACGATATGGATACGCAGCATGGACAAGTGCCCCCGAACCTTGCGCCACTCTTTCGCGAGTAGCCACATCGGTTTAGCCGCCGCGCACGCCCGCGCCCACGAAGGTTGTCTCCGAACCCGACCCGTTAACGGGCGCGCGCGGCGCGCGCGGGGGATAGAACAGGCGCATACCCACAGCAGGACACCGGGCGCGCAAGCATGAACCAGCCAATTTCCAGCCTCCCCGAAATTGTGATCAACGGTCGCTTTCTGATGCAACCGGTCACCGGCGTGCAGCGCGTGGCGCGCGAATTGACGCGTGCGCTTGACCGGCTGGTGGCCGAGGACGGCCTGCCGGTGGCGCTGCGGCTGGTGTGCGAGCCGGAAGCCTGGCTCGATGATCTGGCGCTGCAAGCGACCACGGTCGAACGTACTGCGGGCAAATGGGGCGGCCATGCCTGGGAACAGCTGGTACTGCCGGGCCGGGTGCGCGACGGACATCTGCTGTGCCTTGGCAATACTGCACCGTTTGCGGCGCTGCACAAGCGCGGCGGGGCCCGGCGGGGTGTGACAGTGATGATCCACGATCTCTCGTACCGCCAGTTTCCCGGGGCCTACCGGCTGCACTACCGGCTGGGCCACCGCTTCATGCTCCCATCGCTGCTGCTCCGTGCGGAGACGATCCTCACCGTTTCGGAACGGGAGAAGGCCATGCTTGCGGCGCTGCGGCCGGAAGCGCGCGGGCGCATTCGCGTGGCGCAGAACGGCGGCTGGAGCGCGAGCGCACCAATTGTCGGTAGCGCAGCGGCGGACGGCAAAGCCCCCGCGCCGGGCTACATGCTCTTCGTGGGATCGCTTTCCCGCCGCAAGAACATCCACGGCGTGCTGGAGGTTGCCGTGCGGCTGGCGCGCGAGGACGGAGTGCGCACGCTGATCGTGGGCGGCGGAAGCGACATACTTTCACCGATTGCCGGGGAAATCCCCGCGGATGTTGCGCATCTGGTGAACTTTACCGGGCCGGTGACCGAGCTTGATGCGCTGGGGCAGCTCTACCGCGATGCCGGGTGCCTGCTGTTCCCCTCCTTTTACGAAGCGAGCTCACTGCCGCCGATCGAGGCGATGCATTTTGGCTGCCCGGTGGTGGTTTCAGCCATTCCGGCAATGACCGAGCGCTGCGGCACGGCGGCGGTCTACTGCGATCCGTACGATGTGGAGGACATGGTGGGTGCCGTGCGGCGCGTGCTGGCCGATCCGGCGCCGCTTTCCGCCAAAGGGCGGCTCCATGCCGCACACTGGACCTGGCGCGATCAGGCGGCCCGCGTGCTGGAAGCCGTGCTGGGCAACCCGATCGAGGATATGCATGAAAATGCCCGCCGGAACGCTGCGGGCGATCCGGCGGGCAAAGTTCCCGGTACGCAGGCGGAGGCCGCTTAGCAGGCGCCCTGCCCGCGCAGCACCGAGGGTATGGTCAGCAGCAAAATCACAAAGTTCAGCGCCAGCGAGCGTGAACGGGCGTAAGCCAGATCGAATGCAACGCGGCGGCGATAGCTCGTCTGATCCTCCCGCTTGACCTGCCATAGCCCGGTGATGCCGGGCTTGAGACTGCAATAGACCAGAAAGTGGCGGCCATAGCGCGCCGCTTCGGCGGCAACGATCGGCCGAGGGCCAACCAGGCTCATTTCCCCGCGCAGAACATTGAACAGCTGCGGCAGCTCATCAAGGCAGCTGCGACGCAGGAACCGGCCGATCGGCGTTATGCGTGGATCGCTGCGCAGCTTCTGCGTTTCGGCCCATTCCGCCCTTGCGGCAGGATCGCTTTCCAGCAGGCGCGCAAGACGCTGATCGGCATCGACAGTCATCGTGCGGAACTTGAGGCAGCGGAACGGCCGTCCGCCCTGCCCCAGCCGCTTGTGGGCGAACAGGAGCGGGCCAGGATCAAACAGCTTGATCGCCAGCGCCACGACGAGCAGCACCGGCACGAGCAACGTCAGGGCAGATGCGGCGACAACGATATCGAGCGCACGGATGGCCGCTGCATGGCGTGCAGGTGGCGCCACGCGGCGCGGTGGCAGCAGTGGCTGAGCCGGCAACGGCACCGCAACAAGCACGCGCGCTGGTGGAACAGGACGCGCAGCAAGAGCCAACGCGGATAAGGCAGATTCGGATGCCCAGGATTTGGCCTGGGCTGGCATGAGGCGATTCACTGCTCAGGTCTCCTTCGAGGCCCGCACGCCGGAAAGGGGCGGCAGTGACTTCATGATGCAGTGCAGCGAAGCGCCAGTCAGGTGAGGATGCACCCGGGACGGTTGGATTAGGCTGCGGCAAAGTGCTTGACGCGAAGACCTTCAGAAGAGGCGGCTGGCGCCCCACAGGATCGCGGCCCAGAGCAGCGCGGAGCTCGTCAGCGGGAAGGCAATGCGGAACCAGCCGGGGTAGAGCGGCAGCGCGTCCGGGTCTGCCGGAGTGGTCCGCTGGACCAGTTCAGCCTGGAGTTGATGCACCGGCGAACGCGCCGGAACCGCCAGTTCATCGGCAAGTCTTGCTGCTGTCGGTGAAGATGCGGGTGCGAGTCGGGCGCCCGGAGCAGCAGCGGACGGCGCCACCGGGACGGCGGAATCGGCGCATTTGGGTCGCGGCTGGGCAGCGGGCATGTAGTACCTCCGCGCGCCAGACTAACGCCGCAGGATAAAGCAAGCCTTGTCCGAATCTATGTATTTTTCCTTACGTATATGCAGCGCAACGAAAATTTTACCGCACCGCACAATCGCCTCCATCTCGGAGCAGTCTGGCACATGATCGGTTTGAACTTGATCCTGCGCTAGGCGCGGTCGGCCTGCGAGAGCGGTTCGCCATCGACCGGATAGCCGGCATTTTCGGGAATCACGAGCCAGCGCTCTCCCTCGCGCAGTTCGATCCGCGGGGTGACGGTGACGATCGGAGTCACCAGCGCATGCTCCCGCGCCGCATCAAAATAATTGAACTGCGCGAGCCGTTCGAGATTGCGGCGGGTGGGAAAAATGATCTTGATCGCCTTCTCATCGGCAAGGCGCAGCGCTTCGGCCGCGCTGGCCCAGAACAAGTGGCGATTCTCTGTGGTATCAGCCGTCACTTCCACCGCGCCGGTGCCAAGGTTCGCCAGATAGAACCGGGTATCGAACACGCGCATGTTGCGGTGCCGTGGCCACCACCGGGCAAACGGCACGAGGGCATCGAAATCCAGCTCCCAGTCAAAGGCTTCAAGCACATCGGCAAGCCGCCCGGTACCAAGCACCATGCGGCGAGCTGCGGCGGCGCGCTCTGCATCGATCGCGCCGACGAGACCGACCGCAAGCCCGGTTTCCTCAAGCGTTTCGCGCACCGCAGTGATCCGCCCGGCGGCATCGGCGGGATCAAGCGCTACGCCGCTGCGGGCCATGAAGGCTTCGGCGAGTTCGTGATCGGCAGGATCGACCTTGCCGCCGGGGAACACCGTGGCGCCGCCCGCAAAGGCGAGGTTGCCCGAACGCTCGACCATCAGGATATGCGGCGGGCCTCCGGCGGGATCATGGCGGAACACGACAAGCGTGGCAGCCGGGGTGGCGGGGGCAGCATCCGCGTGTTCGCCCATGTCATCGAGTTCATCCATGGACAGACCATGCTACAGGGTAGCGGTGCTTGCCAAGCGCTACGGCCTGCCTTTGCCAGGCTTCTTCTCGAAAGTGACAGGCCCCTGTCGGCAAACTTTACACACCCCTGCCCCACGCTGGGGGTGCGAAGGGCAGGATTACCGATTTTTTCGGGCATTTTCGCGTTTGGCACGGCCCCTGCATAGTGTCTCCCGTCCTGAGAATGTCTTCCCAGAGGCGGAACCGTTCCCCCCGGTCTCCCGGTTCCGCCTCTCCAGGCCCCACCGCCTGACAAGCCCCGCGCGCGGATCCCCCCCCCACCCACGCGCGGGGCCGGACGGCCCCCCTCCAAACAGCCATGAAACGCAAAACGCGGCCCCGCTTGTGGCGGAGCCGCGTTTTGCGTGCGCTTCAGGGCGAAGCGGTCAGGCCAGAATGCTCAGGCCGGAATGCTCAGGCCAGCACGACCTTGGCGTCGACCATGAACTGGTGAAGCTCACCCGCCTGATACATTTCCATCATGATGTCCGAACCACCGACGAATTCGCCCTTCACATAGAGCTGGGGGATCGTCGGCCAATCGGAGAAGGACTTGATTCCCTGGCGGATTTCCATGTCCTGCAACACATCGACCGAAGCGTATTCCACGCCAAGATGATCGAGGATGGCGACTGCCTTGCTCGAGAAACCGCACTGCGGAAACAGCGGAGTACCCTTCATGAACAGGACAACGTCGTTGGTGCCAACGATTTCAGCGATGCGTTCGCCGGCGGGATTGTTGTGGGTGGACATGGGCTTGTTTCCGGATCTTTCGTGGCTGGTGCAGCGCGGGCTGGATGGATGATCAGGTGGGTACGCCGGTCGTCACTTGCAAGGCGTGAAGCACGCCGCCCATGCGCTCACCCAGCGCGCCGTAGACCGCCTTGTGGCGCGCAACGCGGCTGAGACCGGCAAACGAGGCCGCGACGACATGGGCGGCATAGTGATCACCATCGCCGGCGAGATCGGTGATGGTAACATCTGCATCGGGAATCGCGGCGCGGATCAGCGCCTCGATCTCAGCGGCGGGCATTGGCATCAGGCATCGCCCGTAATCTGGCGGCGCGCCTCGATCGCGTGTTCGGCCAGTGCGGCGCGAATTTCGGCCTCGTCCACATCGACCTTGGCGAGAGTCAAATCGCCGAGCAGCTTGCGCACGACATCCTCGTCGCCTGCTTCCTCGAACTCGGCCTGCACGACCGAGCGAGCATAGGCTTCCGTTTCGGCGGCATCGAGGCCCATGCGGACTGCTGCCCAGTGGCCGAGCAGCTTGTTGCGGCGGGCCTGGATGCGGAACAGGGTTTCCTCATCGTGTGCAAACTTGGCCTCTTCGGCGCGCTCGCGATCCTCGAACGTGGTCATGTCAGGTCTTTCCTATGGCTCGGGCCCGCATTGGCGGCAGGCGTCTTCACGTGGGAGGGATAGTGGTCACAGCGAGCCGCTGCAAGGGCGCGCCATGCAAAATCAGCGTTCTATTCGATCAGCAGGCCGGTCCATTTGGCGAGGAAGGCAAGCACATCGGCACCGCTGGCGATGACCTTGTCGACCGGTTTGCCGGAGCCGTGCCCCGCCTGCGCCTCGACCCGCAGCAGATGCGGGCGGAGCCCGAGATCCGCCGCTTGCAGCGCAGCGACGTACTTGAAGCTGTGCGCGGGCACGACGCGGTCATCGGTATCGGCGGTGGTGACGAGGATCGCGGGGTAATCGGCGCGAGGGCGGATGTTGTGATAAGGCGAATAGGCCCTGAGCACGCGCCAATCCGCCTCGCGAGCGGGGCTGCCGTAATCATCGACCCAGAAGCGACCCGAGGTGAACCGGTCGAACCGCAGCATGTCCATCACGCCGACATCGGGATTGGCGGCGGCAAAGAGATCGGGGCGCTGGTTGATGACGGCGGCGACGAGCATGCCGCCGTTGGAACCGCCCTGAATGGCAAGTCCGCCCTTCGCGGCGATCCCTTCGTTGAGGAGGTATTCGCCTGCCGCGATGAAATCGTCGAAGCTGTTCTGCTTGTTGGCAAGGCGCCCGGCATCGTACCACGCGCGGCCAAACTCGCCGCCGCCGCGGATATTGGCGAGCGCGAAGACGCCGCCAGCTTCGAGCCAGGCCATGCGCACGGCCGAATAGCCAGGCGTGAGCGCAACGTCGAAGCCGCCGTAGCCATAGAGCAGCGTGGGCGCCGCACGGCCCGAGGCGGCAAGGCTGCGCTTGCGCACGACGTACATCGGCACCCGCGTCCCGTCTTTCGAGGGGAAGCTGCGCTGCTCGACAATGTAGTCATCCGGATCGAACGGCAGGCGCGGGACGGCAAACGGCGTGGCGTTGCCGGTGCGCATGTCGAGCCGAAAGATCGCGGACGGCTGGTTGAAACTGGAGAACTGGTAGAACGTCTCCGGATCACCGGGGCGCCCGCCGAAACCGCTCGCCGCGCCGATCGCGCTCACCGTGATCGCCCGCTTGGGCCGCCCCTTGAGATCGGTGACGACCGCATAGCTGGCGCCGTGCTCAAGATAGGACAGGATCAGCCGATCACCAACAATCCGCCCGGCATCGAGCGTATCCGCCGCCTCGCCGATCACGGTATCCACCGTGAAGCCGCCCTTCCCGCCGCGACCGAGATCGACGCGCACGAGCCGGTAGTGCGGCGCGCCGGCATTGGTGATGAACCACAAGTGATCGCCCACGCCTTCGACGAACTTCCAGTCGTTGGTCATCTCGGGCGCGACAGCAATCGCGGTCCAGTCCTGGTTCTCACTGGCGAGCTTGCCGCGCGCGAGCGGGATAACCTCAACGGTGCGGCGGGGGAGCGTGCTGGCGGAGGAAATGATGACTGCCCAGCGGCCATCGGACGAGACCGAGACGCGGTGGTTCCAATCGCGGTGATCGGGCGTGGCAAAGACCCGTAGATCGGCGCTTTGCGAAGTGCCGACGCGGTGGAACCAGATCGCCTTGTCAAACACCGGCGCGCTGTAAGCCTCGCCCGGAGGAGGCTCGGGATAGCGCGCGTAGAGAAAACCGGCATCGCCGACCCAGCCGATCCCGGTGTCATTCGCCCATTCGAGCCGGTCCTCGAGCATCTTGCCCGCCCCGACATCGACGACGCGGACCGTGCGCCAGTCGCTGCCATCGCGCTGCTGGGTGAGCGCGAGGAAATGGCCGTCTGGCGAAGGCACCCAGGCATCAAGTGTGCGCAGGCCACCGCCAGCCTCGGTTTCCCACGTGTTGGGATCGACGAGCACGCGGCCTTCGCCGTCCAGCCCCTCGCGCACTTGCAGCTCGGCCTGGTTCTGAAGGCCGCTGTTGCGGGTGTAGAAGTAGCGCGTGCCGGCCTTCCGTGGGAGACTGAACCGTTCATAGGCGAAAAGGCTGCGGATCTTCTCGCGCAGCGCATCGCGGCCCGGCAATTGGGCGAGATAGGCCGAACTCGCGGCGTTCTGCTGTGCGACCCATGCGGCCACTTCGGGGCTGGAGCGCACATCGGCTTCGAGCCAGCGATAGGGATCGGCCAGATCCTCACCGAACTGGTGCTCGATCAGGGAATCGCGGCGCGTCGGCGGGTAGTGCGGGGCCGAGAAAGTGGTGATGCCGGACTTGTCCCAGGCGCGCTCCGGGTTGCGCCCGGTGGCGGCGGGCTGCACGCCGTCGTTTCCGGTATAAGTCGCCGGGCCGCGAACCGGCGCAGCCAGCGCCTCGGCCTCTTCACGGGCCATGACCCCCGGCGCCGGCAACAGGGCTGCCAGAACCAGGACCGCCCTTCCGATCCTTCCCACGATTTTCATGCTTTTCTGGGAACAGGTTAACACCCCCGACGGATGTGAGCGAGAGCGAAATTTCACCTGCCAGTGCGCAAGGGATTGGCAGGGATCCGGGGTAGCCAGCCGGGCCGGTTGGCGTTGTGCGGTGCGGTTCTGGAGTTGGGCCGAGGGGGCCGCGCCAAAATGAAAAGGGCGGCGCCTTGCGGCACCGCCCCAGTTAGTCCCTTGCGGGATCCGGCAGCCTCAGGCCGCTTCGTATTCTTCTTCGTCCGCGGTCAGCACCGGGCCTGAGTCCAGACCCTTGGCGCTGGTGTCGCGATCGACCAGCTCGATCACGGCCATCGGCGCGGCGTCCGAGGCGCGGTAACCGGCCTTGATGATGCGGGTGTAGCCACCGGCGCGGCCGGCATAGCGCTCTGCCAGCACGTCGAACAACTTCACCAGCTGCGCGTCGTCGAGCAGGCGGGCGTGCGCGAGGCGGCGGTTGGAAAGGCCGCCGTGCTTGCCCAGCGTGATCAGCTTTTCAATGTAGGGGCGCAGTTCACGTGCCTTGGGCAGCGTGGTGGTGATCTGCTCGTGCTTGATGAGCGCGGCCGCCATGTTGCGCATCAGCGCGCGGCGGTGCGAGGATGTACGACCCAGCTTGCGCTGGCCCAGCTTGTGACGCATCGGTCTTCTCCGTTCGTTAGGGGCCCGTATCAGGTAGCCCGTACCAGGCGGCTATCGGGGTTGCCGCCAAGAACCCGTTGGGGCGCTCCGTTGCGGAAGCGCCCCCTATCCGGTTCAGCCCAGCAGTTCCTGCTCGAGCTTCTTTGCCATCTCTTCGATGTTCTCCGGCGGCCAGCCGGGGATGTCCATGCCGAGGCGCAGACCCATCGAGGAAAGCACTTCCTTGATTTCGTTGAGCGACTTGCGGCCGAAGTTCGGCGTACGCAGCATCTCCGCTTCGGTCTTCTGCACGAGATCGCCGATGTAGATGATGTTGTCGTTCTTGAGGCAATTGGCCGAGCGGACCGAAAGCTCCAGTTCGTCCACCTTCTTGAGCAGGTAGCGGTTGAGCTGGTTCGCGTCGCTCTCTTCGGGCGTGTGGACGGCCATGCCGCCACCCATCGCCGGCACGTGGCCGGTGGGCAGCTGATCGTCGAAGTGCACGAAGAGCGAAAGCTGGTCCTGCAGGATGCGCGCGGCATAAGCGACCGCGTCTTCCGGCGTGACGGTGCCATCGGTTTCGACCATGAGGTTGAGCTTGTCGTAGTCAAGCTCCTGGCCAATGCGGGCGTTGTCGATCTTGTAGGAGACCTGACGGACCGGCGAGTAGAGCGAATCGACCGGGATCAGCCCGATCGGCGCATCGACAGGACGGTTCGACACGGCGGGGACATAGCCCTTGCCGGTGTCGCAGGTCAGTTCCATGTTGAAGGTCGCGCCTTCATCGAGGTTGCAGATCACGAGGTCCTTGTTCATGACCTCGATGTCGCCAGTCACCGCGATGTCGCCCGCCTTGACTTCGCCCGGGCCGGTGGCCGAGAGCTGAAGCCGCTTCGGGCCTTCGCCCTGCATGCGCAGCGCGATCTGCTTCACGTTCAGGACAATGTCGGTCACGTCCTCGCGCACACCTGCGAGCGAGGAGAATTCGTGCAGCACGTTCTCGATCTTGATCGAGGTGACGGCAGCGCCCTGCAGCGAGGACAGCAGCACGCGGCGCAACGCGTTACCGAGAGTGAGACCGAAGCCACGCTCGAGCGGCTCGGCGACGAAAGTCGCACGGCGCTTCGGGTCGTTGCCAGGCTTGATCTCGAGGGAGTTGGGCTTCTTCAGTTCCTGCCAGTTCTTGATGTTGACAGTCATGGAATTCCCCTAGGGTTATCGGAGGAGACCGGCGATCGGCCCTTAAGCCGCCACCGATCAGAATAATGGGCGGGCGTGAAACGCGGGACGCGCCCCGCGCTTGCGCCCGCCAAAGGCAGGATCAGACGCGGCGACGCTTCGAAGGGCGAACGCCGTTGTGCGGGATCGGCGTCACGTCGCGGATCGCGGTAATCGTGAAGCCGACCGCCTGCAGCGCACGCAGCGCGCTTTCGCGGCCCGAACCGGGGCCCTTCACTTCGACTTCGAGGGTGCGGACGCCGTGCTCGGCGGCCTTCTTGCCCGCGTCGTCAGCCGCAACCTGCGCGGCATAGGGCGTCGACTTGCGGCTGCCCTTGAAGCCCATCATGCCGGCAGACGACCACGAAATGGCGTTGCCCTGTGCATCGGTGATGGTGATCATGGTGTTGTTGAAGCTGGCATTGACGTGCGCGACACCACTGGTGATGTTCTTGCGCTCCCGCCGCTTGATACGCTGAGGTTCCCGGGCCATTGTCTTGAATTCCTGTAGAAAGAAGTGCCTGGAAGTCGGGGCCGAAAGGCCGCCTTACTTCTTCTTGCCGGCGATCGCCTTGGCCTTGCCCTTGCGGGTACGGGCGTTGGTGTGGGTGCGCTGGCCGCGAACGGGCAGACCCTTGCGGTGACGCAGGCCGCGGTAGCAAGCCAGATCCATCAGGCGCTTGATGTTCATCGCGGTTTCGCGGCGAAGATCGCCTTCCACGGTGTGTTCAGCGTCGATCGCTTCACGGATCTGGAGCACTTCGGCGTCCGACAGATCCTGCACGCGGCGGGCGTGATCGATACCGAGCTTGTCGGCGATCAGCTTGGCCTTGTGTGCACCGATACCGTGAATGTAGGTCAGCGCAATGATCACGCGCTTGTTGGTGGGGATATTGACCCCGGCAATACGAGCCACTTGTTTCTCCATGCTCCACAGGGCGATGGCGACAGCGCATCAATGCACCGAGCCAGACCCCATCTCATCGCGATCCACCCGATGCACGAAAGCAGCACCGCCAGAAGGAACCCTGGAAAATCAGGGTGCCCAACCGACGCAATTGCCCTTGTCGTATCGAGTGAATGGCGCGCTTAGGACGATTCGAATTATGCGTCAACCGTTAAGACGCGCCAAAGCGTGGCCCTCGCGCCTCTGGGGCACAGCCGCTTTGGATGTTAGTCGGACTATACTGTATCGGCGCGGCAAGGTCAAAGAAGTCTGCCGCAGCGGATCATTTAGGTCAGCAGGCACGCTTGTCGTTTCGTGCCGCCCTGCTAGCGTGACCATGCGGGGAACGCGGGGGGCGACAGCGAATGACGGCAGGGGTGAACGAGCGCGCGCTGATCCGGAAGATCGCGTGGGCCACACTGCCGCTGATCCTGCTGAGCTATTTCGTGGCGCTGGTGGACCGCGCGAACATCAGCTTTGGCGCCACCACGATGAACGCCGATCTCGGCTTCAGCGAGACGATCTACGGGTTTGGCGCCTCCGCGTTCTTTCTTGGCTATTCCCTGCTGGAAGTGCCTTCCAACCTCATGCTTGCGCGGTTTGGCGCCCGCATCTGGCTTGCGCGGATCATGCTGACCTGGGGCGTGATCTCGATGCTCACGGCCTTCGTCCACAGCCCCGTGCAGTTCTACGCGATGCGCTTTGCCCTCGGCGTGGCGGAAGCGGGGTTCTACCCCGGCGTGATCTTCTATCTTTCGAGCTGGTTTCCGGGCGAGCACCGCGCGTGGGCGGTGAGCCGGTTCTACATCGCGCTGCCGCTTTCCTACATCGTGATGGGCAGCATCGCCGCGCCGCTGCTGGCGATGCACGGCTGGCTGGGGCTGCACGGCTGGCAATGGCTGCTGGTGGTGGAAGGCCTGCCTTCGGTGCTCCTTGCCGTAGTGCTGCTGATCGCCCTGCCCGATCGGCCCGCGACGGCGCGGTGGCTGGACGACCCGGAACGCGCGTGGCTCGAAGGCGAGCTGCAGCGCGAGGCCGAGGCCGCCGGCCCGCCTTCGCACAATATCCTGCGGGCGCTGTCCAACCGGTTCGTGCTGATGCTCGGCCTTGCCAATGCGCTGCTTTATCTCGCCGTCAACGCTCTGGTCTTTTCCGCGCCCAAGCTGCTGGCGCACGGAACCGGGTTCGATGTGGCGGGCGTTGGCAGGATCGTCTCGGCGGGCGGCGTCGCAATGGCTGTGTCGCTTCTGTCGGTGAGCCTGCTGGCGGGGCGGACGGTGCCGCGCTCGCTGCTGACCTATGCCGGGCTGATGCTGATGGCTGCGGCCGGCCTTGCGGTGCTGTGGCTGGGCGGGACCGCTGCGAGCACGATCCTGGGCTATATCGTGTTCCTCGCCGCCGGGCAGACCGCCGGGATGCTGCCGCTGGCCATCGTCAGCCGTCTGGTTCCCCCGGCAGACCGCGCGGCAGGCCTTGCCATGACCAACACCATCGCGCAGGCGGGCGCCTTTTGCGGCCCCCTGCTGTGGGGCGTGCTGGCAGACTGGACCGGCAGCTACACATTGGGCGTGGCGCTGCTGATCCCGGTTGCGACGAGTTCGGCGCTGGTGGGGCTGGTGGCGCGCCGGGCCAGCCTGAGCGTGACCACAGGCTGACCCGGCACCGTCATCACACCACGCCAAACGCCAGCATCGCGTCAGCCACTTTCTTGAAGCCGGCGATGTTCGCGCCCTTGACGTAATCGGTATAGCCGCCGCCCTGATCGCCATATTCGAGGCAGGACTGGTGGATGCCGAGCATGATGTCCTTGAGCATCTGCTGGAGTTCATCTTCCTTCCACGAACGGCGTTCGGAGTTCTGGCTCATTTCGAGGCCCGAAACCGCGACACCGCCGGCGTTGCTGGCCTTGCCCGGCGCGTAGAGGATCTTGGCGGCTTTGAACGTGTGCACGCCGTCCAGATCGGTCGGCATGTTGGCGCCCTCCGCCACGGCCTTGCAGCCATTCGCCACAAGCAGCTTCGCGTCTTCGCCCAGCAATTCATTCTGCGTGGCGCAGGGCAGCGCGACATCGCAGGGGACGCCCCACGGGGTCTTGCCCTTGACGAAGCTCGCCTTGGGGAAGGCGGTGACATAGTCCTCGATCCGGCCGCGGCGGACGTTCTTGAGGTCTTTCACCCAGTTGATCTTGGCTTGATCGATACCATCCGGATCATGGATGTAGCCGCCCGAATCCGACAGCGTGAGCACCTTGCCGCCAAGCTGGACGATCTTTTCCGCGGCATGGGTGGCAACATTGCCCGAGCCCGAGATGACCGCCGTCTTGCCGACAAGGTCCTCGCCCTTCGTCGCCAGCATGTTGGCGAGGAAATAAACCGCGCCGTATCCGGTCGCCTCGGTGCGGATCAGCGAGCCGCCCCATTCGAGGCCCTTACCGGTGAGCACGCCGGTAAACTGGTTGGTTATGCGCTTGTATTGGCCGAACATGTAGCCGATCTCGCGCCCGCCCACGCCGATATCGCCCGCCGGAACGTCGACGTCGGCGCCGATGTGGCGGTAGAGCTCGGTCATGAACGACTGGCAGAAGCGCATGATCTCGCGCACGCTCTTGCCCTTGGGATTGAAGTTGGAGCCGCCCTTGCCACCACCCATGGGCAGGCCTGTGAGCGCGTTCTTGAAGGTCTGCTCGAAAGCGAGGAACTTGAGCACGCTTTCGGTGACCGAGGGATGGAAACGGATGCCCCCCTTGTAGGGGCCGATCGCGTTGTTGTTCTGCACGCGCCAACCGCGCTGGACGCGGATGTTGCCGGCATCGTCTTCCCAGCAGACGCGGAAGGACACCACGCGGTCAGGTTCGGCAATGCGGCGCAGGATCTGTTGCGAGTGATACTGCTCCTTGTCTGCCATGAAATCGAAGATGTCTTCGGCAACCTCCTGCACTGCCTGGACGAATTCAGGCTGGTACGGATTGCGCTTTTTGACACCTTCCATGAAGGTCGGCAGGTCGACGTGATCGGAAACGGCCACAGCATTCTCCCCCTAGAGCAAAGCCGTTGTTCGGCTTCGGGACATAGCGCGCGACCCGCGTCAGGACAGCTCGCCCGCCCGGTCGTGCCCGGCGAGTCGCGCGTGTCCTGCTCGACGTTTTACCCGGTTTTGTTACGGACGTCAGTGCGCCTGCGCACAGGCGGGCGATCAGGGCACTGGGGCAGCGCCAAGTGCCGCATCAAACGCCGTGTTGGCATCTCGGTGAGCATCGGCCTCGGGATCAGGGGCCTTGGGCGAAGGCTTGCTTCCCGGCTTTGCACGCGCTTTGGCGGAAGGCTTGGCCTGCGCCTTGGCGGCGGTCTTTGCAGGCGCTGGCTTGGCGGCAATCTTGTCAGGAGCTTTCACGGCAGGAGCCGGGACCGCAGCGGCTGTGGGTTCCTTGGCCGCCTTGGCTTCGGCCTTGGCCTCAGGCTTTGCGGCGGCCTTCGGTGCGCCTTTTCCGCCAGCGGGGGGCAGGCTGAAGCCTTCAGCCCCCTTGAGGGGGACGACCGGCTTGGCCGGATCTTCGGCGGCGGCAGCTTCACCTTCCGGCGCGGCGCCGGATTTGGCGGCGGGCGGCGGGGCGGCCGGTTCGGCGACCGGGCCGAGCTTGCCGGACAGGCTGGCAAGCTGCGCTGTCAGCATGCGGTCTACTGCGGGGGCGATCTCGTCCACCTTGTAGCGCATGAAGCCGCCGACGACATATTCGAACAGAATGCGCGAGCCCTTCTCTGTGGGCTTGACCGTGATCGTCATCGTCGCGGCAAGCGCTTCGCTCTGCAGCGGGCCAAGCGCGCCGACGAGGCGCATCGCGCGTGGCGGTTCGATATAGATCACGCGCATATGCTGCACGCCGCCAGGCTTCTGCATGGCGGGCGCGCCATCAGGGCGCGGGAGGACTTCGCAGAAGCAGCCGCCGACTTGCGGATCGAGGGTGAGGTTTGCGGCATCACCGGAGAATGTGTGCTGGCTCTGCCACCACTGCGCGGGCGCGAGGATGGTCTTCCATGCCTCGGCCGGGGGCGCGGTCACTTCGCTGGCGAGGCGCACCACGAAGCCCGTTTCGCTGCGGGTGACGATTTCAGCGCGCGCGGCAGGAGCGGCGAGGGCAAGCGAAGCCACGATCAGGCCCGCGCGCCATAGCCAACGCCCGTTGTCTCGCATGATCAGAACCCCCGCCTTTGCACCCGAATAGGTGCCTCGCCGTAGGTCTTTATATGAGAATGGCCTCGATAGCACCTGCCACGGCGTCCATATCCGCCATTCCATCGACGCGGCTGACAATGCCCCGCGCTTCGTAGATCGGAAGGATCGGCGCGGTCTTCGCGCGGTACTCCGCCATGCGGGTGCGTACGGTTTCCTCGTTATCGTCCGGACGGCGCTTGAATTCGTGGCTGCCGCAACGGTCGCAGGTACCTCCCACCGCCGGCTTCTCGAACTTGTCGTGATAGCCCTTGCCGCAATTGGCGCAGGTGTAGCGGCCGGTGATGCGTTCGACGAGCGCGTCTTCGTCAACCTCGAGCTCGATCACGTGATCGAGCGCGCGGCCGCGCGAGGTGAGAATGGCATCGAGCGATTCCGCCTGCGGCGCCGTGCGCGGATAGCCATCGAAGATCGCGCCCATGCCTTCGGGCATGGCATCGAGTTCATCACCGATGAGGGCCGAGACGATCTCGTCCGAAACAAGCTCGCCCGCTTCCATCACGGCCTTGGCCTTGAGGCCGACGGGCGTGCCCGCCTTGACCGCGGCGCGCAGCATATCACCGGTCGAGAGCTGCTTCATGCCATGCCGCTCGACAAGCCGCTGCGCCTGGGTTCCCTTGCCCGCGCCGGGCGGCCCCAACAGGATGATGTTCACGCCTGCAATCCCCTCTTTACCGTCCGCTGGTGTTCAGCCTGATCGCCCGACCCCCGGGTGACCGGCTCAGCGCATACGGCCTTTCAGCTTGGCCTTCTTGATAAGGTCGCCATACTGGTGTGCCAGCAGGTGCGACTGGATCTGCGTGATGGTATCCACCGTCACGTTGACCACGATGAGCAGGCTGGTGCCGCCGAAGAACAGCGAGCCCATGCCGGTCTCGGCCATGATCGCCTCGGGCACCACGCAGACCACGGTGATATAGGCCGCGCCCAGCACGGTGATGCGGGTCAGCACATAATCGAGATACTTCTCGGTGTTCTTGCCCGGACGGATGCCGGGGATGAACCCGCCGTTGCGCTTGAGGTTGTCCGCCGTCTCTTCCGGATTGAACACGATCGCGGTGTAGAAGAAGCTGAAGAACAGGATCCCGAGCGCGTAAAGCATCATGTACACGGGCTTGCCGTGGCCGAGGTACTGGTTCAGCACCACGATGAATTGGCCCATCGTGCTGTCCGGCGAAACCGAGCGGCCGGCGAACTGCGTGATCGTCAGCGGCAGGAGCAGGAGCGAGCTGGCAAAGATCGGCGGGATCACGCCTGCGGTGTTGAGCTTCAAGGGCAGGTGGCTGCGGTCTGCGGCCATCATCCCGCGCTGGGTGACGCGCTTGGGATACTGGATCAGCAGGCGGCGCGTGGCACGCTCGAAGAAGCAGATGCCGATCACGACGACAACCAGCAGCGCCATCACGGCGGCGATGAGGAACGGGCTGAGCGCGCCGGTGCGGCCCTGCTCGAACAGGTTGCCGAAGAACGTCGGCATCTGCGCGACGATGCCGGCCATGATGATCAGCGACGTGCCGTTGCCGATGCCGCGGCTGGTGATCTGCTCACCCAGCCACAGCAGGAACATGGTGCCGCCGATGAGGCTGATCACCGCGCCGATGCGGAACACGTAGCCGGGATCGACCACCGCCTGCAGGCCGCTCGAGGCGCTGAACGCCTCAAGCCCCACGGCCAGGAACCAGCCCTGGATCGCGGTGAGGAACACCGCGCCGTAGCGGGTATACTGGTTGAGCTTCTTGCGCCCGCTTTCGCCTTCCTTCTTGAGCGCGGCGAGCGCGGGATGGAGCGAGGAGGCCAGCTGCACCACGATCGAGGCCGTGATGTAGGGCATCACGCCCAGGGCAATGAGACTCATGCGCTGAAGCGAGCCGCCCGAGAAGGCGTTGAACACATCGAGAATGCCGCCCTGCGTGCGCTTGTAAAGCTCGGCCAGGATCATCGGATTGACGCCGGGCAGCGGCACGAAGCTCATGAAGCGGAACACGACAAGCGCGCCCACCGTGAACCAGATGCGCGACTTGAGTTCGGTCGCCTTCGAGAAATTGGCCAGATTGAGCGTACTGGCGATGTTGTCGGCGCGGGATGCCATGTTCGGGTTTCAAGCCTTGCTGCTGGGCTGACTGCAAGCGACGCCGCAGTGCCTATGTGGCTAGCCCATATAGGGAGGGTTCGGCAATGTCGAACCCCCGGCCGGCGATTTATCGGGACGAGGCAGGCAGGAATGCAGGCAGGGGGCGGCTCTGGACCTGCCCCCTGCCGCGTAATCCTTACTTGGCCGCCTTGTTCGCTTCGCGGCGGGCCGTCTTCTTCTCGTGCTCGCTGGGCTGCGCCTCAGGCAGCGTGACCGAGCCGCCGAGAGCTTCGACAGCAGCACGGGCGCCCTTGCTGACGCCTTCGACCGCGAAGCTGACCTTGGCGGTCAGTTCACCCTTGGCGAGGAGGCGCACGCCATCCTTGCCGCCGCGAGCGAGGCCAGCGGCCTTGAGTGCGGCATGATCGATCACGCCATCGGTGGCGAGCTTGCCGCTGTCGATCGCCTTCTGGATCATGCCGAGGTTCACTTCGGCGTAGTCCTTGGCGAAGATGTTGTTGAAGCCGCGCTTCGGGATGCGCATGTGAAGCGGCATCTGGCCGCCTTCGAACCCGTTGACCGACACGCCCGAACGCGCCTTGGCGCCCTTCTGGCCGCGACCGGCAGTCTTGCCCTTGCCCGAGCCGATGCCGCGGCCCACGCGCATGCGGCCCTTGCGGGCGCCATAGTTGTCGGAGAGTTCGTTAAGCTTGGTCATGGTGTAGCACTCGCTTTCGCTTTGAGTCGCGCTGATGGGAGGTGGGCCCTTAGGCGAAGCGGGAGGGAATGTCACGCCTTTGCGGACATGGGCACGGGTTCAGCCCTGCATCCAGGTCGGTTCACGAACGGGCAAGGACGAATCGATGATGTTGCATACCGCAGGATCGGCCGTGGTTGTGCTTCCCAAGTGCATCGCGCGTCCATAGAGTTCGAGGTGCCGGCCACGAGCCGGGCAAGCGAGGGGACAGGGCATGACAACCGGACGACGCGAACGCTTTTTCTGGCTTGGCCTGGCGGTTGTCCTCCCCGCCCCGCTCGCCGCCCAGAGCGCCGCACCGGTGGGTTCAGCGCAGGGCGATGTCTCGCTCACCATCTACAACAACGATCTCGCGCTGGTGCAGGACAAGCGCGAAATCACGCTGCCCAGGGGGACGAGCCGACAGGAGTTTCCCGATGTCTCGGCGATGATCCGGCCCGAGACGGTGACGCTGGGCAGCGGGGATGCCGGGATTGTTGAGCAGAACTTCGACTATGACCTGCTCTCGCCCGAAAAGCTGCTCGACAAGGCCGTGGGGCAGACGGTGACGCTGGTGCGGACCAACCCGGCCACGGGCGTGGAAACGCGCGAGCAGGCGACGGTGCTGGCCAACAACGGCGGGACGATCGTGCGGATCGGAGACCGGATCGAGGTGCTCGAAAGCTATGGCGCGCGGATCCTGTTTTCCGGCCTGCCGCCCAGCTTGCGCGCGCGGCCGACGCTTTCGATCACGCTCAACGCGGCCAATGCGGGTCCGCGTCCGGTAACGCTTAGCTATCTCTCCTCCGGCTTCGGCTGGAAGGCCGATTATGTCGCGCTGTTCGATGAAGTGGCGGGCAAGATGGACCTGCAGGGGTGGATCACGCTGACCAACAACACCGGGACCAGCTTTCCAAACGCCCGCGTTCTGCTGGTGGCGGGGCAGCCGGGGCAGGACAATAATGGTGGGCGGCGCTACGTCCGGCGTCAGGTCGCCTATGCCCCCGGAACACAGAGCGCGAACCGCGAGCGACTGGGGGACTTCTATGTCTATCCCATCGCCGCGCGGACCACCGTGGCGAATGCGCAGCAGAAGCAGGTGAGCTTTCTGGATGTGGCAGGCGCGCCGGCGAGCAAGGGCTACTATTTCCGCAACGAGTGGCTGGGCGCATCTGACGAGGCGCAAAGTTTTGCGACGGTGCTCAAGCTTTCGACCGCGAGAGGCAGCGGCGTGGGCGATGCGCTGCCGGCGGGGACGGTGCGCGTCTACATGCGCGATGCGCGCGGGCAGCCGCAGTTCATCGGTGAGAAGGGCATCGATCACACACCGATGGGATCGACGCTCGCGCTGAAGACGGGCGAGGCGTTTGACGTCAAGGTCCAGCCTACGGTGCAGAACCGCGAAAAGATCACGGCGGACGAATGGGAGAAGACCGGGCGCTGGCGGATCACGGTGAACGGCAAGACCGACGACGTGACGGTGGAACGGCAAAAGGTCTATTGGCGCACCACGATGACCTACAAGGTGACCAATGCACGGCCCGCGCCGGTAAAAGTAGAACTGGTGCAGGCTGGGCTCGACAACTGGTGGAGCGACACGCGGGTGCCTTCGGAAAGCGTCAAGGGTACGCAGCGCACGCTTGATGAGCGGACGTGGACGCTCGACGTGCCGGCCAACGGCGAGACCACCCTAACCGTCCAGTTCGACACGCGGTATTGAGCGCGGCAGCGGTGCGGCGCGCGCTTTCACTTGCGGTTCTGACGCTGTCGCTGGCCGCGCCCGGTGCGGCGCTGGCGGGCGAGCCGACGGTGCTTTCCGCCGCGCCGGATGCGGTGGGCGTCACCATCTACCGCGCGCCCGAGCGTGATGCCGATACCGCGATGAAGCTGGGCTGGCTCGAAGGCTATGCCCTGATAACCGAGACCCGCAGCGTGGATATCCCCGCCGGCGCCGCGACGATCCGCTTCGAAGGCGTGGCCGGCGGCATCCTCCCTGAATCCGCGCTGGTGACGGGGCTGCCTTCTGGGGTGCGCGAGAAGAACCTCGATGCCGATCTGCTTTCGGCGCGCAATCTCTATGCCCGCGCCTATGGCCGCCCGGTGATCTTGCGCCGCCACCGCGGCAAAGACGGCAAGGGTACGGTGACGGAGGAGCGCGCGGTGATCCACTCCGCGCCCGACGGCGCAGCGATCGTGCAGACGAAGGACGGTTTCGAGATAGCGGATTGCGGGCGCGGGATCTCAGACGCGCTCGTCTATACCGAGATGCCCGAGGGGCTCTCCGCCAAGCCGACGCTATCGGTGCGCACCGACAGCGCGGCGGCGCAACGCGCGACGATCACGCTTTCGTATCTCGCGTGGGGGTTCGACTGGCAGACGAACTATGTCGTGCGGCTGAATCCGGCGAGCGGCAAAGCGGATATGATGGCGTGGGTGACGCTGGCGAGCGGTGATCCGACCACCTTTGTCGATGCCAGCACGGCAGTGATCGGCGGCAAACTGGACCGCGAGGATGCGCGCGAAGATCGCGACATGCCGGACAGCGAGCTGGTGCTGCACTGCTACTTGCGCCCGCAGGTGCCCGCGCCGCCACCGCCACCGCCACCGCCGCCGATGGCTGTGTCGGCACCGATAGAGCTGCTGGAAGCGGCAGCAGACATCGTCGTGACGGCGCAGCGGCGGGCGGACGGTCCGCAGGCCTTACCGGTAATGGTGACCGAGGAAGGGCTTGGCGATCTCAAGCTCTACCGCGTGCCGATGCCGACCACGGTCGCCGCCAATGCGCAGAAGCAGGTGGCGATGCACGACCTCAAGGGCGTGAAGTTCAAGACCTGGCACACAGCTGATCTCTCGCCAGGGCTCGATGGCAATGCAACGATCAAGCTGCGCACGCGCAACCGCAAGGAGGACGGGCTTGGCGTCGCGCTGCCGGGCGGGCCTGTCGCGGTGTTCGAGCCGCATGGCGCGGACCTGCTGCTGGTCGGCCAGGGCGGCATGCGCGACTATGCGGTGGACGAGGATGTCGAAGTGACGCTGAGCCTCTCCCCGCAAGTCCATGTCGCCGTGACGGAGACGGGTTCGGGCAGAAACTGGACCGACTATGAGGCCAAGGTGAGCAATGCCAATTCCTGGCCGGTGACGTTCGAAGGCAGCCTCCGTCTCGGCGACGGGGAGAAAGTGGAGCGGCCTACAGCGCGGCTCACCCGCAAGCTCGGCCGCCCGACATGGACAGCGAGCGTGCCCGCCAATGCCCATGCAACGCTCCGCTATCGGGTGACCGCCCCGGACTGAGCACTGTGCTCAGGTCCGGGCCGGTCCGGACGGGACAGGCGCCCGCTCGGAACCCGATCATCAGCGTGCCGCTGACGGTGCGCGGGGCACCGCTTATTCTCATTGACGTATTGCACTTACGCGACATCAATTTCAGAACGAAGAAAGCCCCGGCATCGCTGCCGGGGCTTTCTTCATTTCACATTTCCCGCCCACCCTTCCGGGCGGAAAACCGGATCAGTCGATCACGGCCACCATGTGCGGAAGCTTGGCGAGCGCGCCGCGAACTTCGGCGGTGTCCTCGAGCTCGACGACGCGGTGCATCTTGCCCAGACCCAGACCGATAAGGATCTGCTTCTGGCTTTCCGGACGGCGGATCGGCGAACCGATCTGCTTAAGCTTGATCTTTGCCATATCAATTACTCCACGATGGCCGCGGCTTCGGCCTCGGCCTCAACCGGAGCCGCACCGCCACGACCGAGCAGGTCGGCAATCTTCTTGCCGCGGCGCTGCGCAACCGACTTGGGGCTGGTCTGATCGGTGAGCGCGTCGAACGTAGCGCGGATCATGTTGTAGGGGTTCGAGGTGCCGACCGACTTGGTCACCACGTCGGCAACGCCGAGGCTCTCGAAGACAGCGCGCATCGGGCCACCGGCGATGATGCCGGTACCGGCGGGCGCCGAACGGAGATTGACCTTGCCGGCGCCGAAACGGCCCTTGCCGTCATGGTGCAGGGTGCGGCCTTCCTTGAGCGGAATGCGGACCATAGTCTTCTTAGCCGAAGCGGTCGCCTTGGTGATCGCTTCCGGCACTTCGCGAGCCTTGCCATGGCCGAAGCCGACACGGCCCTTGCCATCGCCGACCACGACGAGCGCGGCGAAACCGAAGCGCTTGCCGCCCTTCACGGTCTTGGAAACGCGGTTGATGTGGACGAGCTTCTCGATCAGCTCTTCGCCGCCATCCTCGTCACGGTTGCCACGGCCACGGTCATCACGGCGGCCACGGCCACCACGCTCACCGCCGCGGTCATTGCCACCACGGCCACGGCCGGGGCCACGATCGCCACGGGGACCACGACCCTCGCGGGGCGCGTCGGCGGCGACATCGGCAACAGGTGCGCCTTCCAGGTTGGTTTCATCAGCCATCTTAGAACTCCAGCCCGTTTTCGCGAGCAGCGTCGGCCAGCGCCTTGACGCGACCGTGGAACAGGAAGCCGCCGCGATCGAACACGACGGTGGTGATGCCGGCAGCCTTGGCGCGTTCGGCAATGTCCTTGCCCACCTGCGCGGCGGCATCAACCGTGGCGCCGATCACCTTCTGCCCCTTGACGAGGCTGGAGGCGGCAGCGAGCGTCTTGCCCGCGGCGTCGTCGATGATCTGCGCGTAGATGTGACGGCCGGAACGGTGCACCGATAGCCGCGGACGGCCACCGGAACGAGCCTTGAGCGCGGTACGGACGCGCTGGCGGCGGCGATCGAAGAGCGAGAGCTTGGCCATTACTTCTTCTTCCCTTCCTTGCGGAAGATGAACTCGCCAGCGTACTTGATACCCTTGCCCTTGTAGGGTTCGGGCTTGCGCCAGCGACGGATCTCGGCGGCCACCTGGCCGACCTTCTGCTTGTCGATACCCGAGATCAGCACCGTGGTGTTGTCAGGGGTCTTGATCTCGATGCCTTCGGGAATCGCGAAATCGACATCGTGGCTGTAGCCGAGCTGCAACTTCAGATTGCTGCCCTGCGAGTTGGCACGATAGCCAACGCCGGTGATGTTGAGGGTCTTGGTGTACCCTTCCGTCACGCCGACAACCAGGTTGTCGACCAGCGTGCGCTGCATACCCCAGAACGCGCGGGCGGCCTTGGTGTCGTTCGCCGGCTTCACGATGATCGCGTTGCCATCAACGGTGTAGCTGATCTCGTCGCGCATGTTCAGGGTGAGAGTGCCCTTGGGGCCCTTCACGGTGATCACGCCGTTCGCGATATCCGCGGTGACGCCGCTCGGGATCGTCACCGGCTTCTTGCCGATGCGGCTCATCAGAACACCTCCGCCAGCACTTCGCCGCCAACGTTCGCAGCACGCGCTTCGGCATCCGAAAGCACGCCCTTCGGCGTCGAGACGATGGTGATGCCAAGGCCGTTGCGCACCACCGGGAGTTCCTTGGAACCCGAGTAGACGCGGCGGCCGGGCTTCGAGACGCGGGCAACGTGCTTGATCGCAGGCTGGCCCTCGAAATACTTCAGCTCGATGCGCAGCTGCGGGTGGGCGCCGGTGGCGTCCTCCGTGAAACCACGGATGTAGCCCTCGCGCTGGAGAACCTCGAGCACATGGAGACGCAGCTTGGAAGCGGGCGAAAGGACCGAATCCTTCTTCGCCTGCTGGCCGTTGCGGATGCGGGTGAGCATATCACCCAGGGGATCGGTCAATGCCATTTCGTGATCCTTACCAGCTCGACTTGGTCACGCCGGGGATCATCCCCTTGTTGGCGAGATCGCGCAGTTCGATGCGGCAGAGGCCGAACTTGCGGTAGTAGCCGCGCGGACGACCAGTGGTGTTGCAGCGGTTGCGAACGCGGGTCGGGTTCGCGTTGCGCGGCAGCTCGGCCAGCTTGAGGCGGGCGATGAGGCGCTCGGTTTCATCGAGCATCTCGTCAGCCGCAACGGCCTTCAGCGCAGCGTACTTCGCCGCGTACTTCTGAACGAGCTTCTTGCGACGCTCATTCTTGTTGATGGAACTCAGTTTCGCCATGGACTTAAGCTCTCTTCTTCAAAACCTTGGCGAGCCGCCCTCATCAGGGTAACGGCTCGAGCCGGATGGATCCTCAGGCGGCCTGCTGCTCTTCAGCAGCTTCGCGCGGGAACGGGAAACCGAAGAGACGGAGCAGCTCGCGCGCTTCCTCGTCGGTCTTGGCGGTGGTGGTCACGATGATGTCCATCCCGCGCACCTTCTCGATCTGGTCGTAGCTGATCTCCGGGAAGATGATCTGCTCCTTCAGACCCATCGCGTAGTTGCCGCGACCATCGAACGACTTGGGGTTGAGACCCCGGAAGTCGCGGATGCGGGGCATTGCGATGGTGATGAGACGGTCGAGGAACTCGTACATCCGTTCGCGGCGCAGAGTTACCTTGCAACCGATCGGCATGCCCTCACGCAGCTTGAACTGCGCGATCGACTTCTTCGCCTTCGTGATCACCGGCTTCTGGCCCGCGATGAGTTCCATCTCGGCAGCGGCGGTGGTGACCTTCTTCTTGTCCTGGCTCGCCTCGCCCACGCCCATGTTGAGCGTGATCTTGGTGATCGAGGGGATCTCCATCGGGTTGGCATAGCCGAACTTTGCCTGCATCGCGGCGACCACTTCAGCGTGATACTTCGCCTTCATGCGCGGCACGTACTTATCAGCCCCAGAATTAGCCATCGATCGTCTCCCCGGACTTGACGGCCACGCGGACCTTCTTGCCGTCCTTCGTTTCGAAGCGCACGCGGGTCGGCTTGCCGTCCTTGCCGGCAACGCCCACCTTCGAGATGTGCAGCGGAGCCTCGCGGCGGTCGATGCCGCCCTGCGGGTTTTCCTGGGTCGGCTTGCGGTGGCGCGCGGCGATGTTCACGCCGGCCACGACAACCTTGTCTTCCTTGGGAAGAACCTGGAGCACCGTGCCGGTGCGGCCCTTGTCCTTGCCCGAGCGGACGACGACGCTGTCACCCTTCTTGATCTTGGCGGCACCCATCACAGCACCTCCGGCGCAAGGCTGATGATCTTCATGAAGCCACGGGCGCGCAGTTCGCGCACCACGGGGCCAAAGATACGCGTGCCGATGGGCTCTTCGTTCTTGCCGACGAGCACGGCGGCATTGGTGTCGAAGCGGATCACGCTGCCATCGGCGCGGCGCACGTCCTTGCGGGTACGCACGATCACCGCACGGTGAACGTCGCCCTTCTTGACGCGGGCACGGGGCTGCGCTTCCTTGATCGACACGACGATCACATCGCCGACGCTGGCGAAACGACGCTTCGACCCGCCCAGCACCTTGATGCACTGGACGCGCTTCGCGCCGCTGTTGTCAGCGACTTCGAGATTGGACTGCATCTGGATCATTGATCCGGTTCCTTCTCACTGGCTTGCCGGAACAAGTCCGGCAGTTCCAAAAATTGATGCCTTAGACGTCGGCTTCGATCGCAGCGGCCTTGCCGGCCTGCACACGGTCAACGACCTTCCACGTCTTCAGCTTCGAAATCGGCGCGGTCTCTTCGATGCGCACGGTCTCGCCGGCCTTGAACGAGTTGGTCTCGTCGTGGGCGTGGTACTTCTTCGAGCGGCGGATGATCTTCCCGTAGAGCGGGTGCTTCACCTTGCGCTCGACCTTGACCACGACGGTCTTGTCGGTCTTGTCGGAGACGATCGTCCCGATCAGGATACGCTTGGGCATAGTTGGTTCCTTACGCCTTGGCGGCCGAGCTGCGCTCGGTCTGCAGCGTCTTGATACGGGCGATGTCGCGGCGGACTTCGCGGATGCGGGCCGGCCGTTCGAGCTGGTTGGTCGCCGCCTGGAAGCGCAGGTTGAACGCCTCGCGCTTCAGTTCGGACAGATCCGCCTGGAGCTGGTCGTCAGACTTGACGCGCATGTCTTCAAACTTGGCCATCATTCGCCTCCGAGGTGCGAGGTGTCGCCCAGGCGGGCAACGACCTTGGTCTTGATCGGGAGCTTCATCGCAGCGCGGCTGAACGCTTCAGCAGCGAGCGGGCCGGCAACGCCGTCGAGCTCGAACAGGATCCGACCCGGCTTCACGCGGGCTGCCCAGTATTCGATCGAACCCTTGCCCTTGCCCTGACGGACTTCGGCGGGCTTCTTCGACACCGGCACATCCGGGAACACGCGGATCCAGAGACGACCCTGGCGCTTGATGTGGCGCGTGATCGCACGACGAGCCGCTTCGATCTGGCGAGCGGTAACCCGCTCCGGCTCGAGCGCCTTGAGACCGTACGAACCGAAGTTCAGGTCCGTGCCGCCCTTGGCGTCGCCCTTGATCCGGCCCTTGAAGGCCTTGCGGAACTTGGTCTTTTTCGGTTGCAACATGGTGCTTACTCTACCTTAGCGAGCCGGACGGACGCCGGAGGTTTGAGCCTCCATCATCAGCCGGTCCTGCGCCATGGGATCGTGACCAAGGATTTCACCCTTGAAGATCCAGGTCTTGATGCCGATCACGCCATAGGCGGTGTGCGCCACGGCTTCAGCGTAGTCGATGTTCGCGCGCAGCGTGTGGAGCGGCACGCGGCCCTCGCGGTACCACTCGACGCGGGCGATTTCCGCACCGCCGAGACGGCCGCCGCAGGTGATCTTGATGCCTTCGGCACCCAGACGGAGCGCCGACTGCACCGCACGCTTCATCGCGCGGCGGAAAGCCACACGGCGAACGAGCTGATCGGCAATGCCCTGCGCAACGAGCTTGGAATCGATTTCCGGCTTGCGGATCTCGACGATGTTCAGCTTCACGTCGCTCGCGGTCATCTTGGCCAGCTGGCTACGCAGCTTCTCGATGTCCGCACCCTTCTTGCCGATGATGACACCCGGGCGGGCGGCATAAATCGAAACGCGGCACAGCTTGGCCGGGCGCTCGATCACCACCTTCGAGATGGCGGCCTGCGGCAGGTGCTCCATGATGAACTTGCGCATAGCAAGGTCTTCGCGAAGCAGTGTCTGGTAGTTGCGGCCTTCCGCGTACCAGCGGCTGTCCCAGGTGCGATTGATCTGCAGGCGCAGACCGATGGGGTTCGACTTGTGACCCATGATCAGGCCTCCTCACCGTTGGCCGCAGCCTCTCGCACCACGATCCGCAGACGCGAGATGGGCTTGAGAATGCGGGTGGACTTGCCGCGACCACGGGTGTGGAAGCGCTTCATCGTGATCGACTTGCCGACCGAAGCCTCGGCGACGACGAGTGCGTCGACATCGAGGTTGTGGTTGTTCTCGGCGTTGGCGATCGCCGACGCGAGCACCTTGCGCGCATCAACCGCCATCGCCTTCTTCGAGAAGGCGAGGATGTTCATCGCGTCTTCGGCGCGGTGGCCACGGATGAGCGCGGCAACGAGGTTCAGCTTCTGGGCCGAGCCGCGGATCTGCGTGCCAACCGAGAGCGCTTCGTTGTCCGCAACGCGGCGCGGGGACTTAGGCTTGCCCATTAGCGCTTGCCCTTCTTGTCAGCGGCGTGGCCCGGGAACGTGCGCGTGGGCGCGAATTCACCAAGCTTGTGGCCGACCATCTCTTCGTTGACCGAGACGGGGATGAACTTGTGTCCGTTGTAGACGTTGAACGTCAGGCCAACGAACTGCGGCAAAATGGTCGAACGCCGCGACCAGGTCTTGATCGGACCTGCACGCGAACCGACATCCTGGGCCACTTCGGCCTTCTTCAGGAGGTGCAGGTCGACGAAGGGTCCCTTCCAGACGGAACGTGCCATGGGGTGTTACCTCTTCTTCTTCGCGTGACGCGAACGGATGATCATCTTGTCCGTCTGCTTGTTGTGACGGGTACGGGCGCCCTTGGTCGGCTTGCCCCACGGCGTGACCGGATGACGGCCACCCGAGGTGCGGCCTTCACCACCACCGTGCGGGTGATCGACCGGGTTCTTGGCGACACCGCGGGTGAGCGGGCGACGACCGAGCCAGCGACCGCGACCGGCCTTGGCAAGATTCTGGTTCGAGTTGTCGGGGTTCGAAACCGCGCCAACCGTGCCCATGCAATCGCCGCGCAGGTAGCGCTGCTCGCCCGAGTTCAGGCGGACGATGACCATGCCGCGGTCACGACCGACGAGCTGGACATAAGTGCCTGCCGAACGAGCGATCTGACCGCCCTTGCCAGGCTTCATCTCAACGTTGTGGATGATCGTGCCGACCGGCATCTGGCTGAGCAGCATCGCGTTGCCCGGCTTCACGTCGGTCTTCTCGCCGGCGATGACCTGATCACCGACCGCAAGACGCTGCGGGGCGATGATGTAGGTCTGCTCGCCGTCCTCGTACTTGACAAGCGCGATGAACGCGGTGCGGTTGGGATCGTACTCCAGACGCTCGACGGTAGCGGGCATGTCCCACTTGCGGCGCTTGAAGTCGATGAACCGGTAGCGCTGCTTGTGCCCCCCCGCGATACCGCGGCTGGTCACGTGGCCCTTGTTGTTGCGGCCACCGGTCTTGCTCTTGCCCTCCGTCAGCGCCTTGACAGGCTTGCCCTTCCACAGCGACGACTTGTCGACGAGGATCAGGCCGCGCCGGGCGGGGCTGGTCGGGTTATAGTTCTTGAGTGCCATGGTCTATGCGCCTCAGATACCGCTGGTGACGTCGATCGACTGGCCAGCAGCCAGCGTGACGACAGCCTTCTTGAAGTCCGACCGCTTGTAGGGCTTGCCCTTCCAGCGCTTGGTCTTGCCGTCCTGGTTCAAGGTGTTCACCTTGGTGACCTTGACGCCGAACAGGGCTTCCACGGCCGCCTTGATCTGCGGCTTGGTGGCCTTGTCGGCGACCTTGAACACAACGGCGTTGTGCTCGCTCAGCAGCGTCGACTTTTCGGTGATGTGGGGAGCCACAATCACGTCGTAGTGACGCGTGTCGATTGCGTCCTTAGCCATTGAAACGCGCCTCCAGCTTTTCGACCGCAGCGCGCGTCAGCACCAGCGTATCATGCTTCAGGATGTCGTAGACGTTCGCGCCGACCGCCGGGAGCACGTTGACCCCGATGATGTTGCGCGCGGCGCGGGCAAAGTTGTCATTTACCGCTTCGCCATCGATCACGAGGACCTTCTTGCCGAAGCCCGCCTTGGCGAGCGTCGCGGCCAGCGTGGCGGTCTTGCCGTCGGTGTCGAGCGTATCGACCACGACGAGGCCACGACCTTCGGACAGAGCCTTGGTCGAGAGCGCCATCTTCAGACCCAGCGCGCGGATCTTCTTGTTGAGCGAGGGATCGAAATCACGGACGCGGGGGCCATGGGCCTTGCCGCCGCCGATGAAGATCGGAGCCGCACGATCGCCGTGACGAGCGCCACCGCCACCCTTCTGGTTACCGAGCTTCTTGCCGGTGCGGGCAACGTCCGAACGCTCGCGAGCGCCACGGGCGGTGCCACGGCGCTTCTCGAGCTGCCAGGTGACGACGCGGTGGAGGATGTCAGCGCGGGGCGCCACACCGAACACGGCATCCGAGAGCTCGGCTTCGCCGGCTGCGGTGCCATCGAGATTGAGGACCTGAACCTTCACGACTTAGCCCTCCTGACCATCGACGGTGGTTTCGACGGCCACGGTGTCTTCCGCGGGGGTGTCGGCAGCCGAAGTGGTGTCGTTGCTGTTGGCAGCCTGCTTGAGGCCAGCCGGATACGGCGCTTCGGCATGACGATCGATCTTGACCGCGTCGCGAACGAGCAGCCAGCCATTCTTCGACCCGGGCACCGAGCCCTTGACGAAGATCAGGCCACGCTCATCGTCGGTGCGGACGACTTCGAGGTTCTGCTGGGTGCGCTGACGGTCGCCCATGTGGCCGGCCATCTTCTTGTTCTTGAACACGCGGCCCGGATCCTGGCGGTTACCAGTCGAACCGTGGGCACGGTGGGTAATCGAAACACCGTGGGTGGCGCGCATACCGCCGAAGCCCCAACGCTTCATGGCGCCCGCAAAGCCCTTACCCTGCGTGTGACCGGTGATGTCGACATACTGGCCGGGCACGAAGTGCGAGGCCGCGATGGTCGAGCCGACTTCGAGCAGCGCGTCTTCGGCGACGCGGAACTCGGCGACTTCCATCTTCAGTTCGACTTCAGCCTTGGCGAAGTGCTCGCGCTGCGGCTTGGCGACGTTCTTTTGCTTGGCCTGACCGGCGCCGAGCTGAACCGCGACGTAACCGTCGCGCTCTTCGGTGCGGACCGAGACCACCTGGCAATTTTCAAGCGCCAGAACGGTAACCGGCACGTGCCGTCCGTCGTCCTGGAACACTCGGGTCATCCCGAGCTTTTTAACGATCACGCCGGTGCGCATGACCATACTCCTTACAGAGGCCTTGCGAGGACCATCCCCGCGAGGCGTGTTCAGCCCGTATGTGAAACGCGCCCCGTCCGGGCTGAGTGCCTCTGCCTGAAGGGCGGAAGCGAACGGGGGACGCTTGCCCGGCTTAGTGCTCCCCAGGGAAGCGGCGCCGGAGGTATCCCATTGTCCGAGAGGCTCAACGCCCCTTAAACTCTGGTGCTTCCGCCTTGCGACGGCAGCGAATTCTTACGCGAGCTTGATCTCGACGTTCACGCCAGCGGCGAGGTCGAGCTTCATCAGCGCGTCCACGGTGGCGGCGTTGGGCTGCACGATGTCGAGCAGCCGCTTGTAGGTACGAACCTCGAACTGCTCGCGCGACTTCTTGTCGACGTGCGGACCGCGGTTGACGCAAAACTTCTCGATGCGCGTCGGAAGCGGAATGGGGCCCCGGATCAGCGCGCCGGTGCGGCGAGCGGTGTCAGCGATTTCGCCAGTGGCTTGATCAAGCACGCGGTGATCAAAAGCCTTGAGACGAATGCGGATATTCTGGGCGTCCATGTCCGTTTACCGATGCGAAAGAGCTAAAACAAAAAGACCAGCCCTTCCACCCTCTCACCCTGCCCCAGCTGTTGAAGCGAGGAGAAAGCGGGTTGCTGATCCGTAAAAACCGGACCGGCGGAAGAGCGAATCTCCCGCCGGTGCGCGGCCTATATTACTTCGTGATCTTGCTGACAACCCCCGAACCGACGGTACGGCCACCTTCGCGGATCGCGAAGCGCAGACCTTCGTCCATCGCGATCGGCGCGATGAGACGGACCGACAGGGTCAGGTTGTCGCCGGGCATCACCATCTCGGTGCCCTCGGGAAGGATCACTTCGCCGGTGACGTCGGTGGTGCGGAAGTAGAACTGCGGGCGGTAGTTGGCGAAGAACGGCGTGTGACGGCCACCTTCATCCTTCGACAGCACATAGACCTCAGCCGAGAACTCGGTGTGCGGCGTAACCGAACCCGGCTTGGCCAGAACCTGGCCACGCTCGACGTCTTCACGCTTCACGCCGCGAACCAGCGCGCCGATGTTGTCGCCAGCTTCACCCTGGTCGAGCAGCTTGCGGAACATTTCAACGCCGGTGACGACAGTCTTGGCGGTGTTCTTGAGGCCGACGATCTCGACTTCCTCACCAACCTTGACGATGCCGGTCTCGACACGGCCGGTCACGACGGTGCCGCGACCCGAGATCGAGAACACGTCTTCGACAGGCATCAGGAACGGCTTGTCGGTCGGACGCGGGGGCTGCGGGATGTAGCTGTCGACAGCGGCCATGAGCTCGTTGATCGAGTTCTTGCCGATGGCGTCATCGCGGCCTTCGAGAGCGGCCAGAGCCGAACCCTTGACGATCGGAATATCATCGCCCGGGAAGTCGTACGACGAAAGCAGCTCGCGCACTTCCAGCTCGACGAGCTCGAGGATTTCCTCGTCGTCAACCTGGTCGACCTTGTTCATGTACACGACCAGTGCCGGCACGCCGACCTGGCGGGCAAGCAGGATGTGCTCGCGGGTTTGCGGCATCGGGCCGTCAGCCGCGTTCACGACCAGGATCGCGCCGTCCATCTGGGCGGCACCGGTGATCATGTTCTTGACGTAGTCAGCGTGACCCGGGCAATCGACGTGCGCGTAGTGACGGTTGGCGGTCTCGTACTCGACGTGCGCGGTCGAGATGGTGATGCCGCGCTCGCGCTCTTCCGGAGCCTTGTCGATGTTCGCGTAGTCGGTGAACGTCGCGCCGCCGGTCTCGGCAAGCACCTTGGTGATCGCCGCCGTCAGGGTGGTCTTGCCATGGTCGACGTGACCGATGGTGCCGATGTTGCAGTGCGGCTTGGTCCGCTCAAACTTAGCCTTGGCCATTGCTCAAACCTTCTTCTCTAAAATTGCAGATACTGCGGGTCGGAGACGGCGCCCGCTGAATCAGGCGCCGCCCCTAGATTGATCCGCTTGCTTATGCAAGCCTGCCATCACCCGTAAATTCGCCGGAGCGGCGAATTGCCGGAAAATGGGTTACGCCATCTTCGCCTTGATCTCGGTCGCGACGTTCGCCGGGACTTCATCGTAGTGATCGAAGAACATTGAGTAGTTCGCACGGCCCTGCGTGAACGAGCGCAGCTGGTTCACGTAGCCGAACATGTTCGCCAGCGGGACCATGGCGACAACTGCCTGAGCGTTGCCCCGGCTGTCGGTGCCCTGGATCTGGCCGCGCCGCGAGTTGATGTCGCCGATCACGTCGCCGAGGTATTCCTCCGGCGTGATCACCTCGACCTTCATGATCGGCTCGAGCAGCTTGATCCCTGACTTCTGGGCCACTTCGCGCATTGCGGCACGGGCGCAGATTTCGAAAGCCAGCGCCGACGAGTCGACGTCGTGGTAAGCGCCATCGTAGAGGAGGACTTCGAAGTCGATGATCGGGAAGCCGATCAGCGAGCCGGTCAAAGCCGTTTCACGGAAGCCCTTTTCGATCGCGGGGATATATTCCTTGGGAATGTTACCGCCCTTGATTTCGTCCTTGAAGACGAAGCCTGAACCGCGCTCGCCCGGCGTGACCTTGACCTTCACGCGGCCGAACTGACCGGTACCACCCGACTGCTTCTTGTGGGTGTAGTCCACGTCCACCGGCTTGCCGAGGTATTCACGGTAAGCCACCTGCGGCGCACCGACGTTCGCCTCGACCTTGAACTCGCGCTTCATGCGGTCGACAAGGATTTCGAGGTGAAGTTCGCCCATGCCCTTGATGATGGTCTGGCCGGATTCGTGATCGGTCGAGACGCGGAAGCTGGGATCCTCGGCCGAGAGACGGTTGAGCGCGATGCCCATCTTCTCCTGGTCGGCCTTGGTCTTGGGCTCCACGGAAAGCTCGATCACCGGCTCGGGGAATTCCATCCGCTCGAGAATGATCGGCTGCTTTTCCGAGCACAGCGTATCGCCGGTGGTGGTCTCCTTGAGACCCGCCAGCGCGACAATGTCGCCCGCGTAGGCCACATCGATGTCCTCGCGGTTGTTGGAGTGCATCAGCAGCATGCGGCCGACCTTCTCCTTCTTGTTCTTCACCGAGTTCAGGTAGCTGCCCTTGGTCAGCGTGCCCGAATAGATGCGGGTGAAGGTCAGCGAACCGACAAAGGGATCGTTCATGATCTTGAACGCGAGCGCCGAGAACGGAGCCTCGTCCGAAGTCGCACGGCTGTCGGGCTCGTCCGTATCCGGGTTGATCCCCTGCACGTCCTCGATGTCGAGCGGCGAAGGCAGGTAGTCGACGACGGCGTCGAGCAGGGGCTGCACGCCCTTGTTCTTGAACGCCGAGCCGCACAGCACCGGAACGAACGACTGGTTGAGCGTGCCCTTGCGGATCAGCGCCTTGAGCGTCGCCACATCGGGCTCGTTGCCATCGAGGTAGGCTTCCATCGCGTCGTCGTCCTGCTCGACGGCAAGCTCGACGAGGGTGCTGCGGTATTCCGCAGCCTCGTCGGCCATGTCGGCGGGGATTTCCTCATAGAAGAACTCGGCGCCGAGGCTCTCGTCCTTCCAGATGATCGCGCGCTGCTCGACGAGGTCGACCAGGCCCTTGAAATCGCTTTCGGCGCCGATCGGCAGATAGAGCACCGCAGGCTTCGCGCCGAGGCGATCGATGATCGTCTGCACGCAGTACTTGAAGTTCGCACCGGTGCGGTCGAGCTTGTTGATGAAGCACATGCGCGGCACGCCGTATTTGTCAGCCTGGCGCCACACTGTTTCCGACTGCGGCTCAACGCCCGCAACGCCGTCGAACGCGGCAACCGCGCCGTCCAGCACGCGCAGCGAACGCTCGACTTCAATCGTGAAGTCGACGTGGCCGGGGGTATCGATGATGTTCAGGCGGTGATCGTTCCAGAAGCAGGTCGTCGCGGCCGAGGTGATCGTGATGCCGCGTTCCTGCTCCTGCTCCATCCAGTCCATGGTCGCAGCGCCGTCGTGGACTTCGCCGATCTTGTAGGACTTGCCGGTGTAGTAAAGGATGCGCTCGGTCGTCGTGGTCTTGCCGGCGTCGATGTGCGCCATGATACCAAAGTTGCGATAGCGCTCGAGCGGATGGCTGCGGGCCATGGGAGGTTCCTTGGGTTCGGGATGGGCCGGATGGTTCCGGCCCGCCCCATAGTGTGCTTTAGGTGACCGTTTCAAGACGGCCGCTTGATCAGCTTGTGACTGCCTAGCGGCCCTCCTGAGCGGGGCGCCTTACCAGCGCCTCTTACCAGCGATAGTGGCTGAAGGCGCGGTTGGCGTCGGCCATGCGGTGGGTATCTTCACGCTTCTTCACCGCGTTGCCGCGATTGTTGGCAGCGTCAAGCAGTTCGGCCGAAAGGCGCGCCGACATGGTGGTCTCGCTGCGGTTGCGCGCAGCGGTGATCAGCCAGCGGATGGCAAGAGCCTGCGCACGTTCGGCGCGCACTTCGACGGGGACCTGATAGGTCGCACCACCGACGCGGCGGCTGCGGACTTCGATCTGCGGCTTCACGTTGTTGAGCGCATCGTGGAACAGCTGCAGCGGATCGGCCTTGGCGCGGGTCTGCATGGTTTCCATGGCGCCGTAGACGATGCTTTCGGCGACCGACTTCTTACCGTCGAGCATGAGATTGTTCATGAACTTCGACAGGATCTGATCGTTGAACTTCGGATCCGGCAGGATCTCCCGCTTTTCGGGACGACGACGACGAGACATATTCCGTACTCCTTCGGAACGCGGCCAGCCCAGCCGGGCCTGCCTTGCGGTTCCGATCCCAGATGAAACTTACTTCGGACGCTTGGCGCCGTACTTCGAACGCGACTGCTTGCGATCCTTGACACCCTGGGTATCGAGAACGCCGCGCAGCACGTGGTAGCGCACGCCCGGAAGGTCGCGCACACGGCCGCCGCGGATGAGCACGACCGAGTGCTCCTGCAGGTTGTGGCCTTCGCCCGGGATGTACGAAATCACTTCGCGGCTGTTGGTCAGGCGGATCTTGGCCACCTTGCGCAGCGCCGAGTTCGGCTTCTTCGGGGTCGTCGTGTAGACGCGGGTGCAGACGCCACGCTTCTGCGGGTTCTGCTCCATCGCAGGGACCTTCGACTTGGTCTTCTGCGGCTCGCGGCCCTTGCGGACCAGCTGGTTGATAGTAGGCATGAAGGACTCTTCACCTTGGTTGCGGGCGCGGCAGGAACCAAGGTGAAGCTTCACGGGAAATCTCATCCAGCGGCGGGCAAGGCCTGAAGACCTTGCGCCGGGGCGCTGCATGAGCCGAAAACGCTCCACCCAGGGCAAGTCGCCACCGGGTTACTTTGACGGCTGACGGCGAGGAGAGGACCACCGCTCCCGATTCGGGAGGCTGGACCAAACACAAGAGGGACCAGCGAATGACGGTTCAACCCGCCTTCGAGGCCCCACTTGCCGCGCACCGGCAATGTTCAGCTCTTTTGAACCGACAGGCCAACGGCCGTTCGGGACGCCGCGCCCTTAAGCCGGATCCGCCCGCCGGTCAAGCATCAAGCCGCCGGCGGGCGGGAACCCGGTGCTACTCGGCGGCCTCCGCAAGCGGTGCGGACCGGCGCAGGATCGAACCCACCGAGTGATCAAGCGTGGCAAGCGCCACATGCAGCCAATCGTCCATCGCGGCAATCCCGCGCGCCGAGAGGCGCACGAAAGTGCGGCGCCCATCACGGCCATCCTCCTCGCGCTCGACCAGTCCGCGGGACTCGAGAATGCGCAGCCAGCGAAGTGCCGTGGTGGGCGGCACATTGGCTCCGATGCACGCGCTGGTGGTCGGCACCGGCCGGTTCTCCCGCGTGGCGACATAGAGATCGAGCAGAATGTCCCAGGTCGGCTCGCCGAACAGATCTCCCGGCAAGTGACGATCGCGGCGCCGTCGGACCGCGTACGTCTCGCGAGCAAAGGCAAGCAGCGCCTCGGCCGTGATCCGCGCCGATGCCTCGTGCAGGCCGGCCACCATCGAGGCCGAAACCTCGCGCCCGACCGGACGTTCCCCCGCGTCACGTTCCTCGAGAGCCGCTGCGGGATCGACGAGAGCGCCAGGCTTGGCACGGCGCAAGGCGGCTCGACGCCTGCCACGCTCGTGGCGGTGGACAAGGTGCGCGCTCATGCAAGCCGCCATGAATGGTAGCGGCCGATGCGGCGTTGGCGCTCGACATGCGCGCCAGTGCCGATTGCCAGTATGACAATCTGGATGAGAAAGGGCATTTGCGTCATCGTCCAGTAGGCTCGGCGGACCATGTCCACATCCCAGAGCTTGGCGATATGGCCGAGCACGACGAGGAACTGTGTGGCAGAAACCCACAGCGGCCAGCCGCGATTGGCATAGAGCGCTACCCAGAGGAGGGTGATGACGGCCCAGGTATCGATCACCAGGTGTCCCGGGTTGACCGTGTACCAGGCCGGATCGCCGAACAGCATATGATTGCCCACATCCAGAACGTATGTGGAGAGGAGCACTCCCGCCACCAGTTGCTCGGGTTCATCGCCCTTGCGGGCTGCGAACACGACCGAGGCGATCAGTGCTGAACGAAGAATCCAGAGCCAGTCCATTGTGCATCAGGATCCTGGAAAAGCCGACCGGGCGAGCATTATGCCACCCGGGCAACGACCGCAGCATCGGCAATATCGGCACCTTCAAGCAGCGCAGCTGGCGGGCACTTGTCGTTGCCGCCACAAGTTTCCACCGCAATCATGCTGAGGCGGCCATGGACCCGGGCAAGTTCGCCGCCGGCATCGAGCGTGGCCTGCTGGCTCTTGACGAGGCGCATCAGGGCTTCCTGCCCCAGAAAGGGAGAGACGCCGGTGTCGCGGCGCGCGCCGACCATGGTCGTGAGCAACTGCGCCTGCCGCACGAGCGCTTCGTCAAGCGCAGCCTCGGCATGATGCAGATCGCGAGCGATGCGCAGATGCGCCACCGCAAGGGGCATCTCGGAATTTGTCCTGATTGCAGACCCGTTCATTTTTTGTCTCTCCATGCCTGCCCCCCCGGGGCCCGATTGGTTCACGTAAGCGGAGAGGTTCGTACCGGATCAGTGTGCGATGATTTGCGAAAGCTGTGCAAACATCGCGAGACCACCCATGACGATCAGGATCAGGAACATGGTGATAACCGCAATGGTCCCGAGCCGGATATAGGTGCCCAAAGGCCCGTAGAACATCTCCGGGAGGACATGATGGTAGGGCTCGGCCAATGCCTCGCTGCTCCGGAACACGGCCTTTTGCAGTGCATCCTGACGGCTCGGCGGAACTAGACTTCGCTCCGTCGTGTCTTCCCGAACCGGTTGATGCAGTGCATCGTGCGGCGGAGCGACGTCGGAAAACTCATATACGGATTGTACGTATATGGTTGTAGCTCGGGCAATATCCGAAACGAGGCGGCGGTATGCCTGCGCAACCTCGCCGCGCGTCGCAACACCCAGTTTGGCGCGCGCGAGCATGATCCGCTGGTCAACGGTGTGGTGGGATATGCCAAGAATGCGCGAAATCTCCTTCGAGGTCTTGTGCTCGATCAGGAGATCCAGCACCGCGCGCTGTTTCTCTGTCAGGGATCGCAAGGTGGCCTCGCTGTCCCGCGACGCTGATGGTGCCGTGAGGTTCATAGCATCGCTGTGATCCCGGAGTTGGTCAGCCGGGTGCTGCGCCGGTTCGTCTGCACCCGAGGGGGGCGGCGACGCGACGATGTGATCCGACTTGGTCATTTTCTTGCTGCGATCCCGATAGCGCCAATGCGGCTGTAAAAATGGAGGAATAATGCCTTAACCGCAAGATCAACTCGATTGCTGCGTCGGATATCCATGATGGGCAGCATGAGCCGTCATTGCGGCACGGACCAAAACATCATAACTTCCCCTAATATCGGTTAAACTGCTCATTAACCGGGGAGAAAGCACGACATGAGGCCGCGGTTGTTCGCACGGCGAACCGGAAAGGTTCTGGCAACGAGCCGGGCCGCGATGGCGCTCGTGTTCCTCCTGGCGCTGCTCATCGATCCGTCTGCTCCGCGCAAGGAAAGCGCCACGATCTACCTCCTGCTCTCGGCCTATCTTGCCGGTGCGGCGATGATGATCGTGATCGCCTGGCGCAGCTGGTGGTGGGAATTCCGCCTCGCGCCCTGGATCCACGGTATCGACACGCTGGCTTTCGTGCTGGCGGTTTACTTCTCCGAAGTGGGCAATTCGGACTTCAACAGCCCGTTCATGTCGCTCACCGCGTTTCTCCTCATCAGCGCCAGCTTGCGCTGGGGCTGGATCGCGGTTGCCTGGACATCGGTTGCGCTGGTGGCGCTGAACGTGGTCATCGGCAGCGGACTGTTTGCCTTCGGACTGCCGATCGATCCCTACCGCTACACGCGGCGGCTGATGTACCTTGGTGTGCTGTCGATGATGATGGTCTGGCTGAACGGCGAGCAGCGCGGCCCGCGCTCGGCACCGATGCCGCGCACGCCGGGAACGCCGGGCGAACGGCGCAACGCCATTCTTGTCGATACCCTCACGTTTGCACGCGTAGCACTGCAGGCACGCGGCGCCGCCATCGCGGTGCCACACGGCGAGGAGCCATGGACGGAATTGCTGCGCGATTCGGGTTACGCAGTGATCGTCGACCGTCTCGGGCCCGAAGTGCTGGAGGGCGGCTTCGGCGAACCGGACCGCGCCGCCCTGATCGACCGGGTGCGGGGGCGCCGCATCATCAGCCGCGCCAGTTCCTACCCGCTTGCCCTGCCCGGCCCCGTCAATGCGCCGCTTGCCGCGCGGTGCGGTGTCGACGAAGCCATGATCGTGACTTTCGAGACCGCCGCCGGCCCCGGCCAGCTGCTGATCTGGGGCATTCCCGACATGTGCGTGGACGAACTTTCGCTGGTCGAGACGATCGGGCGGCATCTCAGCTCCGAACTCGACCGCGAGGATCTGGCCGAGCTTGCCCAGGCAGCGTCCGCTGCCGCGCTGCGCGATGCCCTCGCGCGCGATCTGCACGACAGCGTCGCGCAGTTCCTTGCCGGCACCCTGTTCCGGCTCGAGGCGCTCTCGCGCTGGATTCGCGATGGCCATGATCCCACGGCGGAAATCAACGACCTCAGGACCGCGCTGCGGCGTGAGCAGGGCGAACTGCGCGCGATGATCCAGCGCCTGCGTCGGGGTGAGGAAGGCAATCGCCGCACCGACCTCGTCGAAGAGCTCGAGGCGCTGCTCGGCGAGCTCAGCCAGCACTGGCAGATCGGAGCCAAGCTCGATGCGCAGGTGCGGCCGATGCCGGTCTCGATCGGGCTGGCCCACGAACTGCGCCAGGTGCTGCGCGAGGCGGTGGCCAACGCTGCCCGGCACGGAGCCTGCCGCGCAGTTGTTGTCTCTGTACGGACCGGCGGACCAGGTCTGCAGCTGCGCGTGTCCGATGATGGCGAAGGGTTCCCGACCGAAAGCCCGCCACCCCGCCCGCGCTCGATCAGCGAGCGGGTCGAGGCACTGGGCGGAACCCTTTCGATCTGGCATAGTCACCCCGGCGCCACGCTCGACATTGCCCTGCCCAATAGGATTGCTTGATGATTCCCATACTTGTTGCCGATGATCACGGATTCATTCGCGCCGGAGTCGAAGCCGTGCTGCGGGGAAGCCCGTTTCAGGTGGTTGCCGCAACCGCCAGCGGGGAAGAGACGCTTGCGGCCATCACCACGCATGATCCTGCAATCGTGCTGCTGGATATCAACATGCCGGGCATGAACGGGGTTCAGGCGCTGGAAGCGCTGCGCGCGCGCGGGGACAAGCGCGCGGTAGTGCTGCTGACGGCCGGCATCAACGATCGCCAGCTGCTGGCGGTGATGCGCGCCGGGGTTGAAGGCATCGTGTACAAGGACGGCGCCGAGGGCGGGCTTGTCGAAGTGCTCGAGAAAGTCCACGCGGGTGGGAAAGCCATTGATTCCGCACTGCTTCAGCGCGCACTCGATCTTTCGCTGAGTGCCGATACCGGCGGCCCGCTCGAACGGCTCAACCAGCGCGAGCGGCGGATCGCGCGACTGGTCGCGCGCGGCATGCGCAACCGCGATATCGGCAGCGAACTCGGCATCGGCGAAGGGACCGTGAAAGTCTATCTCCACGCGATGTACCAGAAGCTGGGAATCGAAAATCGCACCGAACTTGCCCTGCTTGCGGTCAACGATCCCGGCGAATAGGCGCGCCGCGCTGACCGCTCATGCTGCGATCAGGCTGGCTCGAGCACCACGGTGGCGGCCGCCGTATTGCTGATCGGCAGGTGATAGTTGCGCATGACCATGGCAAGCGGCACATCCCCCAGTGCGCCGCGCGCGGCGATCCAGTTGAGGATTTCCACCCCTTGCGTGCCGGCCAGTTCGGCGACTTCCTCCGCCGAATGCGCGGTGAGCGCGGCAGGATCGTCCGCCAGATGATCGAGGCAGAAACGGTCGTAGTCCGGGTTCATGAAGCCGGCGCGCGCACCTTCGAGCTGATGCGAGAGGCCGCCGGTGCCCATCACCACAATGCGTTCGTCACCTTTCCAGCTGCGCAACGCCCGGCCCACCGCCTGCCCGAGCGCAAGGCAGCGGCGCGGTGACGGCAGCGGGAACTGCACGGTATTGATCGCGATCGGCACGAGCTTGACCGGCCAGGCCTCGGCATCGGGCCAGGCCAGTTCGAACGGGATCGACAGCGCGTGGTCGACCATCATTTTCTGACAGGTGGTAATGTCGAATTCGGCCTCGACCAGCGTCTCGATCAGGTGCCAGGAAAGATTCGGGTGCCCGGCGAAGCTCTTGTAGACGGGCAGGCCCCACCCCTCGTCCACGTTGTCATACCGCGCCGCCGCGCCGACCGCGAACGTTGGCATCGCATCAAGAAAGAAATTGAGGCCATGGTCGTTGTAGAAGACGACCGCGACATCGGGGGCGACATTGGCGAGCCACTGGCGCACCGGCGGAAACCCGTCGAAGAACGGCTTCCAGTATTCCGCCTGCTGGTCACCGCGCTGGATCGCACCGCCGATGGCGGGTACGTGGCTGGTGAAATACCCTCCGACAATCTGGGCCATCATACCGTCTCCGTGTAGCGCGCCCGTGGACCAAGATGCAGCCCGCCGAGCGCCGGGTCGACCCCGGCGCGGGCCGCCACCAGCATCGCCTTGAAATCGGCCACGCTGCGGCCGGTCTGCAGCGCGCCCAGATCCTGCACGTTGAGCCCGAGGATGCCGGCAAGCTTGGCCAGGTAGTAGACGTTGCCACCGGCCGCGAGCATCGCAGGCACATCGCGCGCGGCAACGGCAGCGTGCTGCTCCGCCGTCAGGCCATATTTGCGGCAATAGCCTGCCTCGTCCGCTACGAAGGCCGAACGGTTGCGGGCATCGTTGAAGGAATAGCACATCGCGTTGAGGGCAAAGCCGCGTTCTGCCAGTTCACCATCGAACAGCGCGGTTCCGGGAATGGAGCGGCGCAGGCCGCGCGGATCGGTACCTGCTTCGGACTTCGATGCCATGGCCACATCTCTCACTGGATGGTTGGAATACCTCGCTATCCTCGGCGCTATCAGGGCCGGGGCACCAGCGAATTGACCAAGGTCAATCCGAAGGCCGCAATTGTGAAACAGCGCGCGCTAGGCAGAGTTACGTAACAAGCATTGCGGATTGCGCAGTGGGTCGCACCCGGCCAAATTACTGCCATGGCTCTATCCAATGCCGAGCGGCAGCGCCGCTATCGCCAGAAGCTGAAAATGCGCGCCTCCCCCGATGGCGTGGGCGAACAGGCGCGCGCGGCGGTGGAGCGGGCGGTGCAGGCGCTCTGGGCCTTTCACCAGCGCCCGGGGCCGGGCGGAATCGATTGGGCGGCAATTGACGGTTGCACCACGCTCGCGGAGTATCGCTCCGAACTGGAGCGAAGCCCGGGCCATCTGATCCAGGCGGCGCGGGCCTTCCTGCCCGATTTTGCCGGACTGGCCACGAAAGAAGCACGCGCTGTCGCGGTGATCATCGAGCTTTCCGACGCACTGAGGCTCGCTCCGCGCCGCCTCCTGCATCCACCCGCCGCGCCTGACGCAGCTGCAGCCTAGCCTCCTGAGTTAACTATTCCCCATTACTAACACGGGGTTAATGGCGTTTCGTGTCAGCTTGAACAATGTTGCGCGTGCAGTCCCGGCGCGGTGGTTCGGGGGTGAATGCCACGCTGCTGCAAATCAGATCCGGGGCCGCGGGGATTACATTCGGCCTTTGTCAGAGCCCATGACAGTAATGCATTAGTCGAGTCCGGTGCGAATGAGGATGCAAGTGCGCTTGCTGGTGGGGTTCTGATCGGTTAGCCGCCGGGCGACAGGGGAAGTATGAACGTAGACCGTCAATTCATGCGGCTTTTCGCGTCGCGCTATCGCAGTGGCCTCATTCTGGTCGCGATCGCCAGCGTCATGCTGAATGTGCTGGTGTTCGCCGGTTCTGCCTACATGTTGCTTGTTTATGACTCGGTCTTGCCAAGCCGCAGTGTCCCGACCCTGATCGGGCTGTTCGGCATGCTGCTGCTGGTCTACGCGTTCCAGTCCGTGTTCGAGGCAATTCGCGGTGAAGCGCTGCTCGGTATTGCCAACGGTGTGCATGACGACTTGTTCGAAGCCGTCCACTACGCCACCGTCACCCGCCCCCTGCGCGCAGGCCCGGACAAAGGGGACGGCCTTCAGTTCACGCGCGATCTTGATTCCATTCACACTTTTCTCGCCGGACAGGGTCCGGTCGCGCTGATCGACCTGCCGTGGGTGATCACGTTCATGATCGTTCTGTTTGCCCTGCACTGGTGGCTAGGCGTAACGGCGCTGGCCGGGGTGGTCATCATGGCCGGCATCGCGATCATCTCGAACCGCCGCACGCAGGCTGGTTCGCGCGAACTTTCAAGCATCACCGGGCGCCGCTCGGCCGCCGCGCTATCGGAAATCCGGTTTGCCGAAAGCGCGCTGGCGATGGGCATGCAGGAGCGGCTGGTGGCCCGCACCGCCGGCTGGGAAACGGGCTTCATCGAAGCGCAGTCCTATCTCTCGCGCACCGTTTCGCGGCTCGGCGGAACCAGCAAGGCGTTCCGCATGCTGCTGCAATCGCTCATCCTCACGGTCGGCGCGCTGCTGGTGATCGACGGGCAGGCCAGTGGCGGCGTGATCCTCGCTTCCTCGGTGCTATCGGGCCGCGCGCTCGCGCCGGTCGATCAGGCCATCGCCAACTGGAAGGGCCTCGTGGCCGCGCGCACGGGCTGGAGCCGGATCGCGCAGGCAGTCGCCACTTTCCGCAAGCCCGCTGCGCGCGGCGTCACACTGGATCGCCCCTCGGCGGAGCTTTCGGTGCGCGACATCTGGGTGGCGCCGCCCGGAACGCAGCGCTTAACGCTTTCGGGCCTCTCCTTCACCCTCACCCCGGGGCAAGTGCTTGCAGTGATCGGGCCGAGCGCGGCGGGCAAGACCACGTTGGTCCGCGCAATCCTCGGCATCTGGAAGCCCAATCGCGGCGAAGTGCGGCTCGATGGCGCCACGCTCGATCAGTGGGATCCGGAAACGCTTGGCAGCTACTTCGGTTATGTGCCGCAGACGGTCGACCTCGTGGACGGCACGATCGGCCAGAACATCGCACGCTTCGATCCGGGGGCTACGTCCGAGGGTATCATGGCGGCGGCAAGGGCGGCGGGCATGCACGAGGTCATCCTCGCGCTCCCCGATGGCTATGAAACGCCCGTCTCGGCGGGAGCGGTGGAGCTTTCCGCCGGCCAGCGCCAGCGGGTCGGCCTTGCCCGCGCGCTCTATGGCGATCCGTTCCTCCTCGTGCTCGATGAGGCCAATTCCAATCTCGATGCTGCCGGGGATGCTGCGCTGGCCAACGCCGTTGCCGGCATGCGCGCACGCGGTGGGATCGTGATCATGATTACGCACCGCCCCGCCACGCTCGGCCCGGCAACCCACCTTGCCGTCATCAACGGCGGGCGGATGACCGATTTCGGACCGCGCGATGAAGTAATGCAGCGCATGCAGGCGCAGAACACGCCAAGCCAGGTGCCGCACGGCGATGCACAAGGCCAAGCTCAGAGCTCGGCTCCGGGCAGCAACCCGGCCAAGGAAGCCACCGCATGAACATGCCCGCCACCATTCCGGATCCCGCGCGCCAGCTTTTGCCGGTGTTTGGCGAGGAAGGGGCAGACAAGGCCCAGGCGCCGGCACTCCTGCGGCGCTTGCTGATGACGGTCGGCGCCTTGCTCATCCTGCTGTTCCTGCTTGCCGCGCTCATCCCGATGGGCGGCGCGGTGATCGGTAGCGGCGCGGTCGGCGTCGAATCGCGGGTCAAGCGCATCGCCCACCCCACCGGCGGGGTGATCAAGGCGATCTTCGTGCGCAATGGTGAACACGTGACGCAAGGGCAGTTGCTCATGCAGCTTGATGATCGGGTGACCGGCGCCGATGCGACTTATTCCAACCTTACGCTCGAACAGTTGCTGGCGCAGAAGGCGCGGCTCGAAACCGAACGGCTTGGTTCGGGCAAGCTGCTGTTCCCACCCGAGCTCACCAATTCGAAGAATCCCAGCACAGCCAAGGCCATGGCAGACGAGACGCGCCTCTTCGCGATCCGCCGAACCGAAGAGGCCGGCCTGCGCGCGCAGCTCGCGGCGCGGGTTCAGCAATACAACGAGGAAATCCGCGGGCTGGAATCGCAGATCGCGGCGCTCCAGCAGCAGCGCAAATTGATCGAGCCCGAGCGGCAGGGCGTGAAGGACTTGTGGGACAAGCAGCTCGTCACAATCAACCGCCTGAACCAGCTGGAACGCACCGCGGTCGATCTCGACGGCAATGTCGGTTCGCTACAGGCCCAGATCGCGCAGGCGCGCGCCAAGATCACTGAAGCGCAGGAGCAGTCGATCCAGCTTGGACAGACGCGGCGCGTGCAGGCCGGCACCGATCTCGCGCAGGTCAACACCGCGCTCAACCAGCAGCAGCTGCGCAGCGTGGCCGCGTCAGACCAGCAGGACCGCAGCGAGATCCGCGCTCCCTACACCGGGGTGATCGAGAAGATTGCGTTTGCCGCGATCGGCGATGTGGTGCGTCCAGCCGAGCCGATCATGGAAATCGTGCCCGATCGCGATACGTTCGTGGTGGAAGCGATGATCAGCCCCGCTGACATCGACCAGACACTCACGGGCCAGACCGCGCGTGTCCGCTTCACCTCGTTCAACCGGCCGACTACCCCCGAAATCCTCGGCAAGGTCACCTATGTGGCGACCGACCGGACCGAAAATCCCGAATCCCGGCAGGCCTACTACATGGTGCGGATCGAAGTCGATCAGGCTGCCGTGAAGAAGGAAGGCCTTGCGCTGCGCAGCGGCATGCCCGCCGAAGTCTATATCGAAACAGGCAACCGCACGATGCTTTCCTATCTCACGAAGCCGTTCATGGACCAGTTCATGCGCGCCTTCCGCGACAATTGAGCGCCAGCCATGGCAATGATCCCTACCTCGCCCCAGCACTCGCTCTTGCTCTCGCCATTGCGCGCCGCGCTGCTTGCGGCCGTTGCGGGCTGCGCCGCGCTTTCCCCGACCTTTGCGCAGGATATGCCGCGCACCGCGCCTTCCATGCAGGGCCCGCCCGATACTGGCGTGTCCGGTGGCAGCTATGGTGCCGAAGATCCTGACAGCGCGCGCGATCGGGGCGATATTCGCGGCGATGTGGCAGATGATACTGCCGACAGCCCGGTTTCCGATGCCGATCGCATCGCGCTGCGCCCCGAACTACCGGCGGAAACGCCCGCCGACGTGGCCGAGCGCGCGGCCAGTGGAGAGCCGGTCACCACGCTGACCGATGCGCTTCGCCTGGCCTATTGGACATCGCCGGCGCTCCTCGCCCAGCGCGCGACGGTGAAGAGCTACGACTACAAGGTTGTGCAGGCGCGCGCCAATTATGGCCCCAAGCTCGATTACAGCCTCGCCGCGACGTGGCAGTACGACAGGTTCCAGCAGCGCCTCGGTCCTGCGATTGCCCTCTCCGGCTGGAGCACGACGGCCTCCGCCATCCTGACCCAGCCGCTGTTCACGTTTGGCCGCAACGCCTCACAGGAACGCAACTCGCGCGCGCAGCTTGATTTTCAGCGTCAGGTCATGCGCTCGACTGAGCAGCAGGCGCTCCTCGATGCGATCTCCGCCTATATCGGCGTGCTGCGCGACCGGGCCTCGGTGACCATCGCCAAGGACAACCTCGCCGCGCTTGAGCGCCAGCTCAATGACAACAAGGCGCGGCTCGCGGTGCGCGAGGTGACCGCGACGGATGTGGAGCAGATCTCCACGCGCGTCGCGCTTGGGCAGGCGCAGGTCTATGCAGCGCAGCGCGATGCCGCCTCGAGCGAGGCGAGCTTCCTGCGCATGGTCGGCACGCCGCCGGGCGAGCTCGTCCCGCCCAATCCGCTCCAGCTGCCGGTGCGCCAGCTGGAGGAAGCTTATGCCTTCGCTGAAACGCACAGCCCCGTGATCCTTGCGGCGCAAGCGCGCGAAAAGGTTTCGCGGTCAAGCCTGGCCGCCGCCAAGGCCGATCTCCTGCCGCGCGTCGATTTTCAGGGCAGCGCCACCTACGGCTCGCAAAGCGCCTACAGCGATGATCTGCGGCAGCGGGACGTGCGTGCGCAGTTCATCATCTCCGGTCCGATCTTTGAAAGCGGCCTGCGCCGCGCGCGTGTGAGCGACGCCGCGGCGGCCAACGATGCCGATTGGCGCCTGCTCGATTCCTCGCTGCGCGAGACCCGCGCAAGCATCGCCACTTCGTGGAACGACTGGCAGGCGCAGCAGGCCGGGATCGCGAGCTACCGCGCGGCGGAGGATTCGGCGCGCAAGGCCTATGAAGGCGCGGTCCTGCAGCAGCGCGCCGGCCTCATCACCACGCTGGATGTGCTCGATCTCGCGCGCGAGCTGCTGGCGGCGCGGAGCAATTCCAACACCGCGATTGCCAATGCCTACATCGCGAAGGCGCACGTGCTCGCTGCGGCGGGTGCGCTTGAGCAAAGCTGGCTGATGCCCGATGCCGCGCGCTATGATGCGGATCGCCATTTCGGCAAGGTACGGCACAACGGCGATATCCCTGTGGCGACGCCGATCCTAGGCGATATCGACGCGGGGGCCCTTACCGAGCGCACGAATGCCCGACCGGTGCGCGATCCGGCAGGTGCCCGCACTGCTCCTCCCATCGTGATCGTCCCGGCCGACAAGCTGGTCGCCCCAGCCGCCGCTCCGGCGGGCCAGACTGCGGCTGCACCGTCTGCACCGTAGCGGGGGCGCGGCCGATCCCGGGAAAATAGTTCTCGCAAGTGCACATCGGGAGGAGTAGCGGCGCGCCAATGGACAGCAACGCGACTCAGGGTGCGAGCCCCGAATCCAGCCCCGAAGCCAGCTCCGCATCCAGCAACGTCGGTGCATCAGCCGTGGCGGTGCCCGCAGCCAGCCCGCGCCCCGAGATGGAGCATCCGGCCGGGAGCAGCGACGCCGGCCACGGTAGTCATTCCGAAGGCATTGCGGCTCTCTCCATCGGGGCGATCGGCGTCGTCTTCGGCGATATCGGTACGTCTCCGCTCTATTCGCTCAAGGAAAGCTTCATCGGCCACCATCCGCTGAAGGTGGACCAGACGCACATCTTCGGCGTGCTCAGCCTCGTGTTCTGGACGATGATCCTGATCGTGACGGTGAAGTACGTGTTCATGATCCTGCGCGCGGACAACAAGGGCGAAGGTGGCAGCCTTGCGCTGCTCGCGCTCGTCAGCCGCTGCATGACTAATACGCGCTGGACATATGTCATGGTCATGCTGGGGCTGACCGCGACGGCGCTGTTCTTCGGCGACGCCATCATCACGCCGGCGGTTTCGGTGCTTTCGGCCGTCGAAGGGCTGACCGTCGTCCACCCCGCCTTCGAGCAATTCGTGCTGCCGATCTCGATCGCGATCCTGTTTGGCCTCTTCGCGATCCAGTCGCGCGGGACGGCGGCGGTCGGCAAGCTGTTCGGACCAGTCATGGTGATCTATTTTCTCACCATCGCCGTGCTGGGCGTGAGCGGGATCGTGCAGGCGCCCGAAATCCTCTGGGCGCTCAATCCCGTCCACGCCTTCCACTTCTTCGCACTGGATCCGATGCTCGCCTTCCTCGCGCTCGGCTCGATCGTGCTCGCGGTGACGGGCGCCGAGGCGCTCTATGCCGACATGGGCCACTTCGGGCGCCGCGCGATCACGGTGGCCTGGCTCGGCATGGCCTTCCCCTGCCTCCTCATCAATTATCTTGGCCAATCGGCGATGATGCTGCGCCACCCGGAGACAGTGGAGAACCCCTTCTTCCTGCTCGCGCCTGAAGCGCTGCGCCTCCCGCTGGTGCTGCTGGCGACGATGGCAACCGTGATCGCCAGCCAGGCGGTTATTTCCGGAGCCTTCTCGGTTTCGCAACAAGCGGTGCAGCTAGGCTACCTGCCGCGCATCCGCATCCGCCACACGAGCGCGAGCGCAGCGGGGCAGATCTATGTGCCGATGGTCAACTGGGCGCTGCTCGTGCTCGTCGTGCTGCTGGTGCTGAGCTTCAAGACTTCGGGCAACCTTGCCTCGGCCTATGGGATCGCGGTGACGGGAACGATGTTCATCACCGCCTGCATGTTCGGCGTGCTGGCGTTCATGGTCTGGCGCTGGCCGCCGCTGGTGGCCGGCTTCTTCACCGGGCTGTTCCTGCTGGTCGATGGCGCCTACTTCGCTTCGAACATCACCAAAATCCCCGATGGCGGGTGGTTCCCGCTGGTGGTGGCCGGGATTGCCTTCACCATGCTGACGACCTGGGCAACCGGACGGCGGATCCTGCGCGAACGGCTCGCCGAGGATTCGATGCCGTTCGACATCTTCCTCGGCTCGGTCTGCCAGAAGGTGCGGCGCGTGGCCGGCACTTCAGTGTTCCTTGCCTCGAACGCCGAAGGCATTCCGCCCGCCCTGCTCCACAACCTCAAGCACAACCACATCCTGCATGACCGCGTGGTGGTCCTGACGGTGGAAACGCAGAACGTGCCGCACGTTCCGCCAGAGCGGCGGCGCGAAGTCGAAGACCTCGGCCATGGCTTCTACCGCATGATCATCCGCATCGGCTTCATGGACGAAGCCAACGTGCCCGCCGAACTCTCGGCCGAAACGCGCGCGGGCGGGCCGTTCAAGCCCATGGAGACGAGCTATTTCCTCGCCCGCCAGACGCTGATCGCCTCGAAGCGGCCGGGCATGGCAATCTGGCGCGAGAAACTCTTCGCGTGGATGGTGCGCAACGCGGAAAGCGCGATGGTGTTCTTCCGCCTGCCGACCAACCGGGTGATCGAGCTGGGCAGCCAGCTGGAGATTTAGGGCCTCAGCTCCACCACCTGATCCGCCAGCCGCGCAACATCGGCCCGGTCATGGCTGACGAGCAGGATGGGCAGCGCAAGGTCCGCACGAATGCGCTCGATCACCGCGATGATTGCCTCGCGCCGCGCATCGTCGAGCGCGGTGAGCGGCTCGTCCATCAGCAGGAAGCGCGGGCCCGAAAGCAGCGCGCGGCCAATGGCGACACGCTGCGCCTCGCCCCCTGAAAGCGTGCGCGGGCGTCGGCCGAGCAGCGGGAAAATGTCGAGAAAGGCCGCGGCCTCATCGAAGGTCAGGAAACGGCGTTCGGGCGGCGCAAGCTTCTCGCCGTAGGTCAGGTTCTCGCGCACCCGGCGGTGCGGGAAGAGGCGCAGGTCCTGGAACACCGCGCCGCAGGCGCGCGCCTCGGGGGGGAGGTTCACGTCCGCCGCGCTGTCAAACAGCACTTCGCCGCCGACTGCGATGCGGCCCGCCGTGGGGCGCAGCAGGCCGGCGATGGCCTCCAGCACGCTTGATTTGCCAACGCCGGAGGGGCCTACCAGCGCGGTGATCCCGCCCGGCGCGGCAAAGCGGCAGGCAATCGTGCGCGCCCCGCGCTCAAGGGTGATATCAATATCAAAGGACATGGCTGCCCCTGCCCTGCCCCGAAGCCCGCGTCAGCGCTTCCGAGGCGACCAGCGCGCCCAGCGAAAGCACAACCGCCAGCGCCGCCAGCCGCCAGACCGCGCTGTCGCCGCCGGGAAGCTGGAGCGCGGCATAGATCGCCAGCGGCAGCGTGCGCGTTTCCTCAGGGATGTTGGAGACGAACGTGATCGTCGCGCCGAACTCGCCGAGCGAGCGCGCGAAGCCGAGCACTGCGCCCGCCAGCACGCCGGGCGATGCCAGCGGCAGCGTGATCGTGGCGAAGGTCCGCCATGGGCTGGCACCCAGCGTACGCGCGGCTTGCTCAAGCCGGGGATCGACCGCTTCGAGGCTCAACCGGATCGCGCGGACCATCAGCGGCAGCGCCATCACCGCCGCCGCGATGGCCGCGCCCGTCCAGCGGAACAGCACGCTCACGCCGAACAGGGCGAGCAGGCGCCCGCCCGGCCCATCCGGCGCAAATGCGATCAGCAGCAGCCAGCCGATCACCACCGGCGGCAGCACCAGCGGCAGGTGGACCAGCCCATCGAGCAGGATTTTGCCGGGAAAGCGCAGCCGCGCGAGGACCCACGCGAGCGCGAAGGCCAGCGGCAAGGCGCCGCAGATCGCCGCGAGGCTGACCTGCAACGAGAGCATGACAATGCCCCACTCCTCGGCTGTCATGCCCATGCCGGTCCCGTCGGCGTTCAGCGCGTGCCGAAGCCGTAGCGCCGGAAGATGCCCTTGCCTTCCGCCGAAACGAGGAAGCGGCGAAAGCCCTCGGCCTCCGGGTTGGACGAGGCGGCGAGGCGGGCGAGCGGGTAGATGATCGGCGCGTGCGTGTTCGCCGGAATCCACCCCGCTATGCGCACGGCGCTGTCAGCCCGCGCATCGGTGGCATAAACGATGCCGAGCGGTGCTGCCCCCCGCGCGACCAGCGCCAGCGCCGCGCGCACGTTTTCGGCGCGGGCCACGCGGCCTTCCACGCTCGGCCAGACCTTGAGGTTGGTGAGCGCGTCCTTGGCATAG
>CAZQEH010000018.1:0-52720 GCA_964592205.1 uncultured Novosphingobium sp.
CATCGGGGCCGGCTCGGCGCCGCCGAAGTTGTAAGCCAGGGTACCCAGGAGCGAGTGCGAGCGCCAACGGCCGCTAATCGCCTGACCGCTCAGGGTACTGTTGCCGATGAAGTTCAGCTTGTCGACGCTGAAATAGCGGTACTTCAGGCCCAGATCCCAGTGCTTCGTGATCGGGGTGCGCACGCCGGCAAGTGCCTGCCACGCAAAGTTGGTATCCGAATCGTCCACACCGCCGAAACCGGTCGTCGTGACCACATACTTCACATTGGCAACGCCGACACCGCCGCCGACAAAAGCCTGAAGGCCGTCGTCATCACCGAAATCGAGCAGGCCGTTGACCATGTAGCTGAGAGCCTGCGTGCGGCCACCAAGCGTATTGGAGGCGCGATCAACGATCGCGCCGGTGCTGTCGGTGATGCGGTCGGCGTTAGCGCGGCGATAGCCGACTTCACTTTCGAGGCGGAAGCCACCGAAATCATAACCAACCACGCCGCCGACATCGTAGCCGGTATCGCTCTTGAGAGTCGCTGCGTTGGCGACACCAGCGATCGCCAGATCGGTCTTTTCGACGATCATCGCGCCAGCATCGACCTCGACGTACCAGGAATCCTTCTTTGCGAGCGCTGGCGTTGCAAGCGCCGTTGACGCCAGGGCCAAGCCCAGGAGCAGTTTCCGCATTCTCATTTCCCCTTTATTCGAAGTCATGCCTCGGGTGTTTCGCCATTAGCGGCTCTCGATTTTGCTTGCAAGCAAACGTGAGGGTAGGATGTTGCCAAAAGGCAACTAAAACCAGACCTCTAAGCAACAATCTCAAGGCACATCAGGGGGCAATCGCCATCGTTACCGAAGTCTGACATCAGGGGAATGCGCTCAGGAAAGCACTCCGGCAGTGCGCAGGGATGCGATGATGGCGGCGATGGCTGCTCTTGCCTGGCTATCCACCACACTGCCGCCCGATGGTGCAACGGGCGCAGCGGCAAGCCGCCAACTGCCGCCCGCATAGAGCCGGTGGGCAGTGGCCGCGATGTCATATTGACCGTCGCTTCCTTCTGGCTCTGCCCGGCAAGCGTGGCTATGTTGCGGCCCGCGCAGTGCTTCGGCTTCCGCTGCCGAATAGAGCAGCGCCTGCGCGCCGCCGGGCCACACGATCCGGCGCAGCGAAGGCTCGTAGCGCGGCCGCAGATGGGGAGGGCTCACGGCCATCAGCCCGCTTTCGCCCTCCACCATCACGCTGCGCGCTTCGTGCAGCGATGAGGCCACGAGCGCGATCCGCGCGCAATGGTCGCGCTCCGCCACCATCCGCACCCATTCGGCACCAGCCCGCGTCTTGCCAAAGCCGCGCCCGGCCATGATCAGCCAGACCCGCCAGTTGCCCGGCGGCGGCAGCTGCGATGCACGGGCCCACAGCGCCCAGTTGGAGAGCACGGCGTCCCGTTCACTCTGGCTGAGCATCTCGGGCAATGCATGGGCAAGGCCGTCGTCATCGTGGCGCAGAAAGTCCAGTCGATCGCAACTCACGCGCGGTCCTGCGGCTTGGGGAGAAGCACCGTCGCCAGTGCGGCAGCTTCACGCTGGACCTTTGCATCCATCACCCGGCGGCGCAGTTCCTCCACCTTGCGATCGATCGCGGCGCGGATTTCCTCCGCACTCGTATGGTCGCGCCGGGCCCGTTCGCGCGCGGCCGATTCCCGGTGCGCTGCAAGCAGGCGGAACGCCGTGGCGTTGTCGAAGCTGCGGCTCGCCCGCTTCGCGCCAGTCGCCGACTTCAGCTCGCCGGTCCGGAGCCGGAAAAGCAGCTCCAATTCCAGGTTGTCATAGCCTTCGCACAGCGCGACCTGCCACTTGCGGTTGAACTCGTGATCTTGCCGCCGACGGTGATAGGCGGTGGAAACGTCGATGTCGGCCTTGCGGGCGGCCGCCGCAACGTTGGACGTATCGGCAAGGGCTGAAAGAAAGACGGCTGTCCAGTGGATCGGTGTGTCCGGCTCGCTGGGCTGCGTCGTCGCGGCGCCACCGGGCTGCGGCGCAAGGGGTCGCTGTGCCATGGGTATCCGTCGTTTGGAGTAGGGATGTGCGGAGCGTTTCGCTGCCAGGTCGGCGGCGACTCGGTCTTTCGCGATGTTCCTGATATGTACTCAAATAGCGTGACGATGCCAAGAGTTTTGTACCTATATGGTTAAGCACCGCTCCCCCTAGCGCTTTGGCGCCGGCTCGCTTAGGGAATGTTTGGATTGCGTTGCTAGGGAGCACTGGCGGACCATGCCCCGATTCTGCCCGCAGGCGCACGTTTGATCAGTCGAGTACCTAGCCCAATGCTTCGCAGCCTCTACAATTGGACCATGGCCAAGGCCACGCACCCGCTCGCCGAAGTGTGGCTGGCGCTCTTTTCTGCCATGGAAGCCAGCTTCTTCCCTGTGCCGCCGCATCCCCTGTTGGGGGTCATGTGCCTGGCTGAACCGAAGAAGGCGGTGCGGTTCTCCGCCGTCGCCACGGCCGGATCGGTGCTTGGTGGCCTGTTGGGCTACGCGATCGGCTATTTTCTGTTCGCCAGCGTCGGCAAGCAGCTGCTCACGATGCTCCACCTGGCTGAAAGCTTTCCGCAGGCCGCCTGCTATCTGCGAGCCCACGGCTGGGAAATCATCATCGTCAAGGGTGTCCTGCCGATACCGTTCAAGCTGATCACGATCAGCGCCGGTTTCATCAAGATGTCCCTGGTGACGTTCCTTTTCGCCAGCATCATCAGCCGCTCGATCAGCTTCATGATCGTCGGCGGGCTGTTTCAGGTATTCGGCGCGCCAATCAAACGCGTGATCGACAAGTACCTCGGGCTTGTCACCATCGGTTTCGTGGTCTTCATCGTCGGCGGTTTCGTGCTTGCAGGAATGCTGACTGGCGGGAGCGGCGGAGCTGATCCCGAAGCGCTGCGCTGCGCCAAGGCTACGCTCACCGACTTCTGACGGTCCAGGCTCTCGGCCTGCGTTCCCTGCTGTGGGCAGGGAGCACCGATGCTGTCAGCCAGCTTCGCCCGCCTTTCAATGGCCGGGAAAATCCATCAATGCTTCCACGGAAACGCCCGCACCGCGTAACCGCTCCGCGCCGTGCAAGTCCGGCAGGTCGATCACGAACAGAGCATGGTCCACCCGCGCTCCGGCGCCGCGCAGCAGTTCGGCCGCGGCAAGGGCCGTGCCTCCGGTGGCTATCAGGTCATCCACGATCACCACCTTTTCGCCCTTGGTGATCGCACCGGGATCGATCTCCAGCCGGTCGCGTCCATATTCCAGCGCGTAGTCGATGCCCACGGTGCGCACCGGCAGCTTGCCCGGCTTGCGCACCGGCACGAAGCCCAGCCGCATATGCGCGGCCACTGCCGCGCCGAAGATGAAGCCGCGCGCTTCCATGCCCGCGATAACCTCTGCACCGGCTGCCTCGGCCATCCGCGCCAGATGCGCGATGCAAGCGGCAAAGGTTCCGCCATGTCGGATCAGCGTCGTCACATCGCGAAACAGGATACCCTTGGCGGGGAAGTCGGGCACGGTGCGCACAAGCGCTTTGATTTCGTCCTTGGTCATGGCGTGCCTTCCATAACCGCACCCACAAAAAAGGCCACCGTTGCCGGTGGCCTTTGTTTGTCAGAGTGGTCCTGGGCTCAGTGTTTGTCGGCCCACACGTTCCGCTTGGCGAGGTACGCCAGCACTGTCGCGGCAAGCAGGAAGCCTAGCACCGGCCAGCCCGTCTGCTTGCGCTTGTCGAGCTTGGGTTCGGCGGTCCAGGTCAGGAACGCGGCCACGTCGGTCGCCATCTGGTCAACCGTTGCCTTGGTGCCGTCGCTGTAGGTCACCTGGCCGTCGCTGGTCAGTGGTTGCGGCATGGCGAGGTTCAGGTTGGCGAAGTAGGGGTTGAAGTACAGCCCGTCGGGCGTCTTCGCATCCGGGAACATCTTGAGCAGTTCCTGGCCCGCTTCGTTCTTGTAGCCCGCCTGATCGGTGTAGCCGGTCAGCAGCGAGTGCATGTACTGTGCTCCGCCGTGACGCGCCTTGGCGATCAACGAGAGATCCGGCGGATTGCCCTGGCCGGCGTAGTAGACGGGCGGGAAGTGGTCTGAAGGCAGGTTCGGACGATCACCGCGGTCACCGGTCTTGGGATCGAAGGTCTGGGCCTTGTTGCCCCAGTTCTTCGCGATCGCCTTGACCTCGGCTTCCTTGTAACCAAGCTGGGTCAGATCGCGGAACGCCACCTGCTTCAGGCTGTGGCAGTTCGAGCAGACTTCCTGGTAGATCTTGAAGCCGCGCTGCAGTTGCGCCTTGTCGAACGTGCCGAAGGGCCCGTCGAACGAGAACGTCACTTCCTTGGGATGCTTGTGGAACAAGCTTTCCACGGTCGGCGGAGTGGGCTGCGTTACCGCATTGTAGGCGCCGTTACCGAACGACCAGAGCAGTGCGACTGCGAAGAAGAGGCCAACGAGCGGGCCAAATAGACGGACCATGAGGTTTCCCTTTGGATGTGCCGGGTTGGCAGGCTCAGGCGACAGCCGGGGTTGCGGGAGAGAGGGCGGCGTGCTCGTCCTTGCCCAGCACGGCCTCGGTGATCGAGAACGGCAGCGGGGCCGGGGTCTCGATCGACGAGACGATCGGCAGGATCACGAGGAAGTGCAGGAAGTAGTACATCGCTGCAATCTGCGAGATCATCACGTAAGGCTCGGCCGCCGGTGCACCGCCGCAGTAGCCCAGCACCAGCACGTCAACGACGAGCAGATAGAAGAACTTGCGGAACAGCGGGCGGTAGTGGCCCGAACGCACCGGGCTCGTATCGAGCCAGGGCAGGAAGAACCACACGAGGATCGCGCTGAACATTGCGAGCACGCCCATCAGCTTCGCCGGGATGAACAGGAAGTCCGAGGTGAAGGCGCGCAGGATCGCGTAGAACGGCCAGAAGTACCATTCGGGAACGATGTGCGCCGGGGTCGAAAGCGGATTCGCCGGAATGTAGTTGTCCGGGTGGCCCAGCAGGTTCGGCGCGAAGAACACCAGCGCGCAGTACAGCATGAGGAACACGCCGAGCCCGAAGCCGTCCTTGGCCGTGTAGTACGGGTGGAACGGCACGGTGTCCGATTCCTGCTTCACTTCGACGCCAGTGGGGTTCGATGAACCCGGGATGTGCAGCGCCCAGACGTGCAGGATGATCACACCCAGGATCACGAAGGGCAGCAGGAAGTGCAGCGAGAAGAAGCGGTTGAGCGCGGCGTTGTCCGGTGCGAAGCCGCCCAGCAGCCACTGCTGCAGCGGTGTGCCGACCAGCGGGATCGCCGAGAACAGGCCGGTGATCACCTTGGCGCCCCAGAAGCTCATCTGGCCCCAGGGAAGCACATAACCCATGAAGGCGGTCGCCATCATGAGCAGGAAGATGACCACGCCCAACAGCCAGATCATCTCGCGCGGTGCCTTGTACGAGGAGTAGAAGAAGCCGCGGAAGATGTGGGTATAGACCACGATGAAGAACATGCTGGCGCCGTTGGCGTGCGCATAACGCAGCATCCAGCCCCAGTTCACGTCGCGCATGATGTGTTCGACGCTATCGAACGCCACACCCGAATTGGCGGCGTAATGCATCGCGAGAACCACGCCGGTCACGATCTGCAGCACGAGCGCGAAGCCCGCGAGCACACCGAAGTTCCACATGTAGTTCAGGTTGCGCGGCACCGGATAGCCAGCACCTACCGCGTTATAGACGAAGCGCGGCAGAGGCAGGCGCTCGTCGAGGTAGCGCATGAAGGGGTGGACAGGCTTGTATTCGTTCGCCCAGGGAAAGCTCATCGTGTCAGTCCTCAGCCGATCTTCACGACAGTGTCGGAAGAGAATTCATGGGGGGGCACCTCAAGGTTCTTGGGTGCCGGTCCTTTGCGGATGCGTGCAGCGGTATCGTAGACCGAACCGTGGCAGGGGCAGAAGTAGCCGCCGAACTCACCGCGGACTTCGCCTTCGCCTGCGCCCAGCGGCACGCAGCCGAGGTGGGTGCAGACGCCCATGGTGATCAGCCAGTTGGTCTTGCCGGCGGTGGTGCGCTGCTCGAGCGTCTGCGGATCGCGCAGGGTCGCCACATCAACCTTGTCGGCCGAGGCGATTTCCTCGGGCGTCAGGTTGCGGATAAAGACCGGCTGCTTGCGCCACACGGCCTTGATCGCCTGACCCGGCGCTATGGCCGAGATGTCGATTTCGGTCGAGCTTTCCGCCAGCACGTCGGCCGAAGGCGCCATTTGCGAAATCAGCGGATAGAGCGCGGCGAGACCGCCAACGCCTGCGAAGCTAACCGCAGCGATATTGATGAAATCACGCCGCCGTACGCCTTCACCAGTCATGGTCGCTTCAGCGATGCTTGCTTGTTCAGCCATTGCCATTCCCTGCCTGCGCTGCCGCCGCCACTGATCGGGCGCGATAGCGTGTCCTAAAATGTCCCTCACCGATCTGGCGGGAAAGTGCCCAAAGGGACGCTTGCCATACCATACCGCACCAGCCTCGCTTCCGCGCGAGAGTCCGGCCCCCTTGGGCGCGCCTGATAGACGCAAAGCCGCCGGTTTGCCAACAAGCATTTTACCGTGGGCGCAAGGCGGCTAATCGCATTTTTAACAGAGACTTGAATGATTGTTGCAAGTCAATCGCAAGACCGATCCTGCCGTGGTGTGACGGAGTCTCATCCCGCCGCACCCGGGCTGGCTCGATCAAGGCCTGCACCATCGGGCCATCCTGGCGCGGCAAGGCCCATCACCTTGAACAGAGTGCCCATTTCTGCAGGCGCTGTCAGGCGCACCGTTGCGGCCTCGATGGCCTTGGCGGCATGCGGGGCTGCTCGCACCAGGCTGGCGGCGCGGGCGCCGATCCCCAGCGCTGAGAGCCAGGCACCTTGCTCACAGGTGCCAAGCCAGCGGGCCCCCGCCTGTTCGGCCACTTCGGCGAGGGTGGCAAAGTCGACAAGGGCAGTGAGGTCGGCCTCGCCCGGCTCTGCAAACGGGTCAACCTTCCGGTGGGCGCGGAGGGCCTGCAAGGTGCTGCCAAGCTGCGGACGAGCATAGCCATAGTCGATGAACAGCGCGGCCCCGCCTTGTGCGGCCAGCCGCGAGGCGACTTCCTGCACCACCGCCGCGGTAGCGGGCGATGCCTCGATGATCGCGCCCTCGGCTGCATCGGCAAACCGCGCAGTCACCGCCGCGTCCATCGGTCTGGTGCCCGCCACAGGAATGAAGCCCCCATCGGCGTCCAGTCCCACCATCCGCTCCCGCCAGCCAGCGGCGGTCCGCACGATCTGGCGCACCGGCAGCGCATCGAGGAACTCGTTGGCGACCACCAGCAGCGGCCGATCCAGCGGCAGACTGGCGAGATCATGGTGCCATGTCGCACCGGGATGCGCCGCGCGCTGCAAGGCGGTCAGCGCCGGGCTGGTCTCGACGAAATGCACCTCAGGCGCCAGTCCGGCCCGCCCAGCTGCCCGAAGCGCATCGCGCGCCAGCGTCCCGCGTCCCGGCCCCAGTTCCACATAGCACACCCGCTCCGGGCTCCCGGCGCGCTGCCAGATATCTGCCAGCCACAGCCCGGTCAGCTCACCGAACATCTGGCTGATTTCCGGCGCCGTGACGAAATCCCCGGCGGCACCAAACGGATCGCGCGACGCATAGTACCGGGCATTCGCCTCGGCCATGTAGTGCGCAATCGGGATCGGCCCCGTCGCCGCAATCAGCCGCGCGAAAACAGCCGTCAGCCCCCCCGCTGCGTCGCGGTCTGCGCTGCGCACTTCAGCCTCAGGAAACCACCGTCTGCCCGGCCGCATGTCCGCTCGGCTGGAGCGAAACCGCCAGCGGCGGGCGCAGCGCCGCGCGCACCGCAAAGCCGAGCCCGATAGCCATCATCGGCAGCGTCAGCCACTGACCCATCGAAAGGCCCGTGCGAACGGCGAAATCGTGCAACTGGGAATCGGGTTCGCGGAAAAATTCGACCGTGAAGCGGGCGAGTGCATAGCCCAGCGTGAACAGTCCGACGAGCAAGCCGGGTCGCCAGCGCGCACGGGTCCGCCAGAACAGGACGAACAGCACAAGGCCCAGCAGCAGACCTTCGAGCAGCGCTTCGTAAAGCTGGCTGGGATGGCGCGGCAGCGATCCTGCGCCGGGGAACACCATCACCCACGGCATCTTCGAATCCGTCACCCGGCCCCACAGTTCGCCGTTCACGAAATTGGCGCAGCGCCCGAAAAACAGGCCCGGCGGCACGCAGACCGCGATGTAGTCGCACGTCCGCACGAAGTTCAGCCCGCCGCGCCACGATACCCAGGCTATCGCCAGAACGGTGCCGATCAGCCCGCCATGAAAGCTCATGCCGCCCTCCCACAGCCGCACCAGCCGCGCCGGGTCGGTCAGCAGTTCCGGTGCATAGAACACCGCGTAGCCCAGCCGGCCGCCCAGAATGATCCCCAGCGTCGCATAGAAGAACAGATCGTCAGCGTGGCGCTGCGCCAGCGGCGCGCCGGGCTGGCGAATCATCCGGCCAAGCTGGAAGTAGCCCAGCATGATCCCTGTCAGATAGGCGAGGCTGTACCACTTGATCGCGAAGAACCCGAGGGGAATCGCGATCGGCGAGAGGCCAAGGCTCTCCCAGTGCAGCGGCTGATGCCCTGCGCCGACAAGGGCTGGGGCTGCTGCGGCGGCGGCCGATAGTGACAGCAAGGGTCAAGCTCCCTAGAGTTTTGGTAACAACGAGGATTTGTAACGGAACGGTTTTGTTTTGTGCCGCAGGCGGTGCAGCCTTGCGCGGCCTTCTGGCACAGGGCAAACCCGGGACGCAAACCGAATAACAGGTTAAACCCCAGCGCTGTGTCCTTTGCGGGAAAGCGGACGAACCGGGGCGGAGAGGAGTGATCGTTTACCCATGTTGACCCAGCTCGATCGGGATCTTGCCCAGGTGATGGACGGTCTGACCGCCACAGGCGGCATGCTCGCAACCACGCCTTTCCCTGCCTTCGGTCGCGACCTCCCGATGATCGCTGCGGCGCCCCCCACGCTCGGCGCCTATTTCACCCAGTTCTGCACGTTCCACGGCGCGCGCGAATTCATCGTTGATGGCGATGTGCGGCTCACTTTCGCCCAGACGCTGGAAGCCGCGCGTATTGCTGCCGGCGGTCTCGTTGCGGGCCATGGTCTGCAGAAAGGCGACCGTGTCGGCATCGCTGCGCGCAATTCCGCCAACTGGATTGTCGCCTACATGGCCGTGCTCATGGCCGGCGGCTGCGCGGTGCTGATCAACGGCTGGTGGCAGGGCGAGGAAATGGCCCATGGCATCGATATGGTCGGCTGCCGCATGATCATCGCCGATCACCAGCGCGCGCAGCGCCTGACCGGGATCACCCACGGCGCGGAGATCATCCCGCTGCTCCACGATTGCCTGCCCGCCGAAGGCCTCGTCGCGCTCACCGCAAACGGCGGCGATGCAAGCACGCTGCTGCACGAAGTCGGGCCGGATGATATTGCCACGATCCTGTTCACCTCGGGCTCCACGGGCGTCTCCAAGGGCGCCTATTCGGATCACCGCGGCGTGGTGCAGGGCACCTACAGCTATCTCGCGCAGAGCGTCATGGTGCTCGGCCTGATGACCGCGCGCGGTGAAGCGCCAGCGGCGGATTCGCAGCCGATCGCGCTCGTCAACGTGCCGTTGTTCCACGTCACTGGCGAAGTGCCGCTGCTGCTCCAGTCCTATGCGCTGGGCCGCAAGCTGGTGCTGATGCCCAAGTGGGATGCCGTCACCGCGATGCAACTGATCGAACGCGAGAAGGTCACCTACTTCGTCGGCGTGCCGCTGATGAGCTACGAGATCGCGACGCACCCCGATCACGACAAGTACGATCTTTCCACGTGCGTCACCTTTGCCGCCGGCGGCGCCCCGCGCCCGGTCGAACATGTCGACCGCATCCGCAAGGCCCTGCCGCACGCCTTCCCGATCCTTGGCTATGGCCTGACCGAAACCAACGGCGTCGGCTGCGGCAATTTCAACGAGAACTACATCGCCAAGCCCGGCAGCACCGGCACCCCGTCACGGCCGCTGGTCGATCTGGCGATTCTTGATGACGACGGAAACCCCGTGCCTCAGGGCCAGCTTGGCGAAGTCTCGATCCGTAGCGTGGCGAACTTCATCGCCTACTGGGACAATCCTGAAGCGACCGCCGCTGCGATCATGCCCGATGGCTATTTCCGCACCGGCGATCTCGGTTATCTCGATGCCGAGGGCTACTTGTTCATCGTCGATCGCAAGAAGGAAATCATCATCCGCGGCGGCGAGAATATCGCCTGCATCGAGGTCGAAAACGCGATCTACGCGCATCCGGGCGTTGCCGAGGCGAGCGTGTTCGGCTTGCCGGACGAACTCTACGGCGAAGTCCCGGTCGCGGTCTATCTCGCCAAGGATGGCTGCACAGTGAGTGAGGAAGATCTGCGCGCCTTCCTCGCTGCGCACATCGCTGCCTTCAAGATTCCCGTCCGCTTCTGGCAGGAGCACGAGGCGTTGCCACGGCTCGGTACTGAAAAGGTGGACAAACGCACGCTCAAGCAGCGCTACGGGGCGCAATGGCAAGAGACGCGCAAGGCGGGATAGGGTAGAGAAGAGGGGTATGATCACCCCCCGGATTCCCAACCAGCGCGCCATCATCGATCGCCGTGCGCTTGCCGATGTCATTGCCGAGCGCGTTGCGGCGCAGGGCGACAAGGCGCGGCCCGCCATTGTCGAGCTTCTGCGTGAGGCGCTGGTCGCCGGCCGCGAGGAGATTGCCCGCCGCCTGCGCGAGAAGCCCTCGCACGGTGCCGAATGTGCGCAAGGGCAGGCCTTCCTGATCGACCAGCTGGTCCGCGTGATCCACGATCACGTCGTTGGCCATGTCTACCGCGCGAGCAACCGCTCGACCGGCGAACGCATCGCGCTCGTCGCCGTCGGCGGGTACGGGCGCGGCGAGATGGCGCCGCATTCCGATGTCGACATCGCTTTCCTCACCCCCACCAAGCCCACCGCGTGGTGCGAACAGGTGATCGAGGCGATGCTCTATTTCTTCTGGGATTTGGGGCTCAAGGTTGGCCAGTCCAGTCGCTCGCTTGACGAGATGGTGCGCATGGCGCGCAGCGACCTCACCATCCGCACCGCGCTGCTTGAAGGCCGCTACGTCTGGGGCGACCGCGCGCTCTACGAGGAAGGCTCGCGCCGCTTCTGGGCGGAAGTCGTCACCGGCACCGAGCGCCAGTTCGTTGCCGAGAAGCTGGCCGAGCGCAACGAGCGGCACAAGAAGCTGGGCGATAGCCGCTACGTCGTCGAACCCAACGTCAAGGAAGGCAAGGGCGGCCTGCGCGATCTGCACACGCTCTACTGGATCGGCAAATATATCCACAAAGTCCGCGATCCGAGCGAACTGGTCGGCGTCGGCCTGCTGACGGCGGCGGAATACCGGGCATTCCGCCGCGCCGAGAATTTCTTCTGGTCGGTCCGCTGCCATCTCCATGCAGTGACCGGGCGGGCCGAGGACCGCCTGACCTTCGATCTTCAGCGCGAAGTGGCGCTGCGCATGAACTTCGCCGATCGCCCGGGCAAGAGCGCGGTCGAACGCTTCATGCAGTACTTCTTCCTGCAGGCAACGCAGGTGGGTTCGCTCACCGGCATGTTCCTCGCCCAGCTCGATGAACAGTTCGCCCAGTCGCGCTTTGCATCGCGCGTCGGCTTTTTCGCCGCGCTGCGCGGCCGCCGCAAGCGCAAGATCGGGGCCTTCCCGCTCCAGGCCGACAAGCTGGGCGCTGATGGCAATGATTTCTTCCGGGCCGATCCGGTCCGCCTGATCGAGATTTTCCTTGTTGCCGATCGCGAGGGGCTCGAAATTCACCCCGAAGCGATGCGCCTGGCCCGGCGCGATGCCGGTCTGATCGATGCCGCCGTGCGCCGCGATCCGCGCGCCAACACGATGTTCATGGAACTGCTCACCAGCCGCCACGATCCCGAAACGGCGCTGCGCTGGATGAGCGAGGCCGGGATCTTTGGCCGCTTCGTGCCCGATTTCGGCCGCGTCGTCGCACAGATGCAGTTCGACATGTACCACCACTACACGGTCGACGAGCACACCATCCGCGCCATCGGCCTGCTCTCGCGCATCGAGAAGGGCGAAGAGACCGAGCAGCACCCGATGGCGACTGAGGTCATTTCCAAGGTCGCCTCGCGCCGCGTGCTCTATGTCGCCACCTTGCTCCACGATATCGCCAAGGGACGGCGCGGCGATCACTCGATTCTTGGCGCAGAAATCGCGATGAAGCTCTGCCCGCGCCTCGGCATGTCTCCCGCCGAGACGGAACTGGTCGCCTGGCTGGTGCGCTGGCACCTCCTGATGAGCGCCACCGCCTTCAAGCGTGATCTTGCCGACTACAAGACCATCGCCGATTTCGCCGGACGTGTGCAGAGCCAGGAACGACTGCGCCTGCTGCTGATCCTCACCATCGTCGATATCCGGGCGGTCGGCCCCGGCATCTGGAACTCGTGGAAGCGTCAGCTCCTCGGCGATCTGTTCACCTCGGCCGAAGAAGTGCTCCGCCTCGGCCACAAGCAGTATGGCCGGGCCGAGCGCATCGCCGCCAAGAAGAAGGCCGTCGCCGAAATCCTCAAGGAACGCGATGCACTGATCGGCACGGTTGGTCGCCAGCTCGGCGATGCTTACTGGATCGCCGAGCCGGAAGACATCATCGCGCTCAACCTCGCACAGATGGATTTCTCGCTCGATGAGCCGCTGACGGTCGAGGCGCATTGGTACGCCGCGCGCGGCGCCACGCTCGTCACCGTGCTCGCCGCCGATCATCCGGGCCTGTTCTACCGCATTGCGGGCGGCATTCACCTTGCCGGCGGCAACATCATCGATGCCCGCATCCACACCGCGCGCAACGGCCTCGCGGTCGATAACTTCCTCGTGCAGGATCCCCTCGGCCGTCCGCTCAACGAACCGGCGCAGATTGCCCGGCTCAAGACCGCGATTGCCGATGCCCTCGCCAACCGGGTCAAGCTCCTGCCTCAGCTTGCCGCGCGCCCTTCGGCCCGTCCGCGTGCCGAAGCGTTCGAGGTCGAGCCCATCGTCATCTTCGACAACAAGGCCTCCAATCGCTTCACCGTGATCGAAGTCGGCGCGCGCGATCGCCCGGCGCTGCTCAGCCAGCTGGCGCGGGCGCTGTTCGAAACCCGGTTGGTCGTCCACTCCGCCCATATCGCGACGTATGGCGAGCGTGCGGTCGATACGTTCTACGTCACCGACTTGCTCGGCGAGAAGATCGAGGCGGACAGCCGCATGCGCGCCATCGAGAAGCGCCTGATCGAAGCGGCGGAGGACCGGCGAAGCAAAGCCGCTGCGGCATGACCAAGGCGGAATACCTCGCGGGCCGCATCCTCCTCGCCATGCCAGGCATGGGCGATTCGCGGTTCGAACGCGCCGTCATCGCGATGTGCGTCCATGATGAGCACGGCGCGCTCGGTATCGGAATCGGCAGCGTGCGCGAGGGCGTTACGCTGCACGGCCTGCTCACGGATATCGGCATCGATCCCGGCGTGGCGCCCGATGGCCCTGTCCTCAACGGCGGTCCGGTTGAAACCTCGCGCGGGTTCGTGCTCCACAGCAATGACTGGGGCGGCAGCGGCTCTGTCGAAGTCCAGCCGCTTTGCGCGCTGTCTGCTTCGATGGACGTGCTGCGCGCGATTGCCGAGGGGCGCGGCCCGTCGAAATGGCTGGTCGCGCTCGGTTATGCGGGGTGGGGCGCCGGGCAACTCGAAGGCGAGATGCGCCAGCACGGCTGGTATGCCGCCCAAGGCCGCAGCGAGATCCTGTTCGAAACCCCGGTAAGCGCCCGCTGGCCCGCCACCTGGCGCGCCGAAGGCATTGATCCCACACACCTCGTCAGCCAGACCGGCCGCGCCTGACCGGCGCACGAAATAAGAGCCGTTCGTGTCGAGCTAAGTCGAGACACCCGGCTGAGGTCAGCGCATCCCATCCAGCTTCAGCCGCCGCAGCGCCTCATCCCGCCCGATCAGCGGCAGCAGCGCCTTCATGTCCGGCCCATGGTCCATCCCCGTCAGCGCCTGCCGCAGCGGCAGGAACAGCGCCTTGCCCTTGCGCCCGGTGGCCTCCTTGAGCATCCTCGTCAGAGCGCCCCACGGATCATCGGTCCAATCTAGCGCCGCAGCAATCCCCGCCGCCTGATCCAGAAACGCCTGCGTCTCGGCATCGAACTCCGGCGCCGAAACTGGCCCTGTCACCACGCGCCACCAGTCAGCCGCCTCGGCCACGGTCGCAAGGTTCGGCCTGATCGCTTCCCACGCCTCCTTGGGCATGCCACCGGGCAGGCAGTCTGCCACGCGCGCAAAGGGCAACCAGTGGATCACCGCTGCGTTCACCCGCGCCAGTTCCGTATCGTCGAACCTCGCCGGCGCCCGGCCGAACCGCGCCAGATCAAAGCTCGCGGCAAGCGCGTCAGCATCGAGCGCCGGATCGACCGGATCGCTCGTTCCCAGCCGTGCCAGCAGCGCGATCAGCGCACCGGGTTCGATTCCCTGTGCGCGCATCTCCGCCACGCCCAGCGAACCCAGCCGCTTGGAAAGCTTGCCTTCCGCGCCCGTCAGCAGGGCCTCATGCGCAAAGCGCGGCACCGGCGCATTCAGCGCGGTGAACATCTGGACCTGGGTTGCCGTGTTGGAAACGTGATCCTCACCGCGCAGCACGTCGGTCACGCCCATCTCGATGTCGTCAATCACCGAGGGCAGCATATAGAGCCACGAACCATCCGCCCGGCGCACCACCGGATCCGATATCTGGCGCGGATCGAAGTGCTGCGGACCCCGGATCCCGTCCACCCATTCGATCGGCGTTTCGTGATCGAGCAGGAAGCGCCAATGTGGCTGCTCGCCGGTTGCGGCCTTGGCGGCGTGATCGGCCTCGGTCAGCATCAGCGCGCTGCGGTCGTAGATCGGCGGCAGCCCGCGCCCCAGCAGCACCTTGCGCTTGAGTTCCAGCTCCTGCGATGTCTCATAGCAGCGGTAGAGCCGCCCCACCGCGATCAGCTTTTCGAAGGCCGCCTCATAGATCGCAAAGCGCGCCGATTGCCGCTCTTCGCGCTCCGGATGCAGCCCAAGCCACGCAAGGTCAGCGCGGATCGCCGCGACATAATCCTCGCGGCTGCGCGCAAGATCGGTGTCGTCGATCCGCAGCAGAAACCGCCCGCCGCTCTTCTTCGCGAGCAGCCAGTTGTGCAGCGCCGTGCGGATATTGCCGACATGAAGCGTGCCCGTGGGCGAGGGTGCGAAGCGGGTGGTGACCGTCATGCGGCTGCCTATAGCGGCGCGACCGGTCCGGGCAAGCTCAGCCCATCAGCACGACGGCATGGGTGCACGCATCCCACAGCGGCTCATGCCCGGCGGCAGGCACAAAACCGTCAATCGAGCGCCCGAATTCGGCGCGTTGGCGGCGCTGTCCCGCCTCGACCATGCGCGCCAGCGTTGCTTCGTCAGGGGAAAGTCGCTGACAGCATGCCCGGCCCACCCCGAACGGCTCGGGCCAGTGCCGAGTCACCGTGCGCACCAGTTCGTGAACCGCAATTGCAGCCTCGCAGTGCCGCAGTCGCAAGGCGAGCGCAGGCAAGGGATCAAGGCCATCCCGCGCCGCTAGCGCGCAAAGCCGGATTGCGAGGATCACGTCCTGCGCCAGCAGCGATCTGTCACCGAGCGCCGGAGTCCGAGCGAGCCCGGCAATTGTTGCGGCAAGGTTTCCGGCAGGCACGGTCATGAGGCTGATTCCGACTAATTGCGAACGATTCGCAGATTAGCTTGCCTCAGCACTTCGTCAATGAGAATTGTTCGCAATAAGATCAGCCCGTGCGGAACCCATGCGTAATCGGATAGCGCCGGTCCCGCCCGAAGTTGCGCATGCCCAGCTTCACCCCCGGCGGCGCCTGGCGGCGCTTGTATTCCGCCACGTTGAGCAGCCGCTCGATCCGCGAAACGGTTGCGTGATCAAACCCTTCGGAGACAAGCTGGTCGACGCTCTTCTCGTGCTCCACCAGCCCGAGCAGGATGCCATCGAGCACCGCGTAATCGGGCAGCGAATCCGAATCCTTCTGGTCCGGGCGAAGCTCGGCGCTCGGCGGCTTGGTGATGATGCGCTCCGGCATGACCATGCCCTCCGGCCCCAACCCGATCTTGGGCCGCGCCGCATTGCGCCAGCGCGATATCGCGAAGACCGTCGTCTTGTAGGCATCCTTCAGCGGATTGTAGCCGCCGTTCATGTCGCCATAGATCGTGGCGTAGCCGACGCTCATCTCGCTCTTGTTGCCCGTCGTCACCAGCATCGGGCCGAACTTGTTCGAAAGCGCCATCAGCGTGGTGCCACGGATACGCGACTGGAGGTTTTCCTCGGTCAGGTCGGGCGAACGCCCCTCGAACACCGGAGCCAGCATGTCCGCGAACGCATCCACCGCAGGCACGATCGGGATCGTATCAAGCCGTACGCCCAGCATATTGGCGCAGCCTTCCGCGTCCTCGAGGCTTTCCGCACTGGTATAGGCGCTCGGCATCATCACGCACCACACGCGCTCCGGCCCCAGCGCATCGACGGCAATCGCCGCGCAGATCGCCGAATCGATCCCGCCCGAAAGCCCCAGCACCACACCGGGAAAGCGGTTCGTGTTCACATAATCGCGCAGTGCAAGAACCATCGCGCAGTAGATATCCTCGGGATGCTCGGCGAGTTCGGAGACGACGCCCGGCTGGCAGCGCCAGCGATGGTCGCCACCCGAAGGCACCTTGTGCCATACGGTATCGACGATCGCTTCTTCCCAGTCCGGCATCTGCACCCACAGTGCGCCCTCGGGGCCAACGACGAAGCTCGCCCCGTCGAACACCACTTCGTCCTGCCCGCCGACACGGTTGAGGTAGGCGAGCGGAATGCCCGTATCGATCGCCCGGCGCTTGGCGACGCCGTCAATGCGCAGCTCATCCTTGTCGATCTCATAAGGGCTGCCATTGATGCACAGGAAGATATCGGCGCCTTGCGCGGCCAGATGGCGGCACACGTCGGGTTGCCAGATGTCCTCGCAGATCGGCAGACCCAGCATCGCGCCCTTGAATGGCACCGGCTCGGGCAGCGGGCCCGGGAGGAAATAGCGCTTCTCGTCGAACGTGCCGTAGTTGGGCAGCTCCACCTTGAAGCGCACCGCCGCTACCTTGCCCTGATCGAGCAGCGCCACCCCGTTGTGCAGCGCGCCGTCGCGCACGAAGACCGAGCCGACCAGCATCGCCGGCCCGCCGTCTGCCGTGGCGGCCGCCAGCGCTTCCAGCGCGATGGCCGCGCGTTCGATCAGCGCGGGCTTCAGGATCAGGTCTTCCGGCGGATAGCCGATCAGCTGCATCTCGGGATAGACGATGAGGTCGCTACCCTCCGCCCGTTCGCGCACGGCGAGCATCGCCGCGACATTGGCGGCCAGATCGCCGACCTTCTGGTTGAGCTGGGCGAGCGTTATGATGAGTGTATCGGGCATGCGAGTGACACTAGGCGGCATTGGCCCGCCAGTTCAAGGACCACCATTGGTGCAAAACCGCAGGCCCTGGCGTTGCAATGCTGTCATCTTTGGCTAAGGCCCCTCGCATCACGCAGACTTGAGGGACTCGGGGAAGCCCATGAAGATCATGTCCGGCAATGGCAACCTGCCGCTGGCCCGCGCCATCGCCGCCTATCTCGAACTGTCGCTGACCGAAGCATCGGTCCGCCGCTTCGCCGACGAGGAAGTCTTCGTCGAGATTCACGAGAACGTGCGCGGCGAGGACGTGTTCATCGTCCAGTCCACTGGCTACCCGGCGAACGACAACCTGATGGAACTGCTGATCTGCATCGATGCGCTGCGCCGCGCCTCGGCCAAGCGGATCACCGCGGTTATTCCCTACTTCGGCTACGCGCGGCAGGACCGCAAGCCCGGCCCGCGCACACCGATTTCGGCCAAGCTCGTCGCCAACCTGATCACCACGGCCGGTGCCGACCGCGTTCTCGCGGTCGATCTTCACGCCGGACAGATCCAGGGCTTCTTCGATATCCCGACCGACAACCTCTTCGCCGCGCCCGTCATGGCCGCCGATATCCAGACGCGCTACGGCGGGCAGGATCTCATGGTCGTCTCGCCCGATGTCGGCGGCGTGGTCCGCGCCCGCGCGCTGGCCAAGCGGCTCGACAACGCCCCGCTCGCCATCGTCGACAAGCGGCGTGACCGGCCCGGCCAGAGCGAAGTGATGAACATCATTGGCGATGTCTCGGGCCGCATGTGCATCCTCATCGACGACATCATCGATTCGGGCGGCACGCTGTGCAACGCCGCGCAGGCCCTGCTCGATAACGGCGCCTCGGGCGTTGCCGCCTACATCAGCCACGGTGTGCTTTCGGGCGGCGCGGTGGCGCGGGTCAACAACTCGGCGCTCAAGGAACTCGTGATTACCGACACGATCCTGCCAACCGAGGCGACTCAGACATCCGATCGCATCCGCGTGCTGACGATTGCGCCCTTGATTGGCGAGGCCGTTCGGCGCATTGCCGACGAAAGTTCGGTTTCCAGCCTGTTCGATTGATCTTCAAGAGGTTCCGGCCCTCTCCCTGACGGGGGAGGGGGTCGGGGCACCGGGCATTGGGACAGAGTCCAGCAACTATAGTTCGAAGGCCTCCAGCGCCGCCTTGGCGATCACATCGCCGCGCTCCTGCACGAAATGCCCGCCATCGGCGATTTCCAGCGGCGGCGGGCAGCCGTGGATCGTCGCACGCAGGCCTGCCATCACGTCTGGCCCCAGTACCGGGTCCATCATACCCACGGCCATGAAGCTCGGCCCGCGCCATTCATCGTGCCACCAGGCTGCGGCGCGCTTCGCTTCGGCAACACCCTCCATCTCCGGGCTGGTCATCACCAGTTCCGGAAAGCGCCGCACACCGGATTTGTAGCGCGCATCGGGAAAGGGCGCGCCATAGGCCGCCGCTTCAGCATCGCTGAGCCCCACTTGCGCCCGTTTGAACAGCGCCGGAATGTCGAGATCGGGCTGGCTGCGATTGTAGGCGCGCCAGGCATCGAAGCCGGGCCCGGCGGACTGACCGACGGGAATCGCCGTGTTCATCACCAGCAGCCGCTCGAAACGCTCAGGCATATCGGGCGGGATCGTGAGGCCGAGGATGCCGCCCCAGTCCTGACAGACGAGTGTTATCTGCGTGAGGTCCAGCGCCTCGATGAACGCCATCAGCATGCCGCGGTGAAAATGGAAGGTATAGGCCGCCTCATCCACGGGCTTGTCCGACCGGCCAAAGCCAAGAAGATCGGGCACGATGACGCGGTAGCCGGCCTCGGCGAAGACCGGGATCATCCTGCGGTAGAGGTAACACCAGCTCGGCTGGCCGTGGAGGCACAGGAATGTCGTTTCGGCATCGCGCGGGCCTTCATCGATGAAGTGGACGCGCAGCCCCTCATAGTCCTTCAGGCTGTCGATATAGTGCGGCGCAAAGCCATAGCCGGGCAGGTTCTCAAACCGGCTGTCATTGGTACGCAAGGCTTCCATGGAGCCCATCTCCCGTCTGTTTTCACGCCGCCGCAACGCAAGTGTAGCGCGCGGCCTGCCCCGCGCAATCGACAAGGCCCGCACTTTTTGACAGCGGCACCCTCCCGGCCCATGGAGAACACGATGGCGCTGATCCTGTTCAACAAGCCCTATGGCGTGCTCTGCCAGTTCAGCCCGGAACCGAACGGCCCGCCGCGCCCCACGCTCGCCGATTTCATCGCGCGTCCGGGCGTCTATCCTGCCGGACGGCTGGATCACGATAGCGAGGGGCTCATGCTCCTCACCGACGATGGCCGTCTCCAGGCCCGCATCGCCGATCCGCGCTACAAATTGGCAAAGACCTATCTGGTGCAGGTCGAAGGTGATCCGGACGAAGCCGCCCTCGCGCCCTTGCGCAAGGGCCTCGTGCTCAAGGACGGGCCGACACGGCCCGCCGAAGTGCGCCGGATCGATCCGCCCGCGCTCTGGCCGCGCGATCCGCCGGTGCGTTTCCGCAAGAGTGTGCCCGATTGCTGGCTGGAGCTGACGATCCGCGAAGGCCGCAACCGACAAGTGCGGCGCATGACTGCCGCCGCCGGTTTTCCTACACTACGGCTGGTGCGCTGGCGGATCGGCGAATGGTCGCTCGCAAGCCTTGCGCCAGGCGAGTGGCGCGAAAGCCCTACTGCCAGGGCTTGATATCGCCCGGGGCGATCCGTGCGATCATCTCCAGCCTGCGCGCCTGGCGCGTTTCCAGAGAAAGCGTCATCAGCGGCTGCGGCGAATCGACGAACTGGCGCGGGCTCATCCCGAACAGCGCGGTGAACTCGCGAATCAGGTGGCTCTGATCGTAGTAGCGCAGTGCCAGTGCCTCGGCCTCCTCGTGATCGGCCACGCCGCGCAAGTGGCTTGCCATGTCGAGCGCGCGGGCGCGGCGCAGCACTTGCTTGGGCGGCATGCCGAAATCGCGCCGGACCAGTCGCTCAAGCCTGCGCTGCGCCGTGCCGCATTGATGCGCAAGCCGCGCTACGGTGATCTGCGGGTCCGTAAAGGCCGCCGCTTCCACTGAGACCGTCACCGGATCAGGCTCGGCCGCGCCAATGCGCCGGATGAGGCGGCGCATGGCCTCTTCCATCGCGGCGCACCAATCCTCCGGAGAGCCGCTCTCGTCAAACAGACCGAGCCATTCTTCCTGGCACATTCCCATCATTTCAAGCGAAGCCAGCTTGTCGCACATCGCATCGAGCTTGATTCCGCCGAGCGCATGGCAGGTGCCGGCGCGGAACGAGAGGCCGACACTGGTGAAGCTGCCCGTGACGGTGATCGGCATGCGCTGGGTCTGCGGGCCGAAGTAGAGTGCAGCGCGGCTCATCTCGCGGCGTCCTTCGGCGGTTTCCGCAATCCAGTCACCGCTCAGCTGGATGCGCAGCATCGCCGCATCGCTGAAGATACCGCAGGAAAGCGAATAGTCGGCAGGCGCATCGACAATCGTCACATAGAGCCGCGCAATCCACGGAGCTAGATCCCGCGATGGTGCGCGGCTGTATGAAATCGGCTGGCCATCACGCGTCGCCGCCCCGCCCGAGGCGATCGCCGGGTCAATGGCAGGTCTGCTCATCCGGTTCATCAATGCCCCCTGCAACCCCCACGAGGCAGAACAAACCTGCCCGGTGACCGGTCTAGCTACACTCTCGTCCCCAAAGTGTGCGCCATATCACTTAGGATAAGCATAAAACCGCGCCGTCGCCAAGGCGCTCCGCCCCCGAGGGCATAGGCTCGCTCTCACCGCTGGCCACCGCGCCGCCGATCGCGCCCCCTTGACCGCAGGCCCGGACGAGGCTCATGGCTGGGCGATGAAGGACACCGATCTCGACCGTGACATCGCTCTCGCCTTGCGCCTTGCCGATGCGGCGGGTGCTGCCATCCGCCCGTTCTTTCGCAGTGGTCTGTCGGCGGATCGCAAGGCCGATGCCTCGCCCGTCACGCTGGCGGACCGCGCTGCGGAGGAAGCCATGCGCGCCATTCTTGCTGCCGAAGTCCCGCAGGATACTGTGATCGGCGAGGAAATGGGGGCCACTCCGGGTACCTCCGGGCGCAGCTGGGTGCTCGATCCGATTGATGGAACCACCGGTTTTCTCGCCGGTCGGGCGCTGTTCGGGACGCTGATCGCGCTCGTGGTCGAAGGGTTTCCCGTGATCGGCGTGATCGACCAGCCGATTTCTGGCGAACGCTGGGTCGGCGCGGTCGGACGGCCGACGACGTTCAACGGCCATGCCGTCCGCACCCGTGCCTGCGCGCTGCTTTCCGATGCCGCGCTCGCCACCACCGGTCCGCATTATTTCGACGATCACGATGGCGCGCATTTCATGGGCCTCGCCGCAAGGACCGATCACAAGCGCATGGTGATGGGCGGCGATTGCTACAATTACGCGATGCTGGCTTCGGGTTTCCTCGACGTTGTCTGCGAGGCAGGGCTGAAGCTCCACGATTGGGCTGCGCTCGTTCCCGTCGTCGAAGGCGCTGGCGGCCACATGGCGGACTGGAATGGCGAACCGCTCCACGCCGGGTCCGATGGCCATGTCATCGCGGTGGGTGATGCGGCGCGGCTTGAGGACGTGGTCGAGGCGCTGGCCTGCCATCATTGATCCGATGCACGCGCCGCGCCGCCTGTTTTTCTATGGCACGCTGACCCACGAGCATTCCAACGCGCTGACCGAAGCGCTGCTGCCTCGGCTCGGCGGGCGGCCACGCCGAGGCTGGGTGCGCGGGGCGCTGTTCCTGCGGCGTGATCCGCTGGGCGACTATCCGGTGCTGCTGCCGGGCGCCGGCCGGGTGAGTGGCTGGGTTTACGGCGGCCTCAAGCCGATCCCGCGCGCCGTGCTCGCAGCCTTCGATGCCTGGGAATACTGCGATCCGCGCCGCCCCGGCCGCGGTGAATATCGCCGTGCCAATCTCGTGGTTCACACGCGCTCCGGCCCCTTGCGCGCTGCCGCCTATCTCCCCAATCGCCGTGCTCCGCTCGGGCTCAGAGCGGTGCCCTCGGGCGATTTCGGGGCGCATGCGGCCGCACAGGGTCTCGCCGTGCTCTCGGCATGAGCGGCCTTGCCAGCTTTGTCCGTGCATGCCAGCAAGCTTTTGACATCTTTGGAAGGTAAGACGAATGCGCAAGGCTATCGGATCGATCACCATCGCAATGGCACTGGCTGCCATGCCTGCCAGCGCCCGGACTGTGGTCGTCCGCGCTGCGCATATGGTCGATGTCCTCGCCGGCCGGACTGTGGACAATGTCCAGGTGGTCATCACCGATGGCCGTATCGCCGCGGTCGGCAAGCCGGGCGATGCCGTCCCCGCAGGTGCTGAGTCAATCGACCTCGGCGCACGCACGCTCGTTCCCGGGCTGATTGACATGCACGTCCATCTCACCGGCGATCCGCGTTTCAGCGGCTACCGCAGCCTTGAATATACCGACAACTTCTGGACCGTTGTCGGCGTGGCCAACGCCAAGCGGACGGTCGAGGCCGGGTTCACCACTGTGCGCAATGTCGGCTCGAACAACTACGACGATGTTGCGCTCAAGCAGGGGATCGAGGCGGGCTATATCCCCGGTCCGCGCATCGTGCCGGCCACGTATGCGCTCGGCGCGACCGGCGGCCACTGCGATTCGACCGAGTTTCCGCCCTCGATCAAGGTGCCATCGCCCAATATCTCCAATTCGCCGGACGGCTTCCGCGCCGCCGTGCGCACCATGCACAAATACGGTGCCGAAGTGATCAAGGTCTGCATGACCGGCGGTGTCCTTTCCAAGACCGACAGCGTGGGTGGCCAGCAGATGAGCCTCGAGGAAATCAAGGCGGTCACCGACGAAGCGCACATGCTCGGCATGCGCGTAGCGGCGCATGCGCATGGCACCGCCGGCATCAACGATGCCCTGCGCGGCGGGGTCGATACGATTGAGCACGCCAGCCTCGCCGATGATGAAAGCTTTAAGCTTGCCAAGGCCAAGGGCGCCTGGCTCGATATGGATATTTACAACGACGACTACATCCTTGCTGAAGGCGCCAGGAACGGCGTGTTCGAGGAAAGCCTCGCCAAGGAGCGGCTGGTCGGGCGCAAGCAGCGCGAAACCTTCCGCGCAGCCCACGCCGCCGGGGTCAAGCTGCTGTTTGGCACCGATGGCGGCGTCTACCCCAATGGCGACAACGCCAAGCAGTTCGCCAAGATGGTCGAATGGGGAATGACCCCGATGGAGGCGATCCAGGCCGCTACGCGCAGCGCGGCCGAAGCGCTGGACCGGACGGCGGACGTGGGCGCGATCGTGCCGGGGCGCTACGGCGATCTCGTTGCGGTGGACGGCGATCCGCTCGCCGATATCCGCGTGCTCGAAAAGCCCGCCTTTGTGATGAAGGGCGGCGAGGTGATCCGCGCCGCCCCTTGAACTGTCAGGCTTCGGAAGCCTCGCTGTTGAGCTGGATATAGTTGGCGAGGCCCATCCGCGCGATCATCTCGAACTGGGTTTCGAGCACATCGACATGCTCCTCCTCGTTCGAGAGGATGTCCGCGAACAAGTCGCGGCTGACGAAATCGCGCACGCTCTCGCAGTGGGCAATCGCGTCCTTCAGCAGCGGGATGGCGTCGTTTTCCAGCGCAAGATCAGCCTTGAGCAGGTCTTCGACATCCTCGCCGATGCGCAGTCGCCCGATGGCCTGGAAGTTCGGCAGGCCGTCGAGGAACAGGATCCGGTCCGCCAGCCTGTCGGCGTGCTTCATTTCGTCGATTGATTCGTGGCGCTCGTATTCGGCAAGCTTCTTGAGGCCCCAGTTGGCCAGCATCCGGTAGTGCAGCCAGTACTGGTTGATGGCGGTCAGCTCATTGAGCAGGGCCTTGTTCAGGAACTCGATGACCTTGGCATCACCCTTCACGCTGTGTCTCCTTGCTATCGGGCGAGACTAGAGAGCGCGGCCCTGTGGCGCAAGGCGGACCTCGATCGCGTCGCTGACTTCAGGACGCATTGTTCTGCTAGCGATCATGTAGCCCCGCCTTGAAGCGATGTCTCTAGCTGGGCGCAAACGGTCGTCCGAGTTTGCCCGCGATCTAAGCCGGGACGCAGCTGCGCGCCTCATTCACGATCGCTTCCGCATCTTCGAGGCACTGTCGGCACTGCGGTGCAAAGCCGAGCTTGGCATAAAGCGCCTCGGCATCACCGCTCTGTTCGCAGGCGATGCGGCGCAGGTCCTTTTCACGGATGGCGTTGCAGATGCAGATATACATCGGGAGCGAATCCTCGTGTTGTGTCTCGCAATACATAATGCGAGGCATTTGCAATAGCAAGTGGGAACTGCGCGAGGGTCCGGATCGCCCGCAGCGTTGCTTTTTAACCCAGGGCCACCTATATCTTCGCCCGCATCAAGAGTTGGGGAACGACGCCCCGACGCCAACCTGCCGGTATCCGGGCAAGGTGGCGCCTTCACAAACGAAGGGATGTGGCCGGTCCGGCAACCAAACGGAACAAGGCTGCAGGCGTCGTGTCCTCCCGAGTTTGAAGGGTTGAGTCACGTGCCGATACGCATTGCCGACAATCTTCCTGCCCGCCGCACGCTGGAGGCCGAGGGGGTTATCGTGATGAGCGAGACCGAGGCCGCCCGTCAGGACATTCGCCCCTTGCGGGTCGCGCTGCTCAACCTGATGCCCGACAAGATCACCACCGAAACGCAGATCGCGCGGCTGCTCGGCGCAACTCCGCTGCAAATCGAGCTCGAACTTGTGCGCATTTCGGACCACGTCAGCAAGAATACCTCGGCGGGCCACATCACGTCGTTCTATCGCCCGTGGGAGGATGTCCGCGCCGAGAAATTCGACGGCCTCATCATCACCGGCGCACCGGTCGAGCAGATCGCATTCAAGGAAGTGACCTACTGGGACGAGATGCGCCGTATCCTCGATTGGTCGCGCAATCATGTTCACCGCACGCTCACGCTGTGCTGGGGCGCCATGGCCGCGCTCAATCACTTCCACGGCGTACCGAAGCACGCGCTGGCCGAGAAGGCGGCGGGCGTGTTCAGCCATGAAAACCACGCGCCGGCGCATCCGATCATGCGCGGGCTGCCCGATCGGTTCGATGTCCCGGTCTCGCGCTGGAGCGAGCTGCGCGGTGTCGATCTTCCCGCCGGAAGCGGGCTGGCCGTCCTGGCAGACAGCCCGGAAACCGGCCTGTGCCTGATCGACGATCCGGCCAACAGCGCTGTCCACATGCTCAACCACCTCGAATATGACACGTTCACCCTCGCGGGCGAATATGCGCGCGACGAAGGGCGCAGCCTGCCGTTGCACTACTTCCCCTGCAACGATCCCGCCGCCACGCCGTCCAACACCTGGCGCGGGCACGGGCATTTGCTGTTCAGCAACTGGATCAACGAATCCTACCAGACTACCCCTTTCGACCGTGAGGAGATCGGCCGCTGACTGCGGTCTGCGCGCGCGTGAACGCGCAATCGCTTGCCTTTTGCCTTCTTCGCCCCTAAGCGCGCGCACTTCATCGGGTACGGATTCGATGACTCGCCTGGCCATGCAGGGCTGCCACGGCGGGTCGGACGCACCCTTATCAAGGAGACGAAAATGCCCAAGCTCAAGACCAAGAGCGGTGTGAAGAAGCGCTTCAAGCTCACTGCATCCGGCAAGGTCAAGCACGGCGTGGCCGGCAAGCGCCACCGCCTGATCAGCCACAACGCCAAGTACATCCGCCAGAACCGCGGCATGGACGTGATCTCCGACGCCGATGCGAAGGTGATCAAAAAGTGGGCGCCCTACGGGCTGAACTGAGGAGCGTTAGACCATGAGCCGCATCAAACGGGGTGTTACCACTCGCGCCAAGCACAAGCGCATTCTCGAACAGGCCAAGGGCTATCGGGGCCGCCGCAAGAACACCATCCGCGTCGCGCGGCAGGCCGTCGAAAAGGCCGGCCAGTATGCCTACCGCGATCGCAAGGTGAAGAAGCGGGAGTTCCGCGGTCTGTGGATCCAGCGCATCAACGCCGCTGTCCGCGCCGAAGGCCTGACCTACTCGCAGTTCATCCACGGCACCAAGCTTGCGGGGATCGAACTCGATCGCAAGGCCATGGCCGATCTGGCGATGAACGAAGGCGGTGTGTTCACCGCGATCATCGCGCAGGCCAAGCAGGCGCTGGCCAACTGATTCGGGAATAGAACTCCAGCGTTCCAATTTGGCGCGCTCGGTGCATCCCAGATTCAGAGAAATGCCTGAATTGCAAGAGGGCACTGGCCAATCGGCCCGTGCCCTTTTTGCCATTTTGGATGGTTCCCGTTAGTCTCGCTAAGCGTTATGACCCTACCAAGAGGGACGATAACGAGGGGCGCAGCAGTGAACGGTCAATGTGCCGTCAGGGTACGATTCCATCAGCCGCCTGCGGCTATGCGTCCGTATTTTACGACATTCTACATAACCGAGATTGAAGTCGGTGCGGACGGGCGGGTGATCGATCACCTTCATCCGGAATGGGCCAATCTGCGCATCGTCAGCGGCGTGCTGCCGGTTTCGGAATTCCACAAGGAAGCGCCGGTCGGCAATCTGACCGGGATTCTCACTGGCCCCACCAGCACCGCGCTGCGCTTCACCGCAGGTACGTCGCGCATCTGGGGCATCGGCCTGCTGCCGCTCGGTTGGGCCAAGTTCGTCGGCGCTCCGGCGCGCGCCTTTGCCGATCGCCTGTGCGATCCGGTCACCGATTCCGCCTTTGCGCCGCTTTGCCCGCTGGTCGATTCGCTGTTCGGACCGGTTGCGGACGAAGCGGCCGAACTTGCGCGGATCACCCGGCATTTCGAAAGCCTTGCCGCGCGCGAAGTCCCCGAAGAAGCCCGCATCCGCGCGGCGCACCAAGCGCTGGTCGATCCCGAAATCGCCACCGTGTCCGCCATGGCCGAGCATGCCGGGCTCCCGACCCACACGCTGGAGCGCGTCTGCCGCCGCCATTTCGGATTTCCGCCCAGCCTGCTGTTGCGCCGCCAGCGCTTCATGCGCAGCCTTTCGCAGTACATGCTCGATCCCTCGCTCACGTGGATCGGCGCCATCGATTCGCACTATCATGATCAGGCCCAGTTCGTGCGGGAGTTCCACCGCTTCATGGGCATGAGCCCGCGCGCTTACGCCGCGCTTGACCATCCCGTGCTTGCCGGGGTCATGCGGGCCCGCATGGCAGCGGCCGGGGCACCGGTGCAGGCGCTGCACGATCCGTCACGGGGCTGAGAACGCGAACCTTGGATTCCGCCGCGTTTGGCGCTAGCGGCGGGGCCGATGGAACAGCTTGAACCTACACTCGCCGCGATTGCCGCTGCGGACACGATCGACGCCGTTGAGGCACTGCGCGTTGCTGCGCTGGGCAAGCAGGGCTGGGTCTCCGCCCTGCTCAAGTCGCTCGGCGGCCTGAGCCCGGAGGAGCGCACCAGCACCGGCCCGCGCATCCACGCCGCGCGCGAAGCGGTCACCACCGCGCTCGCCGAACGCCGCGCTGCGCTCGAAAGCGCCGCGCTGGAGGCAAAGCTTGCTGCCGAAACCGCCGATCTCTCGCTCCCCGCGCCGGCCACTCCGCGCGGCAGCGTCCACCCGGTCAGCCAGGTCATGGACGAACTCGCCGAGATCTTCGCCGACTTGGGCTTCGCCGTCGCGACCGGCCCCGAGATCGAGGACGACTGGCACAACTTCACCGCGCTCAACATGCCGGAAACCCATCCGGCGCGCGCGATGCACGATACCTTCTACTTCCCGGACCAGGATTCGCAGGGCCGCTCGATGCTGCTGCGCACGCACACTTCGCCGGTGCAGATCCGCTCGATGCTGAGCCAGGGGGCCCCTTTGCGCGTCATCGCGCCGGGCCGCGTCTACCGGTCTGACAGCGATGCCACGCACACGCCGATGTTCCACCAGATCGAAGGCCTCGTGATCGACAAGGGCATCCACCTCGGCCACCTCAAGTGGACGCTGGAGACCTTCCTCAAGGCTTTCTTCGAGCGCGACGACATCGTCCTGCGCCTGCGCCCCAGCTACTTTCCCTTCACCGAACCCTCCGTCGAAGTCGACGTCGGATACACGCTCATCAATGGCAAGCGCGTCGTCGGCGGCAGCGGCGATGATGCCAATGGTGGCTGGATGGAAGTGCTCGGCTCCGGCATGGTCAATCGCAAGGTGATCGAGTTCGGCGGGCTTGATCCCGATGAATGGCAGGGCTTCGCGTTCGGCACCGGCGTGGATCGGCTCGCCATGCTGAAATACGGCATGGACGACCTGCGCGCCTTCTTCGATGGCGACGTGCGCTGGCTCGGCCACTACGGCTTCGGCGCCCTCGACGTGCCCACGCTTTCCGGCGGCGTTGGCGTTCTTTGGGGAGCACGCGCATGAAGTTCGCACTCTCCTGGCTCCAGGCCCTGCTCGATACCAAGGCCGTTGCGCAGGCGATCGCCGAGAAGCTCACCTCGCTGGGCCTCGAGATCGAAGGCGTCGAGGATGCCTCCGCAGCCCTCACGCAGTTCCGTGTCGCCCGCGTGCTGACCGCGGAAAAGCACCCGCAGGCGGACAAGCTGCAAGTGTTGTCGGTCGATCTGGGCGATGGCAACCCGCTGCAAGTCGTCTGCGGCGCACCTAATGCGCGTGCGGGCCTTGTTGGCGTGCTCGGCCTGCCCGGTGCGGTGGTTCCGGCCAATGGCATGGAACTGCGCAAGTCCGCCATCCGCGGTGTCGAATCGAACGGCATGATGTGCTCGACGCGCGAACTTGGCCTCGGCGAAGAGCATGACGGGATCATCGAACTGCCCGCCGATGCGCCGCTCGGCACCAGCTTTGCGGACTATCTCGGTTCGGACCCGGTGTTCGACGTTGCGATCACGCCCAACCGCCCGGACTGCATGGGCGTCCACGGCATCGCACGCGATCTCGCCGCTGCCGGACTCGGCGTCCTCAAGCCGATCGAGGCCGCGCACGTTGCCGGCACCTACCCGTGCCCGGTCGAAGTGCGCACCGATGATCCCGAAGGCTGCCCCGCGTTCTACGGCCGCGTGATCCGCGGCGTGCAGAACGGCCCCAGCCCGCAGTGGCTGCAGGACCGCCTCAAGAGCGCGGGCCAGCGCCCGATCTCGGCGCTGGTCGACATCACCAACTATGTCATGCTCGGCTATGGTCGTCCGGCGCACGCCTACGATCTCGCCAAGCTGAACGGCGCCGTCGTCGCCCGCCGTGCGGTCGAGGGCGAGACTTGCCTGGCGCTCAACGGCAAGGAATACGCGCTCCAGCCGTGGATGACCGCTATTGCCGACGATTCCGGCGTCCACGACATTGCCGGCATCATGGGCGGCGAGCATTCGGGCTGCTCGGACGAGACGACCGACGTCCTCCTCGAAGTTGCCTACTTCACGCCTGCCAATATCGCGCGCACCGGTCAGGCGCTGGCGCTGACGTCCGATGCACGCGGCCGCTTCGAACGCGGGGTCGATCCCGCGTTCCTCGATACCGGCATGGACCTCCTCACCAGCCTGATCCTCGACATCTGTGGCGGAGAGCCCAGCGAGGTGATCCGCGCCGGCACGCCACCGCTTGCGCGCAAGAGCTTCGCCTATGATCCGGCGCTCGCCGGCAATCTCGGCGGCATTGATGTGGCGGACAGCGAGCAGAAGCGCATCCTCGCCGCGCTTGGCTTCGATGTTTCGGAAGACTGGACGATCACGGTGCCCACCTGGCGCCCGGACGTCGATGGCGCGCCCGACATTGTCGAGGAAGTGATCCGTGTTCACGGTCTCGATGCAGTGCCCTCCACTCCGCTGCCGCGCGCAGACGGCGTCGCCAAGCCCACCGCCACTGCTGCGCAGCTGCAAGAGCGCCGCGTGCGCCGCGCCGCTGCCGCTTTGGGGTTCCATGAGGCCTTGACGTGGTCGTTCATCTCCGAAGCCGAAGCGCGCAGCGTGGGGGGCGGTCATTGGGTATTGTCCAACCCGATCAGTGAAGATCTCAAGGTCATGCGGCCCTCGCTACTGCCTGGTTTGCTTTCTGCGGTCCGCCGGAATCTTGATCGTGGGGCGAATGCAGTGCGCCTGTTCGAGATTGGCCGTCGCTATCTCGCTGATGGCGAACACCCCACTATCGTCGCAGTCATGGCCGGTGAGCGCGAGCCGCGCAGCTGGAATCAGGGCAAGGCGCAAGCGTTTGATGCCTTTGATGCCAAGGCCGCCGTGCTTGAATTGCTGCGGGTTGCTGGTGCACCGGTCGATAGCCTCCAGGTCATGGGCGATGCCGGTGCAGTCTATCATCCGGGGCAATCAGCTACACTCCGGCTTGGTCCGAAGAACCAGCTCGCCAGTTTCGGCATGGTGCATCCTGCCCTGCTCAAGACGTTCGGGATCGATGTGCCGGTGGCGGTGCTGGGGATCCATCTGGATGTCATCCCGGCACCAAAAGGTCCGGGCGGCTTTGCCCGCCCACACTTCGCTCCGCCCGCATTGCAGGCGGTGACGCGCGACTTCGCCTTCCTCGTCCCTGCCGCGCTGCCTGCGGGCGATCTCCTTCGCGCCGTGCGCGGGGCGGACAAGGCCAATGTCGTCGCGGCCTGCGTGTTCGATGATTTCCGAGGGCAGGGCGTGCCGGAAGGCCTGAAGTCGCTGGCTATCGAAGTCACGCTGCAGCCCACCGAAAAGAGCTATGACGAAGCTGCGCTGAAGGTAATCACCGACAAGATCGTGGCGGCCGGCGCCAAGCTCGGCGGCGTGCTGCGGGCCTGATCCGGAAGGACCGATGAGCGACTTTATCGCCATCTCGAACGGGAGCCTCACCGCCCGGATTAACCCGTTCGGCGCAGAACTCTCGTCGCTGACCGACAGGGTCGGCCGCGAATACATGACCGATGCCGATCCGGCGTTCTGGTCGGGCCGCGCGCCGCTCTTGTTCCCCATCGTCGGCGCGCTGGCCGAGGATACGCTGCGGTTGGAGGGGCAGGGCTACCCCATGCCCAAGCATGGTTTCGCCCGGCGCAGCGCGTTCGAACTGATCGAGGAAGCTGCCGACCGCGCCGTGTTCCGGCTCAAGGACAGCGCGGAGACACAAGCCAGCTATCCCTTCGCCTTCGCGCTCGACATGGAATTCGCACTCCACGGCATGACGCTGGCGATGACCGCAACAGTGCGCAACCCCGGCGCTGCCCCGCTGCCGTTCAGCTTCGGCTTCCACCCCGCCTTCGCCTGGCCGCTGCCGGGCGGAGCGGACAAGGCGGCGCACCGTGTGGTGTTCGAGCATGACGAGCCCCAGCCCGTGCGGCGCATCGAGAAGGCGAGCGGCCTGCTGCTGCCGGAGGGCGCGCCCAGCCCGGTGAAGGGCCACGAATTCCAGCTCGACGCGGACCTGTTCCGCGCCGATGCCCTGATCTGGAGCGACCTCAACAGCCGCCGCCTCGCCTATGGCGCAGAGGGCGGCGCATGGCTTGACGTGGCCTTCCCGGATACCCCGATGCTCGGCATCTGGCAGGTCCCCGGCGCACGCTATCTCTGCATCGAGCCGTGGCAGGGCCATTCCGACCCCCTCGGCGGCACCGGCGATTTCCGCGACAAGCCGGGCGTGGTTCAGCTTCCCGCAGGCGGCAGCCAGAGCTTCCGCATGGACGTCGCCGTTCGCCCCGTATAGTGGCGCAAGCCATGAGTTCCAACCGCCGCACCTTCGCCATCATCTCGCACCCGGACGCGGGCAAGACCACGCTGACCGAGAAGCTGCTGCTGCAAGGCGGCGCGATCCATCTCGCCGGTGAGGTCAAGGCGCGCGGGCAGGCACGCCGTGCGCGTTCGGACTGGATGAAGATCGAGCAGCAGCGCGGCATCTCGGTTACGTCCTCGGTGATGACGTTCCAGAAGGACGGCGTGGTCTTCAACCTGCTCGATACCCCGGGCCACGAGGACTTCTCCGAAGACACCTACCGCACGCTGACCGCGGTCGACTCCGCGATCATGGTGATCGACGCCGCCAAGGGCATCGAGCCGCAGACGCGCAAGCTGTTTGAGGTCTGCCGCCTGCGTTCGGTGCCGATCATCACCTTCGTCAACAAGGTCGACCGCGAAGGCCGCGCCGTGTTCGAGACGCTCGATGAAGTGGCCGATGCGCTGGCGCTTGATGTCTGCCCGATGTCATGGCCGATCGGCATGGGCGGCATTTTCGAAGGCGTGCTCGATTTTGCCACGCAGACCATCGCCCGCCCGGAAGGCGACAGCCGCGAATTTCTCGGCAAGCGTGACCCGCTCGTCGAGGGCGCGATCCCGGCCGATATTGCCGAGGAAATCGAACTCGCGCAGATAGGCTACCCCGGATTCGATCTCACCGCCTACCGCAATGGCGACCTGACCCCGGTCTATTTCGGCTCCGCGCTCAAAAACTTCGGCGTCGCGGAAATGATCGACGCCATTGCCCGCTACGCCCCGCCGCCGCGCCCGCAGCCGAGCGAGAGCGGCACGATCGAGCTCGACCATCCCGAAGTCACCGGCTTCGTGTTCAAGGTCCAGGCCAACATGGACCCGATGCACCGCGACCGCATCGCCTTCATGCGCATGGTCTCGGGCACCTTCAAGCGCGGCATGAAGCTGACGCCTTCGGGCCTCGGCAAGCCGATTGCCGTCCACTCCCCGATCCTGTTCTTCGCGCAGGACCGCGAGATTGCGGATACCGCTGAGGCGGGCGACATCATCGGCATCCCCAACCACGGCACCCTGCGCGTGGGCGATACGCTGTCTGAAAAGAACACCGTCCGCTTCACCGGCCTGCCCAACTTCGCGCCGGAAATCCTGCGCCGCGTACAGCTCAAGGACCCGACCAAGACCAAGCAATTGCGCAAGGCGCTCGACGATCTGTCCGAGGAAGGCGTGATTCAGGTGTTCTACCCCGAAATCGGCGCGCAATCGATCGTCGGCGTGGTCGGCCAGCTCCAGCTCGACGTGCTGATCTCGCGGCTCGAGGCGGAATACAAGGTTGAGGCCGTGCTCGAGCCGTCGCCTTTCGACACCGCGCGCTGGCTCAAGGGGAGCGAGGCCGCGCTCAGGAATTTCGCCGATTTCAACCTCTCGAACCTCGCCAAGGACCGTGACGGCGATCCGGTGTTCATGGCGCGCTCGGCATGGGATGTCGGCTATCAGCAGGAACGCAATCCGGAGCTGACTTTCAGCGCCACCAAGGAGCGGTAAGACCATGCGCATCGCGGTCACGGGAAGCAGCGGCAAACTGGGCAAGGTTGCGGTTGCGGCGCTCAGGGCTGCGGGCCACCGGGTGACAGGCTTCGATATCGTCAGTTCGGTCTACGGCGATGATACCGTCCGCCTCGATTGCGCGGACTTCGGCGCCGTCATGGGCGCGCTCTCGGGCGTCGATACCGCCGCACGCCGCTTCGACGCCGTGCTTCACCTCGCCGGCATCCCCAAGCCCGGTGCGACGACCGACGAGGCCGCTTTCCGCATCAACGTGATGGGCACTTACAACGTGTTTTCGGCGGCCGCCCGCCTCGGCATCGACCGCGTCGTCTGGGCCTCGAGCGAAACGATCCTCGGCCTGCCCTTCGCCGAGCCGCCGCGCTTCGCCCCAATCGACGAAACGCACCCGCTGCTCCCCAACTGGTCCTATGCACTGGGCAAACGGCTGGGCGAGTCCATGGCCGACGAGTTCGCGCGCTGGCATCCGGGTCTCGCCATCGTCTCGCTGCGCTTTTCCAACGTCTATGTTGCCGAGGACTACGCCGCACTGCCGCAAATCCAGACCGATCCTGCCAGTCGCAAATGGAACCTCTGGAGCTATATCGACGCCGAGGATGCCGCTGATGCCTGCCGCTGCGCGCTGGTGGCCGATACCACCGGTCACGAAGCGATGATCATCGCCGCCGGCGACAATCTCATGGGCCGCCCGTCACGCGATCTCATGGCCGAGCACTTCCCCGAGGTGCCGCTGGCCGAGGGCCTTTCGGACGAAGCTTCGCTGCTGTCATCGGCGCGCGCGGGCGAGGTGATCGGCTTCGCTCCCCGGGTTTCGTGGCGCCAGCACGCCTAGTTCTCGACAAAACCAGACTTGCGGGCTGTTCGCACCTGCGGCAGAGACGGGCGATGACACTGCTCGGCCCCACCTCCAACACCTTCATCTCGCAGCGCCTGCGGCTCCACTATGTCGATTGGGGCAATGCGGAGAAGCCGCCGCTCCTTCTGATCCACGGTGGGCGCGACCATTGTCGCAGCTGGGACTGGACGGCCGAGGCCCTGCGCGACGACTGGCATGTGATCGCGCTCAATCACCGTGGTCATGGCGATAGCGAATGGGCATCTGACGGCAACTACCGCACGATGGACATGGTTTATGACGTGGCGCAGCTCGTCCACCAGCTGGACCTTGCCCCCGTGACCATCGTCTCGCACTCGTGGGGTGCCAACGTCTCCTTGCGTTACGCCGGGCTGTTTCCGGAGGACGTCGCCAAGCTCGTCGCGATCGAGGGCATCTTCCCGACGCCGGACTGGGAACTGCGCATGAAGGACGTGCCCTTCGCGCGGCGTGTGCGCGATTACATCGCCGAGAAGCGCAAGGCCGCGGGCCGCCTGCCGCGCCGCTACGCCACGCTCGAAGATGCCTACGCGCGTATGAAGTCCGAAAACCCCTACCTCACCGATGTGCAGGCCCGGCACCTCACGATCCACGGGATCAACCGTAACGAGGACGGCACCTTCACCTGGAAGTTCGATCCCTACGTCCACATCGATCATCCCTACGACATCTCGACCGAGCGCAAGCATGAGCTGTGGGAGGCGATCACCTGCCCGACGCTGTTGCTCAACGGTGCGGATTCGTGGGCGGGCAATCCGGAGCGGGACGGCCGCATCAAGCACTTCCGCGATGGCACGGTGATCGAGTTCGAGAACGCCGGCCATTGGCTCCATCACGACCAATTCGACCGCTTTATCGCCACCTTGCGCGATTTCCTCTGATGGCGGAATTCACCGATCGGATCCTGCCCCGGCACGAGGCGATGATGGGCGCGCAGAGCGTGTTCTTCGTGGCCACTGCAGCGAGGGATGCACGTATCAACCTCTCGCCCAAGGGTTATGATTGCTTCCGGGTGCTGGGCCCGAACCGCGTCGCCTATCTCGATCTCGCGGGCTCGGGCAACGAAACGCACGCGCACCTCGTTGCCGATGGCCGCATCACGGTGATGATGTGCAACTTCGGCCAGCCGCCGCTGATCCTGCGCCTCTATGGCAAGGGCCGCCCGGTGCTGCCGCAGGATCCGGATTGGGACGCACTCGCCGCGCACTTCACGATCCTGCCCGGCACCCGCCAGATCTTCGACATCGCGGTCGATACCGTGCAGACCAGCTGCGGATGGGGCGTGCCCGTGATGGCGCTCGAGCAGGAGCGGAGGGCGCTGGTCAAGTACCACGCGCAGGCGGACGAGACGGCATGGATGACCAAGACCGCAGGCCGTAACCGCAGCATCGATGGCCTCCCGACCACACCAACGGACCGCTTCTTTCGCGGCCACTGAGTGCCGGAAAACGTGGCAGGTATGCGCTTCTGACAATGCCCATTTTTTAGGCATTCCCGGGAATCTGCCCAAGATTCGAGCGGGTCAAATACGCAGTTTTCTACGGCTGCGAGTAGAATTCCCCTGATTCCAGTGCCTCGCGCATTTGGCACGGTGTTTGCGAAGCTTGGTCAGCCGGCGGGTCGCCCGGCGAGAAGGCCGTAAAGGGGGCATGAATGAAATTCATCATCGCCATCATCAAGCCGTTCAAGCTCGACGAAGTGCGCGAAGCGCTCTCCGGGCTGGGCGTCGCCGGGATGACGGTGTCGGAAGTGAAGGGTTTTGGCCGACAGAAGGGCCAGACCGAGATCTACCGCGGCGCCGAATACACCACCAACATGCTGCCCAAGGTGAAGATCGAGATCGCGGCGAGCGACGATCTGACGCCGCGGATCATCGAGGTGATCCAGCAGACTGCCAGCACCGAGGCGATCGGCGACGGCAAGATCTTCGTTCTCGATCTTGCTTCGGCCACCCGCATCCGCACCGGCGAAATCGGGGATACCGCCCTGTGACGCGCTGGGCTGTGAGCGCCGGCGTCGAAAGCGCGGTGGGGACCGCCATTTCCGACATGAGGGGAACTTCGATGATCCGTAAGATGATCGGCGGGGTCGTGGGTGCGGGCTTGACGCTCGGTGCCGCTTCCACCGCCTTTGCCCAGGCGGCCATGATCAAGGCACCGACGGTGGCCCAGCAGGCCACCATGGTCAACAAGGGCGATACGACGTGGATGCTCGTTTCGTCCGTGCTCGTTCTGATGATGAGCATTCCGGGCCTCGCCCTGTTCTATGGCGGCCTTGTTCGCACCAAGAACATGCTTTCCGTGCTCATGCAGGTGTTCATGATCGTTTCGATCGCGGGCCTGCTCTGGGCAACTTACGGTTATTCGCTCGCCTTTACTGGCGGTTCGCCCTTCATCGGCGGTTTCAGCAAGGCGCTGATGGCCGGCGTGACCAGCGGGACGTTCTCGGCGACGTTCTCCAACAACGTCTACATCCCGGAACTCAGCTACTTCGTGTTCCAGATGACCTTCGCCATGATCACGCCGGCGCTGTTCATCGGTTCGTTCGCGGAGCGCATCAAGTTCACTCCGCTGATGGTGTTCGTAGTGGCGTGGTCGACTGTCGTCTACTACCCCATCGCGCACATGGTCTGGTACTGGGCTGGCCCGGACTTCCTGGCTGACGCTCCGACCGACGCCGGATTCCTCTATGCCAAGGGCGCGCTCGATTTCGCCGGCGGCACCGTCGTTCACATCAACGCGGGTATCGCGGGTCTCGTCGGCTGCCTCCTGCTGGGCAAGCGTCTGGGCTATGGCAAGGAAGCCACGCCGCCGCACTCGCTGACCATGACCATGATCGGCGCCTCGCTGCTGTGGGTGGGCTGGTTCGGCTTCAACGCGGGTTCGAACCTTGAATCGAACGGCGTCGCGGCGGTTGCCTTCGTCAACACCATGCTTGCCACCTGCGCTGCTGCGGTAAGCTGGGCGATTGTCGAACAGGTTGTCCACGGCAAGCCTTCGATGCTGGGCGCTGCCTCGGGTGCCGTCGCCGGCCTCGTCGCGATTACCCCGGCTTCGGGCTATGGCGCGCCGATGACCTCGATCGTCCTTGGCCTGGTCGTCTCGCCGCTGTGCTTCTTCTTCGTCAGCACGGTGAAGAACAAGTTCAAGTACGACGACACGCTCGACGTCTTCGGTGTCCACTGCATCGGCGGCATTACCGGCGCCCTTGCCACGGGCATCGTCGCCTCGCCGGCACTCGGCGGGCAGGGCGTGATCGACTACACCAAGTTCCCCTCGGTTGCCGCTCCCACCTACGACATCGCGGCCCAGCTCGTGATCCAGCTCGAAGCCGTGCTGATCACGCTGGTTTGGTCGGGTCTCGGCACCGCGGTGATCTGGTTCATCCTCGACAAGACCGTCGGCATGCGGATCAGCGAAGTAGGCGAGCGTGAAGGGCTCGACATCGCGGACCATGGCGAGCGTGCATACAACTACTGATCGGCATGGGCCGATTGGCCACTACCGATTGACCAGCTTGGCGGGGCCAGGGGGCGAGATCCTCTCCCTCTAGCCCACCGGGGCCCCGCCAGACGATGTTCCTCCTGCGAACAGACTAAGGCCGGAAGCGCACATGTGCTTCCGGCCCTTTTTTTCGTCTTGTCTGCTGCGCACTCGCGATGCCAATTTGGCTCCGGAACGGCGTTAACCTTCCCACAACGCGCTTGCGATAAATACCTAACGTGAAGTGACACACTGACTAGGGGAAGCGGGAGTGGTGCTGCGCAGGGCACGCGGAGTATTCGGAATCGGGGCAGGCGATGCTCCGCCACCGCGCACATCCGAAAGTGAAGCGGCTGCCTTGTGCCATACCTTCGAAGACCTCGGTCTCGGGTTCTTCTGGTCCACTGACGCCGAAGGCCGGGTCACCTATCTTTCCCCGGGAGCCCACGCCCTGCTGGTCGAGCAGGGCAGCGCGATGGGCCAGAGCTTCCTTGAGCTGTTCCTCAAGGCCGGCAACGAGAGCGAAGGCGAGCGCACGCTGCCGTTCGCCTTCGCACGCAAGGGCCGCTTCGAGAAACTCACTGTGCGTAGCGAGCGGACCGATGGCGCAACGCTGTGGTGGTCCATTTCCGGCGAACCGATCATCCAGCGCGGCGAGTTTGGCGGCTTTCGCGGCCACTGCGAGGATATCACCGGCGAGCGCCGCTCCGCCGAGGAAAGCTCGCACATGGCGATGCACGATGCGCTGACGGGGCTGCTCAATCGGCGCCGTATGTCGCAGCTGCTCGAACGCACGCTCACCCAGTGTTCGCAGCAGCGTTCGCCCTGCGCGATCATGCTGATCGACCTCGACCGGTTCAAGCAGGTCAACGACACGCTCGGCCACGCGGCCGGCGATGCCCTGCTCAAGCAGGTCGCCGCGCGGCTCGTCCGCGTGGTGGGCGATAAGGAAAAGGTCAGCCGCCTTGGTGGTGACGAATTCCAGGTCATCATGCCCGGAGTCGAGGATCGCGGCGCACTCGGCGATATCGCCACCAGCATCATCACGAGCATTTCACAGCCCTACACGATCGATGGCAGCCGCTGCCTGATCGGCGCATCCGTCGGCGTCGCCGTCTCGCCCTTCGATGGCGAAGACAGTGACAGCCTCGTGCGCAACGCGGATCTGGCGCTCTACGCCGCCAAGGGCGGCGGGCGCGGACGCTTCCGCTTCTTCAGCGCCGATCTGCTCAAGGCCGCCGCCGATCGCCGCCTGCTCGAGGAAGATCTGCACGACGCGCTCCAGAAGGACGAACTGGAGATCCATTATCAGCCGGTCGTGCGCGCGCAGGACAACCACGTTGTCGGGGTCGAAGCGCTCGTGCGCTGGAATCATCCCGAACACGGCCCGGTCAGCCCGGCGCGGTTCATTCCGATCGCCGAGGAATCGAACCTCATCAAGGGTATCGGCGAGTGGGTCTTGCGCTGCGCCTGTGCCGAAGCGGCCGCCTGGCCTGGCGGATTGCGGGTTGCGGTCAATGTCTCGCCCGTGCAGTTCGCCGATGATGGCTTCCCCGCGCTCGTCGCCAGCGCGCTTGCCAATTCCGGTCTCGATCCAGAGCGGCTCGAACTCGAGATCACCGAAAGCGTTTTCCTGCAGGAAGGCGGCGCCACCAACGAACGGTTTAAGGCGCTCAAGGGCCTCGGCGTGCGCCTGGCGCTCGATGATTTCGGCACCGGGTATTCCTCGCTTGGCTACCTGAAGTCCGCGCCATTCGACAAGATCAAGATCGACCAGTCCTTCGTGCGCGGCGCCACCGAAGTCGGCTCGCGCAACCGCGCGATCATCGCCGCGATCGTGGCACTGGCGCAGGCGCTGGAGATGGACACCACGGCCGAGGGCGTCGAAAGTTTCGATCAGTTCGATCTGATGAAGAGCCTCAATGTCACGCTCGTGCAGGGCTACATCTACAGCCAACCGATCCCCAACGAGCAGTTCGTCCAGAAGCTCAACGAGGGCGACTGGATCATCGAACCTTCGGGTCCGGCATTCCAGCGCCATGATCGGCAGGCGATGTTCCGCCGCATCGGTGCGATCCACGATAACCACTACTATCCGGTCGTGCTGCGCAATCTCTCGGTCTCGGGTGCGCTGATCGAAGGCCTTGTCGATGTCCCGGTCGGCACCGAATTCGTGGTCGATCTTGGCGAGGGCCAGCTTGCGGTTGCCCGCGTGCGCCGTTCGCGCAAGCGGCAGCAGGGACTTGAGTTTGAGCAAGCGCTGGTCCCCGATGGCAATGGCGGCCTGTGCACCCGGCACCGCGCTTCGCCCTACCAGCTCGTGGCCGCCGGTCTGCCGCAAAGCCCCCGCGGCGAAGCCGGACAGCCGGTCGGTCCGCACCTCATCGGTGGCGGCGAGGATGGCAAGGCCTCGATGCCCGCTTTTGCCATGGCCAGTGACTGGAAGGGCGCCGCGATGCGCGCCGCCGAAGCGGCCTGACACCCGACAGCCCGCGCGAGACGGTTCCCATGGCGCGGCAAGCCCGCTAAGGCGCGCCGGTCATGTCCGAGAGCACCGCCCAGCCCGCCGCCAAACCAACTGGCGCCCGTCCCGTGCCCAAGCCGTGGATCGCGGCGATCCATCCCTATGTGCCCGGCAAATCGACGGGTGCCGATGGGCAAGTGCTGATCAAGCTTTCCGCGAACGAGAACCCGCTCGGCACCAGTCCGCTGGCACGTGCCGCGCGCCTCGGCAGCGGTGAAGGTGCGGGCGATCCCTCGCGCTATCCCGATCCTGATAGCCACGCCCTGCGCGCCGCGCTGGGCGCGCTCCACGGGATCGATCCGGCGCGGATCGTGATGGGCACCGGCTCCGACGAATTGCTCCATCTCGCCGCGCAGGCTTTCGCCGGACCGGGCGACGATGTGCTCTACCAGCGCTACGGTTTCTCGGTCTACGAGATCGCCGCCCGCCGCTGCGGCGCGGAGCCGGTCGAGGCGCCGGATCGCGATTTTGCGGCAGACGTCGATGTCCTGCTCGGCTGCGTCAGCCCGCGCACCCGCGTCGTGTTCCTCGCCAATCCCAACAATCCGACCGGCAGCTACCTGCCCCGCGCCGAGCTCGCCCGGCTCCACTCCGCGCTGCCGGCCGATGTGCTCCTGGTAGTCGATCAGGCCTATGCCGAGTATGTCGCGGCGGATGCCGATGACGGCGCCTTCGCGCTCGCTGCGACGACCGAAAACGTGCTCATCACGCGGACGTTCTCAAAGATCTACGGCCTTGCCGGCGAACGGGTCGGCTGGGCGACCGGCGCGCCGCACCTGATTGACATGCTGGGCCGCATCCGCGGGCCGTTCAACCTTACCGTCACGGCGCAGGCGGCGGCGCTGGCGGCGCTCGGCGATCAGGCCTTCGTCTCCGCCTCGTGCGAGCACAACCGCGCCGAGCGCACCCGCTTTGTTGGCGCGCTCGCGGCGCTTGGCAACCATGGGCTGCGTCCGCTGCCGAGCGAGGCGAACTTCGTGCTGATCGAATTCACCGGCGCGCTCACTGCGGAAGCGGCCTACAAGGGCCTGATGGACCACGGCTTCATCACCCGCTGGTTGCCCGGGCAGGGCCTGCCGCAATGCCTGCGCATCACCATCGGCACTGCTGCGCACATGGACCGCGTCGCCGCCGTGCTGCGCCAGCTCGCCGAAGCAGCGCGATGAGCGTGCCCGCGCCCTTCACGCGGATCGCGGTCATCGGACTTGGTCTGCTGGGCGGGTCCGTCGCCCGCGCCGTACACGCGCACTTGCCCGATGCGATCACGACCGGCTTCGATGCCGACCCTGTCGTGCGCGCCCGCGCGAGGGAAATCGGCCTCGCAAATTTCGTGCCCGAGACGGTCGCCGAAGTCGTGACCGGGGCTGATCTGGTGGTGCTGTGCGTGCCCGTCGGCGCGATGGCGTCAGCCGGGGCCAGCATCGCGGCGCATCTCGCGCGCGGTGTGATCGTCACCGATGTCGGCTCCAGCAAGGCGAGCGTCGCCCGCGCGCTGGCTGAGGCGCTGCCCGGCGTGACTGTCATTCCTGCGCACCCCGTTGCCGGTACCGAACAGAGCGGACCTGATGCGGGCTTCGCAGCCCTGTTCCGCAACCGCTGGTGTATCGTCACGCCGCCCGCCGCAGCAGATGCGGGAGAGGTCGCGCGCGTCACCGCGTTTTGGGAAGCGCTTGGCGCCCGCGTCGAAGTCATGGACGCCGAACATCATGACCGCGTCCTCGCCGTCACCAGTCACCTGCCGCACCTCATCGCCTATACCATCGTCGGCACCGCTTCGGATCTCGAGGAAGTGACCCAGAGCGAAGTGATCAAGTATTCCGCCGGTGGTTTCCGCGATTTCACCCGCATCGCGGCGTCCGATCCGACGATGTGGCGCGACGTGTTCCTCAGCAACCGCGATGCCGTGCTCGAAATGCTCCAGCGCTTCAGCGAGGACCTGACCGAACTGCAGAAAGCGATCCGCAAGGGGGATGGCGACGTGCTGTTCGATACCTTCACCCGCACCCGCGCCATCCGCCGCTCGATCATCGAGATGGGCCAGGACGATGCCCGGCCGGACTTCGGCCGCAGCCACAACGATTAGCTCAGCAGGAACATCGCCGAGACGAGGACCATCACCGCCGTTGCCGCCCAGCCGCCGATCTTGAGCAGCGGCGGCAGCGTGAGCCGGCCCATGACCTTGGGATTGCTCGCCGCCAGCATGGTCATCACCATCAGCGGGGGCGCCAGCAGGCCGTTGATCACCGCCGTCCAGTAGAGCGCCTGCATCGGATCGATCCCGATGAGGTTGAGCGCCACGCCGCCCAGCACCGCCACCATGATCGCGCCGTAGAACGCCTTGGCTTCGTGCGGTTTGCGGTCCAGCCCCTCGGCCCAGCCGAACGTCTCCGAAAGCGCGTAGGCCGCCGATCCTGCCAGCACCGGCACCGCCAGCAGCCCGATCCCGATGATCCCCACCGCGAAGAGCAGGAAGCTGAGGTCGCCTGCGATCGGACGGAGCGCGCTTGCCGCCGCATCGGCGGAGGCGACCGTGTTGATCCCGTGGGCATGGAGCGTCGCTGCCGTGGCAATCACGATGAACAGCGCGGTCACGCTCGTCACCCCCATGCCCACCACGGTATCGGTGCGCATCCGATTCAGGCCGGGGCCCGCCGCCCGCGGAAATACGCCGAGCGGGTGGGTGTGCAGCCGGTGCTGCTCTTCCACTTCCTGCCCCGCTTGCCAGAAGAACAGGTAAGGGCTGATCGTCGTCCCGAGCGTGGCAATCACCGCCATGGCCGTCTGCCGGTCGAAGCTCAGTTCGGGCACCAGCACTCCGCGTAGCACTTCGCGCGGCGAAAGCTGCGCCACGAACGGCACGAGGATATAGGCCAGCAGGGAAAGCGCGGACCACTTGAGGATCCGGGTATAGCGCGCATAACTCACGAAAACCTCGAGCAGCACCGAAACGGCCCCGAACAGCGCGACATAGAGCATGGTCGGCCCCGGCAGCAGCAGGTTGAGCGCCGCCGCCATCGCACCAAGGTCAGAGCCGAGGTTGATCGTGTTCGCCACCAGCAGCAGCACAACGGCGAACCACAGCACCGGGCGCGGATAGTGCCGCTTCAGGTTGTGCGCGATGCCGTGCCCGGTCACCGCACCGATCCTTGCGCAGATCAGCTGCGTCGCGACCAGCAGCGGGTAGCTGAACACCATGATCCATGCGAGGCTGAAGCCGAACTGCGCACCCACCTGACTGTAGGTGCCGATCCCGCTCGGATCATCGTCAGCCGCCCCCGTAATCAGCCCGGGGCCAAGCACCTCGCTCCAGCTGCGCGCGTCGGCCTCGGTGTGGCGTCCATCGGCGCGGGCGTCCTCAACGCTCACGGGTAGAGCGCATTGATCGCGGCATGCACGCGCGTTTCGATGTCCTCGCGCGGCAGGCCAGGCGGGATCTCCGCGCCGAAACGATAGCGGATCGTCCCGGACCGTTTCCACACCCGGTGGTAGAGCGGCCCGCTATCGACTGCCACCGGCACAACCGGCAGTCCCAGCATCTTGTAGAGCCCCGCAAAGCCCGCCTGCAGCGGCGGCCGTGTGCCATGCGGAACCCGTGTGCCTTCGGGGAAGATGATCAGCGGCCGCCCGTCCGCCGTCCAGCGCCGCGCTTCGACGAGCATGGTCCGCAGCGCGCTGGCACCGCGTGCACGGTCCACCGCGATCAGGCCGTAGCGTGTGCCGATTGCGCCCCATAGCGGGATGCGCAGCAACTGCTCCTTCGCGAACACGACGGGGAGGGGGTACATGTGGGGCAGGTCGATCGCCTCGAAGAAGGATTCGTGCTTGATCGCATAGAGTACGCCCGAACGGGGGACGAAACCGCCGGATTCCACCGTGATGCCCAGCAGCACGCGGACGCAGGCCCGGTGCCAGGAAGACCACACCCGCACTACTTCCTTGTAGCGGTCACGCCCTAGCGGCATTACCGCCAGCGCCGCGATCACGAGCAAGACGGTGCCGCCGTAGAACGCGATGTAGAACGCCAGGCTGCGCAGAATATCACGCAGGCGCGGGCCGACATTGACTTGGCCTTCCATGCCGCGCCCTACCACCCCGCCAGCCAGGCCAGCATGCGGGCAATCAGCTTGTTGTATTCGATGAACAGCGTTTTCATGCTCGGCCGCGATGGAACCGCATCGGCCAGGATTTCCACCCCGCGCGGTGCCGCCATGGCCAGATCGAACTCGGCACGGCGCATATGCCAGTCGGTCGTGACGAGGCGCACCGAGGTAATATGCTCCGCCGCGATCCAGCGCGCGGCTTCCAGCGCGTTGGAGCGGGTATCGACGGATTCGAACCCCAGCGTCACGCAGCAGGCCAGCATTTGCGGCGTAACCTTGTATTCGGCGGCAAACTCGCCTGGCTTCACTTCGCTGGCGACGCCCGCGATCAGCACCTTGCGCGCCTGCCCTGCCCGCAGCACGTCGATCGCGCGCGGAATGCGCCCGCCAGCGCCGGTCAGCGCAATCACGCCATCGGTTTTCTGCGCCCCGGCCGGGCGAGGCAGGGCCAGGGCGAACCACAGGAAGCCCAGCACCCACGCCAGCAGGACTGCCGCGCCGATCCGGCGCATGAGGCCCGGCGGTTTTCGTGTACGCGCCATGTCAGAGCATCCGCCTCAGGGCGGCAAGGACCGTCACGCGCGCGGTCAGCACGGCCAGCGCGATGCCGGCCAGCGGAATCGCCGCGATCACGATCCAGTCCTGCCAATGGAGCACCGCGCCCGCGACCATGCCCGAACCGAGCGCGGCAAACTGGCGTGAGAGCGCGGCAATGGTGACCACGCCGAACAGCAGGCCCACCAGCCCGCCTGCCGCCGCGTCGAAGGCCATCGAGCGCTGGAACACGCGCGCGATTTGCTTGTCGGTGCCGCCGAGCATGTGCACGATCTCGATCGTCTCGCGGTGATTGCCCAGCGCATTGCGCGAGGCCAGCAGCACTGCCGCGATGGTCGCGAGCGCCAGCAGTGCGATGAGACCGCCCGCCAGCCATTGCAGCGTGTCGATCGCGGCAAACACGGGCGCCAACCACCCCGCCTGCGCATCGACCCGCGTCGAGGCGGCAACAGGCACGACCAGCGCGCGCAGATGCGCCACCCGGTCCGCCGTCGCCGGTCCCTTGAGGCGCACGTCGATCAGGGCCGGGATCGGCAGGGCCTCCACATCGTCGCCCGGACGGGTGCCCAGCCATGGTTCGACAAGGGTGTTGAGTTCTTCCTGTGCCACCTGCCGCACTGTGGCGACTTCGGGCGCCTTCGCAAGCACGGAGACCACGGCGGCAGCCTGGCGCAGCCGCTCCGCCGGGGCTGCGGTCACGATCTGCACCGTAACCCCGCCCTCCAGATCGGCGCTCGCCGTCTGCGCGGCATTGCGCAGGGCAAGGCCGCTGGCGGCTGCAACGACCGTCATCGCGATCATGATCGCGATGACCCACGGCATCGGGCCAGAAAGCTCGGCCTCGGGCAGCAGGCGCGGATCGCTTGGCGCGCCGTTGCCACGCCACCGCTGGATCAGGGACGAAATCAGGCTCATCGTGATCGGCTCAAAGCGGCGGCACCGCGCCGACGCTGGCCATCGATGGCCGCCGCGGCGGATAGCGCAGTGCGCCGGTGGGGTCGCTGAGCCGCCCCTTGTCGAGCCGCATGATGAGCGATTCCGGCACTTTTCGGATCAGGTGAACATCGTGCGTCGCCACGACCACCGTGGTGCCGAGCCGGTTGAGGCTTTCGAACAGGCGTAGCAGCTTGAGCGCCATGTCCGGATCGACGTTACCGGTCGGCTCGTCGGCGACCAGCATGTCGGGCCGCGCGATCACCGCGCGAGCAATCGCTACGCGCTGCTGTTCTCCGCCGGAAAGTGTTGCAGGCCGGGCATGCTGCCGATCACCAAGCCCCACCCAATCGAGCATTTCGCCCACCGGACGCGCGATATCCTTCTCGCTCACCCCCGCCACGCGCAGCGGCAGCGCAACGTTGTCGAACGCGGAGAGATGCTCGACCAATCGGAAATCCTGGAACACAACCCCGATGCGACGGCGAAAACCTGGCAAGCGTTCGCGCGGGAGTGTGATCGCATCGGTGCCGAACAGGCGGATCAGCCCGCGCGAGGGGCGCTGCGCCAGATAGAGCAGCTTGAGAAGGCTGGTCTTGCCCGCGCCGCTTGCGCCGGTGAGGAAGTAGAAGCACCCCGGGTAGAGCGTGAACGAGACGTCCGCCAGGATCTCCTTGTCCGTTCCGTAGCGCAGACCGACATTGTCGAACTGGACGATTTCGGCGTCAGGCTGGCTCATGTCAGGCGTTGCGGTCCCGAAGGTGGTTTACGCGCACGAGGGCCGAGCGCTGCTTCGGGCGGCTATACGGCGCAATCGATGTGGAAAAAAGGGCGTGTGAGCACTTCTCCCCGCTTGCACCTATTGTTTCCCCTTATCGGCCCTGCTTAACCGACTATATGATTATTGCGTGCCCCGCCTGCTCGACGCGCTACGTCGTCCCTGACAGCGCGATCGGTGTGGAAGGGCGTACCGTGCGCTGCGCCAAGTGCCGGCACAGCTGGTATCAGCACGGTCACGAACTGCCACCGCGGGAAGAAATGGCTCCGATCAGGGGTTCGGCCCCCGAGCCTGAACCAGTGCCCGCTGCGGTTGCCGTTCCCGAACCCGATGCGGAGGCTGCGGTCGCCGCACCCGCCCCCGCGCAGGAGCCGGTTCCAGAACCGCCCGTGGTCCCGCGTCCGGTCGTCCGTCCCGCGTCTCGCTCGGTGGATGACAGTTTCGACGAAACGGCATCGAGTTTCGATCACGAGCCGCCGTTCCGCCCCCGCCGCAACATGGCGAAGATCTGGACGATTGCCGGGGTCAGTTTTGCCGTGCTTGTCGCGGTGCTCATCGCGCTCGCCTCGTGGCTGGGTTTGCCACACTGGCTGCCGGCCGCCCACGCCACGTTCGGCGCGGGCAACCCCGATCTCGTGCTGGCGTTTCCCTCCGAACGGCAGGATCGCCGCACGCTTCCCAACGGCACCGAATATTTCGGCGCCAGTGGCACCGTCACCAACGTCGGCAAGCAGCCGCAGGAAGTCCCGCCGATCCTGATCGTGTTGCGCGATGCCAAGGACAAGGTTGTCTACACCTGGGATGTCACCCCCCCGCGTGAGATGCTGAAGCCCGGCGAAAGCGTGACGATCAACGAGGCAGTGACCGACGTGCCGAAAAGCGCCAAGGTTGCGGAGATCGGCTGGAAACCCGAATAAAAAATCCCAGCTTGGTTGTTGCGCGGCGCGGGGGGCTTTGCTAGGGGCGCCCCTCTACCCCGACGGGGCAGCCTTTTTGAAAGGCATAGCCCCGTTACGATGTGCGGTCGTGGCGGAACTGGTAGACGCGCAACGTTGAGGTCGTTGTGGGCGAAAGCCCGTGGAAGTTCGAGTCTTCTCGACCGCACCAAACAGTCTGACAATCGAAACAGATTTTGCCTTCGGGCACCCGCTCTGCGCTGAATTACGCGGTTCTGCGGGTTTCAGGCCTAAGTGCTTTTGCCGCGTGGGTCAGAGAATGAAATCTGTGACGCGTTTTGCGGCCGGATTCCGCCCAATTCTCCGTTTGGAGAATGCTCGCCCACGCCGCTTGGCAACTGAGATTCGATTCTGGTTTTCTAGGAAACGGTTAGCCCAAACAGGAGATGCTGATCGTCCCACGACACGGGCAGCTCGGCCTCAAGTAGAGTCTTTCGGCTCGGCGGGCTCGCCAGTTTTCCGTTGACGATCGCCTCGACGATGCGCGGGCTTAGGTGGCTCAAGCGGTAAAGCTTAGTGAGTTGCTTACGGCAACGGCCATCACGCAGAGCAATCTGGTTAAGGCTCAGCCCAGATGCATTTACGAGGCCTCGGACGTCCATTGCCTCAGCCAGAACCGTCAGAACAGCGGGGTCATTGATGTCGCCACAGCTAGTTGCATCGATCCTCAGCTTTGCCTCGCGGAACGGCTTTCGGGTGAGGCAGGGGATCACCCAGGTCCATGTTGGCACGTGCGTCAGGCCTAGCGCAGATGGCTTGATGACCAATTCGATGCTGGTCGGCCTGATGCGGATCGCAGCAACGAGGATGCGGAGTGTTTGTCTGCTTTCGCTTGGGATCGAGAGACGATGGAACAGCTTGTCTGCGGCAGCAAAGAGGTCGCGCAGTTCGTTTGCCTGCACGAGGCCGGAGACTCGCCTCAGCGCATGCTCGTCGGTCAACAGTCCAGAAAGGTGTTGCAAGACATGTCGATCGAGCGCGCCCTGCTGGAACCGCGTTGATGGAGCGCCGTCAGGCTTGGCCAGATCCTTGCGGGTCTCATAGTAGGCATAGCGCCGAGATCGCTTGGTGGCGTAGGTCGGCACCATCTGCCGACCGGCTGGATCGATCAGCAGGTTGGCAAGGAAAGCAGCCTGTGGGTCGTTCTTGGGACGGTGCCGCGGCGGTGCCTTCTCCTTGAGCTGGGCCTGCACTGCGTTCCAGAGTTCTTCTGGCACGATGGCCTTATGCTCGCCGTCGTACTCGGCCCCCTTGTGGATGATCCGTCCGCGGTAGACAGGGTTCTTGAGCAAGTGGAACAGACTGCCCCTGGCAAAGGGGATGCCGCCCCGATGCGGCCCGCTGGTCCGTTGCTGCAACTTGGTTACGATGCCTTCGGCCCTGAGCTGCTCGATCAGCGCTGGGACCGATTTGATCTCGAGGTATCGGCGCATGATCGTGCGAACACGCTCGGCTTCTTCAGGAACAGGGATGAGCTTCCTATCAATCACTTGATAACCGAGCGGAACCGGCCCGCCCATCCACAGACCCTTCTTCTTCGATGCAGCGATCTTGTCGCGGATCCGCTCGCCGGTTACCTCCCGCTCGAACTGGGCGAACGAGAGAAGGACATTGAGGGTAAGCCGCCCCATGCTGGTGGTGGTGTTGAAGGCCTGGGTTACCGATACGAAGCTCGCTGACTTCGCATCGAGCCGTTCGACGATCTTGGCAAAGTCCGCCAGCGACCTGGTGAGGCGATCGACCTTGTAGACGACGATCACGTCGACCAAGCCCGCATCTACTTCGGCAAGGAGCGCCTTCAGACCAGGGCGCTCCATGTTCCCGCCTGAGAACCCACCATCGTCGTAGCGCTGAGGGACCAGCGTCCAGCCTTCATGACGCTGGCTGAGGATGTAGGCCTCGCAAGCCTCGCGCTGGGCATGTAAGCTGTTGAACTCCTGCTCGAGCCCATCCTCAGTCGACTTGCGGGTATAGACGGCGCAGCGCAGCGGCTTCATGGCTTCCGCCCCGTCAGGCCAAAGAACAGCGGACCATTCCACTTGGTGCCGGTGATCGCCTTCGCGATGGCACTCAGCGATTTCCATCGCGTCCCGCCGTATTCGAACCCATCGTCAAGGACGACGACCGAGTGGCCGACTCCATGCCAGTCGCGGACTAGCCGTGTCCCCGGCGTCAGCTTCCGGGGTAGGGGAGCTGACGCATTGGCCTTGCCGGCAGCCTGGTGGGCGCTGATCTGTCGCAGGAGGCTGCGCGTGCTTCGCTTCAGACCGCCATGACGCTGCTCCTGCAGCTTGTAGCCAAGACCAAGGCGCAGCAGCTCGGCGGATAGATCCGGTGCAGGCGCGCCATATCGACGCGCCCATTCCAGCTTCAGGTCCGCGACCGGCAGTTCGGCCAGATATGGCAGCTTGGGATAGCCGCGTTTGACCATCAGATGGCCTCGACGACGGAGATGGACCAGCGTGTCACGCCGTCGGCGCCTTTGGCCCTTTCGATTGCGTGCCGCTTCTTGCGCAGGCCAGTCAGGAAGGCGCGGCAAGTGTGGGGCTGCCAATCGGTCGCCTGGCAGAGCTCATCTAGAGATGCACCACCGTTGCGGTTGAGCATCTCCTCGACAACGGAGGCTTTGGTCTCGCGCGGTGCTGTGGCATTGCTAGCTGTTGTCGGCACCAGCGGCTCACGGGCCTTGCGGCGCTTGCGCTTTGGACTTGTTGCTTGTTCAGCCGCTGCCTCAGAGCTGCAAGTGTCGGCTTGGGTCATAGGTGGTGCTCCATTTGGAGCAGCAAGATCGCTGCTCCCACCACCAGATGCCCTGCCGGTCAGCCGGTCAGGGCAGCGGCGACACCTAAGGCCGCTCTTTCAGTGTTAGCAGCAATGCTTGCGGAGCTGGCATTGTCCAGCGGAATGACTGGGGTTGGGACATTTCTGCCGCTCCGAGGCGGCAAGTCGTAGGCAGTTCCTGTCGAGAGCTGACATTCAGTGACTGAGTCATAAAGAAGCGTCCTGATTACAGGTGCTTGCGATTCTGTGGGTAATTTGGTTGACTGATGCGATGAAGAGCCGGGTTGTGGCGCTTTCGACAGTTCGCTCGAAGTCTTTGGCGAGGCGTCGGCTTCGGTTCAGCCACGCAATGGTGCGTTCAACGCCCCATCGGCCCAGCAGGAGATGGAAGCCCTTGACAGTGTCGGAACGCTCGACGATTTCCCGCGCGCAGGTGCCGATCTTGGCGAGCGCGGAGCGGATTTTGTCGCCGGCATATCGTCCGGTGGGTCGTCGTCATTTGACTGCTCAACAAGGCAAGGCGCTGTTACAATGTCTCCTGCCGACAAGTCGCCTCCGCGCTGGCGATTGGTCGGCCGTGCCCATTCGGTTGCTATTGCCAATTATGCTGGGATAACGCGATCATGGCAATCGAAGCAGATCAACTCGAATTCGGAGATCAGGCTCTCGTATTGGAACGAGGCAAAGAGGTCTTGGATGCAGCGATCCAGGCGCTAATCGACCTCCAGGTGAATCTTGATGATGATTTCGTTGCTGCGTGCGAAGCGATCCTCGCCGCGCACCACCGCGTGGTCGTCACCGGCATGGGTAAGTGGGGGCATATCGCACGCAAGATTGCCGCAACTTTCGCTGCCACCGGCACTCCGGCGCTGTACGTTCACCCGGCCGAAGCCGTGAACGGCGACCTCGGCATGATCACTCGCGACGACGTGCTGCTTGTGCTATCGAATTCGGGCAATACTGCCGAACTGCGCGCAGTGCTCGAACGCGCGCGAAAGCTCGGCGTCCGCATCATCGGAATCGTTTCGCGCCGCGAATCGATGGTCAGCGATTTTGCCGACATCATCGTTTGCCTGCCACGTCTCCGCAAAGACTTCGCTGCCGACATTGCGCCGACCACCTCGACCACGCTGCAGCTCGCGCTCGGTGATGCGTTGGCGATGGCAGTGATGGACATGCGCGGCATCTCGCGCTCGCAGATGCGCGCACTGCGCCCCACCGGCACGATCGGACTGCGCCTGACCCCGATCGCCGAACTGATGCACGGCCGCGAGGAACTGCCGCTGGTCACCGCGCAAACCGGAATGCATGATGTGATCTCGGTGATCACGTCGTCCCGCTTCGGCCTTGCCGGCGTAACCGATGAGCAAGGCGAACTGGTAGGGGTAATCACCGACGGCGACCTCAGGCGCAATTTCGACCTGCTGGGGAGCGCGATGGCGCGCGACGTCATGACGCGATCGCCCAAGTCGATCCCGGCCGACACGCTCGCGGGTGATACCCTGCTTTACCTGAACGATCACAAGATCACCGCCATTTTTGTGGTCGACCGGCTCGATCTGAACCGGCCGATCGGCATCGTGCACATTCACGACCTGCTCAAACACGGACTTGACGAATCCCTTCCGCGGTTATTTTCGGGAAGTTTTGATTCAAACGGTGAAAGTGTTCTGCAATTAGGCAGAAGTCTAACAGAAAAAAATTCAAATTCATCTAGCGATGCTGATCCCATCGAATTTAAAAATCCCGTAGTTTATAATGATTTTCAAGATAATGTCATTCCACTCCCAATTGCCTTGGCGGGTTTGGGGGTAATTTTTTCTCTATTAAGTTTCGGAAATATTTCTACTTGGTGGGGTATAGCCGGAGTGTCCGTCGTCAGAACATTTGGCGCAACTCGCGGCGTAAATTAGCGGAGTGCG
>CAZQEH010000019.1:0-51191 GCA_964592205.1 uncultured Novosphingobium sp.
CAATAGCGGGCTCTGGAGTGCTCTCGGCAGATGCAATCCGGCATTTTGCCAAGGTTGGGGTCGAGGGTTCGAATCCCTTCGCCCGCTCCAGTTTTTCTAGAAAAATCAATTAGATAAACGCCCTTCGGGCGAGGCGATTTTGCACCCTCAATCTGTGTCGCCACCATGTCGCCACGGGGATATGCCTCGCGGGTGGTGAGTTTGGGCAATTCAGGCTGCGCGCCTCATTGAAATTTTCGCCTCCTGAATGCTGCGATGTCGGCGGCTGTGAGCTTGAACCACTCGCCGTTGGCGCGGCGCTCGGCAAAGCGGCGATGCCAATAGGCTTCTATTCCTGATGGATCGTCCGTTGTGATCGTGTGAAATAGCTCCGCCTTATCTGGCAAGGCGATGCTGATTTGCTTGAACCGGCGCTCGGCATCATCGCTGCGACCGACCTTGTAAAAGTCCCCCGATTTGATGAGATAGACATAGCCATCTACGGGCTTCGTCGCTGCTCTTGGGGCAAGAGGCTTCGGCGTCACTGTCGGCAATAGGGATGCAATGTCGGCACAAGCGGGGTCTTCTGCTGCCCGCTTCGTCAATGCGTCTATTAGGTTCTCACGGCGTCCAAAATGGCGCTTGATCGCATTATCGGACGGCACAGCAGGGTTGGTCTGGCGATATATCATCAATTCGTGACGGCTTGGGAAGCGTCCGAAATGGCGAATGCCTTCGATGATGCCGTTCAGCACTTCGTCGGAATCTAGTCGGCCCTGCCAAGCATTCGGCTGATAGCCCGCTTCAATTAGCGCATCGCCCCAACGCGCCCATAGCTTACCAAGCCACATATGAGGCGGGATGCCGGTTTCGCGTTCAAACAGCCTTTGACCGGGCGCTTGACCGCTTGTCGCTGCGAGGCGCTGTATCGCACTAATGATCTCTTCGCGGTGGCTCAAATGTCAGACTCTGCAATTCAAATTGTCACCTGATCTGCCCCCTTCTGAGTGGCCCAATTTCTATTTTAGGAATGGCCACGAAGGAGGAATGGAATGGCAAGGAAGCACAAGCCGGAAGACATCATCGGGAAGCTGCGTGAGGCGGAGATCGTGCTAGCGCAAGGCGGCACGGTTGCAGATGCCTGCCGGCGGATCGGAGTGACCGAGCAGAGCTACTACCGCTGGCGTAAAGAATACGGCGGTCTGAAGATGGATCAGGCCCGACGGATGAAAGAGCTGGAGAAGGAGAATGCCCGGTTGCGCCGAGCGGTGTCGGACCTGACGCTCGACAAGCTGATCCTGCAGGAGGCAGCGAAGGGAAACTTCTAAGCCCCGCGCGCCGCAGGCGCTGTATCGATCATATTAGGGGCATAATGCCGGTGTCCGAGCGGCGGGTCTGCCGTGTGCTGGGGCAACATCGATCGACACAGCGCAAAACGCCGCGTGGGGCAGATGACGAAGCCGCGCTGACCGAAGACATCATTGCTTTTGCCCGGCAGTATGGCCGGTATGGCTACCGTCGGGTGACTGCCCTGCTGCGCGAGGCAGGCTGGCATGTGAGCTTTAAGCGCGTGGAGCGCATCTGGCGCCGTGAGGGACTGAAAGTGCCTCAGAAGCAACCGAAGCGAGGAAGGCTCTGGCTCAACGATGGCTCATGTATCCGACTGCGCCCAGAATATCCGGGGCACGTGTGGTCCTACGACTTTGTCGAGGGCCGTACGCACGATGGTCGCAAGTTCCGCATCCTGTCGATCATCGATGAAGCCAGCCGCGAGTGCCTTGCCCTCCCTGTCGCGCGACGGCTCAGAAGTGAGGATGTCTTGGCGGCGCTGGCAGAGTTGTTCGTCACGCGTGGCCCACCGGCTCACATAAGGTCGGATAATGGCCCTGAGTTTATCGCCAATGTCGTGCAGCAATGGCTGGCGAAGATCGGCGTGAAGACGCTCTACATCACTCCAGGTAGCCCTTGGGAGAACGGCTACTGTGAAAGCTTCAATGGCTCGATGCGCGACGAGCTCTTGAATGGCGAGATCTTCTACACCTTGGCTGAGGCAAAGATCCTGATCGAAGCCTGGCGGCGGCACTACAACACCGTCCGGCCGCACAGCTCGCTTGGCTACCGACCACCGGCCCCAGAAACAGCGACGCCACCATGGCTGCCCTCCGGTTCCGCTACGCTCCACCTACGGCCAGCCATGGCGCCGGAGGCAATCATGCACTAACAAACAACACGGACCACTCGGTGGGGGCCGGTCACTCAAGGCTCAAGGGTTCAATTTCCGATCACGAGAAGCTGCAGAATTGGTCCAGTCCGCAATCCAACTGAACAGGTGGCCGCCGGAACAGGCTGGCGTCAAAGAACTGATCCAAGGAGCAATTGCCGAAGGGTTGGATTTGTCGATGACGGTCGGTGTTGGGGTTCCTGGGCGGTCGAACGAGTCCGCGACCATCGGTTCAGTGATTGCCCAATATGCAGCCGAATCCGGTAACGTTACCCTTTTTGAGGAGATGAAGCGCGCGGGACAAGTCGCGCGGATGACCAAGAAGAGTCTGGACTCGGCATTCCTGAGTGACATGGGTTGCAGCGCCCATATTGCGAAAGCTCTTGTCGAAGCGGGAGCAAATCCGAAAGCGGTTGGAGAAAATGGAAATGCACTGCACGAGCTTCGGAGCAGTTACGGGCGATGTGCCGATGCAGGCAGCGCCAAGCGGGTTGAGATGGCTGCTGCACTGGTCTCACTTGGCGTTCCGCTGGAGGCCCGCGACAGCATCGGTTGGACGCCCTTAATGGGCTCAAATGACCCTGCAGTGGCGCAGGTATTGCTGGAAGCGGGAGCCAATCCAAACGCCAAAGACGATGACGGTACTACGGTCGTGCTCTCTCTGGATGATGATCGTGCCGTCCTTACATTGCTTCGGTCTGGTGCCGATCCCAAAGCAAAAGATGGAGACGGTACGCTGCGTCAGCAGGCGCGCAAACGCCACTGGCCCGGGACGTTGGCGTGGCTCGATGAGCATGGAATCAAATAGGCAGTACTCGCCAACCAGAGCTAACTTTCGAAGTCGAGATCGATCAGTCGCTGGATCAGATTCTCGTCCAGGTTCATGATTGCCTCTGCAACCCTGTGGTTTCCTTTCGCTACGGCTTGTGCGGCCAGAGCGGAAAGCAAGGTGTCTTGGTCCCAATCGTGCATGAGGTGTCGGGTAATGCATTCCTCGATCTGCTTGATGGTGACGAAATACGCTTCTCGAAGGTGTTCAGGAACGCCAGGTCCACGTCCAGTTGCTCGCGCAATCTCGACTGCGGCAGGAAACTGAAAAAAGCTGAAGCTGATCGGGAAAGCTGCGTTGCACCCGATCTCTACAATATGTGGTACGGCAGCGTACGACGCATCGAAGACGTCGCCTTGATGGCAGAGGCTAGACCAGATGCTGAACCAAGGCTCGCTCTCAGGGGAAGTAGCTGGCCCTGCTTCGGATGCGAGTGAGTGGAGCAATGCAGGGATGTCCGCTGCGGAGCCGTAAGCATGGGTGAGGTTTGCCCAGCGAGGGTCATTCAACGCGAGCAAGTCATCAATCCGCATATCGGCCCATAACGTTTCGGAGGCATTTACCCCCTCCATCGCGTGCTAAATCGCAGCGCTCTAAGCATCGTGAAGGTGTCACAGCATTGGACGCCGACATCCGCGCAGACATCCGGGATACGGCGGTTCTGCCGCTGCTGCCTGCGCTTTGAAGCTTCCGTTGTCACCACGCAGCGGTTGGCGGGATCAGCCAAGGCATGGGCGATCAGAAACGGATCGCGACCAATTGTCTCCAGTTCGTCGTCCGTCAGGTCTGGTGCGTAGTGGTTGGTGACGCGCTGTACCAATGGGGGTTGAACGTCTTCGTCAAACAGGATTGCCGCTTTGTGGGCGTCGTCCTGGATCCACGCGAACAGCAGGTCACGCTCGGCGTCGTTGCTGCCGTCCTTCACCTCTTCGAGGGTCTCGATCGGCATCTTAATCTCGCCCGCGTTGCCCATGTGGACCAGCCATTCCCAGAACTCTGGCACGGCATCGACAGGATAATAGAGATTTTGCGCCGTGATGAGCACGTTGGCATCAAGCAGGTACACCATCCGTCAGGCGCCCTGCTCGATGGCAAGCGCAGCGCCGCTCAGCAGCGTGTGAACGCTGCGGGGTTTGACCCCCAGCAGCTTGCTCGCGCGCGTGGGCGTGAGCACTCCCTCGCTCATGTTCCGGGCCACGAAATTGAGCAATGCCGCGCCGAGGCGGTGTCGCCGGACAATGTAGTAGTTGGGACCGCCGTCCATCCCCCGAGCACGCTCTCGTTGGGCCGCGCGGCTTTGCAGCCATTGGGTCCTGAACGTATCGGTCAGCGTGCGCCAAGTGCGTTCACTGATCTTCTCCGCGCGGAATAACCGGTAGACTACCAAGGAACGGCTCACCAACCGCTCTTCGGCAAATTCCGTCACCAATCGTGCGGCTTCCCCGAGGTCAGTCGCGCGGGTGATGAGAAGCTGGTCGAGTTCACGCTGCGGTAGCAGGAACGAACTCGCGACATCGTTGCAGAACTGTTCGACCGCGCCTTCAAAATGCCCCCCACTCACGCCGGTCGCCCCTATCCAGAGGTGAGCGACCTCATGCAGCAGAGTGAACGACCAAGCTGTCTTGGCGTCCTGGTCGTTGATCACCACAAACGGTGCGATTGGATCGGCGAGAGCGAAGCCCCTGAAAGCATCGACATCGATTGCCGAGTGATGGCTTCCGAGATTGCCGATCAGCAGCACGTAGATTCCAGCAGCTTCGACGCGGCTACGCAGCAGGGCGAAACCAGCATCTGCTGAACCCTGAGCACGAAATGCCGCAAGGTCGAGGCCAAGCACTTGGCGGATAGATGCCAGCACCGGGCCAACGCCATCATTGCGCGACATGGAACCGATAAACGGGAGGGGCTCGGCCTCCTCCTCTTCCACCTGCACGGCGCGCACTACGGCTTGTCGGGAACGTATGTCGCGAACCAGTGCATCGACCAGCGGCTCGCCGCCGGTGTGCCGGTCAGGCAGGGTGCGGAAGTCCTCGCCCCGGTCCCCGCGGGCCGGAGGCTCATCCAAGTAGAATGACACAAGCGGGCGGCGATAGATCTTTGCCATCTTCAGCAGGACCGGCCGCGAAACCTCGCCTTCCTCGGTTTCCAGAGCAAGCAGACGGTCAGCACCTGAAACCCCACGGGCAGCATTTATGCCTACCTTGGCTGCCGCTTCCTCAAGCGAAAGCCCCGCGCTTTCGCGCGCCCATTGCAGGATCGAAGGCTTCACCATTGGCATTGGCCCTCATTCGCACAAAGACGAGGCAAAGCGTGAGCGGAATTTGATCGGTGGGAAGGCTGTTCGGCAGCCGCACTCATACCTCGGGACTCAGAACATGTTGTTCGAACGGTGCGCAACGCATAACGTGCGAACTCTGGAGAATGATATGACTTCTTCCCTTGGGCTTGTCGGTGACCTGGACGACGTCGAACTGATCGAAGATGTCGAGGCTGCTTTCGGCATCCGCCTGGTGGATGAAGAGATTAGTCGGTGCTCGACCGTGGGGCAGCTCTTCGAACTTGTCGAAACCCGCCTCCCGGAAATGCCTAGCGGGCAATCATGCGCGACCGCGATGTGCTTCTATCGGTTGCGGCGGGCTCTGCAGCCGCACTCCGCAATTGACTTGAAGCCGAAGACATCCATCTCGGCACTGGGTGCCGTGTCTGTTCGGAAACTGCACCACATTATCGAAACCGAGTGCGGTCTGCGCCCTCCTCCGCAATACATCACCTTGTGGGGATGCTTGGCGCTGCTGCTCGTTGCGGCCCTTCCATTCGGACTCTTCGCCTTCGGTATGCCCTGGTGGGTTGCCCTCCCGTCCGCAGCTTTTGGAGTCGGACTTTACTGGTTTGCGCCGATCCGATTGCCTGACGAGGTCGAGACGTTCGGCGATCTGGTCAGGATCGTTTCATCCCGGAGCATCGGAGCGTTAGCTGGGCAAGGCGCACGCCTTGGGTCGAAGGAAGCCTGGCAGGCCTTCACGGATGTGCTCTCCGATCACACTCAGCTTTTGAAGACCGAAATTCGGCCGGAAACGCTGTTGCTGGCTCCGAAGAAAGCGAAAGCGTAATGCCGTCATGTGGGCATCGGTATGCGTTCCCATCTGAGCCAGCGAGGCATCGGCGACCCAGTCGCGTAAGCTAAGAATATCTCACGCACTTCGTCAAAATTGAACGTCTCGTTTGGAGCGGTCTCGGACGATGATGTGAAATTACCGGAAACTGCGCCGAAGTGATGCTGGCTGTCTCCTTCACGCATTTCAATGACATAATTGCCGTCTTGGAACGCTGTTTGGAGATAGGTTTCTGGGCCTGCCTCCAAGATCACGAATTCGCGAGGCCCTACATTGAGCAAAGAATCGTGAAGAGCCTCGGTTGTGAGTGGCCCCTCGAATTGCTCACCCGCGTTAATAAGAACCAAGTCGCTGCGAATGACACCTTTGGGCGGCCTCGTGCGTAGCACTTTGCCAGAAATGGTCACTGTATCGTGCAAAAAGCGGACAAGCGGCTCGGCCTCCCGCCGATCTTTGTGTGCCGACCAGTAAATCAGTGGGCCGCCAACCATGAAAACCAAGGCGAAAACAACCAATTGACGGGTCGATGCCTGGCCGCTGTAGATGAGCTGAAAAACGATGAAGGCCATCAGTGGGATAAGGAGTGAGAACATTATCACTCCATTTAGGTCGGAACCGGCAAGCCCTCGAATGCGTGCTCCCTGCCTCCTCGAAGAAATCACGCCGAAAAGCATTGGGCCATATCGATCAAAAGCACTGTACCACAGGCAGATAAAGGGACCCAGAATCCAACCTCTCGGACCATTCTTTGGTTCGAGCCAACGCTTTTTCCGTTTGCGAATCGCGGTTTTGACCGTCGATGCATCAAGCTCGGACTCAAGGTCAAACCTGTAACCAAAGGGTTGAAACGGCACGATGTCCCCCATCATTTGGCGATATATTACGCTGAAGATACGCTTCATTGCCATGGCTGTCGGACAGTGCCGTTTCTCGTATTTGGTCTTTAATTCCCGCATCGACGCCGCAGACGCATGACCCAGCTCGCTGATTATTAGCGTGTTCGGGTTAAGGGAGCGGCCAGTCAGCCTGTGGCCAAAGCAGGTCAGAATTTTGATCACCTAAACCATCAAACTTTCCACCGTATCCCCGATTTGCTGCGCGGCATCGAGCAAGTGCTCGTCATCGAGATGGGCATATCGGGCCGTCGATTGATGGTTCGCATGCCCGAGCAGCCGCCCGATCATCGGCAAGGTTTCCTTACTCATGGCCGCATGGCTGGCGAAGGTGTGGCGCAGGTCGTGAATGCGCAGTTTGCCAAGGCCAGCCCGGACCAAGATCGTCCTCCAGAGATGCTGGATGCAGCAGATCGGCCTGCGGTACTGGTAGTTCCAGAACAGCCAAGGAATTTTGGTATGGCGCGGCAGATTGTCGATAACTTCGCGTGCGGCTGAGCCGAGCCAGACCGTGCGCGGACCGGTCTTGCTGTCGCGCAGCAGCAGGCGATTGCCCTTCACGTCCTGCCACTGGAGGGTCAGGATTTCGCGGTAGCGACAGCCGGTCAGCAACAGCAGCGTGATGACCGCGGCCCCTGAGCGGATCGTGAGATTGTCGCTGGCGCGCAGTTCGGCAAGCACGTTGCCAAACCGCGCCAGTTCCTCGGCGGATAGGAAACGCTCGCACTGCCTGCGCTTGTTCGGCCTCACCGACCGGCAGGGATTGGTGTTTTCGAGGCGGTATCCCCAGAGCTCGGCCTTGTTGAGCATGTTCTTGAGGATCTCGAGCGTGCGGTTTGCCGCACCAGGACCGGTCCGGTTGTTGAGGTCCGCGAACCACTTGGTGACATGCTCTTCGTTCATCTCGTCGATGAAGATGCCTTTGAAAGTCCCGTCGAGATATTGGCGCCGATAGCCGTCATGAGTGGCCAGCGTCGATGCCTTCCACTGCGGCGACCAGCGAGACCAATACTCCGCCAGAAAATCGTCAAACCGGGGTGCGGAGCGGATGCGCTTGCGGTCGGTTGCCGGATCGCGGCCGACCTGCGCGTAAGCGATGACGCGCCGCGCAACCATTTGCGCCTGGTGGCGGGTCAGCACAGAGGCCGGGCCGATGGTGACCGTCCGCAGCCTGCCCGCCATGCGCGTCTGGACGATGTAGACGTTGCGGCCGCTTGGGTAATGGCGGATGCCAAAACCGTTATCGATACCGAGCCAAGTCGTCGAGCGTGCTTTGCCCTTTGGGACGAGCAGTAAATTGACGTTCGCGCCGACCTCGGCGAGCGCCTCCTCGACGATCCGCTTGAGACTGGCGGCAGTCATGGCCGCAGCCCGATTGCCTTCGCCAGCGATCCCGCGATGCGGTCAGCGGCATCGCCGATAACGTCATCAGAGAGATGGGCATATTTGGCGGTGGTCTCCGGCAGTGCATGCCCGAGCAGTCTGCCAATGGTAGCAAGCGGCACGTTGTCCATGATCGCGGTCGATGCGAAGCTATGCCGCAGGTCGTGGACGCGGACATCGGGCAAGGCACAGCGCGCACGGAATGGGAGCCACCAATTGCCGAAATTGACGGGCCCAGTCCCGGCGCGGTTCGGGAAGACGAGCGTAGTGTCCTCGCGTCGCTCGATCCCTTCGAGCACTTCCAATGCCTGGCTGTTGAGCCAGATCGTCTTGGCTCCCGTCTTGCTGTCCGGCAATAGGAGGCGCGGCGGCTGCACCCATTCCCAGCGGAGATTCAGTATTTCGCCTACGCGCGCGCCGGTGAACAGCAGCAGCCACATGAGTGCAACCTGTGCGGGATAGGCTACCTCCTGCTCACGCAACGCCGCTCCAATCCGGCGATACTCCGCTGGCGTCAGGTATCGCTCTTTCGGCTCCTGCTTGTAGCGCGGCATGCCACGACAGGGGTTGGAGCCCTTTCGCCGTAGACGCAGCGCCTCGGCATACTTGAGTAGTGACGCCAAGACCGGCAGGGCGCGATTGAACAGCCCTTCCCGCGTGCCCGCGCAATCGTCCCGCCAGCGGTGAATGTCGGCGGGAAGAATGTCCGCCACGCGCATCGCGCCGAAGGTCGGTGCGATGACCGTCTTCCACGCGTTCAGATTTCGCCTCGTCGTCGAGGGCTTCCATACCCGCGAAAGATCGTCCCAATAGGTGTCGACGAAGTCCGACATGAGTGGCGTTGCCTTGACCACCGCGCGCTTGGGCAAGCCATCAAGCGCGACCTCGGCAAGCAAGCGCCGGGCCTGTGCTCGTGCGAGCTCTGCCGCGAGTTCGTCGGAACGGCCCAATGTGATCCGGCGATGCTTGCCGCGATGGCGCAGACGAACGAACCAATAATAGTTGCCGGTCGGCCTGACCCGCAGGCCAAAGCCCGCAAGTTCCGTATCCCAGATGCAGTATTCCGTCTCGCGCAGCGGCAGCTTGCGCCGCGCAAAGTTGCCATCGAGAAGTGCCCGGCGCCCGGGCTTTCGCCGCATGGGGACCATATGGCCATCGACAATATCAAAACTGGGTTCTAAAGTCGCGGAATTCCGGTCGTTTGCGGGGACCATATGGCCTTCAGCGGCATACCCGCTGCCGAGCAGTCCCAGCATCTCACGCACTGATTTTACGGCGTTTTTCCCCATGAACACAGCAGTACACTGCGTACGGTGTGCCCCTACTTTGTCCGCATAGATCCGACGCCGTTGCCCGGGCGCTGGACGAATACGGCTGATCGGACCGAAAGGACCTGCAGCCCGGCTGGCACCTGGGGCTGACTGACTCGCTGTGTTCCACCAGTGGTGGAAGACCGATCACGCGGCAAGTTTCGCGCTCGCGAACCTCCACATACCTCCGCCTGCCACCGGCGCATGAAGTGGTAACTTCTGAGCGAACCGCCTTTGCCACATTCCGCTAAAAGCCTAAGAAAGCCGAATTTTTCTGCGGAAAAATGGATGCCCCGCGAGGATTCGAACCTCGATAAACGGAATCAGAATCCGTTGTCTTACCATTAGACGACGGGGCAATGAGCGCGCGCCTTTAGGCGGCGGCGAGTCCCGAGTCAAGCGAGGCAGGTGCCCGTCCCGCGCCATACTTGCCCCGAAGCCGCAGGAACGCTAGAGTGCGTGTCAAGTACCTGCCGGGCATTCCCTTGGCGGGAAAACATAAGCGATTGGTAGACATGGCGGAACTCGATCCGCCGGCGCAGCAGCGCAAGACGCGGCCAGGCAAGCGGCGGAGACACAGGGGAGCGTCTCGCGGCAAGCCCAAGGGGCCCCGTCCTGCCCACGGAGCGTCGGCCAGCAACCCTGCCGGACCAGCAGTGAGGCCGTGCGCCGAGCCCGAAACGCAGCCCGCTGCCAGCCCTGCGACGAACCCTGAAACCGTCACTGAATCCAAACTCGCCACGAGCGCGCCCTCGCCTGTCGTCTCGGCGCCGCCCTCGCCACTCGACGCTCCGCGCCCGCCGTGGCAAAAAACACTGCCGTTCCACCGTCAGGCCTATGCGGCGATCGATCTCGGCACCAACAACTGCCGCCTGCTGATCGCGCGGCCCTCGGGCGATCACTTCATGGTGATCGACGCGTTCAGCCGCGTGGTGCGGCTCGGCGAAGGCCTTGCCCAATCAGGCCGCCTGTCCGATGCAGCCATGGACCGCGCGCTCAGCGCCTTGCACATCTGCGCCGACAAGCTGCGCAAGCGCGGCGTCCATCTCGCGCGCTCGGTTGCGACCGAGGCCTGCCGCCGCGCCACCAACGGCGAAGCGTTCATCGAGCGCGTGCACCGCGAGACGGGCATCCGGCTCAACATCATCACTGCGCAGGAAGAAGCGCGCCTCGCGGTGCTGGGCTGCCACATCCTGCTCGAACCCGGCTGCGGCCCGGCGATGATCTTCGATATCGGCGGCGGCTCGACCGAGATGGTCCTCGTAGATACCAGCGAAGCGGTTCCGCGCATTCTCGATTGGCAATCGGTGCCCTGGGGCGTGGTTTCGCTCACCGAAAGCATCGGGCCGATCGAATTGTGCCCCAATGCCCGCGCTGCTGCCTACCAGGAGATGCGCAGCCGGATCACCGAAGGGTTTGCACGCTTCACCGAACGCGTCGCTCCGGCCCGCGAAACGGCAGCGGCAGAAGGCGGGCTGCGCCTGCTCGGCACGAGCGGTACCGTCACCACACTCGCCAGCCTGCACCTTGGCCTGCCGCAATACGATCGCAGCGCGGTCGACGGGTTGATCGTGCCGACTTCCTCGATGCGCGAGATCAGCCAGCGCCTCGCCCATATCTCCTCGGCCGAACGCGTGGCCGTGCCCTGCATCGGGCGTGAGCGGGCAGACCTCGTCGTCGCGGGCTGCGCGATCCTCGAATCGATCTTCGACATCTGGCCCGCCGAACGGCTCGGCATCGCCGATCGCGGCATTCGCGAAGGCATCCTGCGCAGCCTCATGGCTGCGGGCGGCCTCGGTGACCGGCGCGCAGAGACGGCGCAAGGCAGAGCCGCGAGCGGGGGCACAACCGCATGAGCCGCAGTGGCCGCGACCCGGGCACACGGGTCAAGACAGCACGAGGCCGCAGCGCCTCGTCCAACCGCTGGCTCGCGCGCCAGCTCAATGATCCCTACGTCAAGCAAGCCAAGGCCGAAGGCTGGCGCAGCCGCGCCGCATTCAAACTGATCGAGCTCGATACCCGCTTCGGACTCCTCAAGGGCGCGCGCCGCGTGGTCGATCTCGGCATCGCGCCGGGCGGCTGGGCGCAAGTCGTGCGCAAGCAGTCACCGCAGGCCGAAGTGCTCGGCATCGATCTGCTCCCGGTCGAGCCAATCGAGGGCGTGACCATCTTCCAGATGGACTTCATGGCCGACGAGGCCCCCGCCGCGCTCATCGGCGCGCTTGGCGGCGCGCCCGATCTCGTCCTGTCGGACATGGCCGCCAACACCGTGGGCCACAAGGCAACCGACCATCTGCGCACAATGGGCCTCGTCGAGACGGCAGTCGATTTCGCAGTACAGACGCTTGCCCCCGGCGGCGCCTTCGTTGCCAAAGTCTTTGCCGGGGGGACCGACGGGGAGCTGCTCATGATCCTCAAGCGCAACTTCAAGACCGTGAAGCACGCCAAGCCGCCGGCCAGCCGCAAGGACTCCTCCGAGTGGTACGTGATCGCCCAAGGCTTCAAGGGCGGCGGGCAAGAGTAAACTTTCCACAGGCAGGGTTTTGCGCGAATCGGCATGACCGCCCTAACGGTCGCAACCTTTTCTGACCGGAGACCCTACCCCATGGCCGATTCTGCCGACGACCGCCTGCGCCTTCTGATCGAGCGCATCGAACGCCTCGAGGAAGAGAAGAAGGGCATCGGCGACGATATCAAGGACGTCTACGCAGAGGCCAAGGCCGTCGGCTACGATCCCAAGATCATGCGCCAGATCGTCCGTCTCAGGAAGCTGAAGCCCGATGATCGCCGCGAAATGGAAATGATTCTCGATACCTACAAGAACGCGCTCGGCATCGAATAACGCGTTCCTTGTTGGCGGCACCGGCCCGCTCCGCCGCCCGGCCACCCATTCAGTGTATCCTCGTGGGTGGCCGGGCGGCGGAGCGGGCCGGTGCCGTCTTGCGCGCACGCGCATCACTTTACGCGGGGCGGTGAGGCGCTAGGCTGCAGCGAAACGTTCAACCGGAGCCCACCTGATGCGCCACGCCCGCCCCGCCCTGCTTGCCGGTTTCGCCGCGCTGATTGCATTTGCCGTTCCGGCGTCAGCGGAGACCCCGACAAAGCCGCAGCCCAAGATCACCTACCTTCACGCCGGACGGCTGCTCGATCAGCCCGGCAAGCCCCCGCGCGGTGCCTCGACCGTCATCATCACAGATGGCGTGGTCACCAGCGTTAGCGACGGCACTCTGCCCGCGCCCGCCGGGGCCACCACGGTCGAACTGGGCGATGCCTTCGTGCTCCCAGGCCTGACTGACATGCACGTCCACCTCTTCAGCGATGGCGATCCGCTGCGCGAACGGCTCGAACAATCCACCCGCGACCGCGAGGATGCCGCCTATCTCGCCGCACTCCATGCGCGCCAGACGCTGGAAGCCGGCTTCACCACCGTGCGCGATCTTGGCGGACCGCCGCGCGGCATCCGGGCGCTGCGTGATGCGATCGATGCGGGCGAACTGCCCGGACCGACCATCATCAATGCCGGCCAGATGATCTCCGTCTCGGGCGGGCATGGCGATGGCGGCGGGCTCAACGAGGAAAGCTACGGCGCCTTCGCTCCGCACGATTACAACAACCTGTGCAACGGCGCGGACGATTGCCGTCGCGCGGTTCGCGAGCAGATCCGACTCGGCGCGCAGGTAATCAAGTTCGCGGCGACCGGTGGCGTGCTGTCCAACGTGGCGGGCGGGCTCGGCCAGCAAATGACGAGCGAGGAAATGAAGGCGGTGATCGACACCGCGCACAGCTTTGGCCGGAAGGTCGCGGCGCACAGCCACGCGGCGGCCGGAACCATGGCGGCGGTCAACGCCGGGGTCGATACGATCGATCACGGCACCTTCCTCGACGAAGCGACAATCAAGGCGATGATCGCGCACGGCACCTGGCTTGTGCCGACCATGCTGGCCCCGGTTGCCGCGCTCGCGCAGGCCCGTGCCGGGCTGCTGCCGCCCGCTTCGATCGCCAAGGCCGAAGTTGCAGGCGCGGCGGAGCGCCGGTCACACGAACTGGCGATCAAAATGGGCATGAAGATCGCCTTCGGCACCGATACCGGCGTCTCGAAGCACGGCGACAACGCGCGTGAATTCGCGCTGATGGTGCGCGCCGGGATGACGCCGGCCGCTGCCATCGCCGCCGCCACCGTGAACGCCGCCGATGCGCTGGGCCGGACCGACACGGTGGGCCGCATCGCGCCGGGCATGCCGGCCGATATCATCGCGGTCCACGGCGATCCGCTCAGCGATGTCACCCGGCTCGAACACGTCGATTTCGTGATGAAGCGCGGCGCGGTCGTGAAGCAGGTGCCCTGACCGCATGGCCGGGGATGTCGCGATCCGCGATGCACGGGCAGAGGATGCCGCCGGCTGCGCCGCGATCTATCGCCCGCACGTGACGGACAGCTGGATCAGTTTCGAACTCGAACCCCCGGAACCTGAGGAAATGGCTCGCCGCATCGGCGATTACGGCGCGAGCCACGCGTGGATGGTGGCCGAGATCGGCGGCGAAGTCGCCGGCTATGCCTATGGCAGCCCGCACCGCACCCGCGCCGCCTATACCTCATCCTGCGATGTCGCGATCTATGTCGGCGCTGCCGTCCCGCGCCTGGGTTTGGGCCGCGCGCTGTATGGCGCGCTGCTCGCGCGGCTGAAGGCCAAGGGCTTCCACGCCGCCTTTGCCGGGATCGCTCAGCCAAACCCTGCCAGTGTTGCGCTGCACGAAGCCTGCGGGTTTACCCCGGTCGGCGTATACCGCGAAGTCGGCTGGAAAATGGGCGCGTGGCGCGATGTCGGCTGGTGGCAGCGCGTCCTTTAGACGCCGAGGAGCGCAAGGCTTACCGAAATCCCGTTGGCCGCGGCATGGATCAGCATCGAACCGAATATCCCGATCCGCATGCGCGTGTAGCTCAGCGTCATCCCCGCCCAGATCTGCGGCAGCACCATCGGCAGCAGCGCGATCGAGAAGCGCGGATAGTTGCTGAGGTGCGAAAGGCCGAAGACCACAATCGACAGCCACACCAGCACCGGAAACGCCGCCGCAAAACCGGGCACCACGCCGCGCCCGCGCAACCACCACCAGCCTGCAGGCGCAACCAGCCCCATGGCCAGCACGCCAAAGCTCGCAGGAGCTTCGTAAACGTGCAGGTTGACCATCGCGAGGAAGCCGGCGGCAAGGAACCCGCAGAACACCAGCCACACCGCCCGCACCCGCCCGGTCAGCCAGCCCCGGAATGCCAGTTCCTCCGCCACCGGCGCCACCAGCACCACGAAGGGCACCAGCATCGCCTTGGAAACCTGATCGAACGCTTCGGGCGAAGGCAACTCCATCACCTTTTGCCACAGCCCGAGCAGCGGCAGCAGCACCAGCAGCAGCATGCCAAGGTGCAGCGCCAGCATGCGCAGCATGAACGGCCGCGCTTCCGGTGCACGCAGCCCGGAAGACGTCAGCATGCGCGGCCGCGCAAGCCAGGCGGCAAAGTCTGCGATGAGCGCTTTCATCGCCTACCCTTGCCCCACGCCGGGTTAAGACCGGGTGTGCACGCCCGATTGCCGCAAGCCGATGTCTCGGCTAGGGAGCCGCCAAACCACACCCGGAAAGTCGTCGAGCAGCAGACCATGGCAGGCCATTCCAAATTCAAGAACATCATGCACCGCAAGGGCGCGCAGGACAAAAAGCGCTCGGCGATGTTTTCGAAGCTCTCCCGCGAAATCACCGTCGCGGCCAAGATGGGCATGCCCGATCCGGACATGAACCCGCGCCTGCGCGCCGCCGTCAACGCGGCCAAGGCGCAGTCCATGCCCAAGGACAACATCGCCCGCGCGATCGACAAGGCGACCAAGGGCGAAGGCGATAACTACGAGGAAGTGCGCTACGAAGGCTATGGCCCGGGTGGCGTCGCGATCATCGTCGAGGCGCTCACCGACAACCGCAACCGCACCGCCACCAACGTGCGCACCGCCTTTGCCAAGAACGGCGGCAACCTCGGCGCTTCGGGCGCGGTGAGCCACGGGTTCGAACGGCTCGGCCTGATCGAATACCCCGGCAAGGCGGGCGACGAGGAAAAGGTCCTCGAAGCCGCCATCGAAGCGGGCGCGGAAGACGTCGAGAGCGATCTGGGCGACGGCGACGAGAACCCCGGCAGCCACCAGATCTGGGTCGCCATCGAACAGCTCCACCCGGTCGCGCGCGAACTGGAAAAGGCGCTGGGCGAGGCCGAGGGCGTGAAGCTCGGCTGGAAACCCAACCTGACGACCACCGTCGATGCGGATACCGCCGCGACCCTGCTCAAGCTGATCGACGTGCTTGAGGAAGACGACGACGTCCAGACCGTCTGGGGCAACTACGAAATCCCTGACGACGTGATGGAGAAGCTGGGCTGATCATCATCGGCATCGACCCCGGCCTCACCTGCACCGGCTGGGGCATTGTCGCAAAGTCCGGCAGCCGCCTCAGCCACGTCGCCAACGGCCAGATCCGCACCGATGCCAAGGCCGCCATGGCGCAGCGGCTGGTCGAGCTCGATGCGGGCCTTGCCGCCGTGATCGCCGCGCATGGGCCTGACACCGGCGCGGTCGAGGAAGTCTTCGTCAACATGAATCCGCAGTCGACGCTCAAGCTCGGCCAGGCCCGCGGCGTCGCCATGCTCGCCGTGGCACGCGCGGGGCTCGCCGTGGCGGAATACCCCACCAAGGTCGTCAAGAAGGCCCTCGTCGGCACCGGCGGCGCGGAAAAGGAGCAGGTGCAGGCTATGCTCAAGGTCCTGCTGCCCGGCGTTGCGCTCACCGGCGCCGACGCCGCCGACGCACTCGCCGTCGCGATCTGCCACGCCAACATGATCGGCAGCCACCGCTAGACTTCTCCCCTCCCGCGTGTGGGAGGGGTCGGGGGTGGGCCCGGCCGGGCTTGCCCGCAACCCGCCAGCCTGCCATAAGAACAAACCATGATCGCAAAGCTCACTGGCCTGCTCGACGATTTCGGACCCGACTGGGCGATCATCGACGTGAACGGCGTCGGCTACCTCGTCCACTGCTCGGCCAAAACGCTCACCCAGTTCGGCATCCGGGGCGACAGGATCGTGGTCCACACCGAACTGCAAGTGTCCGAAAACGACCAGCGCCTGATCGGCTTCGCCAGCGCCGCCGAACGCGGCTGGTTCCGCCTGCTCACCGCGGTGCAGGGCGTCGGCAGCAAGGTCGCGCTCGCGATCCTTTCCGCACTCTCCGCCGAAGAGCTCCAGCGCGCCTGCGCGGGCGGAGACGCCGCGATGGTCGCCCGCGCGCAAGGCGTCGGCCCCAAACTCGCCAGCCGCATCGTCAACGAACTCAAGGACAAGGCCGGCGGCCTCGGCCCCATCCCCACCGGCCCCGGCAGCCCGCCGATGGAAGGCCTTGCCGCCGCCCCTGCCGGCTCCGCCAGCGCGGACGCCATCTCCGCCCTGCAAAACCTCGGCTTCAAACCCGCCACCGCCAGCATGGCCGTCGCCGCGGCGGTGAAGGAACTGGGCGAGGATGCCCCGCTCAATGACCTCGTCCGCGTTGCGCTGAAGAAGGCGTCGGGCTGATGACCGACAACCCCATCCTCACTCCCCGCCGTCAGGCCGACGACGCAGACACCGCGCTGCGCCCGAAGACTCTGGCCGAATTCGTCGGGCAGGAAGCTGCGCGCGAGAATCTTTCCGTGTTCATCCAAAGCGCCCGCCAGCGCGGCGAGGCGATGGACCATGTGCTGTTCTATGGCCCGCCCGGCCTCGGCAAGACCACGCTCGCCGCGATCATCGCGCGCGAGATGGGGGTGAACTTCCGCGCCACTTCGGGCCCGGTCATCGCCAAGGCAGGCGATCTGGCGGCGCTGCTCACCAATCTCGAAAGCGGTGACGTCCTCTTCATTGACGAGATCCACCGCCTCAATCCCGTGGTCGAGGAAGTGCTCTATCCCGCGATGGAGGACCGCGCGCTCGATCTCATCATCGGCGAAGGCCCCTCGGCGCGCTCGGTGCGGATCGACCTGCCGCCCTTCACCCTGATTGGCGCCACCACCCGCGCGGGGCTTCTCGCCACCCCCTTGCGCGACCGGTTCGGCATTCCGGTGCGCCTGCAATTCTACACCGTGGCGGAGCTTGAACGCGTGGTGACGCGCGGCGCTGGCCTCCTCGGCATCGGAGCGGATCAGGGCGGCGCGAGCGAAATCGCCCGCCGTTCACGCGGCACTCCGCGCGTCGCTGGCCGCCTGCTCCGCCGCGTGCGCGATTTTGCGCAAGTGGCGGGCGCGGCGGTGATCACCCGCGATGTGGCGGACAGCGCGCTGACCCGGCTCGAAGTCGATTCGCTCGGCCTCGATCTGCAAGACCGGCGCTACCTTTCGATGATCGCCGACATCTACAAGGGCGGACCCGTAGGCGTGGAAACGCTGGCCGCTGGCCTCTCCGAACCGCGCGACACGATCGAGGACGTGATCGAGCCCTACCTCATCCAGCTCGGTCTCGTGGCCCGCACCGCACGCGGCCGGTGCCTCAACGATCGCGGCTGGCGCCATCTGGGCCTCACCCCGCCCGCTGCGGACCTGCCCGGCCTGTTCGACGCGGCCGATGGGGAATGATGGTAAACGCCGTTCGCGTAACCCCCGGCCACAATTCGGTTCCAGTTTGGCACAGACTTGGCTTTGAGGCCCGAAATGACCCAATTCGGGCCTCCGGAAGGGCGTGAAAGGGGGTTAACAGCATTGCCGCCGCGTGTCTGATCTGCGTTGTTCGATCTGTCAGGAGAGGGCTTGTCCACCATTGCGGGGATAGAGTCGGCTCCCACGGAAACAGAGAGCAACGATCATGTCGGTTCGGATGGCATTGGCAAAATTGGCGGCCTGCGCAGCAGGTGGTGCCGTGCTGGGCGGCGGTGCCGTACACGTTTCAGAAGCACCTTCGGCGGCTGAAATCCATCACGTGAAGCCAATCAAGGTCAAGCAGGTGAAGCGGCACTATGCCAGTGTGGTCACGCCGCGGCCGGTTCACCGCCTGCGCCGCGTGGTCAAGACCACGATCACCAAGTCGTGCCAGGCGCCCCAGCAGATGGCCTATGCCCCGGTGCCCTACATGGCGCCGATGCCCCCGCAGGCAGCCGGTGGCGGCGGTGCCGTGCCGGTCGTGATCGGCGGCGGCGGGATCGGCGGCTTCGGCGGCGGGTTCTTCGGCGGGTTCTTCGGCGGCAGCAGCGGCGGCGGCAGCGTGGTGGTCTCCTCGACCAGCACCGGCTCGACCTCGACTTCGGGCGGCTCCACGTCAGGCGGCTCGACTTCGACCTCTGGCGGCTCGACCTCCTCGTCCGGCGGTTCGACGTCCACTTCGAGCGGCAACATCTCGACCTCGACGTCGAGTGGCAACGTCTCCACCAGCTCGGGCGCGGTGACGAGCAGCACCTCGACCTCGTCGGGCAACGTCAGCACGTCATCGGGCAATGTCTCGACGAGCTCGGGCAACGTTTCCACCAGTTCGTCGACATCGACCAGCTCAGGCAACGTGACGAGCAGCTCCTCCACCTCGTCGTCCTCGTCGACCTCGTCGTCGACGTCCTCCTCGACTTCGTCGTCTTCGTCCACGTCCGGCTCCTCGTCGACGTCGAGCAGCACCAGCAGTTCGACGTCCTCGTCCTCGAACGGCGGCAGCACGTCGACGACCTCGTCAACCGGCGGCACCCCGGTACCGGAACCTTCGATGGTCCTGCTGTTCGGCGCAGCCGCCGCGGGCCTCGTCGGGCGTCGGCGTCACGCCCTCAAGGCAAGGGCCGCCACGGCAGCCTGACCAACGGACTTTCCGCGGACCGTCTCGTACGAGACTGACGCGGACAAAAGGAAAGGGCGGCTCCGGGGGGAGCCGCCCTTTCTGATTCCAGCGGCGCTGGCGGCGATCAGGCCGCCAGGTTGCGCAGCACGTAGTGCAGGATGCCGCCGTTGAGGTAGTATTCCAGCTCGTTGGCGGTATCGATGCGGCAGAGCGCCTTGAACGTGAAGGTCGAGCCATCGGCGCGCGTCACGTCCACATCAACGTCCTGACGCGGCTTCAGCCCCGCCACGCCGCGGATGGTGAAGGTGTCATCACCCGTCAGGCCCAGCGTTTCACGCGATTCGCCCTCGAGGAACTGCAGCGGCAGCACGCCCATGCCGACGAGGTTCGAGCGGTGGATACGCTCGAAGCTTTCCACGATCACCGCGCGCACGCCGAGCAGGTTGGTGCCCTTGGCCGCCCAGTCGCGGCTGGAGCCGGTGCCGTATTCCTTGCCCGCGATGACGACCAGCGGCGTGCCATCGGCCTTGTGCTTCATCGCCACATCGTAGATCGCGCCGACATCGCTGCCATAGCGGCTCATGCCGCCTTCGATGCCGGGCACCATTTCGTTCTTGATGCGGATGTTGGCGAAAGTACCGCGCATCATCACTTCATGGTGGCCGCGGCGCGCGCCGTAGGAGTTGAAGTCCGCCTTGGCGACCTGATGGTCCATCAACCACTTGCCCGCCGGGCTATCAGCCTTGATCGAGCCTGCGGGCGAGATGTGGTCGGTCGTGATCGAATCGCCGAGGATCGCCAGCGGCTTCGCCTCGATGATGTCGCTCACCGGCGCCGGGGTCATCGTCATGCCCTCGAAGTAGGGCGGGTTAGCCACATACGTGCTGCCTGCGCGCCACTGGTAGGTTTCCGAACCCGTCACGTTGATCGCCTGCCAGTGTACATCGCCCTTGTAGACATCGGCATAGCGGGCCTGGAACATCGCGCGGTCCATGCAGCCGGCCATGGTCGAGTAGACCTCGGCGTTGGTCGGCCAGATGTCCTTGAGGTAGACATCGACACCGTCCTTGCTCGTGCCGATCGGGGTGGTGACGAAGTCCTCGATCACTGTGCCCTTGAGCGCGTAGGCGACGACGAGCGGCGGGCTCGCCAGGAAGTTCGCGCGCACGTCAGGCGAAACGCGGCCTTCGAAGTTGCGGTTGCCCGAGATCACGGCGGCGGCGACGAGGCCGTTCTCGTTGATCGCCTTGCTGATCGGTTCTGCCAGCGGGCCCGAGTTGCCGATGCAGGTGGTGCAGCCATAGCCGACGAGGTTGAAGCCAACCGCGTCGAGGTGCTCCTGCAGCCCGGCGCGCTCCAGATAGTCGGTCACGACCTGCGAGCCCGGAGCCAGCGAGGTCTTGACCCACGGCTTGGGCCTCAGACCCAGCTCGTTGGCCTTCTTGGCGACGAGGCCCGCCGCAACCAGCACGCCCGGGTTCGAGGTGTTGGTGCAGCTGGTGATCGCCGCGATGGTGACGTCGCCGTCGCCAATATCGAAATCCTTGCCCTCCACCGGCACGCGCTGCTGCGCCTTCTTGTAGACGTTCGCCATGTCAGCGTTGAACACGTCATCGACGTCGGGCAGCGAGACGCGGTCCTGCGGGCGCTTGGGGCCGGCCAGGCTGGGCACCACGGTGCCGAGATCGAGCTCGAGCGTCGAGGTGAACACTGGCTCGATCGAAGGATCGATCCAGAAGCCCTGCGCCTTGGCATAGGCTTCGGTCAGCGCAATCTGGTCTTCCTCGCGGCCGGTCAGGCGCATGTAGTCGAGCGTTTTGTCGTCGATGCCGAAGAAGCCGCAAGTCGCTCCATATTCCGGCGCCATGTTGGCGAGCGTGGCGCGGTCCGCAAGCGTCAGCGAGGCAAGGCCCGGGCCATAGTATTCGACAAAGCGGCCGACCACGCCGTGCTTCCTCAGCATGTTGGTGCAGGTGAGCACGAGGTCGGTCGCGGTGACGCCTTCCCTGAGCTCGCCGGTGAACTTGAAGCCGACGACTTCGGGAATCAGCATCGAGACCGGCTGGCCGAGCATCGCCGCTTCGGCCTCGATCCCGCCGACGCCCCAGCCCAGCACGCCGAGGCCGTTGATCATCGTGGTGTGGCTGTCGGTGCCGACGCAGGTATCGGGATAGGCCACCGTCGCGCCGTCCGGCCCCTCGCTCGACCACACCGCCTGTGCGATGTGTTCTAGGTTCACCTGGTGGCAGATGCCCGTGCCCGGAGGCACTGCCTTGAAATTGGCGAGCGACTTCGAGCCCCACTTGAGGAAGTCATACCGCTCGCCGTTACGGTAGTATTCGATCTCGACGTTCTGCTCGAAGGCCTTGGGGTGGCCGAATTCGTCGACCATGACCGAGTGGTCGATCACGAGGTGGACCGGCACCTGCGGGTTGATCTTGCTGGTATCACCGCCGAGCTTGGCGATCGCATCGCGCATGGCGGCAAGGTCGACCACGCAGGGCACGCCGGTAAAATCCTGCAGCAGCACACGCGCCGGGCGGTACTGGATCTCGCGGCTGCTGGAGGGATCCTTCTGCCAATCGACCAGCGCCTTGATGTCATCGGTCGAAACGGTGAAGCCGCCATCCTCGAAGCGCAGCAGGTTTTCGAGCAGGACCTTCATCGAGAAGGGCAAACGGGAGACATCGCCATAAGCCGCTGCGGCCTTGCCGAGCGCGTAGTAGGCATAGTCCTTGCCGCCAACGGTAAGCGTGCTGCGCGCGCCGAGCGTGTCCTGTCCGACCTGGGTCATGGCTTAGCGTAATCCCTTTAAGTTGATGCCGTTTGCCGCGCCGGAGCCGCCCCCGAGGGCACGCGTGCCGGATGCGCCGAGACGGCCCGCTCGTCAAGGCTTGCGCAACGTATGAAATGCATAGCCCGATTTGCGAATATCCGCTCGCGAGCAGGCGATGGTTGCAGCGCCTTGCCAAACGGATTCGGCTGGCCCGCGATCAGGCGCGTTCGGCGGCGGCCTCGGCTGCTGGCTTGCGCCGCAGCGCGATGAGGCAGCCCGCGACGATCAGCACCACGCCGGCCAGCGTGCGCAGGGTGAGCGGTTCGGAAAAGACCACCCAACCGGTCAGCGCCGCCCAGATGAAGGCGGTATATTCAAGCGGCACCAGCACTTGCGCCTCGGCGCGGGCATAGGCCCAGCCGAGCAGCATCAGCGAGCCGGTCGACAGCACCGCCGAGGCAGCAAGCACCAGCCAGATATGCGCCGGCGGCACCGGTGCAAACCACCAGGCACCGATGCCCAGCAGGCAGAAGATGAAGAACGTCTGGAAGAACGAGATTTCCTCCGGCCCCGCCAGCTGCGATTGCCGCCGCTGCAGCACGAGGTTCCACGCATAGAGCACTGCCGAAAGCAGGATCGCGATCAGACCGTGCACGCTTTCGGTATTGTACTGCCCACCGAACTTGCCCGCCGCGATCACGCCCACGCCGGAGAGTGCCAGCACCGATCCCGCCACCGCGCGCCGCGAAAGCTCCTCGCCCAGTGTCACCGCGGCAAGATAAAGCGCCAGGAGCGGAGCGACGAACGACAGCGCCATCGCTTCGGCTACCGGCGTTCGCGCAAGGCCATAGAAGAACAGCACGGCCATCACGCCCGAAACGCCCGAGCGCATCAGGTGCAGCCGCATGGCATCGCGACCCGGCAGGCTGCGGCTGCCATCCTTGTTGCCGCGCGTGAGCCAAACCGGAAACATGATCAGCGAACCGACCAGATTGCGCCAGAACAGCGCGGCGTAGGCTCCTACCGCCAGGGCGGCGATCTTCATGAAGCCATCCATCACGCCGAAGCAGGCAAGACCGGTCAGGGCGGAAAGGATCGGGAGCAAGGGAGCAGAGCGCTTCATCGCCTGCCCATAGCGACCCCACCGCCCAAGCGCAAAGGGCCGCCTGTTCGTGCAGACCCGGTCAGCAACTCGATTCAGCCATCAGCCCGATTCAGCAATCAGACAGCCGGCTTGCTTGATTGCAGCGGCGGCTTGGGGCAGGAATCATCCCAAGGCCGGGCGGCAATCAGGGAAAGACATCGACATATGCGTATGATCCATCGGGCCAGTCTCAGCGGCATGCTCTGCACTGCGGCAATCGGCTGGGCCGTGCTTGGTGCTCCCGCCTCCGCTGCCCAGCAGGGCCCGGTCGATCTCACCGCCGCTGCCCAGCGCTTCCGCCCCGGCAGCGAGCCCTTCGGCGCAGGCGGCGCCTGCTCCCGCCGGGTCCGCCGCAATGGCACCAGTACCCGTATTCCAGCCGGTGCCGCCACCGCTCGCGCATTGGACGCTGGCCGATGCGCAGGCCCTGCTCGCCGCGATCAAGGGCGTCGGCCGCGAAGGCCTGAGCCCGGCGGACTATGAACCCGCCAAGCTCGCCGCACAGATCGCCAAGGGCGAGGGCGACGATCTCGATGCGATGGCCAGCCGCCTGTTCGTCTGGCTCGCCGAAGATCTGCGCGACGGGCGCACGCCGGTGCCCTCGCGCGTGCAGTGGTTCGCGATCGATCCCGATCAGGATCTGCACCCCAATGCGCAGCTGCTCGCGCAGGCAACCGAAACGCATGACATCACGGGCGTGCTCGCCTCGCTCAATCCCACGCACCCTGATTATGCCCTGCTGCGCGATATGCTCGCCAAGGCTAAGGATCCGCGCCAGATCGCGATGATCAAGGCCAACATGGATCGCTGGCGCTGGCTGGCGCGCGATCTCGGGCTGCAATACCTCATCATCAACGTGCCCGAGCAGGAGCTCCGGCTCACGGTCAACAACAAGATCATCCGCACCTACCGCGCGATCGTCGGCAAACCGGGCAAGACGGCGACGCCGCAGCTGGCCGAGCAGGTCAAGAACGTGGTGTTCAACCCGACATGGACAGTGCCGCAGTCGATCGTCGTGGGCGAAGGGCTCGGCGCGCGCCTGATCAGCAATCCGAAGCAGGCCGCGCGCGAGGGCTATGTCGCGACCAAGGCCGCGGATGGCACGATCACCGTGGTGCAGCAGCCGGGTGACACCAATTCATTGGGCCGCGTGAAGCTCGACATGCCCAACGAGCACGCGATCTACATCCACGATACGCCCAACCGGAACTTGTTCGCGCTCCCCGCCCGCGCGCTCAGCCACGGCTGCATCCGCGCCGAACGCGCGACCGAACTTGCCATGACGATGGCGATCCTCGGCGCCGATCTGCCGCCCGAAACCGCGGTGCAGTACAATCTCTCGGGCAAGTACACCAAGGTGCCGATGACCAAGCCCTGGGCGGTCTACATCACCTACTTCACCGTCGCCCGCGATGTGAACGGCCTGATGCGCAGCTTCGACGATATCTATGGCCGCGATGCTGCAGTGATCGCGAGCTTCACCAAGCCCCGCGAACTCCACACCACCCAGCGCAAGAGCAACGAAGCGATCATCAAGCTGGATAATCCGCTGTAGGGCGGAAGCTGGCCCACCCTCACCCCTCGTCATCCCCGCGCAGGTGGGGATCCAGGGCCCCACAGCGCAACCTGGCTCTGGATTCCCGCCTTCGCGGGGATGTCGAGGGTGTGCGAGACCGGACCAACCGCGCTGATCAGATTGACCCCCGGTTCAGTCCAGATGCTGATCGTGCGTCTTGTGGATCAAAGGCTGTACGATGCGCATTCGTTCATCGGCCTCAGCTTCGTAAGCCATCCGAATGCTGCGGAAGTACCAATGCAGCACCTCGGCTACAAGGTTCATCCCGCACAACACCAGGACGGAAGGCACGAATTGCGCCTGGAAGTAAGGCCACCCAAAGTTCAGCAACAATCCGATGATGAGCAGTGGCACAAAAATCAGACTGAGCCAGCGCAACCCTGTGATGAAGTATCTGGCAACGGTCTCACCCGCGCGCGCGCGTTCAAACCCGCCGCGCCTGGTGAACATCAATAAATCCCCAGCCGATCCGCATAGAGCAGCCGCCCGCCCGATAGGTGCCACAGCGCCTCGTTGAAATCGGCCTCCGCCATCGCGAAGCAGCCGTCGCTGCGCCCGAGCTTGCCCCACTTCTCCAGCATGTCCGGATTGGCGTACCACGCCGGGTGCATCACGATCGCGCGGTCCAGCGTGTTGCTGTTTTCGGGGTCGATCCCGCCAAGCCGGATCGAAGTGCCATATTTGCCCTTGTACCACTCGTAGGTGATGAACGCCCCGCGCGAGGTGGCAAGGCTGCCGACATCGTTGGAAAAGGTCTTGAGGAACCCGTCGTGCTCGGGATCCGATCCCTTGCCATGCGCGACGAGGAAAGAGCGGACCTCGCCCTTCTCCAGATCAGCGAAATGCAGCCGCGGCATCGCCGAAGGGAGCGCGAAATCGGCCACGCCCACGATATCGGTGCGCCACAGCACCGAACCGACGCGCTGCACTTGCTCCTTCGCCACGGCAAGGATGCGGCGGTTCTGCTCCGTGACGCTATAAGGCTGGGCGAAGACTCGCGACGGTGCCGCTGCGGCAACAACCGTTGCCGCCGCGCCCTTGATGAGCTCGCGTCTGTTCACCAGTCCCGTCATATGCATCGCTTCTACGGCGTTTCAGGCGGATTTTCCACCGTTCGTGTCCGATTGGGCGCCCAAACGCGCGAGATCCGCGCTATCCACCCGCATCACGGTCCACTCGTCCATCAGCCGCGCGCCGAGCTTCTGGTAGAAGCCGATCGCGGGTGCGTTCCAATCGAGCACCGACCATTCGAGCCGCGCGCAGTCCCGCTCCACGGCGATGGCCGCCAACTGCGCCAGCAAGGCCTTGCCCAGCCCGCTGCCGCGCGCCTCGGGCCGCACGAACAAGTCTTCGAGATAGACGCCCGGCTTGCCCTCGAACGTCGAGAAATTGTGGAAGAACAAGGCAAAACCCTGCGCCGTGCCATCCAGTTCGCCGATGATCACTTCGGCATAAGGGCGCGCACCGAAAAGCTTGGCGCCCAGCACAGCCTCGTCGAAGCGGACGGCGTCTGCCAGCTTCTCGTATTCGGCAAGCGCCCGGATGAGGTCGGCGATCAGCGGCAGATCGGCGGGCGTGGCGGAGCGAATGGAAATCGTCATGGATGGCGCCTTAGCCCGCAATGATCAGCCGGTCACCCTTCAAGGTCACGCTGCCCAGCCGCCGCAGCGCCGATTGGCCGAGCAGGCTGACCGGCAGATCGGGCACCACGACTGCCTCCACATCGGTCAGATCGTGCCCGCCAATCGTCAGCCGGTCGATCTCCACCGGTGCTGCCATGCCGGTGCCCGAAGCGGTCTGCAGCATCGGGCGATAGTCGGACGGATCGGGCTTCAGCCCCAGCCGGTCGGCATCATCCTCGGTCAGCGCCACCACATCGGCGCCGGTATCGACGAGAAAGCGCACCGGTTCACCGCCGACATCGACGTTGAGGTGAAACTGCCCCTGCGCATCGCGGACGATCTCGACCATTTCCGCCGGCACGGCACCGCGCTTTGGCGGCGCAGCGTCCTTGCTCCACGGGGATACATGGGCGGGCTTGGCAGGCTGTTCCGAAACCGTAGAGTCGAGCGTCAGGCGCGGGGCAAGCACGGCGCTGCTCAGCAGCACCAGTCCGGCGATGATGATGAAGCGGTTCATGGCAGGCCGCATTCTGCAGCCCAAGGCGTTAGCGAATCGCCAAGACGCCCGGCGCGGACAAGAGTCAGATCGCCACTTCAGCCTTCCCCGCGTCAGTCGTCGCCGCTTCCATCTCGGCGGCCTTGGCTTCCACCAGCGCGACGATGTGCTCCAGCATGTCCTCGTCCTGTACGGTGTGGTCGGTCACGCCCGAAAGGTAGACCATGTGCTTGCCGTTGCCGCCGCCGGTCAGGCCAACGTCGGTCTCGCGCGCTTCGCCCGGGCCATTGACCACGCAGCCGAGCACCGAAAGCGAGATCGGCGTCTTGATGTGGCTGAGCCGGCTTTCCAGCTTCTCCACCGTGCGGATCACGTCGAAGCCCTGCCGCGCGCAGGAAGGGCACGAGACGACGCGGACGCCGCGCGTGCGCAGGCCGAGCGACTTCAGGATCTCGAAGCCGACGCGCACTTCCTCCTCCGGCTCAGCCGAAAGCGAGACCCGCAGCGTATCGCCGATCCCCGCCCAGAGCAGGCTGCCAAGCCCGATCGAGGACTTGACCGTGCCGCCAATCAGCCCGCCCGCCTCGGTGATGCCGAGATGCAGCGGGCAATCGACCGCTTCGGCCAGGCCCATATAGGCCGCCACCGCGAGGAACACGTCGGAGGCCTTCACCGCCACCTTGTACTCGTGGAAATCGTGATCCTGCAGCAGCTTGATATGATCAAGCGCGCTCTCGACCAGCGCCTCGGGGCACGGTTCGCCGTACTTTTCGAGGAGGTCCTTCTCGAGGCTGCCCGCGTTCACGCCGATGCGGATCGCGCAGCCGTTGGCCTTGGCCGCGCGCACCACTTCGGCGACTCGCTCGCTCGATCCGATATTGCCGGGGTTGATACGCAGGCAGGCCGCACCCGCATCCGCCGCTTCCAGCGCGCGTTTATAGTGGAAGTGGATGTCCGCCACGATCGGCACGCGCGCCGCGCGGACGATCTTGCCGAGCGCCGCGGTGCTTTCCACATCGGGGCACGAAACGCGGATGATGTCCGCCCCGGCATCCTCGCAGCGGCGGATCTGGTTGATGGTTGCGACGGGATCGCTGGTCAGCGTGTTGGTCATGGTCTGCACCGTGATCGGCGCATCGCCACCAACGGGAACGGATCCAACCATGATCTGGCGGCTCTTGCGGCGCGTGATATCGCGCCAGGGGCGTACGGATGACATGAGGGGGCTTATACCTGCTCGGCCCCCGCAAGGCCATGGCCTTCGCGCACCAGGGGCCGGGCAAAGAGAAATTCCGGATCGCAGTGATTGCCCACCCAGAACTCGATGTCGGCAATCTTGGCAAAGCCATAGCGGTGGTAGAACCGCTGCGCCTCGGGGTTTTCGCTGTAGACGGTGAGCTGGATCTCGTCCGCACCCACATCGTGCGCGGTTTCGAGCGCCCAATCCATCAGCCGCTTGCCCAGCCCGCCGCCGATCCGCGCCGGATCGGTATAGAGCTGCTTCAATTCAAGGGGCGCACGGGCCTCGCTGTAGCCAGTGGGCAGCGTGCTGTTCAGCACCAGCTTGCAGAAAGCGATCAGCGCGCCGTCTTCCTCGATCACCGCTACGCGCATGCCGGGATCGGCGATTTCCTTCGCCACCTTGGCATCGCTGTGCGCGCTTTCCATGAAGGTCGCGAAGTCTTCCGGCTTGTAGAGATGCTGGAATTTCGCACTGACGGCGCGGCGCGCCAGACCGGCAAGGGCGACGGTGTCTTCAGGCACGGCGAGGCGCAGGAGCGGTTGGAGTGAGGCGGTCATGCCAGGCTCCATACCGCCGGCGGCCTGCCGGAATCAATCGGCCGGAATCAATCGGCCGGAATCAATCCGGCGCGATCAGTTTGCCAGCGCGACCTTGGCCGGCTTGGCATAGGGCACGAACTTGTCCAGTCCGACAAACCCGCGCCAGAACCCGCCGTTGCGATCGCGCAGCTGCACCGTATCAATGCTGCACAGCTGCGAGGTCGTAAGCTGGGTGACAAGCACGTCATCCGAATCAAGCGAGGACGCACCGGTCTTCGGGCGCTGCACGTAAAGCGTGCTGCCGCTGCCATAGACGATCGCCGTCTTGTCGATCACGCTCGATGACTGGACATTGGGGAGCGAGATGCAATCGACCGGCTTGCCGGCAACGCGCCCTTCGAGCAGCTTGGCGAGCTGTTCCTCACCGCTGAGGCGGGGGCGGGCATCGGCGGCAGTGCCAGCCAGCATCAGCGCACCGGCTGCGGCGAAAAGCCCGAGCTTGGAGGCAATGCGGATCATGACAAGCACCTTTCTCAAATCAGCCTGAGCCAGTTTGCTCCGGGCGAGCTTAACCCTTGCTGACTGTAGTTTCCCTGAGGGCTTCGTAAAGCAAGGCGCGGTCGCTTCGCAAAATACGTAGTTTCCCTAGGGTTTCATTGTGAGACTGGTGAGCGAACCGGAGGTCTGGCCCGCCGCCCGTCAGGCCGTGCCGCCCACCGTCAGCCCCTCGATCAGCAGCGTCGGCTGGCCAACGCCCGCCGGCACGCTCTGCCCGCCCTTGCCGCACACGCCGACGCCTTCATCGAGCGCCATGTCGTTGCCGATGCCCGTCACGCGGGTCAGCACGCTCGGCCCGTCGCCGATCAGCGTCGCGCCCTTGATCGGCGCGCCCAGCTTGCCGTTCTCGACGCGGTAGGCCTCGGTGCAGGAAAACACGAACTTGCCGCTGGTGATGTCAACCTGCCCGCCGCCAAACGACTTGGCAAAGATGCCGTTCTTCACGCGGCTGAGCAGCTCTGCGGGATCGTCATTGCCGCCGCGCATGAACGTGTTGGTCATGCGCGGCATCGGCGCATGGGCATAGCTTTCGCGCCGCCCGTTGCCGGTGGGTGCAAGGCCCATCAGCCGCGCGCTCATGCGGTCGTGGATATAGCCCTTGAGCACGCCGTCCTCGATCAGCACGGTTTCCTCGGTCGGTGTGCCTTCGTCGTCGATGGTCAACGAACCGCGCCGCCCGGGGATGGAGCCGTCGTCGACCACGGTCACGCCCGGCGCCGCCACCCGCTCGCCGATCCGGCCGGAGAACGCGCTGGTGCCCTTGCGGTTGAAATCGCCTTCAAGGCCGTGACCGACCGCTTCGTGCAGCAGCACGCCGGGCCAGCCGGGCCCGAGCAGCACGGTCATCTCGCCCGCCGGGGCATCGACCGATTCGAGATTGACCAGCGCCTGCGCCAGCGCGGTATCGATCGCGCGGTTCCACGTGCCCGGCTCGAACAGATCGTCGTAAAGCCGCCGCCCGCCGATGCCGAAGCTGCCCGTCTCGCGCCGGTCGCCCGATTCCGCGACAATCGAGACATTCAGCCGTACCAGCGGCCGCACATCCTGAGCGACAAACCCGTCCGCGCGGACGATCTCGACCACCGACCAGCTGGCGGCAAGGCTCGCCGAAACCTGCGCCACGCGCGGATCGCGCGCGCGTGCCGCCGCATCGATCGTCTCGAGCAGCTTGACCTTGGCCGCGAAGGGGATCGCATCGAGCGGGGAGGCATCGGTATAGAGGTGGCGGTTGTTCTGGCGGGGCGCCGCAGCGGCAGCCACCTTCGCCGGATCGAGCAGCTTGAGCGTTTCCCCGGCGCGCGCGATGGCGGCGGCGGAAATCTCGTTGGCATGGGCGAACCCGGTCATCTCGCCCGAAACGCCGCGCAGGCCGAACCCGGCATCGCGCGAATAGTCCGCCGTCTTCAATCGCCCGTCGTCGAAGCCGAAGCTCTCGCTGGCGATGAACTGGAGATAGAGCTCACCGTCCTCGCAGGCACCGAGCGCCGTGGCGGTCAGCCGCTTTGCTTCCTCGGGCGTCAGGAGGCCGGGGCGATAGAGCAGCGAACGGGGATCGGGGGTGTTGGTCATGCGCAGGGATATAGGCAGCCCTGCCGCATCATGCCACCGCGATTACGCGCGGGCCCCGTTATCCGCAGGCCCGCCCTTCAGCACGAAGCGCCGGTCGCAATAGCCGCATTCGGCATAGCCCCGCTCGTCGATCTCGATCCACACGCGCGGATGGCCCAGCGCCGCCCCGCCGCGGATCCCGTCCGCGCCGTCGCAGCGCACGCGGGTGCTGGTGGTGAGAACCGTCTCGGGTGCCTTGATCGTGCTCATGGCCGGGCGACTAGCAAACCATGCCCCGAACGACAAGCTGGAGGATGCACACACACCCTTTACGCGCGACGCTTCCGGGGGCAGGGAGACCGCCATGAGCACCACCCCCGCCATCCGCATCCGTGATCTCGTCAAGCGCTACGCGCAGGCTGGCAGCCAATCGGGTGAAGGCAAACTGGCGCTGGGCGGGGTCAGCTTCGATGTGCCGCAGGGCCAGATCTTCGGTCTGCTCGGCCCCAACGGCGCGGGCAAGTCCACCTTGATCAACACGCTGGCCGGCCTCGTGATGAAATCCTCCGGCACGGTAGAGATCTGGGGCTTCGACATCGACAAGGAGCCGCGCAACGCCAAGGCCTCGATCGGCATCGTCCCGCAGGAGATCGTGTTCGATCCGTTCTTCACCCCGCTCGAAGTGCTCGATATCCAGGCTGGGCTCTACGGCGTGCCAGCGCCCGCGCGCCGCTCGCTCGAACTGCTCAAGTCGGTCCATCTGGCAGACAAGGCCCATGCCTATGCCCGCTCGCTTTCGGGCGGGATGAAGCGCCGGCTGCTGATTGCCAAGGCGATGGTCCACACGCCGCCGATCCTCGTGCTCGATGAACCGACCGCCGGCGTCGATGTCGAACTCAGGCGCCTGCTGTGGGAGCTGGTGGTTGATCTTAACAATCAGGGCGTAACCATCGTCCTCACCACGCACTACCTCGAAGAGGCGGAGCAGCTGTGTGACCGCATCGCCATCATCAACCACGGGCAGCTGATTACCGATCAGCCCACGCGCGACCTTGTCGGGATGATGCGCGAGAAGATCGTGGTGCTCACACTCGACCGCCCGATAGATGCTGCGCCGCAGCATGAGGCCTTCGTGAAGAGCGTTGTTTCGGGTGAACGTGAGCTGCGCGTGTCCTACAACAAGGACCGCATCAACGCGGGCGACGTGCTCGCGCTGGTGCAGTCGCTCGGCTATGGAATCGTCGATGTCTCGACCGACGAGGCAGACCTCGAGGATGTCTTCGTCAAGCTGACGAGCACCCCGGCGAACGCGCTTGGCTAGCACGCCCCAGCCCGTCACAACCTACTGATTCAGGAAAACTTTCACTCGTCCAGCTGCTTCCAGTAGCCGCGGCTGGATTTGCGCACCGCCGCCTTGCAGTCACGGCATTGGCCAACGTGGCGGGAGCCGTTCCAGCGCACTGAAGAGGGATCGGGTCGGTGGCGGTTGAACAGGCAAAAAAGGCAAACGCCAGACCATGGCCTGCAATCCTTCGACTAAGTGCGATCCCTAAGTTAAATTACCATTCGCGGGTGCAAAAACAAACACCCTTCTAGGGACAACCAATGATATTTACCCCGCTGGGCGGACTGCTTCGCACTTCCCAAGCGCGGTGAGGACGGGCAAAGAGCGGTGGTGTCCGATCGTTTTCCTGATGCATGCCGGGTCCGGTCATGAAGGCCTCCGAACCGGCCAGCCATGATGTCCTGATCATCGGCTCCGGCGCTGCCGGCCTTACCGCTGCGCTGGTCCTTGCCGAGCGTTGCCGCGTGCTCGTGCTCGCCAAGGGCGCGCTCGATGGCGGATCAACTGCATGGGCGCAGGGCGGCATCGCCGCCGTCCTCGATGAAGGCGACACCTTCGACGATCATATCCGCGACACCATGGTCGCCGGCGCGGGGCTCAACCGGCGCGAGACGGTGGAGTTCGTGGTCGAGAACGCACCGGCCGCAATTCACCGGCTTGCCGAACTCGGCGTGCCCTTCAACGCCGAATCCGGCGCGCTCCACCTCACCCGCGAGGGTGGCCACTCGCACCGCCGCATCGTCCATGTCGATGATGCGACCGGCTGGGCCGTCCAGCAGGCACTGATCGCGGCCGCCAAGGCGCACCCCAATATCACCCTCCGGCCCGATATGGTTGCGATCGACCTCATCACCGATCGCCACCGCACCGAAGGGGCGAGCGGGGCTGCGGGCGGCAGCAACCGCGTGTGGGGCGTCTATGCGCTCGATACCGGCAGCGGGCGTGTCGAATGCTTTTCGGCGCGCGCCACGATCCTCGCCACCGGCGGCGCGGGCCGCACCTATCTTTTCAGCACCGCCCCGCGCGGAGCGACCGGAGACGGCATTGCCATGGCCTGGCGCGCGGGCTGCCGTGTCGCCAACATGGAGTTCATGCAGTTCCACCCGACCTGCCTCTACAACCTCGAGGTCAAGAACTTCCTCATCACCGAGGCCGTGCGCGGCGAGGGCGGGCACCTCAAGCTGCCGCCGGGCGTGCCGGGCGGCAGCGAGCGCTTCATGCCGCGCTTCGACCCGCGCGAGGAACTCGCCCCGCGCGATATCGTCGCGCGCGCGATCGACCACGAGATCAAGCGCCTCGGGCTCGATTACGTCCACCTCGATATCAGCCACAAGGATCCGGACTTCGTCCGCGGCCACTTCCCCAACATCTACGAGCGCCTGCTTGGCCTCGGCATCGACATGACGAAGGAGCCGATCCCGGTCGTCCCCGCCCAGCACTATACCTGCGGCGGCGTCCTCATCGACCTTGCGGGCCGCACCGATCTCGATGGCCTCTACGCCGTCGGTGAATGCTCCGAAAGCGGCCTCCATGGCGCCAACCGCCTCGCCTCCAACAGCCTGCTCGAATGCTTCGTGTTCGGCGATTCGGCCGCGCACGATATCCTCGCCCGCTGGGACCAGTTCCCCGCCCCCCCCGCCTTGCGCCCATGGGACGAAAGCCGCGTCGCCGATTCCGACGAGGAAGTCGTCATCAAGCAGAACTGGACCGAACTGCGCCGCTTCATGTGGAACTACGTCGGCATTGTGCGCACCAACAAACGCCTCGAACGCGCGGCGCACCGGATCGAACTGCTCAAGGACGAGGTCAACGAGTATTACGGCAACTTCCGCGTCACGGCGGACCTGATCGAACTGCGCAACCTGCTCCAGACTGCCGAACTCATCGTGAAAAGCGCACGTGCCCGGCGCGAGAGCCGCGGCCTGCACTTCAACGAGGATTACCCCCAGACCCAGCCCGCCGCGCGCGATACGGTGCTGGTGCCGGACTGAGGTGGGAGGGGCGGCTCCCCCTTAAAGGTGCCGCCCGATAAAGATCAGCACCAGCGCGCCGACGATCGAGGCAAGCAGGCCGACGCCGTTCACGCCGTCGCCGCGGCCACGGCTTACGGCGAGCCCCGCTGCCAGCGAACCGCCAATGCCGAGCAGGATCGTCAGCCCGATGCCCATGGGGACCGGCCCGGGATAGAGGAAGCGCGCGGCAAGGCCGACGACGAAGCCACTGATGATGATCGAGATGAGGTTAAGCACTATGTCGCTCCTCCAACGGGCCTTTTGCCCTGCTCAAGCGACAAGGCATAACCCGGCGCAGAGCCGACGTACCAGTGGATAAATTGCAGCTCATCGCGGCGGTGGGGCTGGACAGCGATATTGTCCACAAGATCGGCGGCGCGGCCCAAATTTATTTGCACGGGTGCAGATTGGGACTTGAAATGCCGGTTTCCGCGCGCGTCGCTGCGCTGCAGCATGACTGTCGTGACGATGAAGCGAATCGTACGTGCGACGAGCCGAATCGATAAGTCAGTGTTTACCCTCTTGTGTCTGATTCCGGTTGAGGCACTATGGGTAGTGGTCGGGTCCCGGGGGAACCTCTAAACCTAGTTTCAGTGGCGCAGCGGGCGGTTTGCTCGCGGCAACGGTGGCCGTCTTGCCACCGCCCCTCCTGGCCTTGACCTTGGTGACGGGCGCCCGCGCGAGGCCCGAGGAGAATGAGATATTCTTCTTTTGTTCCGCGAGGCGTATGATGAATTTCGAGGGTCCGATTCGGTTGAGCCGGGCGGTCCTGCAAAGATGAACAGGGGTTGTGGCGTGGATTTCAGGACTGGTGACGACGTCGTGGAGCAAGACGGAACGGTTCGTGAAGATTTCGGCCAGAGCGAGCTGGGCCTCACCAGCAGCGCGGCGTCCGCAGGCGGAAACGGAAAGGCGATTGGCATGAGTGCGGATGACAAGGGCAGCGAAGCGCTGGTGGCGGCGATGACCGCTGGTGCTGCGAGCGCGCTTGCCGCGGCGACGAAGCCGGCCTCGGATTCCAAGACGATCAACGCGCGCCGCTTCACGATCGCGACTGATGCCGCGCGTGATGCCCTGCTGACCGATTTCGGCAAGGATACGCTCGACGACCGCTATCTGCTGCCGGGCGAGCGCTATCAGGATCTCTTCGCCCGCGTGGCGGACGCCTATGCCGACGATCAGGGCCATGCGCAGCGGCTCTATGACTACATCTCGAAGCTGTGGTTCATGCCCGCAACGCCGGTGCTCTCTAACGGCGGCACCGGGCGCGGCCTGCCTATCTCGTGCTACCTCAATTCGGTGTCGGACAGCCTTGAAGGCATCGTCAGCACGTGGAACGAGAACGTGTGGCTCGCCAGCCGCGGCGGCGGCATCGGCACCTATTGGGGCCAGGTCCGCGGCATCGGCGAATCGGTCGGCCTCAATGGCAAGACCAGCGGCATCATCCCCTTCGTCCGCGTGATGGACAGCCTCACCCTCGCGATCTCGCAGGGCTCGCTCCGCCGCGGTTCGGCGGCGTGCTACCTCGATGTGTCGCATCCCGAGATCGAGGAGTTCCTCGAAATCCGCAAGCCGTCGGGCGATTTCAACCGCAAGGCGCTCAACCTGCACCACGGCGTGCTGCTGACCGATGAATTCATGGAAGCGGTGCGCGATGGCGCCGAATTCAACCTGCGCAGCCCCAAGGACGGCTCGGTGCGCGGCACGGTCGATGCGCGCTCGCTGTTCCAGAAGCTGGTCGAAACCCGCCTCGCCACGGGTGAGCCCTACATCGTGTTCAACGACACGGTGAACCGCACGATGCCCAAGCATCACCGCGATCTCGGCCTCAAGGTCTCGACCTCGAACCTCTGCTCGGAAATCACGCTGCCCACCGGCCGCGATCACCTCGGCAACGATCGCACCGCGGTGTGCTGCCTCTCCTCGCTCAACCTCGAAACGTGGGACGAGTGGAACAAGGACGAGCGCTTCATCGAAGACGTGCTGCGCTTCCTCGATAACGTGCTGCAGGACTACATCGACCGCGCGCCAGACGAGATGGCCCGCGCCAAGTATTCGGCCATGCGCGAACGCTCGGTCGGCATGGGCGTGATGGGCTTCCACTCGTTCCTGCAGCAGAAGGGCATCGGTTTCGAAAGCGCCATGGCCAAGGCGTGGAACCTCAAGATGTTCAAGCACATCGCGGCCAAGGCTGACGAGGCTTCGCTCCTCCTCGCGCAGGAACGCGGTGCCTGCCCCGATGCGGCTGACATGGGCGTGATGCAGCGCTTCTCGTGCAAGATGGCGATTGCCCCCACCGCGTCGATCTCGATCATCTGCGGCGGCACCTCGGCCTGCATCGAGCCGATCCCGGCCAACATCTACACCCACAAGACGCTCTCGGGCAGCTTCGTGGTCAAGAACCCCTATCTCGAGAAGCTGCTCCAGTCGAAGTCGAAGGATTCCACCAACGTGTGGAACTCGATCCTCGAGCGTGGCGGTTCGGTCCAGCACCTCGATTTCCTCAGCCCTGAGGAAAAGGCCGTCTACAAGACCAGCTTCGAGATCGACCAGCGCTGGCTGCTCGAATTCGCGGCAGACCGCACGCCCTACATCGATCAGGCGCAGTCGCTGAATCTCTACATCCCGGCTGACGTCGACAAGTGGGACCTCATGATGCTGCACTTCCAGGCTTGGGAGAAGGGCATCAAGTCGCTCTACTACCTCCGCTCGAAGTCGGTGCAGCGCGCCGGATTCGCCGGCGGCGTGGAGGCGGACAACACCGCCGAAGCTCCGAAGATCGAACTCAGCGCCGGCGGCCAGACCGACTACGAGGAATGCCTCGCGTGCCAGTGAGCATGTCTCAGCGAGGCATCTCTTTGATGGAGCGCTAGGATGGCGGAGCCGAGTGTCTGGGCCGATATGGCGAGCTTCGTGCCCGAGGCCCTGCGCTCGTTCGGGTGGTACTGGAAGGTTCCGTTGGCCTTTCTGGCCGTCGGCTCCCTGCTGCGCGCAGTCTCTGGAACGCGTGTAGGCGCTCAGATCGATGGATTGGGCGGTCTGGGCAAACGCCTGACGGGATGCGGCACGGTCCTCGTGGCGATACCCTTTGCGTTGGTCGCCTTTACGATTGCGCTGGTGCTGCTCCTCCGCTGGCTTGGTTTCCGTGAAGGATAGGACACGTGTATCCTAGCAAGGAAATCGCTGTCTCCGGCACCGCGGCACGGTCATTCGCGACAATCCGCGACACGGTTCCCGCTTGCCTTGGGCAGTCTCGGCAGGCTACACTTGCGAATAATTCGCAATTGCAAGAGGGACCTCGTCGTGCGCAAGTTTCATCGCTGGATTTCGGTTTTCTTCGGGGTGTTCCTGCTGTGGATCGCCATAACGGGCACGCTCAGCCAGATCGTGCCGCTCATGGCGGGCGGCGAGGGCGAGAAGCCGAAGGTCGAGGCCAGCGCCAAGCCGGCGTTCACCTGCCCGCCGGACTACATGTGCCGGCCAAAGCCCAAGCCGGGCGACCCGCGCGCGCTGGTCGGCCTGCTGCACCATCTGCACTCGGGCGAGAGCTTCGGACCCGTGGGCGTGGTGATCGCGACGCTCTCGGGTTTCGCGATGATTTTCTTCAGTTTTTCGGGCCTCTGGCTCTACATTCAGATGTGGCGCAACCGGGCGGAGCGCAAGCTCACCCCGCGCTGGTTCTGGAAGTAGCACCTCCTGTCCTTCGGGGCGCCCGAACAGACAGTGGAAAAGCGGCCAAGACTCTGATTCCCTGCTTCCCGCGCGCTTTCACCGGCGCGCGGACCACCCTATCCTTCTTGCGCTGAACCCGAACAGGACTCGTCCCCATGTCACTTCTCCAAGCCCGCAGCTCCTACAAGCCCTTCGAATATCCCTGGGCCTACGACTTCTGGAAGCGCCAGCAGCAGATCCACTGGATGCCTGAAGAAGTGCCCCTGGGCGAAGATTGCCGCGATTGGGCGCAGAAGATCTCGGACCACGAGCGCAACCTGCTCACCCAGATCTTCCGCTTCTTCACCCAGGCCGATGTCGAGGTGCAGGATTGCTACCACGACAAGTACGGCCGCGTGTTCAAGCCGACCGAGGTCAAGATGATGCTCGCCGCCTTCTCCAACATGGAGACGGTCCACATCGCCGCCTACAGCCACCTGCTCGACACCATCGGCATGCCCGAGAGCGAGTACGCGATGTTCCTCGAATACGAGGAGATGCGCGCCAAGCACGATTACCTGCAGCAGTTCGGCGTCGATTCCGATGAAGACATCGCCCGCACCCTCGCGATGTTCGGCGGCTTCACCGAAGGCCTCCAGCTCTTCGCCAGCTTCGCCATGCTGATGAACTTCCCGCGCTTCAACAAGATGAAGGGCATGGGCCAGATCGTCTCGTGGTCCGTGCGCGACGAATCGCTCCACTGCGAAGGCATCACCAAGCTGTTCCACGCCTTCGTGACCGAGCGCGGCTGCCTCACCAAGGCGGTGAGGGAAGACATCATCGATTGCTGCCAGAAGACCGTCCGCCTCGAGGACGCCTTCATCGACCTCGCCTTCGAGCAGGGCCCGGTGCCGGGCATGAGCCCCAAGGAAATCAAGAAGTACATCCGCTACATCGCCGATTGGCGCCTCGGCCAGCTGGGCTTCCAGCCGATCTACATGATCGAGGAACACCCCCTCCCCTGGCTCACCCCGCTGCTCAACGGCGTCGAACACGCCAACTTCTTCGAAACCCGCGCCACCGAATACTCCAAGGCCGCCACCCGCGGCGACTGGAACACCGTGTGGTCGAGCTTCGACAGCCGCCGCAAGGCGAAGTCCGCCGAACCGGCGAACGAGCTGGTGGAAGAAGCCGAAGCGGACATGTTCAAGGCTGCGGGGATCGCGGCGGAGTAGTAACATGGCAAAGCCGCGAGTATTTGTAAGTTCTACGTACTACGACCTTAAGCATGTTCGTGCGTCTATTGAAATATTTATAGAAAATCTGGGTTTTGAGCCTGTTTTGTCTGAATATGGCTCGATTGCGTACGATCCGACACAGCCATTGGATGAATCTTGCTACCGTGAGGCCCAGTCGTCGGACATACTAGTTCTAATTATTGGTGGGCGATATGGATCAGCCGCCAGCAGTCAATCGTCTTCGGCCAAGAAGAGAGACGAAGAATTTGAAAGTGTGACTAGGCGGGAATTCGCGCGAGCGCATGATGCAGACATTCCCGTTTATGTTTTAGTAGAGCAAGGTGTTCACTCTGAATATCAAACGTATTTAAAAAATAAAGACAATACCAGTATAAAATATGCACACGTTGATTCGGTAAAGGTGTTCAACTTTATTGAATATATTTACAGTAAGCAGCGAAATAATCCCGTAAAATCATTTGAAAAAGAGTCAGATATAGAGAATTGGCTTCGAGATCAGTGGGCAGGGTTATTTCAGGAGTTGCTACGACAGCGAAAGGACAGCTCAAAGTTCGCCGATCTTGCTTCTCAGATCAGACACTTGGAAGCGGTAAATACGACACTTAAATCCTACCTTGAAACACTACTCCAGTCGGTGACGCCTGAAGTTTCAAGTGACGTTATTGAAAGGGAGAATATTTCTCTCTCGAAATCAGAGCTTCTTGAGAAATCACGAAAAAATTACTGGTTCGAGCACGTTCTAAACAGAAGCGAATTAGATCCTGGGCAAGCTCTAGATCTACACCTTTCAATCAAGCAGCAAGATGAAATTTTTGCGTCTTTTAGGAACGCTATTTCCGATTCTAACAGACTTATCGCAGCACTTCGACCCCTCGTCGAGGTTAACAACGCCCGCATTGATTTCAACGATCTTCGTCGAATTTTGGGAAAACAGGCGATTGCATTTAGCAGTGCGGGGATAGAAGAACTTCGCACAGCGCTGGTTGATATTCAGGAAGATCTTATAAACGAAGGCGATTCTTCGGAAATTGACATTAGTGACATTGACTATAGTGGCCTTGAAGATAGCGATTAGCCGTTTTTTGGTTCCGAATTTATCAGCAGACATCCTAACCTCGATGCTCAATTTTTTGATTAAGCAATCTTGACAAAACAAACCAAATAGGTTAAATGCCCCACCCGGATCGGGAGCCGGCAAGGCCAGCCTCGCCCTCGCTCTTCTGGCCCCAAGCGTCATGCAAAGGGCCAGCGCGGCCGGTGTGGGCTGCGGGGTTCAAGGCGGGACATGTGCCCAAACCCTTGGCCAGGCATTCACCACGCCAGCTCCGTTCAGTGCCTCGCGGCGCTTCTGCACCGCAAGGAGCCCGGCTGGTCTGCGAGCCGCCCCCGGGTCCGGGCACTGACGGTACAGGTCGAGCCGGGTCAGGTCCTGCCCCATCCGGCCATTCGCACACGATGCAGTTCATGGCGTGCCGCCCCGCAGTCCCCTCACGGGGTTTCGCAGGCGCCGCACCGGCCGCGCGATCTGCCATCCCACTGGATGCCGCGCCGCCGCGTCTCCAAATCCAACAATCAGTGCGCCGTCTCGCCGCCCTCATCCGCCAGCCGCGCCGCCAGCACCGCGATCTCCGCCGGTTCCAGCAGCCACGTCCGCGTCGCCCGGCCTTCGCGGTGCACCGGCACCGTCAGCAGCAGGCGGGCGTTTTCCTTCGCGTGCGGCTTGTAGAGCGTGAAATGCAGCGCACACTCGCGGATCGTGCCAATGATCGGCACGCGCCCCTCAAGGTCGATCATCGTCGCGGGCTGATCCCACGGGATCTCGGCAATGGTCGCGCGCTTCATTGTTTGCTCCGCTCACGCGGAGGCGGCACCGGCCCACTCCCCCGCCCGGCCACCCATCCAGGGTACACTCGTGGGTGGCCGGGCGGGGGAGCGGGCCGGTGCCGCATCTGTTTCGGTTTCACCGAAACAGCCATCAAACGTCCAGGTTCGCCACGTTGAGCGCGTTTTCCTGAATGAAATCGCGGCGCGGCTCGACGACGTCGCCCATCAGGCGCGTGAAGATCTCGTCAGTCACGTCGGCGTCTTCCATCTTCACCTGCAGCAGCGAGCGCTGGGTGGGATCAAGTGTGGTCTCCCACAGCTGATCGGCGTTCATCTCGCCCAGCCCCTTGTAGCGCGAGATGGAGAGGCCCTTGCGGCCCGCCGCCAGCACTTGCGCGAGGAGTTCGGACGGCCGGGTGATCCCTGCGCCTTCCTTCGCTGCGGGACGCACCGGCGCCGCCGCCTCGCCCTCAGCCTCGGGCTCCTCGGCCACGATTTCCGGTTCCGGCTCGGCGGCAGCCGCGCTGCTGCGCACCAGCCGCGCGGGGGTGGCATAGACCTCCGCCTGCTCGCCGGCGAGCCGCGCCAGCTTGCGCGCTTCGGCGCTGGAAAGGAAACCGGCCTCGATCGTGTGGTTGTCGGTCACCCCGCGCCAGAGCTTCTCGATCTGGTAGCCGCCGTCCGGCGCCACGCGCGCGGTCCAGCGCGCCTCGCGCTCGCCCCGGTCCATCCAGCGCACGCTGGCGGCCAGCGCCGCTTCACGCGCCTCAGGCGTCAGTTCGGGATCGAGCGCGCCAGCCAGCGCCAGCGCCTCAATGATCGCGGGATCATAGCGCTTGGGCACGAAGGCCATCAGGTTGCGCAGCCGCAGCGCGTGCTCGACCAGACCCGCAAGATCCGCCCCGCTGCGCGCGCCGCCCGCCGTCTCCAGCATGCGGCCCGCCAGCCCCGCCTCGACCAGATAGCGATCGAGCGCCGGGCCGTCCTTGAGGTAGACCTCGCTCCGCCCCTTCGCCACCTTGTAGAGCGGCGGCTGCGCGATGAAGAGGTGCCCTTCGCGGATGATCTCGGGCATCTGGCGGTGAAAGAACGTCAGCAACAGCGTGCGGATATGCGCGCCGTCCACGTCGGCGTCGGTCATGATGACGATCTTGTGATAGCGCAACTTCGCAAGGTTGAACTCGTCACGGATGCCGGTGCCCATCGCCTGGATCAGCGTGCCGACTTCCTTCGAGCCGATGATCCGGTCGAACCGCGCGCGCTCCACGTTGAGGATCTTGCCCTTCAGCGGCAGGATCGCCTGGAAGTGCCGGTCACGCCCCTGCTTGGCCGAACCGCCTGCCGAATCGCCCTCGACGAGGAACAGTTCGCACTTCGAAGGATCGCGCTCCTGGCAATCGGCCAGCTTGCCGGGCAGGCTGGCGATGTCCATCGCGCCCTTGCGCCGGGTCAGCTCGCGCGCCTTCTTGGCCGCCTCGCGCGCGGCGGCGGCGTCGATCACCTTCTGGATGACGGCGCGGGCGTGGGCAGGGTTTTCCTCCAGCCATTCGCTCATCTTGTCCGCCATCAGGGCCTCCAGCGGCTGGCGCACTTCGGAGGAAACCAGCTTGTCCTTGGTCTGCGAGGAGAACTTGGGGTCCGGCAGCTTGACCGAAACAATCGCGGTCAGCCCCTCGCGCATGTCGTCGCCGGTGAGGGAAACCTTCTCCTTCTTGAGCATCCCCGAACGGTCCGCATAGCCGTTCAGCGTCCGCGTCAGCGCGGCACGGAAGGCGGCAAGGTGCGTGCCGCCATCGCGCTGGGGGATGTTGTTGGTGAAGGTGAGGACGTTCTCGTAATAGCTGTCGTTCCACTGCAGCGCGACATCGATGCCGATGCCGTCGCGCTCCGCGCCGATCGCAATCGGTTCGGGCATCAGGGGCGCCTTGTTGCGATCAAGATACTTCACGAAGGCCGCGATGCCGCCGACGTAATAGAGATCGTGCTCCTTCACCTCCTCGTGCCGCTTGTCCCGCAGCAGGATGCGCACGCCGGAGTTCAGGAACGCCAGTTCGCGGTAGCGGTGCTCCAGCTTGTCGAAATCGAACTCGGTGACGTTCTTGAACGTGTCGTGGCTGGCGAAGAAGGTGACGCGGGTGCCCTTCTTGCCCCCCCCCTTGCCGTCCGCTGGCGCCGGGCCGTTGACCTTGAGCGGCGCAACCGCATCGCCGTGCTCGAAGCGCATCCAGTGCTCCTCGCTGTCGCGCCAGATCGTGAGTTCGAGCCATTCGGACAGCGCATTGACGACCGAGACGCCGACGCCGTGGAGGCCGCCCGAAACCTTGTAGGCGTTGTCGTCGCTGGTGTTCTCGAACTTCCCGCCCGCGTGGAGCTGGGTCATGATCACTTCGGCGGCGGAAACGCCTTCCTCGGCATGGATCCCGGTCGGGATGCCGCGGCCGTTGTCCTCGACCGAAACCGAACCATCGGGGTTCAATTCGATGAGCACGAGATCGCAGTGCCCCGCCAGCGCCTCGTCGATCGCGTTGTCGGAAACCTCGAACACCATGTGGTGCAGGCCCGATCCATCGTCGGTATCGCCGATGTACATGCCGGGGCGCTTGCGCACCGCATCGAGCCCGCGCAGGACCTTGATGGAATCGGCGCCATATTCGTTGGCGTTGGGGATGTTTTCGTTCGTACTGGCCATCATTCGGACATAGGCATTCGGAGCGCTTTTCCAAAGCGAATCCGCCCCGTTTTGCACAAGGGCGAACCCCTTTTCACGCATCGGACCGAGGGGGGCTGGCGGCGGCCCATCAATCGTGCTGAAACGCGCCTCGCAACTTCAGGACAAAGGACTTTGTGCCCCATGCGCAAGCTGCTCACCGGTGCCATCTCAGCCGCCCTGCTTTCATCGCCCGCGCTCGCCGCGCCGGCCGCGAAGGCTGATCCCTATGGCGGCGAGGAAGCGTTCCGCAGCCTCTACAAGGAACTTGTCGAAACCAACACGACCCTGTCTTCCGGCAGCTGCACGCTGGCCGCAGAGCGCATGGCCGCGCGACTCAAGGCATCAGGCTTCACCGATGACCAGCTGACGCTCTTCGCCACGCCGGAGAAGCCCAAGGAAGGTGGCCTTGTCGCTGTCCTGCCGGGCACGTCGAAGACCGAAAAGCCGATCCTGCTGCTCGCCCACCTCGATGTCGTCGAAGCCAAGCGCGAGGACTGGGTGCGCGATCCGTTCACGCTGATCGAGGAGAACGGCTATCTCTATGCGCGCGGCGTGGCCGACGACAAGGCGATGGCGGCGGCGTGGACCGACACGCTGATCCGCTTCAAGCAGGAGGGATTCAAGCCAAAGCGCACGGTCAAGCTCGCGCTCACGTGCGGCGAGGAGACGACGTATGCCTTCAACGGCGCCGAATGGCTCGCGAACAACAAGCGCGATCTGATCGACGCGGCATATGCGCTCAACGAAGGCGGCGGCGGGCGCACCGATGGCAAAGGCGTTTCCGAAGGCGGCAAGCTCGTCGTGGAATCGATCCAGGTTGGCGAGAAGGGCGTGCAGAACTACCGCATCGAAACGCGCAACCCGGGCGGCCACAGCTCGATCCCGGTGCGCGAGAATGCGATCTACGAACTCGCGGCCGCGCTGGTAAAGCTGCAGAATTACGATTTCAAGCTTGAGCTTTCGGACACGACGCGCGCGTTCTTCGCCAAGGCCGGTGCCGCGCGCACCGACGAGATCGGCAAGGCGATGCAGGCAATTGCCGCCAATCCCGGCGATAGCGCGGCAGAGGCCGTGCTCAACAAGGACCGCACCTTCCATTCGATGCTGCGCACCACTTGCGTCGCCACGCTGCTCGATGGCGGCCATGCCAACAACGCGCTGCCGCAGCGCGCCGGGGCCAACATCAACTGCCGCATCTTCCCCGGCCATTCGGTGGAAGAAGTGCAGAAGGAACTGCAGGACGTGGCCGCCGATACCGGCGTGACGATCACGCTCGCCCCGCCGCTGCGCCCGATCGCCAAGACGCCGCCGATGGACCCGGCCATCATCGGCCCGATGGAGAAGCTCGCCGCGAAGTACTTCCCCGGCGTGCCAGTGGTGACCACGATGTCGACCGGCGCGACCGATGCCGTGTTCCTCGGCGCGGTCGGCATCCCGACCTATGGCGTGCCCGGCAGCTGGGGCAACCCGGATGGCAACGGTGTCCACGGCCTCAACGAACGGATCGAGATCAAGTCGCTGATGACCGGCCGCGCCTACCTCTACGAACTCGTGAAAGCCTACACGAGGTAATCAGCCCGCTGTAATCGTTCGGTTTGCCCGAAATGATCCACATCCTGTCCACAGGCCCATGGACCTGTGGACAGGAATGCGCGCATCCCCTTGACGCATGAGTCTGGCCTGTGGTCTTTTCCGGCCATGCGTCACGAAGCGGTCATCCGCGTCCCCCACATCGCACTCCGAAGGCGCGTCGCGTCGCCTCCGGGCGGGGCATCTGGCGCTCACCATCGAAAGGGCCGGATGGGAGCATGCTTCACAGGTCGCTGATCGAGCGGGCGGCGCATGCCAGGCCCCACAGCGGCAGCCTCAATGGTGAGGGGGCCGCGTTTCTTGGGTCTGACCGCCATCTCTCGAATTGCCCGGCGCTCGTGCTCAATGCCGATTACACCCCGCTCAGCTACTATCCGCTAAGCCTCTGGCCCTGGCAGACCGCGATCAAGGCGGTGTTCCTCGAACGGGTCGATATCGTCGCGACCTATGACCGCGAGGTGCACAGTGCCTCGCTCGACATGAAGATCCCCTCGGTCATCGCGCTGCGCCAGTATGTCCGGCCAAGCGAGTTTCCCGCCTTCACCCGCTTCAACCTGTTCCTGCGCGACAAGTTCCAGTGCCAGTATTGCGGCTGCCCGGATCAGTTGACGTTCGATCACGTCGTCCCGCGCCGCCTTGGCGGGCGGACCACATGGGAAAACGTCGTCGCCGCCTGCGCGCCGTGCAACATGCGCAAAGGCGGCCGCACCCCCGCGCAAGCCGCGATGCGCCTGATCACCGAGCCGATCCGCCCGACCTCATGGCACTTGCAGGAGCGCGGAAGGCTGTTCCCGCCGGGCCACCTCCACGAAAGCTGGCGCGACTGGCTCTACTGGGACGTCGAGCTGGACGGCTGATCGGCCGCTCCCAGCAAGCGCGCGCCGTTCAGGAACAGCAGCATCGTCACGCCGGGCAGACGACGAAGCCGATGGAGGCGCGGTGTGGCATGGGCTGCGTCTCGCCGTTCAACGTCATCGATCCGCGATCAGCCGCGCGTGAGCGCCGCCTCGCACTCCGTCATCAGTTCGCCCATGATCGCGCTCACCGGCTCTTCCTTCGTCACCATGCCGACAGACTGTCCGGCCATGAGCGAGCCGCTCTCGACATCGCCGTCGATTACTGCGCGGCGCAGCGCCCCTGCCCAGAAGTGCTCGATCTCGAGCTGCGCCTCACCCATATTGACCACGCCTTCATCGAGCCGCCGCGCGACTTCGATCTGCTTGGCGATGAACTCGTCGCTACCCTTGTTGCGCAGCGCGCGCACCGGGATGACGGGGAGGCGCGGATCGATCTGCACGCTCGCCACGGCATCGCGCGCATTGGCGCGGAAGAATGCGGTCTTGAACGCCGGATGCGCGATGGATTCGCTGGCGCAGGCAAAGCGGGTGCCAAGCTGCACGCCGCTTGCGCCCATTTCGAGATAGCTCGCGATCATTCCGCCGCGGCCGATGCCGCCCGCCACGAACACGATGTGATCCTGCGCCAGCGCGGGAAGGAATTCCTGCGCGAGCACCGAAGTCGAAACCGGGCCGATATGCCCGCCCGCCTCGGAGCCCTCGATCACGAGCGCATCGGCGCCCGAGCGGAACAGCTTCTTCGCCAGTGCCAGCGTCGGCGCGAACACGAGCACCTTGGCGCCGAAGGCCTTGATCGCTTCCACTGCGCCCTTGGGCGGAATGCCGCCCGCAAGCACGACATGGCCGACCTTGTGGCGCGCGCAGACCTCGATCAGATCGAACAGGCGCGGGTGCATCGTGATGAGGTTCACACCGAAGGGCTTCGCCGTCAGTCCCGCTGTCGCGGTGATCTCGGCGTCGAGCAGTTCGGGCGTCATCGCCCCGCAGGCAATCACGCCAAAGCCCCCGGCATTGCTGATTGCAGCAACGAGATTGCGCTCGGAAACCCAGCTCATCGCCCCGCACAGGATCGCGTGCTCAGTGCCGAGGAATTCAACACCACGGCGCATCAGGGCATTGGTCTTGGGAGTAGAGCTCATTCGCATTCGATCCTGATCACTGAAATTTCGGCGCCCTTTAAGGTCGGTTCGTGGCGGCAACAAGGCGGGATCGGGATCTTCTGATCGCCAGCTTCGATTTCTGAGCGCAGATATTGTCGTTTCATCGACAACCGTACAGCGCGTAGAAAGGCTGCATCAGGTAGTCCCCCTTTTACCTGGATGAGCCGAGAGTCGAGGCAGCAAGCCCGGCCCCGGGTCGCGGATTCGCCTATCGGTCGCCGCAAGGGGGCCGGTAGGCGGGTCTTTCTGCGGCACCCCTCCTTCGCCATACTGGCAATCACAGTGCATTGCCCTATGCAACAATGGTACGCAGGTAGCCAGCTGCCATTACTTTGCAGCTTGTGAGCATACGCGGGCAATTCCACAGCCGAGGTTTGCTCACCGAGCGCAAAACATCTTTCATCCTGGTTGCCGCAATTTCCGGGATCGCTTTCGGCTTGCTTCTTCCAACCATGGCGACTGCCCAAACCGCATCCTATGCGGATCTCGTCTTCAAGGGCAAAGTAGAATATGTGAGCGGCGACAATCTCAGCCTGCGCAATCCTGATGGCAGCACGGCAACGCTGAGTTGCGCAGCGCTTCCCGACTAGCTGATCGCAGCTGGCACCGAAGTGTCCACGACATTCCGGTTTGATGCGAATGCTCCAGCCTTCACCAACGGCGCCTGTGGCGGACGGGTTTCGCTAAACCTGACGGGATCAGGCAGCAGCAATTGCGGCGTCGCAACAACCGTAACAACGCCGTTTGGAGCTGCCGGCAGTGGAAGCGGCAGTGCCGACCGGCTTTGCTTCGCCATTCCCGTGGCCGGTGATTTCGGCAAGGTCCGCCCGGGCTTCAATGTCGGCTACGATGCCGGTGCTGCTGGCCTGCTCTCGATCATTGGCGGTTTCTTCTTTGGCAACACGTCAAGCGGTGGCGACAGCTCCGGCGACGCGGCCAGGCCGCTTGAGCGGGCTTCATCCGCCGCGTCGATAGCCGAACCTCCACCCAGCCTAGCGACTATGCGCTTTCTTAACCATTCCGTCCCATTTTGCGGCCTTGGGGCAAGCAAACAGGAAGTGATGACTCCGTGGCAAGGCAGGCGTTCGATGGGCTGGACGGCTGCCTTGGGGCAAGCAAACAGGAAGTGATGACTCCGTGGCAAGGCAGGCGTTCGATGGGCTGGACGGCTTGCGGGGTATCGCCTCGCTCAGCGTCGGCGTGCTGCATGTCGACGGGCTGATCCTGCACCGCGGCTTCAATTGCATGACCTTCCTCGCCGTCGATTTCTTTTTCTGCCTCAGCGGCTTCGTCCTGTCCCATGCTTATGGCGCGCGGCTTTCCGAAGGGACGCTGCGGCGCGGTGCGTTCTTTGTGCTGCGGATCTGCCGCCTCTATCCGATGATCCTGGCCGGGGCCGTGCTCGCAGTTGCCGTGGGGCTGGTGATGCGCCCCTCGCCCTTGCACGAAACCCTTGCGATGGGCCTCGGGACACTCCTGCTGGTTCCGGCGGGCTTCGCGTTCGGCGATATCGCGTTTCCGCTCAACAACGCCTTCTGGTCGCTGCTGTTCGAACTGGGCGCCGGATTGGTCTTCGCCTGCCTCGCGGCCAGCGGCAGCAGGGTCTGGGCGCTGATCGCGGTGGCCAGCGCGGTCAGCCTCATGGTGGTGGCTGCTAAGGGCGTGGGCCCCGGACTGCTCGGCTTCGGCAATCCGGTGCTGTTCCTGTTCGGCGTGCCGCGGGTGCTCTTGCCGTTCGCGCTGGGGGTTCTGGTCGAACGCAGGTTTGCCGCCGCCGCGCCTGGCCGCCCGATCTCGCCGCTCCTGCCCGCCCTGCTGCTGGTGGCCGTGCTGTTCTGCATCCCGGGTGACCGGCGGTTTGCCGCGCTGATCTGCACGGTGGTTGCCGTGCCGCTGATCGTCTGGCTCGGCGCCCATGCCTCGCTGCCGGCTTCAGCCACAAGCCGGTCCTCAGTGCTGATGCGCCACGTCGGCGCAGTATCCTATCCGTTCTATGCGGTGCATCTGCCGCTGGTCCTGCTCGCCGGCGCCATCGCCACGAGCGCCGATCTTGGCGCCGCGGAGTGCTGGGCTTTGTCCGCCGCCACGCTTACCGCGGCGTGGGTGCTGTCCATCTGGGTGGAACGGCAATGGGACCGTCCGGCCCGCGCCTTACTGGCCCGCCGCGTGACAGCGAACCGGGAAGCCCGCTCTCCGGTTCAGGCCATGTCCAGCTCGTAGGCAGTGTGGAGCACGCGCACCGCGAGTTCGACTTCGTCCGAATCGATCAGCACCGAAACCTTGATCTCGCTGGTCGAGATCGCCTGAATGTTGATGCCGCGATCCGCCAGCGCCTTGAACATGGTCGAGGCGACGCCCGCATGGCTGCGCATGCCAACACCCACGACCGAGACCTTGGCGACCTTGCTGTCCGCGATCATGCGGTAGTAGCCGATCTGCTCCTTGCGCTCTTCGAGCAGCGCCTGCGTGCGGGCAAGGTCCGCCTGCGGGCAAGTGAAGGTCACGTCGGTCTCGCCCTTGTCCTTGGCGATGTTCTGGATGATCATATCGACGTTGATGTTCGCCTCGGCAAGCGGGCCGAAGATCGCGGCCACCGCGCCCGGACGGTCGGGCACGCGAGTCAGCGTTACCTTGGCCTCGTTCTTGTCGGCAGCGATGCCGGTGATCAGCTGGCGTTCCATGTCGGTTCCTTCAAGTTCTTCGTCGCTGACGATCATCGTTCCGGGGATGCTGTCAGCCGGCGGTGCGCTTTCATCGATGAACGAGGAGAGCACCTGCACGCGCACGCCTTCCTTCATCGCGAGGCTGACCGAGCGGGTCTGCAGCACCTTCGAGCCGACCGAGGCAAGCTCGAGCATTTCCTCGTAGGTCACGTACTTGAGCTTGCGCGCTTTCGCCACGATGCGCGGATCGGTGGTGTAGACGCCGTCGACGTCAGTGTAGATGTCGCAGCGATCCGCCTGCACCGCCGCGGCCACTGCCACCGCCGAAGTATCCGAACCGCCGCGGCCCAGCGTCGTCACGCGGCCCTGGGGATCGAGGCCCTGAAAGCCCGGGATCACCGCGATCTCGCCCGCCGCCATCGAGGCGAGCAGCGCGCCGGATTCGATGTCTTCGATCCGCGCGGCGGCATGGGCATCGTCCGTCTTTACCGGCAGCTGCCAACCGAGCCACGAGCGGGCCTTGCAGCCAAGCGCCTGAAGATGCAGCGCAAGGAGGCCCGAGGTAACCTGCTCGCCCGCCGCGACGACGACGTCGTACTCGGCGCGGTCATAGAGCGCGTTGGCCTCGCGGCAGAAGTTCACCAGCCGATCGGTCTCGCCCGCCATGGCCGAAACGACGACGGCGACTTCGTGCCCCGCTTCCTGCTGGCGCTTGACGATCCCGGCCACGCGGCGGATGCGCTCGGTCCCGGCCATCGAAGTGCCGCCGAATTTCATCACGATCCGGGCCACGTCATCTCCCCCGCAACTTGCTGAACATTCCCACACGGCCTCTCGACCCTGCGGACGCGGCGCTTTAGAGTCGGCGCATGAGCATTGCAACCACCGCAGCAACCATCCGGCCCGAAGAAGCCGCCCATTTCGGCAAGCTGGCAGCCGAATGGTGGGATCCCAAGGGCAGTTCGGCGATGCTGCACAAGCTCAACCCGGTGCGCCTCGCTTTCCTGCGCAATGCCATCGATTCGCGCTTCGCCGCCGATCCGCGCAGCCTGCGGCCGCTCGCCGGGCGCCGCGCGCTCGATGTC
>CAZQEH010000020.1:0-48578 GCA_964592205.1 uncultured Novosphingobium sp.
GACCGCGTCTGGGCGCTGCAAGCGCGGCTGGAGCAGGCGGCGGCGCAGCGCGGCGAAGCGGCGCTCACGCTTGCAGACGGGCGCACGGTGACCGTCAGGGCTGCACCTTCGTGCGGGGTGCGATTCATCCTCGACGACGGCAGGGACAACGCCGGGGCAACCCGCAGCCAGGTCCGCATCGGGCGCAGGGCCCTGGGCCAGCTCGGCGGCGACGAAGCGATGATCGCCGCTGTGCTGGCGCACGAGCTGGCGCATGCGGCGCTCGATCACGAGACGCTGCTCGACACGGTGAAGCGGTCCACCGAAGCAGTGCGCCGCACCGAGCGCGAGGCGGACCGGCTCTCGGTGTGGATCATGGCCAGCGCGGGCTATGATCCGGCGGCCGCGCTGCGCATGATTCATCTGATTGCCGCGCGAGGCATCCTGGTGATCCCGGGTGCCAGCCACGGCAAGGCCAGCACCCGCGAGCGCGCAATGGCCGCCGAGATCGCGGTCATGCGCACCCAGCCCGATACGAACTGGGCCCTGAGGTTCCGCCGCGAGCCTTAGGCGGGCACGCCTGCCGTTGCGGCGGTGGTTTCCATCGCCAGGATCGAGGTTTCGCTGCGCGGACGAGCCAGCACCCGGCGCACCATCGGCTCGAAGAAATCGAGCGGCAGGGTGTCGTAGTCCGGATCAAACGCGGCCTGATCGTACTTGGCGCAGAATTCGGCGCAGGCATCGAAATGGGGATTATCCCGGTATTTCTCGCGCACGTTGCGATCGATGCCGAGGTAGTGGAAATAGTAATAGCCCTGGAACGCGCCGTGGTTGCGGCAGATCCAGTGCTCTTCCTCGGTCACGAAAGGATGGAGGATCGCGGCGGCGATCTCGGGATGATTGTAGGAACCGAGCGTATCGCCAATGTCATGCAGCAGCGCCATCACGACATAGCTTTCCGGGCGCCCGTCGCGGTGCGCGCGGGTCGCGGTCTGCAGGCTGTGGGTGAGGCGATCGATCGGAAAACCCCCGAAATCGCCATCGAGCAGCTTGAGGTGCGCCAGAACCCGATCGGGCAGTCCGGCGGCAAAGCCGACATAGTCGCGCGCGATGATCGCCCAGTCTTCCTGCGTGCCTTCTTCCATCGAATGGAACTGCGCGCGCTCATCGGAACTGCCGTGATGATCCATGGTTCCCTCCCGTTTTGCGCGAGAATACCTGCTTTACCCAGCCACGCAATGCCCACCTGTGGCGCGATGCCGAACTGTGGGCTACACACCGCGCATGGCAATGAAGCTGCCGCTGCGCCCCACGCCGTTCTTCGGCAACAAGAACCGCGCCTTCTGGCGTCTGCAAATGCTCGGCTGGGGCGGCGCGATGCTGCTGCGTGCGCTTTCCAGCCTTGCCAACGCGCAGCCGTGGTCGTTCCTGATCATCGTACTGATCGCCACGATCACCGGCTTTTCGATCAGCCTCATCCTCTCGGTGATCTACCGCGCGCTGATCAACCGCGCGCCGCTGATCACCTGGGGTATTACCTCGGTCGTGCTTGCCATCGCGGTCGGGCTTTATGCCTTCATCGATTCGTGGGTCATCAGCCTCTACCGCTCGGGCGGCGAATCCGGTTTTGCGCAGCTGTTCCTCGGCGTGTTCTACCTCGATCTCACGCTGCTCGGCGCGTGGTCGGCGCTCTACTACGCGATCAATTTCTACGTGCAGGTGGAAGAGCAGAACGACCAGCTGATGCGGCTCGAAGCGCAGGCCACTTCGGCGCAGCTGGCCATGCTGCGCTACCAGCTCAACCCGCACTTCCTGTTCAACACGCTGAACTCGATTTCCACGCTCGTCCTGCTCAAGCAGACGGAGCCCGCCAACGCGATGCTCAGCCGCCTCTCCTCGTTCCTGCGCTACACGCTGATCAACGAGCCGACCGGGCGCGTGACGGTGGCGCAGGAAGTGGAGACGCTGAAGCTCTACCTCGATATCGAGCGGATGCGCTTCGAGGAGCGGCTGGCTACCGAATTCCGCATCGACGAGGATGCCTCGCCCGCGCTGATGCCTTCGCTGCTGCTCCAGCCGCTGGTCGAAAATGCGATCAAGTATGCGGTCAGCCCGCTCGAGGAAGGGGCCACGATCACCATCGGGGCGCAACTCGTCGGCTCGGTGCTGCGTGTCACCGTGTCCGACACCGGCCCGGGCTTGCAACCGGGCACCGACCCCTCGACATTGTTTGGCGTGACCAGTTCGCGCAAGGATTCCACCGGGGTCGGCCTCGCCAATATTCGCGACCGGCTGGCACAGGCCTATGGCGAGAACCAGCGGTTCGAAATCGGCGAGCGGCCGGGGGGAGGCTTCATGGTAGTGATCGAACTGCCCTTCGAAGCGCGGTCAGTGCCTGCAAGCCCGCAACTCGCCTCTCAGCAAAGGTAGCGCATGACCATTCGCACGATCCTCGTCGACGACGAGAAGCTCGCCATCCAGGGCCTCCAGCTGCGGCTTGAAGCCTTCCCCGATGTCGAAGTGATCGACACCTGCTCCAACGGGCGCGAGGCGATCCGCAAGATCAAGACCGAGAAGCCCGATCTGGTGTTCTGCGATATCCAGATGCCCGGCTTTGACGGCTTCAGCGTGGTGAGCGGGGTGATCGAGATTGATCCACCGCTGTTCGTTTTCGTCACCGCCTATTCCGAGCACGCGATCCGCGCGTTCGAGGCCAATGCGGTCGACTATCTCCTGAAGCCCGTCGAACCTGCACGCCTCGCCGACGCGCTCGACCGCGCACGCACCCGGCTTGCCGAAAAGCGCGGGCTGGAAGAAGCCGAGAAGCTGAAGACCGTGCTCGCCGAAGTCGCCCCCGATGCGATGGACGCGATCCCGGATGACAGCGAGCCTGCCATCGGCCGGTTCGAGAAGCTTATCAATATCAAGGATCGCGGCCAGATCTTCCGCGTCGATGTCGATACGATCGAGCGGATCGAGGCGGCGGGCGACTACATGTGCATCTACACCGGCGACAATTCGCTGATCCTGCGCGAGACGATGAAAGACCTCGAACGCCGGCTCGATCCGCGCGTGTTCCAGCGCGTGCACCGCTCGAAGATCGTCAACCTCGACCGCGTGCGGCAGGTGAAGCCGCATACCAATGGCGAATGCTTCCTGGTGCTCGACAGCGGCTCGGAAGTAAAGGTCTCGCGCTCCTACCGCGATGTGGTGGCGCGCTTTGTCCACTGAAGCTCGACAGCGGGACCAGCGCTAGCTAGTCCCGCCCCATGACGGACTTCTCGATCCCCGGCTTCGATCTCGATGCCTTCGTTGCCGCCACGCTTGCCGAAGATCTCGGTGAGGGCCTTCCCGGCGGCGGGCGTGATGTGACCTGCGAAAGCGTGATTCCGGCGGATGCGCGCTTTTCCGGGGTGATGGACAGCCGCGATGCGATCACCGTCTGCGGCCTGCCGATTGCGGCCGCGTTCTTCCGCGCGCTCGATCCGAAAATGGCCATCGAGATTCTCGCCAGCGAAGGCGAACGGGTCGGCCCCGGCTCCGTGCTGATGCGCCTCTCGGGCAAGGCGCGGGCCATGCTGACGGCCGAGCGCAGCGCGCTCAACACGGTCCAGCACCTCTCGGGCATTGCCACGATGACGCGCCAGTATGTCGACGCGATGGCGGGCCATGGCACTTTGCTCGATACGCGGAAAACCATTCCGGGCCTGCGCCATATCGAGAAATACGCGACCCGCACCGGAGGCGCGAAGAACCATCGCATGGGCCTGTGGGATGCGGCGATGATCAAGGACAACCACATCGCCGTCGCCGGATCGATCGGCCAGGCCGTGGGCGCCGCGCGCGCCGCCGGGGTCGAAGTGATCTGCGAGGTCGATCGGCTGGACCAGATCGAACCGGCGCTGGCTGCCGGGGCAAGCCACCTGCTGCTCGACAACATGGACCCGCCGACGCTGGCCCGCGCCGTCACCATGGTCGGTGGCCGCGTGCCCTGCGAAGCATCGGGCGGGGTCAGGCTCGATACAATCGCCGCGATTGCGGCCACGGGCGTCGACTATGTTTCGGTCGGGCGCCTCACCCAGAGCGCGCCCGCTGCCGATATCGGGCTCGATTTCACGCCGATGCAATGAGGATGCTGCGGCGGCTGCTGCTCGTGCTTGGAGTCCTGCTTCCCGCAGCAGTGCAGGCCGAGGTGCCGCAATGCCGCTTGCCGCCGCAAATCGCCGCACCCGCCCTCCCCGCGCCGGACGGCCCGCGCCGGATGCTGCCGGTAGCAGGCTATACCCTCGCCCTCAGCTGGTCGCCCGAATACTGCCGCGCGCGCGGGCGCGATCCGCGCGCGGCGCTCCAATGCGGGGGCAAGCTGGGGCGCTTTGGCTTCATTCTCCACGGTCTATGGCCCGAAGCGCAGCCGGGTAACTGGCCGCAATGGTGCAAGGCCGCGCCGCTCGCCGCCGAAACGGTGCGCCGGAACTTGTGCATGACCCCCTCGCCCGATCTCCTCGCGCATGAATGGGCCAAGCACGGTGCCTGCATGGGCGATTCTCCGGAGGGATACTTCAAGGCCGGCGCCGCCCTGCTGCGAGCCCTGCATTACCCTGACATGGCGCGCCTTTCTCGCCGCCCCGCCCTCATTGCCGGAGACTTCCGCGCCGCGTTTCGCGCTGCCACGCCGTTCCTCCCCGTCGCCGCGATCCGGGTGAAGGCGAATGGGCGCGGCTGGCTCGAGGAAGTCCACGTCTGCTACGGCAAGGACTTCCTGCCCGAGCCTTGCGCCGATCACGGTGAGGACGATGCCGCACCGCTCAAGATCTGGCGCGGGACTTAGCGCCGCGCCTTGAAGAACGCGCGCAGCAGCTGCGCCGCCTCCGCCTCGCCGATCCCGGCATAGACCTCCGGCCGGTGCAGGCAGCCGGGGGCATCGAACACCTTGGCGCCGTGCTCCACCGCGCCGCCCTTGGGGTCGCTGGCCGCATAGTAGACCCGGGCCAGCCGGGCATGGACGATCGCGCCCGCGCACATCGCGCAGGGCTCCAGCGTGACCCAGAGGTCGCAGCCCGTCAGCCGCTCCTGCCCCAGTGCGGCGGCAGCGGCGCGAATCGCCATGACCTCGGCATGGGCGGTGGGATCGTGGTCCAGCCGCGGCGTGTTGTGCGCGGCGGCGATCACCACGCCCTCCTTGACGATGACCGCCCCGATGGGCACTTCCCCGCTCTCAGCCGCCTGTGCGGCAGCCTCCAGCGCCATGCGCATGGGTTCGGGAAGGGGCCAGCGGGTCATGTCCGCGGGGCTAGCGCGCATTGGGCACTCCGCGCAACGTGCGAATCCTTGACTTTGCGCCCCGGATCGGCAAGAGCGCGCCCTTCCCGATCCATGATCGTTCAAATCCAAGCGAGTTTTCAGCCATGTCGCGCATCTGCGAACTGACCGGTAAGGGCCGCCAGGTCGGCCACAACGTGAGCCACGCCAACAACAAGACCAAGCGTCTGTTCCTGCCCAACCTGCAGAACGTTACGCTGATGTCGGAAAAGCTCGACCGCAGCTTCAAGTTCCGCGTCTCGACCCACGGTCTGCGCTCGGTTGAGCACAACGGCGGGCTCGACAACTGGCTGCTCAAGGCTGCTGACACCAAGCTCAGCCCGCGCGCGCTCAAGGTGAAGCGCGAGCTGGTCAAGGCGGCCGCTGCCTGAATTGCCTGACGGGCGGCGCCTCCCTTGGCGGAGGCTGGGCCGCCTGTGCTGAACGGGCCGGGGTCTAGCGGACTTCCGGCCCGATTCGCAGCTTGAGCAGAAGCGTTCGCTGCGCCCAGACCATTCCGTTGCTGTCCGAAATCAGCCAGACGATCTGGCTGCCATCGACCTCGCGCGTCACCGTCATCCCCTCGAAATTGTCGCGAATGCGCGGATCCTCGATTCGCGCGATCACGTGTGGCGTGACGGCAGCGCCGGGGCGGATGTCCCGCGCGGCGAAAACTGCGATCACCGAGCGGAAGCCCATCATGCTGAAATGGCGCCCCAGCACGAGCAGGTGCCCATCAGGCATTTCCGCCAGTTCGCTGGGCCGGTAGCCGGCGGGCATGACAAGCTCGAACCGCGCGGGACTTTCAAACGGGCGCGGCGCGCCGGGGAAGATCAGGCCGGGATGGCGCGTCCGGTCCAACCAGCGGGCATAAGTCTCGCCCACGATGACCGTACGGCCATCGGCGAGCCGGGTCATCGCCTCGGGCCCCTGATTGTCAGGCCATTCCGCAAGTACCGGCAGCGGGATGCAGCGCCACCGGGCAAGATCCGGGCTGACGCCCCCGAGCACGGGCGCGTCCTCGTAACCGACGATGAGATCGCCGCTGCCCGGCTCGACCATCACGGATTCGGCATCGGTGGGATAGCGATGCTTGCGCCAGTCCAGATTGACGAGGCGGGCAAGCCGTGGATCCCAAGGGCCGGGCCGATCTGGCCGCGCGAACCACATGATCCCGCCCCGATCGCCCACCGCGACAAGACTGCCGCCCGTCTGTGCGAGGCCGGACAGCGTGCCGAGCATGCGCGCACGCCCGGTGATCTGCCAGGCACCTTCAAGGTGCAGCGCGCCGGTAGCAGGCAGATTGCCGCGCAGCGCGGGCATGAGATCAAGAACACCGGCCCGCGCATCGCGCACCTCGCGCGGCCTGGCCCCATGCAGCCAAAGCGTCGGCACAAGCGCGAGGATCAGCAGGGCAAGCTTGAGCGCGCGCATCATGGTGGCCAGTGCCACAGCGCGCCGCCGATGGGTAGCGGCCGTTAGCCCGGAACGAACTTCAGCGCATCGCCATTGATGCAATAGCGCTTGCCGGTCGGCGGCGGGCCATCATCAAACACGTGGCCAAGGTGACCGCCACAGCGGGTGCAATGCACTTCGGTGCGAGTCATCCCGAAGGACGTATCCGTGGAAGTTGCCACGCCGCCCTTGATCGGTGTCCAGAAGCTGGGCCAGCCGGTGCCGCTGTCGAACTTGGTCGAGGAAGCAAACACCGCAGTGCCATCAGCCGCGCACACGAAGGTGCCCTTGCGGTGCTCCTTGAGCAGGGCAGAGGTGAACGGCCGCTCGGTCCCTTCCTCGCGCAGGATGTAGTATTGTGCGGGCGTGAGGAGCTTGCGCCATTCCGCATCGGTGTGGTGCAACGGGAAAGTGCCCTTGCGCGTCGCGGCCGCGGGCGCGCCGCAGGCGGCAGCCGTCATCGCCGCAGTGGCAGTGAGGAAGACGAGGAAATTTCGGCGCGAAGGTTTCATGGCAACCGGTTCGGGGGAATGGATCATACGGTTACATTCCCTGCATTGCACAGCAGTTCAAGCGGACCATTCGGGCGGAAGATAGTCCCGCCGAGTGGGCAGGGGAGGGGGCGGGGTATGCCCACCGGCGAGACACCCCCTCCTCTAGCCTTGCCTACCTGAACCGGATCTGACCGAAGCGGACGGCTGCCGCTCAACGCTTTTCGAGCACGACTTCCATCTTGCGGAAGCCGTGGACGAAGTTGGCGCGCACGCGCTTCACCTCGCCCGCAACGCGAACGCGCATCTTCCGCTCGTGCATTTCTTCGAGCAGCACGCGCAGCTGGAGCTCGGCCAGACGCGCACCCACGCAGCGGTGGATGCCGTGGCCGAAAGCAAGATGCCGGCGCGAATTGGGCCTGTTGACGATGAGCTTGTCCGGGTTTTCGAACACCGTCTCGTCGCGGTTGGCCGAAAGGTACCACATGATTACCTTCTCGCCGGCCTTGATCTGCTGGCCCATCAGCTCGGTATCCGCCGTCGCGGTGCGGCGCATGTGCGCCAGCGGCGTCACGAAGCGCAGGCATTCCTGCACCGCGTTCGGGATCAGCGAGGAATCGGCTTCGAGCAGCGCACGCTGATCAGGGAACTGATCGAGCGCATGGATGATGCCCGACATCGTGTTGCGGGTGGTATCGTTTCCGCCGACGATCAGCAGCACGAGATTGCCCATGAATTCAAGCGGGCTCATCTGCGACATCGCAGGCGAATGGATCATCATCGAAATGAGATCGGGCGTCGGCGCGGCGCCCATGCGCTGCATCCACAGACCCTGGAAATAGCGCGCCATCTCGGTGAGGATCTCGAAGCGCTGATCGGAAAGGTCCGAGGCCAGCGTGAGCTCGACGTCACCCGCCCAGTCCGACCAGAAGGTCAGCAGGCGGCGATCAGCCCAAGGGAAGCCGAACAGGATGGCGAGCATGCCGGTGGTGAGCTCGATCGACACCTTGTCGACCCAATCGAATTTTTCGCCCCAGGGCAAGCTATCCAGCACTTCGCCGGTGCGGTGGCGAATCTCGTTCTCCATCCGCGCGATCTCGCCGGGCGTGAAGGCAGGCGCGACGGTGCGGCGCTGGCCGGTGTGGTCGGGCCGGTCCATCGCGATGAACATCGGCATCTGGCGCTCGGCAAGCTTGGCCGGATCGGTCCCTTCCGGCGGATCGCCAATGGTGATGCCGCCGTGCTGCCAGGAAGACGAGAACAGCTCGGGCAGCGATTCGACGTGCTGGATCGCCTTGTGCGTGGTGACGTTCCAATAATCACCATAAGGCGTACCCGTCACCTTGTTGATCGGCGCCTTCGCGCGCATTTCGGCAAAGATCGGGCCCCAGCGGTCCTCGACATAGATAGCGGAGGCACTGACATCCCACGGCTGCGTATGGTGCGGCGCGGCCTGCGGATTGGCGGCGAGCCATTCCTCGAATGCCTCGTTCGCGGTGGGGGAGGTCCGGTAGGTGAACGGGGCTTCGGGCGCGAGCTGGGTTGCCATGGCTATCCTTCCGATGTGGACAGCCCGTGCGCGCGCGCCGTCCTTCATGCGGTGGATACTATCCTTGCAACCTACAAGACTGTCAATAAGCTATCGTGCGGGAAACCGAATCAACGGACAGCGGTGACTACCGGCCGCCGAAACCAGCCCCGGCGCCCCCGCGCCGGGCCTGATTTCATTACCGTCCGGCGGAACAGCTGCGCCCCCACCCGGATGATCACGCCGACCCACACCGCCTGATAGACCAGCGCGATCAGGTGCGGCCACAGCACCGGCGACTGTGCTGCCTGCGCCAGCATCGCGAAGGGCGAGCTGACCGGGAAGACCTGGCTTACCGTCTCGACCCAGGTGCCAGGCCGGGCCAGCGCATAGCTCGCGAAGAAGAACACCATGAGCTGCATCATCGTGACCGGCATCGAGAGCGTCTGCACCTCGCGTACCGTGGTCGCCATGCCGCCGATCGCAAGGAACAGCGAGCCGAGCAGCAGGTAGGCCATCGCGAAGTAAAGGAAGCCGAGCACGCAAAACAGCGGCCAGCCGACTGCCGGAGTCGCAAGGAACGGCACCGACTTCATGCCCATCACGATGAGCACGCCATAGACCGAACCCCACACCGCGATGCCGACAAGGCTGACCGCGAGCATCGCGAAGAGCTTGCCAAGGAACAGCGCGTCCATCGGGATCGAGGCGGCGAGCACTTCGATGATCTTGTTGGCCTTTTCCTCGACGAGGTTGGACAGCACCATGCCTGCCAGCAGCATCGTCAGCAGGAACAGCAGCACCTGGCCCGCCTGTGCCGTCACCGCGAGATCGACGTGCTGCTTGGCGGCGGTGGTGGCGATCTTGTCTTCGGCGACGTCGGGATAAGTCCGCGGGCCGGCGAACCCGGCTTCCGCCGCGACCAGCGCCACTTGACCGCGCCACTGGTCGACACGTTCGGACGTGGCGGTAAGCACCGGCTTGTCGATGCTGCCGGTGATGACGGCGGCGAGCTGCGGCGCGCCTTTCACGCCCTTGCTGGCGAGCACGGTGCGTGCATCGAATTTCTCGCCCGGCGCGAGGCGCGCCAGCACTGTATATTCGGGCACGAAGCCCGACATCTTGGCGGCAAGGCCATTGCGCGCGGCGACGAGCGAATCGCCTTGGTGCGCCGGCATGGCAACACCGATCACCGGGTTGTCGATATCGCGCGAGACTTGTGCGCCGATTGCCCCGGCCATCGCGCCGATGAACACCGGAAACAGCGGGCCGATGAGGAAGAAGATGAACGTCTTCGAAAAGATCACCGCGCAGAAATCGCGGCGGGCGATCACCCAGGCGGCGGCAAAATGATTGCGGAGCATCAGCGGCGACCCTTCTTTGCAGCGGCCTGTTCGGCAGCCCGTTCGGCCGATTCCTGCGCCGATTCCTCAAGCGCGCGGGCCGCAGCCTCGCCCGCAATGGAAACGAACGCATCATGCAGACCAGGGCGTTCGATCGAGAGCGAGAGAATGCCGGCATCGCCTTCGATCAGCGCGCGCAGCAGCGGCTCGACCCCGCTTTCGGGCAAGGTGAAGAACCAGAAGCGGCCTTCATGGCGCGCATCCGCGGGAAGCGCGGCGCGCCACGCGCCGTCCTGCACGCGGGTTTCGAGCCGGACTTGCGGGCGCAGCCGGTCACGCGCGGCATCGACCGGCCCCGCAAACGGCACCTTGCCGCCCGCAATGATCGCGATCTGATCGCACAGCCGTTCGGCATGGGCGATGACGTGGGTGGAGAAGATCACTGTCGTCCCGCGTTCGGCGAGGCTGCGGATCATTCGTTCCAGCTTGCCCTGGTTGAGCGCGTCGAGGCCCGAGAACGGCTCGTCGAACACCACGAGATCGGGTTCGTGCACCAGGGTGCCGAGCAACTGAACTTGCTGCGCCATGCCCTTCGAGAGCTGGCGGATCTGGCGATCTGCCGCATAGCCAAGGCCATGCTGTTCGAGAAGATCGCGGCCCCGGCGGCGGCCTTCCGCCAGCGGCACGCCGCGCAGCGCGGCGAGGAATGCGATGGCCTCGGTTGCCTTCATGGCGGGATAGAGCCCGCGCTCCTCAGGCAGATAGCCAATGCGGCGCGCGACTTCGGTCGGGCGTTCATGGCCGAGCACGCGGCGATAGCCCGAATCGGGATCGATGATGCCGAGCAGCATGCGCAGCGTCGTCGTCTTGCCCGCGCCATTGGGACCGAGGATGCCGTAGATCGCGCCGCGCGGCACGGAAATGTCGACGCCGTCGACGGCCGTGAAACCATCGAAGCGCTTCACGAGGCCGCGCGCTTCGATCGCGAACTCAACAGAAGGAACGTTGTCCAGCACGTGCGTCCCGGTAAAGGAGGCAAAGGGTTCGATCTTCATGGGATCTTCCGTTAACCGTAAGGCATGAACGAGGGGGGCAGCAAGTTTGGTTAACAGCGTGGCAACCATCGCCTCCTCGCGCATCAAGAAGGAAGCCGCGCAGCTGGGTTTTGCCGCCTGTGGGATCGCGCCCGCCGCCGATGATCCGGTGCGCGCCGAACGATTGGAGCAGTGGCTGACTGAGGGCAGCCACGGTTCGATGGAGTGGATGGAGGCCCGCTTCGAGCACCGCCGCGGCCCGCAATCACTGTGGCCCGCAGCGCGCAGCGTGATCGCGCTCGGCATGAGCTATGCCCCCGCCGCCGATCCCATGGCGCTGGCCGAAGCGAAGGACCGGGCGCGCATTTCGGTCTATGCGCAAGGGGCTGATTATCACGACGTGGTGAAACGCGCGCTGAAGGCGCTGGCGCGCTGGATCGTGGCCGAAGTGCCGGGGGCGGAGGTCAAGGTCTTCGTCGATACCGCGCCGGTAATGGAAAAGCCGCTGGGCGAGGCGGCCGGGATCGGCTGGCAGGGCAAGCATACCAACCTCGTCAGCCGCAGCCACGGTTCCTGGCTGTTCCTCGGCGCGATCTATACAACGCTGGTGCTGGAGCCCGATGCGCCGCATGCGGACCGCTGCGGATCGTGCACTGCCTGCCAGACGGCCTGCCCGACGCAGGCGTTTCCCGCGCCCTACCGCCTCGATGCGCGGCGCTGCATTTCCTATCTCACGATCGAGCACAAGGGGCCGATCCCGCACAAATTCCGCGCGGCGATGGGCAATCGCATCTATGGCTGCGACGATTGCCTTGCGGTCTGCCCGTGGAACAGCTTTGCCGGCACGGCGGCGACCAACAAGGCCTTCCTGCCCCGCGCTGAACTGGCGGCGCCGCGCCTTGCCGAACTGCTCGCGCTGGATGACGCGGCTTTTCGTCTGCTTTTTGCCGGATCGCCGATCAAACGCATCGGGCGCGACCGTTTCGTGCGCAATTGCCTCTATGCCGCGGGCAACAGCGGCGATGCGGGGTTGATGGCCCCCGTGCAGCGCCTGCTCGCTGACCCTGACCCAGCTGTTGCCGAAGCCGCGAGCTGGGCGCTGGACCGGCTCGTGGAGGTTATACCAGTTCCTTGAGCGGAGTGCCCGCATCGGCCAGCCGATCGGGCGCGATCACCGCACCGGCTTCGACCAGCTTGCGGCCCTGTACATAGTCCTTGACCATGTTCACGCAATCGAGCGACACGACCTTGCCCGCCTTGAGGTAGATCACCGAGAAGCTGCGCGTGGCCGGATCGCCGCGCGTGATGACAGCATCGTGGCCGGTCGAGAGGCCCACGGTCTGGAGCTTGAGGTCATACTGGTTCGACCAGAACCACGGCACAGCGTGGTACGTGGCCTCCACGCCGCAAATGGTCTTCGCCGCGACAGTCGCCATATCGTTGGCGTTCTGCACCGATTCGAGGCGGATCACCGCGCCATCGGCAAAGGCGTTGGCATGGGCCGCGCAGTCGCCGATCGCGTAGACATCGGCGAGCGAAGTGCGGCACTGGCCATCGACCTCAACGCCGTTCGCACCGGCCGCACCCGCCGCGCGCAGCGGCTCGACGCAAGGGATGATGCCGATGCCGACGATAACGAGATCGGCGGGCAGCACGGTGCCGTCCGCCAGTTTCACGCCGGTCACCTTGCCGCCTTCACCGACGAGGCAATCGACCATGACGCCGGTACGCAAATCGACGCCGTGCGCGCGGTGGTCGGCTTCGTAGAACGTGGATAGCGCTTCGCCGGCAACGCGCGCCAGCACGCGAGGCAGCGCCTCGAGCAGGGTGACGTGGCAATCGAGCTTTGTCAGCACAGCCGCCGCCTCAAGCCCGATATAGCCACCCCCGATCACCACGGCGCGGCGCGCACCGGCATCGAGTTCGTCCATCAGCCGGTCGACATCCTCGCGGGTGCGCACCGCATGGACGCCGGCAAGATCGGCCCCGGCACACGACAATTTGCGCGGATCGCCGCCCGCCGCCCAGATCATGTGGCCATAGCCGAGCTTGCGGCCATCGCCGAGCGTGGCGACATGCGCGGCGGCATCGAGCGCGGTCACTTCGGTACCCAGCAACATGGTGACCGCCTTATCCGCCCAGAACGCCTCGGGCCGGATCATGATGCGATCAAAGGCCTTGTCGCGCGCGAGGTATTCCTTGGAAAGCGGCGGGCGCTCGTAAGGCAGTTCGGGTTCGCGCCCCACCACGAGGATCGTGCCCGCAAAACCGTTCTGCCGCAGCGCGATGGCCGCCTGCGCTCCGCCATGGCCTGCGCCGACTATCACCACGTCCCCAACGAGATCTGGTGCCATATCCGTTCCGCTCATGCTGCGCACTCCTTTTCGTGCGCGCGGATTTGGCCAAAAGTCGCGGTACGTCAACTGGCCGAAAGCAGATTGTCCGCCCCGGCCCAGTCGATCAGCGCGCCAGCAAGGTCCGCGCCTGGCTGGCAAGCTGGGCCAGCATGGCCGGCGCAACCCCGGTGGTCGCCTGCGCCCGGCCCGTCAGCGCGCGGAAATTGCGCACCGGCGCGGCATGCGCTTCCAGCCACTGGTCCACCGCCGCACCGGGATCCTGCCCGGCCGTGCGGGCGAGAAAATCGAGGCGCATCTGCTGGAAATCGCGCGCAAGGCCCGCGACGAGCAGGCGCTCCCATGGATCGGAGGGGTTCATCCGGCTGGCCGCCTGCTGCGCCCAATCGAGCCCCAGCGCCGCGCCGAGCGCGGAGAACGCCGCCGTGAGCGCTGCCGGATCGATCCCGCGCGCGGCGGCAAGGTGCGCAAGCCCGATGGCGCCGTCCATATCGACGAGGTGCGCGATGCGCTGCGCCACTGATGAGGGCGCACCCGCATCGGTCAGTTCCGCAAGCAAGCGGCGCGCCTGCACCTTGGCCTCGCCCTGCAGCAGTTCGCCGGTGGAGGCCGCAAGCTGGGAAACGCCCGGGGCAAGCTCGGTGATCAGCTTGCCCGGTTCGAGCGAGCCGCGCCCGGCGCGCAGCACATCGGCGATATGGCCGCGCAGCACTTCGGCAACGCGGGCATAGAGCGAGAGCCGCGCCTGTTCGGCCATGCCATCGCCGTCCGGCCCATCGAGCAGCGCCCAGATGCCCTTGAGATCGAGCAGCTGCGCCGCCGCCACGAACGCCGCCGCGACTTGCGCGAGGCTGCAACCCTCTTCCTCGACCAGCTCGAAAGGATGGACGGGGCCGAGATCGTTGACGATGCGGTTGGCGAGCTTGGTCGCGATCAGTTCGCGGCGCAGGCGGTGCGTGCGGATATCCTCCGCAAAGGTTTCCTGCATCTGCTGCGGGAACGCGGCGAAGAGATCGGCCTCGAGCACCGGATCATCAACCACCGGGCTTTCCTCCAGCGCGCGCTGGAGCACGAGCTTGGCGCTCGAAAGCAGCACGGCAAGTTCAGGGCGGGTGAAGCCGTGTCCGCCCGCCGCGCGGCGCAACATGTCTTCGCTGCTGGCGAGGCCTTCGGTCTTGCGATCAAGATCGCCGCCTTCTTCCAGCACATCGACGAGCCGCGCAAAGGCGGGAGCCGCGCCCGGTCCGCCGCGCTCGGCGATCGAGAGTGCGAGCGCCTGGAGGCGATTGTCCTCCAAAACGAGGTGGGCGACATCGTCGGTCATCGCGGTCAGCAAGGCGACACGCCCCGGCTCATCCAGCCGCCCGGCGCGCTTGGCCGAGGCGAGCGCGATCTTGATGTTGACCTCGTTGTCCGAGCAATCGACGCCCGCCGAATTGTCGATGAAATCGGTGTTGATCCGCCCTCCCCGACCCGTCGCGCCGATCAGTGCATACTCGATGCGCCCGGCCTGCGTGGTGCCGAGATTGGCGCCTTCGCCGATCACCCGCGCGCGCACGTCCGCGCCGTTGATGCGCAAGGCATCGTTGGCGGGATCGCCCACTGCGACGTTGTTTTCGGCGGAAGCCTTCACGTACGTGCCGATGCCGCCGAACCAGAGGAGATCGACCGGTGCCTTGAGGATCGCGGTGATCAGCGCTTCGGGATCAAGCTCTGCCGCTTCGATGCCGAGCAGCGCGCGGATCTCGTCTGTCAGCGGGATCTGCTTCATCGTGCGCGGGAACACCCCGCCGCCCTTTGAAATCAGCGCCTTGTCGTAATCATCCCAGCTTGAGCGCGGCAGCGCGAAGAGGCGCGACCGCTCGGCCCAGCTTGCCGCCGGATCGGGCGTGGGATCGATGAAGATGTGGCGATGATCGAAGGCCGCCACGACCTTCAGCGCCTTCGATAGCAGCATGCCGTTGCCGAACACGTCGCCCGACATGTCACCGCAGCCGGCAACCGTGACGGACTCGGTCTGCACATCGACGCCCAGTTCGCGGAAGTGGCGCTGCACCGAAAGCCACGCGCCGCGCGCGGTGATGCCCATCGCCTTGTGATCATAGCCTTTGGAACCGCCGCTCGCGAATGCGTCATCCAGCCAGAAGCCCTTGGCTTCGGCAATGGCGTTGGCGATATCGGAGAAGGTCGCGGTGCCCTTGTCTGCGGCGACGACGAAATAAGGATCCTCACCGTCGCGGATGATCACGCCTGCGGGATGCACCACTTCGCCGCCGACGATGTTGTCCGTCACCGAAAGCAGCGTGCGGATGAACACTTCGTAGCTTGCGCGGCCTTCGGCGAGCCATGCTTCGCGCGCGCGAACGGGATCGGGAAGCTGCTTGGGATAGAAGCCACCCTTGGCGCCGGTCGGCACGATCACCGCGTTCTTCACACGCTGCGCCTTCATCAGGCCGAGCACTTCGGTGCGGAAATCGTCACGCCGGTCGGACCAGCGCAGGCCGCCGCGCGCGACCGGGCCAGCGCGGAGGTGAATGCCCTCGACGCGCGGGGAATAGACGAAGATTTCGCGCCACGGGACGGGGCGAGGCAGGCCCGGCACCAGCGCCGAATCGATCTTGAACGCCAGCGCTTCGGCAGCGGCGGGCGCGAAGGCATTGGTGCGCAGGATGGCCTCGGCCAGCGCGCGGAACTGGCGCAGCAGGCGATCGTCGTTGATCGCGGCAACGCCGGCGAGGCCGGTGCGGATCTGCTCGGCAAAGCGCGCTTCGGCTTCGGTGCGGCCTTCCGTGAAAGCCGGATCGTGGCGGGCGAGGAACAGGCCGATGAGGCCGCGCGCCACCGAGGGTGCGCTGCGCAGCGCCTCGACCGCGGTGGCGATCGAGAAGGTCATCCCGGCCTGGCGCAGATAGCGATACCACGCGCGCATCCAGTTCGCGCCGCGTGCGGTGAGCCCGGCGGTCACGATCAGGCGGTTGAACAGATCGTCCTCTGCCCCGCCGTTGAGCACGGCAGCGAGCGATTCCTCGATCGCCTCGGCCCGCGCGAGCAGCGCCTCGCCCTCGATTCCTTCGGGGAGCGCAACAAGGAAATCATGGATGAAGCCCAGCCGCCCCTTGTCGAGCGCGGTGGGCACTTCCTCCAGCACGCGGAAGCCGAAGTTTTCAAGTACCGGCACCGCGTCTGACAGGACAATGGCGCCTTCGCGCTGGTAGAGCTTGAGGCGCAGGCCTTCCTCGCCGGGGAGGCGGTGCAGCCGAACCGCGCGGCGCGGCGCACCCGTCTGGGTCAGCGCGCGCAGCACACGGATATCGCCTGCCGCCTCGGCAGGGCCATAGGCGCTGCGATAGCCGATCGGGAATGCCTCGGCATAGCGCGCGGCAATCGCGGCGGCGCGGGCCGGGTCATCGCCCTTGGCCAGTTCGGCTTCCACGGCCGCGCCCCAGCCGCGCACCATCGCCTGCAGCGCGGCATCGAGCGCAGCTTCGTCAGGCAGCGCAGCGCCATCGCGGATATCGATGACGAAGCGCATGAGCGCGAGCGTGCCGCCCTCGACCGAAAGGCTCCAATCAAGGATCGGCGCATCGGTGGATTGCTCCAGCATGGCCTGCACGCGGTGGCGCAGTTCGGTCGACTGCACATCGCGCGGCAGCCAGACGAACGCGAACAAGTGGCGCGCGAGCGGTGCCGCGACGAGCGCGAGGCGCGGGCGGGGCCGGTCGATCAGGCTCATCATCGTCGTCGCGACGCGTTCGAGATCGGCTTCGTCGAAACTGATGAGGAGATCGTGCGGCAGCGCAGTCAGCGCATGCGCCAGTGCCTTGCCGGCATGGCCATTGGGAGCAAAGCCGAACTTCAGCGTCAGCGCTTCGAGCTGGCTGCGCATGCGCGGGATCCGGTCCGGCGTGGCGGCGAGCGCGGCACTGGTCCAGACACCCGCATGGACGGACAGCGAAACGACCTTGCCGCCTTCCATCACCGGCACGATGAACAGATCGAGCGGGACGCGGCGGTGGACGCGGGCGATGCGGTTGGACTTGACGATCAGCGGCGCGCGGGGCGCTTCCGCGCCGCGCTCGCCCAGCCGGTCAAACCACGCGAAGGCGCGGTCGTAGCTGGCGCTTGCGAGCAGCGGCGAATCGCTGGCGCGGCAGATGCCGAGCGGCTCGCCCGCAGTGCCATCACGGTGCTGGGCCACGTGGCCAAGCTGGGTGAGCATCCCATCCGCCAGCCACCGCAGCAGCGCAGCGCCTTCCTGATCAGGAAGGGTGCGCGCATCTTCCTGCATCGCGGCCTGCATGCGCGGCCAATCAGCGACGGCCGCGTGGACGTCCGCCAAGGTGGCCTTGAGCCCGGCGAGCAGTTCGCGGCGTTCGCGCGCATCGACGCGCTCGGTCTCGAGGTAGACCATCGATTCGCGCCGTTCACCCACGGCATCGCCTTCGGGCAGGCCGAGAAGATTGCCTTCGGGATCGCGCCGCACGGCAACAACAGGGTGGACGAGCCGGTCAATCGCAAGGCCCTGCGCCGAGATCGCAGCCGCAATCGAATCGACGAGGAAGGGCATGTCGTCGTTGATCACCGCGATGCGCAGGTAGCGTGCGCCGCCCGCCGCGCCCGCTTGACCGCCGATGCTTTCGATGGCGATGGCGGGTTCCGAACCGGTGCGCTTGGCAGCGGCGGTCAGCGTGAAGCGCGCCGCGCCGGCCAGCCGCTCCGCCTCGAACTCGGCCGCTTCCGCTGGCAACAGCGAGGCTGCAAAACGAGTGGCGAGCGCCTGTGACAGAATCGCATCGGCGCCGGAATCGGCGGTCTTCGTAGCCATGGTCGCTCCTGCATCCCGGCGCTGTTACTCCGCCCGAGAGCAATCCGGGGGAGGCGCACCTGCTTGTCGTTATGGGCGCGTAACTTTATATCACACCCATGAACTAATCATGCGAAGCCTACTCCGGCATCGGCGCAGAGGCAAGCGGGAGGAGCCTTAAGTTTTTCGCCCAGCACGCTTTTCAGGCGGCAACGGCCACTTCCGGCTTCAAGGCCTCCATCGTCAATGCAAGGCTGCGGTGGCGCAGCGCCGGATCGAACGTGGAGCCTGAAACGATCAGCTCGTCCGCCCCGGTCCGCGCCTGAAACGCCTCTATCCGCTCGCGCACCGTCTTGACGCTACCGATGGCGCTGACCTGCCGCATGTGATCGAGCATGCCGAGCGAGGCGGGATGCAGGCTTTCGCGGTAAGCCGGCACCGGCGGCGGCAGCTTTCCCGGGGAACCCGTGCGCAGCCGCACGAAGGACTGGTCCATCGAAGAGGCCAGCAGCACGGCTTCCTCGTCGGAATCAGCGGCAATCACGTTGATGGCGGCCATCACGTAGGGCTCGGCCAGCCGCGCCGAAGGCTCGAACCGCTCGCGGTAGAGCGTGAGCGCCGCATCGAGATGATCGGGCGCGAAGTGCGAGGCAAAGGCATAGGGCAGGCCGAGCATGGCCGCGAGCTGCGCGCCGAACAGGCTGGAGCCAAGGATCCACATTTCCGGATTGGCGCCGAGCCCCGGCGTCGCCTGCAAGGGCAGGCGCGCATCGCCGGCGAAGTGCAGCTGCAGCTCGACCACATCGTTGGGGAAGCTCTCCGCCGCCTGATGGATATCCTTGTGCAGCGCGCGCAGGATACGCTGGTCAGCACCCGGCGCACGGCCGAGCCCCAAGTCGATCCGCCCCGGAAACAGCGCATCGAGCGCGCCGAACTGTTCGGCGATCACCAGCGGGTTGTGGTTGGGCAGCATGATCCCGCCCGCGCCGAGCCGGATACGGCTGGTGGCATTGCCGATATGCGCGAGGACGACCGAAACTGCTGCGCCGGCGATGCCTTCCATGCCGTGGTGCTCGGCCACCCAGAAGCGGTTGTAGCCCAGCTCCTCCGCCGTGCGAGCAAGCGAAGCCGCCTCCGCCAGCGCTTCGCCCACTGTGCCGCCTTCGCGCACGGGGACGAGATCGAGGACGGACAGCTTGAGGGGCGCCAAATTGCCTTGAGTGAGGCTCATCGCGGGGTCTCCGGTGCAGCAACGGGAGCAGGGGATGCGGCCGGTGCTGCGGCTGAGGATGATGTAGGTGCTGGCCCGATCTGGTCAAGATAACCCTTGGCGGTCGCCGCCTCGGCGCTGTCCGGCGCCAGCGCAACAACCGACTCCCACGATTTGCGCGCGGCCTCCTCGCGGGCATCCAGCATGGCGATCACACCCGCCTCCAGCCCGATCGGCGCACCCAGCGGATCGCCATGTCCGGCCAGGCTCGCCGCGACCTCGATATCCCGCTGCGCCCGTTCCAGATCCTTGCCGCGCCGCGCCAGCGTGGCGGAAAGCAGCCAGCCTTCAGGATCATTGGGAGCGAGCCGATGTACTTCCTGCAAGGCGCCGCTCGCCTCGGGCAGGCGGCCCAGCGCAACGAGCGCGCGCGCGCGGCCGATCTGCACCGCGCCGCGCACCGTGTTGTCCTCTGCGCTCGGAGCAGCGGCAGGCATGGGCGCGAGCGCCTTGTCATACCACCCGAGCGCGGTTTCAGCACGTCCACCCGCAAGGGCTGCGTTACCGGCCATGGTCTGCAGCGCGGAGGCGGCCGCCGGATTGGCAGCCGGCACCTGCCCGGCGCTTTCGACAAAGGCTGCTTCGGCCCCGGTGGAATCGCCCTGTTGCAGCAACAGCTGGCCGAGGCACTGCGCGGCGGCGCCATGCGCGGTGTCCGGCGCCGTGGCCTTGCTCGCTTCCGCCAGCCACGCCCGCGCAGCGGCGATGCCTGATGCCAGATCCTTCTCACCAGCCGCAAGGCACAGCGTGTAGCGCGTCGGCCTTGGCGCGGAGGGCTGCGCTGGTGCGGCAGGATTGCCGGACTGTGTTGCCGGCGGCGTTTCGCCGGGGACTGGCGGGGGGACTTCGGTCACGCGCTTGCGCCGCGGGATCGGCAGCGGCGAGGGTTCGTACTGACGCGGATTGGGGCCGATCTGATGCCAGACTTCGGGTGCAGCCTGCACGGATGGCAGAGGTGCCTGAGCGGCGACAAGAGCGGGGAGCAGGATCAACATCGACGGTCCTTCAAGCCTCGCTCAGCGCATCAAGATGGCCAAGCAGCACGGCAATATCCGCCTGGCGCGAGAGGCGGTGGTCCCCGTCCTTGATCAGGTGGACCTGCACATCGGCTGAACGCAGCGCCGCCGCAAGCCTGATCGAAATGTCCCACGGCACATCGCGGTCCGCCTGCCCATGGATCAGGCGCACCGGCCCATCGAAGGTGATACTGCGCGCAAGGAGGAGGCATTCCATCCCCGCCTCCCAGAACTTTGCATAAGTCGGCGTCGGCTCGGGGCCATAGGGATTGTCTTCGTAGACCGTCTCGCCACGTGCAAACACGGCCTTCTGCGCTGCATCAAATCCCCATTCGGTGAAATCAGGCGCGGGAGCGAGGCCGACGAGTGCGGCAACCCGGGCGCCCAGCGCTTCGGCCAGCAAAAGCATCAGCCAGCCGCCCAAGCTCGATCCGACCAGGACCGCCCGTTCGATCCCGAGCGCATCCAGCAGCGTGATGACTTCATCGCGCCACAGCGGCAGGGACTTCTCGGCAAACGTCCCGTCGCTCTGGCCAAGGCCGGAATAATCGAGCAGCAGGCACGCCCGCCCGCGCTGTCCAGCGCAGGCCATCACCGCCTGCGCCTTGCCCCCGCTCATGTCGGACATGTAGCCGGGGAGGAACACGATTGCGGGGCCTTCGCCCGGCAGAAAGTGGTAAGCCATGCGTTCGCCCGAAGGCAGCGTGAAGTGCTGGATCATGCCGCCCTTGTGCCACCGCCTGCGAATGGGTCAAACGATCACAACCACTATTGCTCAAACCGCACCGGTTTCTGCCCCCTTCCGGCGCGCGCCGGTTTCTGCCAAAGCGCCGGTGATTATCAGCGAGAAAACCATGTCCGAAATGTTCAAGATCACCTTGCCCGATGGTTCCGTGCGCGAAGTCGCACCCGGCACCACTCCGGCAGACATTGCCGCCGCGATTGGCCCGGGCCTGGCCAAGGCCGCGATTGGCGCGCGGGTGGATGGTGAGCTTTTCGACATCACGCGCCCGTTTGAAGGCGATGCCGCGCTGGCGCTCGTCACCGCGCGTGATGAAGCCGATGCGCTGGAACTGGTGCGGCATGACTATGCCCACGTGCTCGCCGAAGCGGTGCAGGCGCTGTTCCCCGGCACGCAAATCACCTTTGGTCCGAGCACGGACGACGGGTTTTACTATGACTTCGCGCCAAAAGACCGCGCCTTCACCGAAGACGACCTTCCGGCCATCGAGGAAGCGATGCGCAAAATCATCGCGGCGGACAAACCGCTCCGCCGCGAGGTCTGGAGCCGCGAGCAGCTGATCAGCCGCTGGAAGCAGCAGGGCGAGATGTTCAAGGCCGAATGGGCCGCCGAATTGCCCGAGAGCGAGGAACTGACGGTCTACTGGTCGGGCGATGATTGGCTCGACATGTGCCGCGGCCCGCACCTCGCTTCCACCGGCAAGCTTGATCCATCGGCCTTCAAGCTGACACGCGTTTCGGGGGCCTACTGGCGCGGCGATCAGTCGAACGCGATGCTGAGCCGCGTCTACGGAACCGGCTGGCTCAACAAGAAGCAGCTCGATGCGCACCTCATGCGGCTGGAAGAAGCCGCCAAGCGGGATCACCGCAAGCTGGGGCAGGAGATGGACTTGTTCCACCTCCAGCAGGAAGCACACGGTTCAGTGTTCTGGCACCCCAAGGGCTATCGCATCTGGCGCGAGCTTGAGGCCTATATGCGCCGCGCCATCGACGGCGCGGGCTACAGGGAGGTCAAGACCCCGCAGGTGATGGACGCGCGCCAGTGGGAACAATCCGGCCACTGGGGCAAGTACCGCGAGAACATGTTCGTCATCCCCGACGAAGTGCCAAACACCGAGGACGAAGGCCCCATCGTTTCGGATGACGCGGAGTGGATGGCGCTCAAGCCGATGAACTGCCCGGCGCATGTGCTGATCTTCCGGCAAGGCCTCAAGTCCTACCGCGAGCTCCCTTTGCGTCTCTATGAAAACGGCTGCTGCCACCGGAACGAACCGCACGGCGCGCTCCACGGCCTGATGCGCGTGCGCCAGTTCACGCAGGACGATGCGCATATCTTCTGCCGCGAGGACCAGATCGTCTCCGAAGTGCGCGCCTTCTGTGCACTGGCGGACCGGATCTACAAGGATTTCGGCTTCACCTATTCGATCAAGCTCGCACTTCGCCCGGAAAAACGCTTCGGCACCGAGGAGATGTGGGACAAGGCCGAAACCGAACTGCGCGCCGCCGTGGTCGAGGCCGGACTCGCTACGCCCGAATATGGTTGGGAGGAACTCCCCGGCGAAGGCGCGTTCTATGCACCCAAGCTCGAATGGCACCTGACGGACGCCATCGGCCGCACCTGGCAGGTCGGCACGATCCAGTCAGACCGCGTGCTGCCCGAACGGCTCGATGCGGGCTATATCGGCGAAGATGGCGAGCGTCACCGCCCGGTCATGCTCCACCGCGCGATCTTCGGATCATATGAGCGCTTCATCGGCATCCTGATCGAGCACTTCGCCGGCCGCCTGCCCGCATGGCTCGCGCCGGTGCAGGCGGTCGTCGCGACCATCGTTTCCGATGCAGACGACTACGCGCACGAAGCCACCGCCGCACTGCGCGCGGCCGGCATCCGCACCGAGAGCGACCTGCGCAACGAGAAGATCAACTACAAGGTGCGCGAGCATTCCTTGCAGAAGGTCCCCTACCTGCTCGTGGTCGGCAAGCGCGAGGCGGAGGAAGGCACGGTTGCCATCCGCACGCTGGGCGAGCAGCACCAGAAGGTGATGCCGCTGGCGGAAGCCATCGCGATGCTCAAGGCCGAAGCGACCCCGCCGGACCTGAGGGCCTGATCGCCCTGCTCGATCTGCCGCTGCTCTCGCTGGCGCTCTGCGCGCTGGCGGCGTTCGTCGCCGCCTTCGTGCGGGGTCTGGCGGGCTTCGGCATGGCGATCCTGCTCGTGCCGCTCATCGCGCTCGTCATCCGTCCGGGTGAGGCAGTGGTGGTCTCCAACATGCTCGGTCTGCTGATCGGCCTCGTCGGCGCGCGCAAGGTGTGGAACGTGGGCGAAACGAGCGCCGGGGTGATCGGCGGCCTTGCCATGCTGCTCACGCCGCTGGGCCTTCTTGCCTTGTTCGCGACGCCACCTGCGGTCGCGCGCGTGCTGATCGCGGTCGTCGCGATCGGCGCGTTCGTGATGGTCCTGCTTCCGGCCAAGCCTGGCCACGCCCCCGGCAAGCTTGAAACCGGGTTGACCGGCGCCGCGAGCGGGCTCCTCACCGGGTTTGCCGGGATGCCCGGCCCGCCAGTCGTGCCCTATTACCTCCGCCGCCCGATCCCGCGCGAAGTGGCGCGCGCCTCGATGCTTACGGTGTTCCTGCTCACCTCTGCTGCCAGCACCACGGCAGCCCTCGTGCTTCGGCTCGCCTCATGGCGCGATGCGTTGTTCGCGCTCTTGCTGTTTGGTCCGGTGCTGATCGGCAACCACCTCGGTTCACTGGCGTTCGGGAAAGTCAGCGATGCGCTGTGGCGCGGGTTCGTCGCCCTACTGCTGGCGATGTCGGCCTTGATGGCGGTAGTCCGCCTGCTCGGCTGATCTGTCCATGGGTAACGCCAGATAAACCCTCTCCGGTCCATAGGTGTCCACCACCAGACAAGCCGACGGACTGCGTAATGACGATCAATTTCCCCGAGTCGGCTCGCCAGGCTGCCGCCAATGGCGCACGACATGCTTTCCGGCCCGCCTGCGCGCGACTTTGCCGACGAGGCGGGGGCCGAGGCTGCGCTCACCTCGCCTGAGCAATCCTGGCTCGACGGCAAGATCGGAGGAGACGGCCAGACCGACCCGCCGGAAACGGCGGTGCTGGCATTTCTTGCCGAAGCGTGACGCCGCCTTTCATGTGAAATTAGCCATTGCCACAACAAGAAGCGTTTACTCGCGCTCCTGCATAAGCGGCCTATCGCAAGGGGACGTTTATGCACATTCCGGCCAGAATGCTGTCGCAAGTAGACGCGGTCGACAACCGCCGCGTCCAGCGCATGCGCGCGGGCGATAGCGCCAGTGGCCGTGTCCAGCGCATCTACGATATCTCGCGCTATGGCTGCCAGATCGAGAGCAACGATCTGTCCGACGGTGCCAACGGCCAGTTCCTCGAGATCGATTTCGGCAGCGTCGTCACCCGCGCAATCATCCGCTGGTCCGACCGCGCGCGGCTCGGCGTGGAATTCGCGAGGCCGCTCGGTTCGCGCGAGGTCGATGCGTTGCTGGCAGAGCCCGTGCCGATCCGGCTGCGGCGGCTTTAAGCGGCTGGCTAGATCCCGGTCGCCGGCTTGTACTTGGTCGCATCCGTCGTGAACTCGGCATGCCCAAGGCTGCCAAGGTAACCGCGCACCTTGCCCACCAGCCGCTGGTCCGCAATGTGCCGCACCAACGGCGTTTTCGCAGCGACACCATAGAAGCGCATCTGGCCCATGAGCCCGATGCCGACTGCCGCCGCACGCATCCGGTCGATCGCGCGGATCGTCACGCCAAGGCGCGCCGCCGCCTTCTCGCTGCCATTGCAGAAGTTCCGCATGAAATAGACCTTGGCAAACGAACGTTCGAGCCGGGCACGCACCTGCCCTTGCGGGGTGGTGGTATCGATCAGTTCGGCATCGAGCGTCGCGCGCAGCAGGCCGCCGCAGGTCGCCTCGTCAAACCCGGCGCGCAGCGAGAGCGCGCGGGCGTTCCACGCGTCGACAATCCCTTGCGGGGTCTCGGCAAGCAAATCCTCCGGCAAGCCAAGCAGGAAGCAGCGGTAGCGCGACAGCTCGATCTGCGCGCGCTCCTCCGGCGTGAAACCCTCCCGCCCTTCGCGCAGCACCTTGGAGGAAATGAGGAAATCCGTGATCAGCCCGGCCGGCATCTGGTCCACTTGCGGGATCGGGATACCGTAGACTTTCTGGTCCCACTTGTCGCCAGAGAGCACATTGAAGCGCACCATCGAGTGCATCAGCCGCACCATCGCCGCCGCCTTGAAGCCCGGCCCAAACCGCGCCAGCGCGCCCGGCAGCACCGAGGTGCCGAAGAATGTCGCGGTTTCCTTGATGCGGCGCGCGGCGGTCTTGTTGGAGAGCGTGCCCGTCAGCGCCATCGGCAGCGCGGCGTACTTGTTCATGAAGGTCGCGACGAAGGCACCGCGGATCGCCCACGGCGCGACATTCGCAAAGCTCACCCGGTGCAGCCGCGCACCTTCCTCGACCATCGTCATATCCACCCACGCAGGCGTGGCTTCCATCGAACGGATGAACGTGACGAGTTCGGCGGGCGCGCCTTCCACCTTGTCGACACCATTGTCGCAGGCCTCGACCAGCATATCGACCAGCCGCCGGAAGCCGTATTGCGGCATCAGCGCGGCATAGGGATCGGTCACGACATCACCCATCAGGGTGTAGGCGGCCATTCGCTCCATCAGCTCGGCGTTTTCGAGCAGCCGTGCCGCAGCCTTGGGATAGGAGCGCAGTTCGCTCCCCGCCACATCGCCGTCAAGCAGCAGGCGTTCGGGCTGGATGGGGAAATCGACCGCGCCAAACATCGCCGGATTGTTGGTGCGCTGCGCGGCGATCCGCGCGCGCAGCTCGGCGATGTTAGCGGCCACTCCGCTCAGACCGTGAAGCTTTCGCCGCAGCCGCAGGAGCCCTTGGCGTTGGGGTTCTGGAACACGAAACCGGCGGTGAAATCATCCTCCTGCCAATCCATCGTGCTGCCGATCAGATAGAGCACCGAGGCGCCATCGATGAAAAACGTGCCGCCCGGAGTCTCGATCCGCTCATCCATCGGATTGGCGGCTTCGACATAATCGACCGAATAGGCAAGGCCCGAGCAGCCCCGGCGCGGAGTGGAGAGCTTTACGCCGATGGCCCCTTCCGGCGCGCTCGCCATCAGCCTGGCAATCCGCGCCTCGGCCGCGGAGGTAAGGATCACCGCGGCAGGGCGCTGGCGGGTGCGGGTGCTTGCTTCGGTGGTCATGGCTTCACCTATATGGGACGTGTTCAGAGCATTCCTAGCTCAAGCTTGGCATCATCGCTCATCTTCTGCGGATCCCAGGCCGGATCCCACACCAGATTGACCTCGGCATCGCGCACGCCGGGCACGGCCTCGACGCGCAGCTCGACTTCGGCGGGCATCGATTCGGCCACCGGGCAATGCGGCGTGGTCAGCGTCATTGTCACCACGACCGAACCTTCAGGGCTGACATCGACGCCGTAGATCAGGCCGAGGTCATAGATGTTGACCGGGATTTCGGGGTCGAAGATATCCCGCAGCGCAGCGATCACGCCTTCGTAGATATCTCCGCCCGGTTCGCCCGGCGCAGCATCCGCCGGCTTCTCGGCCAGGAAGCCCTCCAGATAGTCGAGCTTGCGCTCCAGCTTCTCGGCTGGCGTCTCCACAGCCTCCTCGACCCGCGCACGGCGCGGCGGCTCCACGCCTTCGACTTCCTCGATCTCGATCCGGCTCATCCGAATATCCTTAAGGTCCGCTCGATGCCGCGCACCAGCGCCGCGACATCGCTTTCGTCACTGTAAATCCCGAAACTCGCGCGCGCCGTCGCCGGCACGCCAAGATGCTCCATCAGCGGCTGAGCGCAGTGATGCCCAGCGCGGATCGCCACGTTCTCCTCATCGAGGATCGTGCCCAGATCGTGCGGATGCACGCCTTCGAGCGCGAAGCTGACGATCCCGGCGCTATCGGCGGGTCCGAACAGCCGCACCGCATTGAGCCGCCCCAGTTCGGCGCGCGCCAGTGCAACCAGCCGCGCTTCATGCGCATGGATCGTATCGAGCCCCGCCCTGCTCAGGAAATCCGCCGCGGCGGCAAAGGCAATCGCCTCGACGATCGCCGGCGTCCCTGCCTCGAAGCGCTGCGGCGCAGGCGCCCAGGTCGTCTCGGCAAACGTCACGCGGTCGATCATCGAACCGCCGCCCTGCCATGGCGGCATGGCAGCGAGCAGATCCTTGCGGGCCCAGAGCGCGCCGATCCCGGTCGGCCCATAGAGCTTGTGCGCCGAGAACACGTAGAAGTCGCAGCCAAGCGCCGCGACATCGACCGGCAGCCGTGCCGCAGCCTGGCAGCCATCGAGCAGGATCTTCGCGCCAACGGCATGTGCGAGCCGCGCCGCGCGCGGTGCATCGAGCACTGAGCCGAGCACGTTGGAGACATGCGCAAAGGCCACCAGCTTGTGCGCCGGGGTCAGCATCCGCTCCGCCGCATCGAGATCGATGTGCTCGTCCTCGGTCAGCGGGCAGACGTCGATTTCAAGCCCGGTGCGCTCACGAATGAGCTGCCACGGCACGATGTTCGAATGATGCTCAAGCTGCGAGAGCAGTACGCGGTCGCCGGGCTGGAGATTGCTCACCCCCCAGGTCTGCGCCACCAGATTGATCGCCTCGGTCGCCCCGCGTGTGAACACCAGCTCGTCCTCGCGCCCGCCGATCAGTGCCGCCACGGTGCGCCGCGCCGCTTCATAGGCCAGCGTCATCTCGGCCGAGCGCGTATAAACGCCGCGATGCACCGTCGCATAATCCGCACCCATGGCGCGCGTCATCGCATCGATCACCGATCGCGGCTTCTGCGCGGTGGCAGCCGTATCGAGATAGTGCCAGCGCTTGCCCTCGGCATTGAGGAGGCCGGGCCATTCCTCGGCGCGGGTGAGGGTTGCGGTGCTCACAGCAAGCCCTCCAGCGCGGCGAGTGCCGCCTCGGTCAGAGCCTCACCTTCGGGCGCACCCACGAAGGCTTCAGCGATGAACGCATGGAGCATCAGCTTCTTGGCTTCGGCCGGCGGCAGCCCGCGCGATTGCAGATAGAACAGCCCTTGCGGATCAAGCTCGCCCACCGCGCAGCCGTGCGCGCATTTGACGTCGTCGGCGTAGATTTCGAGTTCGGGCCGGGCATTGGCCGTCGCGGTGCGGTCCAGCAGCATGGCGCGGATCGATTGCTCGCCATCGGTGCCGATCGCCCCGCGCGCGACATGGACCTTGCCAAGATACGTGCCCGTTGCCTGCCCGCCGAGCACCGAGCGCACAACCTGCCGGCTCACCGCATCGGGGGCCATATGGCGCACCTCGGTCACGATCTCCAGCGTCTGCGTGCTCGCACCGAGCTGCGCCGCGCCGAAGTGGAACGAAGCGCCCTTGCCCAGCACGGCCGTAACCGCGATCCGGCCATAAGCCTGCCCGGCATTCAGCACGCGCAGGTCAAAGCGCGCGCCGTCCTGCAGCGTGATATGGAGTTCGCGCGCTTCCGCCGCATCGCTGCGCGCCGTGATCGCCAGCGCCGCGCTCTCACCGGCGGCAACGCGGATGTCCTGCACGGCCAGCGGCCAAAGCGGCGCCAGCGCGGCCAGATCGGCGTAGCGGTAGGCCTCATCCTTCCGCGTGGGGAGAGCGAGACTAGCCATTGGACGTCTCGCAGCGCACCATCGGGATCGGGCTTTCCGCAACCTTTGCGCCGTTGCGCTCAAGCACGTGGAGCACCAGCATCCGTGCATCGGGGCTCAGCACATAGTCCGCCGTCAGCGCCACGCCGAAATCGTCATCTCCTTCGCGCACCACGATGTGCCGCTCGCCCAGCATCTCGACCGCATTGACCGCGCCCCAATCGCCGCCCTTGGTGTTCATCGCGGCCGTCACGATGCGGCGTGCATACTTGTCCTCGCACAGCGCCGTGGAAGGCGCCCATTCGCCAAGAAACGCCGCCGACATGGCGGCCGGCGGAACAGTGGGCGCGGCGGGATCCGCCGCCATGGCAAGGGCGAGCAGCAGGCTCATGCCGCCACGGCCTCGTAGCCCTGCTCTTCAAGCTGCAACGCCAGTTCCGGCCCGCCCGATTTCACGATCCGGCCACCGGCCAGCACGTGAACGAAGTCCGGCTGCACATAATCGAGCAGGCGCTGGTAGTGCGTGATCAGCAGCACCGCCTTGTCGGGCTTGCGCATGATCGCATTGATGCCTTCGCCGACAATCCGCAGCGCGTCGATATCAAGGCCGCTGTCGGTCTCGTCGAGGATGGCGAGCTTGGGCGCGAGAATGCCCATCTGCACCATCTCGGCGCGCTTCTTCTCGCCGCCCGAAAAGCCCACGTTCACCGGGCGCTTGAGCATGTCCATGTCGAAGCGCAGCAGCGCCGCCTGTTCCTTGGCGAGCTTGATGAAGGCCGCACCCGAAAGCGGCTCCTCCCCATGCACCTTGCGCTGGGCATTCAATGCCTCGCGCAGGAATTGCAGGTTGGAGACGCCGGGGATCTCGACCGGATACTGGAAGCCGAGGAACAGCCCCGCCGCCGCGCGCTCGTGCGGCTCCAGCGCGAGCAGGTCCTGCCCGTCGAACCGGGCCGATCCACCGGTCACTGCATAGCCCGGGCGGCCGCCGAGGGTGTAGCCGAGCGTCGACTTGCCCGCGCCGTTCGGCCCCATGATCGCGTGGATTTCGCCCGCGTTGATCTGGAGCGAAAGGCCCTTGAGGATGGGCTTGTCGGCAACGGTGGCCTGCAGATTGTTGATCGTGAGCATCAGTATTCCCGGGGACGGCGCGGCGCCGGACGGCGCGTGGCAGTTCTGCTGGAGCTTGACCGCTTGGCGCGGCGTTCGGTGTGGAGCGCACGCATCGCATCGGAGACGCGCTGCGCGGCAGCATCAGGATCGGCAAGCACGTCGGCAGCGGCGATGCGCTCGACGCGGTAGCCCACTTCGCCGAGGCTCTTGTCGCGAGCGGCGGTAAAGGCTGCATCGGCATCGCCGTCGATTTCGACGACGAGCATCAGCTGCTTGCAGGCGAAATCGACGATGGCCGAGCCGATCACAGTCTGCCGCTTGAAGTTGTAGCCGCCGGTTTCAACGCGGGTCAGCGCATCGGCCAGCGCTTCCTGCGCGGGCGTGGGATTGCGGCGCATCTCGCGCGCCCGCTCGTGCAGGGCATCGAGGCGGCTTTCGGAAATCTCCCAGCCGCGCCCCTTCTTCTGCAAGGTTGGCGCATCGCCCTCACCGAAGCGCAGCGAGAGCTTGCGCTTGGGCTGCGACTTTACCTCAGCCTGGAGCGCGAAACGCTTGTGCATGCGGTCCACCGGCGTTCCGTCCGCAAGCGGCACGCCCGGCGTGACACCATGATCGACGAAACCCTGCTTGGTATAGAACGCAAGGCCGCCGGTGTTATCGCCCCGGATCGTCGCGTTGATTGCGCTGAGACCCAGTCCGGCGGCGCGCTGGCTGGTCGCGGCGAACAGCGCCGAGCCGATGCCGCGCTGCGTCCCGCCCACGCGCGCAAACGTGGCGATATCGCCGACATCCTCGGGCAGGCCCGGATAGCGCCCGAGCGTCTGGAAACCGAGCAGGGTGCCGTCCTCATCCTCCGCCACGAAGCAGCAGTGGACGTTGGGTCCGGTCAGATAGGCGGCGTCGAGCGCCTCGGACGTGAAGGGCTCTTGCAACGCCGTCGTCCCGCCCGCCGCGATGATCGCGTTGAGCAGGTCCGCCAGTTCCGCCGCATCAGCCGCCGCGACAGGGCGCACAGTCAAGGTCATCGCATCACTCACCCGACCGACCCTTCCAGTGAAATCCCCAGCAGTTTCTGCGCCTCGACCGCAAACTCCATCGGTAGCTGCTGCAGCACTTCGCGGGCAAAACCGTTCACGATCAGCGCAATCGCATCCTCCTGCGCCAGCCCGCGCTGCATCGCGTAGAACAGCTGGTCGTCGGAAATCTTGCTCGTGGTCGCCTCATGTTCGATCGTCGCGCTGGGATTGCGCACTTCGATATAGGGCACGGTGTGCGCGCCGCAGTCCGCGCCCAGCAGCAAGCTATCGCACTGGGTGAAGTTGCGCACGCCCTCCGCCTGCGGGGCCACGCGCACGAGGCCGCGGTAGGTGTTGTTCGAATGGCCTGCACTGATGCCCTTGCTGACGATGGTCGAGCGGGTGTTCTTGCCGTTGTGGATCATCTTGGTGCCGGTATCGGCCTGCTGGTGGTTGTTGGTCACCGCCACCGAATAGAACTCGCCGACCGAGCCTTCGCCGTTGAGCACGCAGCTGGGATACTTCCACGTGATCGCGGAGCCGGTTTCGACCTGCGTCCAGCTGACCTTGCTGCGCGCACCCTGGCACAACGCGCGCTTGGTGACGAAGTTGTAGATGCCGCCCTTGCCGTCGGCATCGCCGGGATACCAGTTCTGCACGGTGGAATACTTGATCTCGGCATCATCGAGCGCGACCAGTTCGACCACAGCCGCATGAAGCTGATTTTCATCCCGCTGCGGGGCGGTCGAGCGCGACCAGTTCGACCACAGCCGCATGAAGCTGATTTTCATCCCGCTGCGGGGCGGTGCAGCCTTCGAGGTACGAGACATACGCGCCCTTGTCAGCGACGATCAGCGTCCGCTCGAACTGGCCGGTGTTCTCGGCGTTGATGCGGAAATAGGTCGAAAGCTCCATCGGGCAGCGCACGCCTTCGGGGATGTAGACGAAGGTGCCATCCGAAAAGACCGCGCAGTTCAGCGCGGCGAAGTAGTTGTCCTGCATCGGCACGACGCGGCCCAGCCACTTGCGCACCAGATCGGGATATTCGCGGATCGCCTCGCTGATCGAGCGGAAGATGACGCCCGCCGCCTCCAGCTCCTTGCGGAAGGTGGTCGCCACCGAAACGCTGTCGAACACCGCATCGACCGCGACCTTGCGCGCGCCTTCGACGCCCGCGAGCACCTTCTGCTCCTCGAGCGGAATGCCCAGCTTCTCGTAGATGCGCAGGATTTCGGGATCGACTTCGTCAAGGCTGCCGAGCTTGGGCTTCGCCTTGGGCGCAGCCCAGTAATAGGATTCCTGGTAGTCGATCGGCGGGATGTTGAGCTTGGCCCATTCTGGCGTGGGCATCGTCAGCCAGTGGCGATAGGCCTTGAGCCGCCATTCAAGCATCCACTCCGGCTCTTCCTTCTTGGCCGAGATGTAGCGGACAGTGTCCTCGCTGAGGCCCTTGGGGCCGTATTCCTGCTCGATGTCGGACGACCAGCCGTGCTCGTAGTCCGCCACCCGCGCGGCTGCTTCGCGCGCCGCCTGATCCTTGATCTCGATGCCTGTATCCTCACTCATGCCGGAGCTCCCGCCGATGCAGGCCGCGAAAGCTGGATCAACGAAACGCCGGCGAGCGCACCGCGCAGCGCCTCATCGACCATCGGCCAGTGCGGACGCACCGTGCATTCGGCTTCCAGCGTGCAATCATGGCGACCGTGGACGCTGCAGGGAGCAAGCGCGATCGGCCCCTCCACTGCCTCGACAATATCGGCCAGCGAAATCGCCGCCGCCGGCCGGGCCAGCTTGAGCCCACCGCCCAGCCCACGCGACGATTTGAGCAGCCCCGCCGCCGCCAGCTTGCTGACGAGCTTCTGCACCGTCGGCACCGGCAGGCCGGTCTCATCGGCCAGCTGCTGCGCCGAAACACGCGCATTGCCCGCAGCGTGGCGCCCGCAATGCCGCGCGGCAGCGGTCATCGTCACCACGGCATAGTCGGCCATGCTCGAAAGTCGCATTGCGGCGGTTCCTGCGAAAAAATGCAGTCCGACGTGAAATCAGACCGATCTACTCCGGTTATTTAGGCGATGCGCATGGCCAGCGCAACCCATGTGCCATGCCCCAAAATGTCAGGAGGCTGATGCCGCCGCGCCGCGCGCTTGTCCGCGCGAGCCGCACGCAGCACAAAAAAAGGCGACCGTGCCAGGGCACGGTCGCCATGAAGTCGAGAACTCGGACACATTGCTGCACCGAGCCCTTCGGGTCGCACGAGTCTGGTAGATCACCACAAAGCCGAAGAATTGTACGGATTCGACAAAATCGGTGGCGCGTAGGCCACAGCCGAACGAATTCAAGGCCTGACCGGCGATTAACCGACAATTTGGTTGTAATTGTCACTTGGCGCCGTTGCCCGTGGCGGCAATAGAACTTTGCACCCGTTGTCGGGCCGGAGGGAAACGACCAAGCATGCTCTATTCGATTTGCCGTCCCCTGCTGTTCCGCCTTCCAGCCGAGACTGCCCACCGCCTGACGATCGCGGCCCTCTCTGCAGCGCCGCGCAATGGCCGTGCTGCGCCGCAGCCGCAGTTATGCCAGCGAGTGGCGGGCCTCGTGTTCCCCAATCCGGTCGGTATCGCTGCCGGGTTCGACAAGAACGGCGAAGTGCCGGACGCGCTGCTTGGCCTTGGCTTCGGCTTTGTCGAAGCGGGCACGATCACCCCGCGCCCGCAGGAAGGCAATCCAAAGCCACGCCTGTTCCGCCTTGGCGAGGACAACGCGGTGATCAACCGGATGGGCTTCAACAATGCGGGCGCAGATGTGGTCGCCGCCCGGCTTGCGGCCCGGCGGAACCGGCCCGGCGTCGTCGGCGCCAATATCGGTGCCAACAAGGATTCGGCGGATCGCATCGCGGATTACGCGGCGATGACGCGGATCATGGCCCCGCTCGCCAGCTACCTCACCGTGAACATCAGTTCGCCCAACACGCCGGGTCTGCGCGCGCTGCAGGATCCGGCCGCGCTCGCCGATCTGCTCGACGCCGTGATCGAGGCGCGCGGCGCCTTGCCGACCAAGCTGTTTCTCAAGCTGGCGCCCGATCTCACCAGCACCGATATCGATGCGATCTGCCGCATCGCGCTCGACAGGCATCTCGATGCGCTGATCGTGACCAACACCACGATCACGCGCCCGGCACTGCGCTCGCCCTTGGCCCTGGAGGCGGGCGGGCTTTCGGGCGAGCCGCTTCGGCCGCTTGCGCTCCAGATCCTGCGAGACTTCCGCTCGGCCACTGGCGGGGCCATTCCGCTGATCGGCGTCGGCGGCATCGCCAGCGTGGAAGATGCCTGGGCACGCATCCGCGCAGGGGCCAGCCTGATCCAGATTTACAGCGCGCTGGTCTACGAAGGGCCCGGCCTCGTGCAGCGGATCGTCGAAGGACTCGCCAAGCGCCTGAGCGCCGAAGGCATGAGCAGCATTGCCGAGGCGGTCGGCAGCGAATAACGCTGCGTCATGGCATTCCGTTTCGTCCGCTCGCTAGCGCCGGCTGCGCTGTTCGTTCTTGCGCAGGCCTGCGCGCCGCTGCCCAACGCGGCCCGGCCCGTCTCGGCCCTCGCGCCCGAAGCGCCGCCAATGCCCGAGGACATGGGTGTCGTCACCGCCGCCGATCCGCGCGCCGCGGCCGCAGGTGCGGAAATGCTGCGCCTTGGCGGATCGGCCACCGATGCCGCCATCGCCGTGATGCTCGCGCTCACCGTGGTCGAACCGCAAAGCTCGGGCATCGGAGGGGGCGGCTTCCTTGTCACAGCCGATGCCGCGGGGAAGGTCGAAAGCTTCGACGGACGCGAGAAGGCGCCAGCCGCCGCCACGCCGGACTGGTTCAAGATCGATGGCAAAGTGCTCGATCACAGCGATGCTGTGCCCGGCGGACGTAGCGTGGGCGTGCCGGGCAACCTGCGCCTTGCCGCGATGGCCCACGAGCGCAGTGGCAAGCTGCCCTGGCGCGTGCTGTTCGGCCCGGCGATCCGGCTTGCGGGTGATGGTTTTGCGATCACCCCGCGGCTTGCCAGCACGCTCGCCTTCGCGTCCGACATCGCCGGGCTCGATCCGGCGGGCCGCGCCTTGTTCTTCGGGCCGGACGGCGCCCCGCTCCCGGTTGGCACCGTGGTGCGCAATCCCGCGCTAGCCGCCACATTCGAGAAGATCGCCGCGCTCGGGGCGGACAGCTTTTACCTGGGTGACAATGCCAAGGCGATCGCTGCCAAGGTTGGCACCGCACCGCGCAATCCCGCGCCGATGTCGACCGCCGATCTCGCAGCCTATGCCGCCAAATCACGCGATCCGGTCTGCGGCCGCTACCGCGTCTGGCGCGTGTGCAGCATGGGGCCGCCATCGGCTGGCGGGATCACCGTGCTGCAGACGCTGGGCGAGCTCGAACGCTTCGATCTGAAGGCGATGGGCCCTGCCTCGCCCACCGCATGGCACCTGATTGCCGAGGCGGAGCGGCTGGCCTTTGCGGATCGTGATGTCTGGCTCGCCGATCCTGATTTCACCCCGGTGCCGACCACAGGCCTGATCGACCCGGCCTATTTCGCCGCGCGCTCGGCGCTGATTTCGGAGACTGCGACGATGTCCGGCGTTGCGCCCGGCAGGCCCGCTGGTGCGAGTGAAGCGTTCGCGGTGGCCGGGCCCATTCCCGAACACGGCACGACGCATTTCGCGACCGTCGACCGCTGGGGCAACGCGGCGAGCTACACGTCCACCGTCGAAAGCGCCTTCGGATCGGGCCTCATGGTCGGCGGATACTTCCTCAACAACGAATTGACCGATTTCAATCTCGACCCCGACCGGGGCGGCAAGCCCACCGCCAACCGGATCGAGGCCGGTAAGCGCCCGCGCAGTTCGATGAGCCCGGTGGTCGTCTACGGCCCCGACGGCCACTTGCGCCTGATCGCAGGCGCGGCAGGCGGCTACACCATTCCGCCGCAGGTGATCCGCGTGATCATCGGCACGCTCGATTGGAACCTGTCCGCGCGTGACGCGATCGCGCAGGGCATCGTCATGCCTGCCCCCGGCGCGCTGGCGGTCGAGGCGGGCACGCCGCTGGCGGCCATGGTCCCGGCACTGCAGGCGCTTGGCCACACCAAGGTCGTTGCTGTGCCGATGCGCCTCAAGGCCAATGCCATCGAATGGGTGCCGGGCAGCGACGGCAAGAAGCACTGGGTAGGCGCCGCCGATCCGCGCAGCGAGGGCGCGACAGCCTCACCGTGAGCCTCTTTCCACAGGCCTGCTTGCCCTTCCGCTACGGCACTCCTAGTTTCCTGACCGAACAATAGGCCCGCCGGCGCGGGCGCCAATGGGCCAGGGGATCGTCATACCGTGCAGCTTTCTGATTTCGCGTCCTATCCCAATCTCGTCGCCATGTTCCTTGATCGGGCGGAGTTCTTCGGGGATCGACCCTTCCTATGGGCCAAGCGCGGCGGTAGTTGGCAATCACTGAGCTGGCGCGAGACGGCAGACCAGGTCTGCCTGCTGGCTGAATCGCTGCGTAGCCTTGGCCTCGATCCGGGCGACCGGGTTGTGCTCGTCTCGGAAAACCGCCCCGAATGGTGCATCGCCGATCTCGCGATCATGGCTGCCGGGCTGGTCACCGTACCCGCCTATGTCACCAACACCGAGCGCGACCATCTCCACGTGCTCGAAAACTCTGGCGCGCGCGCGGTCATCGTCTCCAATGCCAAGCTGGCGCAGCCGCTGCTCACCGCCTGCCTCAGCGCGACGGGGATCAGCCACATCATCGGTATGGAGCCGCTGCGCCGCATGCAGTCCGAACGCATCGGCTTCCACGATTGGTCCGCGTTCACCATTGGCGATGCCGCGCCGGCGCGCCTTTCGGTCGCCGCGCGTGTCGCTGCGATCGGCCGCTCGGATACGGCCTGCATCATCTACACCAGCGGTACCGGCGGCGCCCCGCGCGGCGTGTGTCAGCACCACGGCGCCATTCTGTGCAACGTTGATGGGGCGGCGCACGTCGTGGCCGAGGATCTGGGCTGGGACGCCATCGGCCGTGAGACCGAAGCATTCCTCTCCTTCCTCCCCCTCAGCCATGCCTACGAGCATTCCGGCGGCCAGTTCCTGCCCATCGGCCTTGGCGCGCAAATCTACTATGCGGAAGGGCTCGAGAAGCTCGCCAGCAATATCGAGGAGACCCGGCCGACGCTGATGGTCGTCGTGCCCCGCCTGTTTGAAGTGCTGCGCGCGCGCATCATGAAGCAGGTCGAAAAGCAGGGCAAACTGCCGAACTACCTGATGGCCCGCGCCCTCGCGATCGGCGCGCGCAAGGCCGAGGGTGGCCATATCCTGCGCCGGGTCATCGATGCGCCGATGGATTTCTTCATCGAGCGCACGCTGCGCCCCAAGATTCGCCAGCGCTTCGGCGGGCGGCTCAAGGCCCTCGTCTCGGGCGGCGCGCCGCTCAATCCCGAAGTCGGCCTGTTCTTCGATGCGATGGGCCTGACCATGCTGCAGGGCTACGGCCAGACCGAAGCTGGGCCGGTGATCAGCTGCAACCGGCCCAAGGTCGGCCTCGCCATGGACACTGTCGGCCCGCCGCTGCGCGGAGTCGAGGTCAAGATCGCCGACGACGGCGAAATCCTTGTACGCGGCGAGCTCGTGATGCACGGCTACTGGCGCAACGATGCCGAAACGCTGTGCGCGATCCCGCAGGACGGGCCGCAGGCAGGCTGGCTCCACACCGGCGATATCGGCCATTTCGACGAGAAGGGCCGCATCAAGATCACCGACCGCAAGAAGGACATGATCGTCAACGACAAGGGTGACAACGTCTCCCCCCAGCGGATCGAGGGCATGCTCACGCTTCAGCCGGAGATCGGGCAGGCGATGGTTTCGGGCGACAAGCGCCCCTACATCGTCGGCCTCATCGTCCCCGATGCCGAATGGGCGATGGAGTGGTCCCGCGCCGAGGTCGTGAAGTACGACATAGCCGCGCTGTCAGACCTGCCCGCCTTCCGCACCGCGATCCGCGCCGCGGTCGACCGGGTGAACAAGGATCTCTCGGTGATCGAAAAGGTCCGCCAGATCGCCCTGGCGGACGAGCCCTTCACTATCGACAACGAGGAAATGACCCCCTCGATGAAGATCCGCCGCCACAAGATCAAGGAACGCTACGGCGCTAGGATCGACTCGCTCTACAAGGGGTGAGCCAGCCCATCACGGCTCCGCGATATTGAACGCGCCCGGCATCGGATCGAGCGCGGCGAGCCAAGCCTCGACGGCGGCGCGGTCGCCTTCCACTTTCAGCCCAGCCGATTCGAGTTGCGCCAGCGGCATCTTGAGGAACAGCAACCCCAGCAGCAGGCGGCGCGGGGCCGTCAGCGTTGCTGCGGCGCCCGGTGCGGCGCTCATGCGCGCGAGCATCGCGGTGCCGGTGAGCTCGACCCCCGCCGTCTCGCCACGGTCGGGCATCACGAGGTTGATCGCGGTGTGCCGCCCGGCGAGCTTGGCCGGATCGAGCCGGGTTGCCGCCGAATCGAGCAGCAGCTGCGTCGGCACAGCGGCGATCATGTCCTGGCTCTGGCTCGATGTGGCGGAGGAAATGCGCCCGTTCCTGAGTTCGTTCGCAGCGGCGAGGAACTGGTTGCGCCAGATGGCGCTTTCCGCCTGATAGCCCTGCTGTTCGTAGCTATCCGCCAGCGCAGCGCGCGCCGCCTTGTTGGCGGGATCGGCGAAGACCGCCGCGCTGAGCAATTCGGAAGCCCACCGGTAATCCCCCGCCTTCATCGCGGCGCGCCCCTGCGTAACCACCTTGGCCGGTCCGCCGATGGCCGCGACGAGCCGCTTCGCGTGCTCCACCGCCGGCCAGGGATTGAGGTTTGCCGGCACCGCATCGTACCAGCCGAGGTAGAACTGGTAGACCGCCTTCGCGTTGTGGCTGTAGGTTCCGTAGTAGCCGTGGTTGAACCAGTCAGCGGCGAGCGAGGCTGGTTGCACCAAGGCTTCGGCGATCTCCGCCGGGGTTTCGCCCCGGTTCATCAGGCGCAGCGTCTGGTCATGGAGCACGCGGTAGTTGTCGCGCTGGCTGGCAAGCATCCGGCTCACTTCCGCCTGCCCGAAGCGCGGCCAGCAATGGCTCGAGATCACCGCATCGCTGCGGGTGCCATAAAGCCGCAGCGCTTCATCGAGATAGCCCGCCCAGGCCCGCGTATCGCGCACCTTGGCGCCGCGCGGCGTAAGGATATTGTGGAGCGAGCATGTGCTCATCTCCGCCGAGAGCAGCACTTTGGAGCCGGGCAGGTAGACGTTGAGCTCACTCGGCGCCTCGCTCCCCGAAACGATCTGGAATTCCAGCGGTACGCCATCGACGACCCGCGTCTCCCCGGTCTTGCTGATCGTATCAGTGGGCGCGATCAGCGTGATCGTGCCCGATGAGACGCCGAGCCCGATGCCGCTTCCCATCTGCCCCTGCGCACCGGGCACGAGCCCGCCGCCGAACTGATACTGCGCGCGCCGACCCATCGCGGCCCCGGCCAATACGTTCTCGCTCGCCGCTTCCTCGATGAAATGTGCCGGAGCGATCACCGGCACTTTGCCCGCCGTCACGTCCGCTTCGGCCACCACCCCGCGCACGCCGCCGAAATGATCGGCATGGCTGTGGCTGTAGATCACCGCCGAAACCGGCCTTGTGCCAAGCTGCGCGTTGACCAGCGCCAGCGCCGCTGCTGCCGTCTCCTTCGTCGTCAACGGATCGACCAGCACCCAGCCGGTCTGCCCGCGGATCACGGTCATGTTCGAAACATCGAACCCGCGCACTTGCCACACGCCGTCCGCCACCGCGTAAAGCCCGTGCTTCCGCAGCAGCCCCACCTCGCGCCACAGCGAAGGGTTCACGCTGGCAGGCGCCGGTCCTTGCACCCAGTCATAAGCGGCCAAGTTCCACACCGCCTTGCCGGCAGCATCGCGGATCACCGGATCGGCGGCGCTGGCGACGAAACCCTGCGCCCCAAACGCCGCATCGCGCCCGTCTTCCGCTGGCAGAGTGGCTGCCACGGCTTGCTGCGCAGCGACGGTTGCCGCGCTCGCAGGCTTGGGCGAAAGCGCCGGATCAGAAGGCGGAGCGGCCAGCGCCCACCCCGGCACAAGGGCCGCCGTCGCCATAGCCAACCGCATTGCGCGCGCGCGAAAATACATCAGACCCCCTCCTGTCGTTCTTATTGCGCCAGCTTGTCCGCTCCTGCCTCGGCTGACAAGAGGGGCGCAAAATCCGGTTGCACCTGCAAACAACACAAGCCAAACCGCTCGAATTGGTCTATGGGGCCCGCTTCTCCCGGCGTGGAGGCGGTGCGTTCCGGCCGCCACCGCATGTCCGGGCACACGTTCTTCCCCCGAAAGCCCTATGCCCTTTTCCCAGCTCCCCCCCGCCCTCGGCGCCGCCGTGGCAGCACGCGGCTATGCCGCCCCCACCCCGGTCCAGGCCGCCGTTCTCGAAGCCGAAGCCCATGGCCGCGACCTCGTCGTCTCGGCGCAGACCGGCTCGGGCAAGACCGTCGCGTTCGGCCTTGCCATGGCCGCTGAATTGCTCGCCGGTGAAGACCGCATGGGTCCCGCCGGCGCGCCGCTCGCGCTGGTGATCGCCCCCACCCGCGAACTCGCGCTGCAGGTCAGCCGCGAGCTGGAATGGCTCTACGCACAGACCGGCGCGCGCATCGCCACCTGCGTCGGCGGCATGGACGCCTCGCGCGAACGCCGCGCGCTGAGCTATGGCACGCATATCGTTGTCGGCACCCCGGGCCGGTTGCGCGATCACCTCGAACGCGGCGCGCTGCAGCTTTCCGCGCTACGCGCCGCCGTGCTCGACGAGGCAGACGAAATGCTCGACATGGGCTTTCGCGAAGACCTCGAGGCGATCCTCGACGCAACGCCGCAGGAACGCCGCACGTTGCTGTTTTCGGCAACGATGCCCGCGCCGATCGTTGCACTCGCCCGCCGCTACCAGAACAACGCGCTGCGCATCTCCACGGTCACCGAGGAACGCGGCCACGGCGATATCGATTATCAGGCGATGGCCGTCGCCCCCGCTGATATCGAGCATGCTGTCGTCAACCTGCTGCGCTTCCACGAAGCCGAAACCGCGATGCTGTTCTGCGCCACGCGCGATAACGTGCGCCGCCTCCATGCCAGCCTGACCGAGCGCGGCTTCGCGGTGGTCGCGCTTTCGGGCGAGCACAGCCAGAACGAGCGCAACCACGCGCTGCAGGCCCTGCGCGATCGCCGCGCGCGCGTCTGCGTCGCCACCGATGTCGCCGCGCGCGGGATCGATCTGCCGTCCTTGAGCCTCGTCGTCCATGTCGAGATTCCACGCGATGCCGAAACCCTGCAGCACCGCTCCGGCCGCACCGGGCGCGCGGGCAAGAAGGGCACCGCCGTGCTGATCGTGCCCTATCCGCGCCGCAAACGGGTTGAGGCCATGCTGCGCGGCGCGCGCATTCCGGCGCGCTGGGTGCAGCCGCCTTCCGCCGCCGATATCCGCACTGCCGATAATGACCGGATGATGGCCGCGCTGCTTGCGCCCGTCGAGCCGACCGACGAGGACCGTGCGCTCGCTGCCCGCCTGCTGGCCGAGCGGAGCCCCGAAGATATCGCCGCCGCGCTGGTGCAGATCCACCGCGCGCGCCTGCCCGAACCCGAAGACCTGATGAGCGGCAACGATGCCGGCCCGCCCGCCCAGCGTGAGCCGCGCCCCGGCTTCGAGCAAAGCACGTGGATGCGGCTCAACTTCGGGCGCGATCAGAACGCCGATCCGCGCTGGATCCTGCCGCTGCTGTGCCGCCGCGGCCATGTCAGCCGCAGCGAAATCGGCGCGATCCGCATCACCGCGCAGGAAACGCTGTTTGAAGTGCCTACCGCGATCGCCGCGCGCTTCATGGATGCGGTGCGCCGCACGGCCGAAGAAGCCGACGAGTTCGAGATCATGCCGATGGATGGCGCCCCGCGCGAGGAAGCCCGCCGACATCGCCGCGAAGGCAAGCCGAATCACGCGCCCAAGCCCTATCGTCAGGCAGGCCGCCCGGAAGCCCCGAAAAAGCCGCACCGCAAGGGAACATGGCGGGCCAAGCCCGACCGGGCGAAGTAGGCCCATCACCCTCAAACGCAGCGAAACAATCCAGGGCCGTACAGTGCGGCTCTGGATTGCTATGCCACGTTCGCAATGTCGAATTGGTTGGTGGTCTCAGGCCGCCTCTTCCATCTCGACAAAATCAGGGAAAAAGCGCGGCGCGCACATCGACCACGCGGGTGCGGTTGCGGCGGCTTCGCTGATCGACTGGAGCAGTTCCTTGCGGCATTCCGGGCGGATATGCGGCAGTGCCGCAGCGCCGCAAAACGCGCCCGGCAGCCAGGGGCGGACTTCGGCGCCGAGCAGGCGTTCATAAAGGAAGCGATAGGCCGAGAAGCATTCGATGCGGCCTTGCGCGAGATCGAAGGTGGTGACGCGCAGGAGCGGGCCCATCACCATTTCGAGGTCTTCAAGGCCTGCGCCCTCACCGCAATCGGCTTCGCTTTTGAGGAGGCTGCGGAGCAGCTTGAGATCCTGGTAGATCACGTACTGGGTACGGATCGACGCCGCTTCGGCAGGGCCGCGCGCCCAGCGCCGGAAGGCATCGTGGCGGGCAAGGCCAACATCGAGGCTGCGCCGGATATAGCGCTGTTCGCACGGAGAAAATCCGGCAAATTCCCGCATCTCGGTCAGAATGGTCTGCGCTGTCCTGGTCGTAGCCATGAGCCCCTCGCCTCGCTTTACATGCCAGACACTTCCGTTCCTGTCCGGCAATAGGGCTGGAGGTAAGTCATCGTGGTTAGGAACAGATTAATTGGTTAATGCGCGGCGCGCCGGGTGAGCGCGGCAATCCTTTGCAAGACTTGCGCGGATGACAGGCGCAGGCCCCTGCGTTAGGGCCTTTCGGCAATGACCGCCTTACGCACTCTTGTTCTGCGTCACCACCTGCTGACCATGATGCTGGTAGCGGCGGCGCTGTGCCTCAGGATGGTGATGCCGGCGGGCGTCATGGTCGCGCCCGAGGCGAAAGTCCTCACCATCCGAATCTGTGCCGACAGCCTCGATCACGATGGGATTGCCGAGATCGCCGTGCCGATGAAGGGCACCGCGGGCAAGTTGGGCGGCGCGGGCAAGGGCGCATGCGCGTTTACTTCGCTATCGATGGCCTCGGTCGCCGGAGCAGATGCTCTGCTGCTCGCGCTGGCGCTCGCTTTCATCCTCATGTTGGGTTCTGCGCCGCAGCCGGTTCCGCGCCCGCGCCGCACCAGCCGCCTGCGCCCACCCTTGCGCGGACCACCGCTCTCGCTCTGACGGAACAGATCGCCCGGCCTTCTTGCGCGCCGGGCCCCCTTCCCCGATCAACCGCGCGCGCCAAGCCGCGCCGGTGCGGAGCATGTTTTCCCATGAAGACTTCCCAGGCGGGCGAACCCGCCGCCCCGAATGGCTGCCACCCTCATGGCTACAGGGCAGTATGGCGCTGGCATTTCTATGCCGCGCTGTGGACCGCGCCACTGCTGATCGTGCTCGCTCTCAGCGGCGCGATCTATCTGTTCGACCGTGAGATCGACGCGCGGTGGAACAAGAGTATCCAGACCCTCGCGCCTGCTCCCGGGCTCGCGCCGCTGCCGCTCGGCCGGCAGGAGGCCATCATCAAGGCGGCCGAGCCCGGCGCAGCGGTGCTGCGAGTGCGGTTGCCGTTCACGCCGGACGAGGCGACGATCTGGTCCGTGCGCCGGGCTGATGGCACCGCGCAGGACCTGTTCCTCGATGCCCGGCGCGGCCGGATCACCGGCACAACTGACCCGGCGCTCCAGCCGACCAATCTGGTGCGCAAAGTCCATGGCACGTTCTTCGCCGGGGAAATCGGCAGTCATGTCGTCGAACTTGTCGCCTGCTGGACACTGGTGATGATGCTGACGGGCGTGTGGCTGTGGTGGCCGCGCACGTGGAAAGTGCGGGGCGTTCTTGTCCCGCGTCTCTCGGCCGGAGGGCGGCGGATGTGGCGCGATCTGCACGCGATCCCCTCGATCTTTCTGGCCACGTTCGTGATCCTGCTGGTGCTGACCGGGCTGCCATGGTCCGCGTTCTGGGGGGCGCAGTTTGCCCGGCTGGGTGAGGTGGTGCCCTTCATTGCACCGTCACCCAATTTCCGCGCGCCGCCCGAAGCGGACGGCAAGCCTGCCGCCGATCCCCATGCGATGCACAAGTTGATGGCCATGCCCCCGGCCGATCCCAAACTGCCATGGACGATCCGCCACAGCCCCATGCCGCAAGGCTCTGGCACCGGCCCCATCGGGATCGCGCGGATCGAGGCGCTGCTGCCGATGCTTGATCGCGCGCAGTTTGGTGAAGGCGTGCGGATCATCTACCCGCAAGGGCCCAAGGGCGTGTTCACCGTGTCCTACGTACCGGACAAGGCCGAGGGGCAGCGCACGCTTTACGTCGATCCCGGCACGGGGCGCGTGCTCGGCAATGCGGGGTGGGCGGACTACAGCCCGGTCGCCAAGGCCGTCGAATGGGGCGTCCTGACCCACATGGGGCGGCAGTATGGCCTTCCCAACCAGCTTGCCAATCTTGCCGTCTGCCTGATGCTGACGGGCAGTGTCTCGGCGGGGCTGGTGCTGTGGTGGCGGCGGCGCCCGAAAGGCGAACTCGGCGCGCCGGCGCTCCAGGCGGGGGACCAAATGCCAGTGAGCATCAAGGCACTGTTGACAGTCCTCGCAGTGCTGTTCCCGCTGGTGGGGGCAACGATGCTGCCCGCACTCGCTTGGGGCCGCCTTCGCGCTCAGCGCCGACGATAGCGGAAATACCAGACTTCGTGCCCCTGCGCGCGGGCCTTCGCCTCGTAGCGGGTCTCGGGCCAGCCACCGGGGCGCGTCTGGAAATCCGCGGGGGTCTGCGCGAGCCATTCAAACTGATCGGTATGGCCGCGCATGATCATCAGCGCGTGGCGCAGATAGACGGGGTGATCGGTGCCGAAGCGAAACTCGCCGCCCGGTTTCAGCTTACGCGCGATAAGGTCTACCGGCCCGTCGTTCATCATGCGGCGCTTGGCGTGGCGCGCCTTGGGCCAGGGATCGGGGTGGAGGAGGTAGACGAACGAGAGCGCGCCATCAGGCACGCGCGCCAGCACTTCGAGCGCATCGCCATGATGGATGCGCACATTGCGGATTGGCATACCCGTGGCGCTGCCATCAGACCCGCGCCCGCCATCCACATGCACAAGCACCTGCGCCACGCCGTTGAGGAACGGCTCTGCGCCAATGAAGCCATGATCGGGCAGCATGTCCGCCCGCCCCGCCATATGCTCGCCGCCACCGAAGCCGATCTCGAAATGAAGGGGGCAATCGCGGCCGAACAGGGCGTCTGCCGTAACCGGCCCCGCCGCCGGCACCGCGATCTGCGGCAGCAGCGTATCGATCAGCGCCTGCTGGCCGCTGCGCAGCGGCTTGCCCTTGGCGCGGCCATAGAGTCGGTTGATGGTGAGCGGATCGCCCGGCTTGTGCGCGGTCATGGTGCGCGCCTGTGGCAGCGAGGCCCCCAATGGTCAATGGCCCGGATCAGAACCCCCGCCTGATCCCGATCGTCCAGCGGCGCGGCGCGCCAGGGCCGAAGAAGCGTGGGGAAGAAGCCCCCGGCGCTTCGGCAAGCGGGACCGAGCCGATCTCTCCGAACGTGCCGAACGTGGCATGCGCGCGGTCAAACAGGTTGCGCACTTCGGCGAACAGCACGACTTCGCGCACCAGTTCGATCCCCGCACGCACATCGACGAGCACATAGCCCGGCACCAGCGGCGCGTGGTTCGCTTCATCGCCCAGCAGCACTTGCCCAGATCGGGCGGACAAGGTGCCGCCAAGGCTGAAGCGGCGCCACGCCCCCGCCTTGCCGGCATAGTCCAGGTTGAAGTTCGCGCTGTGGCGCGGCACGCCGGGCAAGCGATCCCCCGGCCGCACGGTGATCGCGCTGTCCGGCTCCGCTTCCGGATTGCCCGGGCTGGCGACCCGCACGAGCGAGCGGTTGGTGGCATCACTTAAGGCATAGGTCGCGCCCAGCCGGAGGCCGCCGCGCTCAGCTGTCAGCGAAAGTTCGATCCCCTGCCGCCGCGCATTGCCGAGGTTCTGGAAATAGGCACGGCCGCGCACGCCTGAGGCGACGCGGCGGATCTCGTCACGGCTTTCAGCGCGGTAGAGCGAGGCAAGCCATGATACTCGCCAGCCGCCCACAGCCGACTTACCCGAAGCGCCAAGTTCCCAAGTGCGCGCCACGACCTGGCGCAGCGGCGGATCGGCCACGAAGAAGTTGGCGAGGCTGCAGGGCGCTGCGGGATCGGCGCAAGAGAGTTCCGCCGGCGTCGGCGCGCGATTGGTTTCGGCATAACCCGCGCGCAGCGAGAGGCCGGGGGCAGCGTCCCAGTCGAGCTCCAGCCCGGGATTGAGCCGAGTGAAGGAATGCCGCCCGTTAAGCGCGGTACCGAGCCGATCATCGAGGCCGATCGCAGCATAGTTATACCGCAGCCCTGCCTCGAGATGGAGCTTCGGGCCCAGCGGCAGTGTCTCCGCCGCAAAGAACCCGGCGTAGAAATTGCGCGCCGCGACCGAGACCGGCGCGATGGCGCCATCATCCTGCGCAATCACCGGGCCAGCGGCCCGCACCCCGCGCGTGGCATCGAGCGTGCCGAGCGCGGTCGTCGCGGCGAAGGTACTGCGTCCGTAATCGAGGCTGGTGCCGAGCGTCAGCACGTTGCTGCCTCCCAGCAGGGCCCGCCGGTCGGTGATCTGCGCCAGCACGCCAAACGCGCGCGATTGCAAGGTGCCGCGATTGAGCACGGCATAGACGGGATCGCCCGGCAGCGCGCGGATCGGCTGGCCCAGCCGGTCGGTCAGCGACTCATCCTCGCCGCTGCCGGTTTCGAGGCAGAGCAGGCCGGGTTGATCCTCGCAGGGCGCGATATCGGCGGCATCGCCATTGAGCGCGCGGCTCGTCTGCCACTGCGCATAGATGGCTGCCTGCAGCCGCGTGGTGGGTGCAAGATCGGCCCAGGGGTGGAGGCTGACGCGCGCGAAACGGTTCTCGGTACGGTCGGGATAAGTGAACACCGCCGCGCGGCGCACGGCGAGCAGATCCTCGGGCGCAGCGCCGTTGCCGCTGAGGCCGGTGCTGGCAAGGACCAGCTTGGCGTGAAGCCCCGCTGCCGCGCCATCATAGCCAAGATCGGCAAAGCCGCTGGCAAGGCGCGAACTGCTGAAATCGCGCCAGCCGCTCTCCCCGCGCGACTGCACTGCAGCGAACACGCTCCACCGTCCTGCCGTGCCGCCCGCCGAGAGGCTTGCATCATGCGCGCCATAGGCGCCGAGCGACGCGCTTGCGGTCACGCCCGGCACACTTCGCCCGGTCGCAGTTTCGAGCACGAGCGCGCCGCCCAGCGCATTGAGGCCGTAGACCGGGCTAGAATCGACCAGTTCGACCGAGCGCAGTGCCCCATCGGGCAGCAGATCGAGCGATACGGTATCGCCGAAAGGCAGATTGAACCGCGCGCCATCAAGGTAAACCGCCAGCCCCTGCGCCTGCCCTTGCGCACCGGAAGCGGTCTGCGCGCGATAGACCAGCACCGGCTGCCACGGATTGCCCTGCGCATCCTGCAAGGTGACGCCGGGCAACTGCCGCGCGAGCGCACCGATGAGATCTGGCTGCCCACTGCGGGCGAGATCTTCGCGCGAAAGGCCGAGCGCGTCGTCGCTATCCACCCCAGCGCCAGGGGCGGTGACCAGGATCGACTGATCCTCCTGCGCGCACGCGGATTGCGGCTGGCCTGCACCGAGCAGGGTAGCGGCAAGGCAACAGGTCAGCCCCCTCATAGGCAGGCGTGGTATGCGCTCACCGCGCGATGGACAAGAAATTTGGGATGGACGCCCGCCGGGGCTTGTGGTCACTCGCACACCATGTCGGCCATGGAACGTCTGACCGGTGCGCCTGCGCAAGCGCCCGCTCCGCTTGCGGACAGGCTCAGCGTGCGCGAGCTTGAAGTGCTGCGGCTGCTGGCCGAAGGGCACACGATCAAATCAATCGCGGCCCAGCTCGGCCGGACCGAAGCCTCGATCAACGAGCGGCTGCGCGATGCCCGGCGCAAGACTGGCATGGGCAGCAGCCGCGAACTGGCGCGGCAGTTGGGGGCCCAGAAAATCTGGGACAGAAATCCTGATCTGGCAATGACATCCACCTCGACGGAGGGATCGGTCCAGCCCGCAAGCCGCGGGCTGTCAGGACCGAAAGGAAAGATTGCCATGCTCATCGCCATGCCCCTCATCGCCGCAGGTTCGCTGCTCATGGCGGCGGATGCACCCTACAACGCCGCGCGCCTGACGACCGCCCCGGCTGCCGCAGCCGCCGCGCGCACCTCGCCGCTGGTCGGCCGCT
>CAZQEH010000021.1:0-47389 GCA_964592205.1 uncultured Novosphingobium sp.
CCCCCGACACGCGGATTATGATTCCGCTGCTCTAACCAGCTGAGCTACTCCGCCCCGATCGGGGATTGCGCAGGTTGGGCGAGGCCCGATCCCCTGCGCAGGCGGGCCTATTAGGCGGGGCGGCTTATGTGGTCAACAGGGGAATCGGCCTTGCTCCACTGCGTTCAGCGGTAAGCCCGCCCGCGAAACGACCAGCGGCCGATCGTTTCCCACGGACCGCCGCGATATCGGTGCAGCGCAAGGCCGCCGAAGGCGAAGCGCTCGGGCTGGATCGCGGGGCGGAGCGCGGCTTGCAGCGCCTTGGCATCGGCCCGCACGACCTTGTTCTGCACGGTCACGTGCAGGCGCGGCGTGCCCTCGTCCTGCCGGGTGAGCATGCCGTGGAAATGCGCAGCGATCATCGCGCGTATGTCCAGCAGCGCAGCACTTTCGATGGAAAGCGCGGTGCCGGTGCCGAGATCCATCAGGCCGGTGATCTGCGCCGGTAGCGGCGGCAGTTCGGCTGCCAGCGCGGCAAGCAGGCGGCGCGTCTCTTCCTCGGCGGAGGGCGGCAAGGCGCGCAGCAGGGTGACATGGGCCGGCACCTGATTGCGTTCGGGCGGATAATGCGCGCGGCGCAAAGCCTCGGCGCGGCTCAGAAGGGCAGAAGGAAGCTCGGCTGTTACAACGAGCGGGGCCCGCATCGCCGCCTAGATTTCCCCGCGCGCGCGGCGGATCGCAAACCAGCGCGCCACGTTGGCGTTGTGCTCCTGCAAGGTGGCCGCGAAGACATGGCCGCCCTTGCCATCGGCGACCATATAGAGCGCATTTGTCTTGGCCGGGTGCAGCGCGGCTTCGACTGAGGCCTTGCCCGGGTTGGTAATCGGTGCCTTGGGCAACCCGACCATCGTGTAGGTGTTGTAGGCATTGACGGCCTGAATCTCGGACTGGCGGATGCGCCGGCCGAGCGGCTTGCCGCGCGTGATCGGGTAGATGATCGTGGGATCGGCCTGCAGCATCATCCCTTGCCGAACCCGGTTGGAATAGAGCCCCGCCACCATCTGCCGCTCCGACGGCTTGCCGGTTTCCTTCTCGACGATCGAGGCGAGCACAACGGCTTCCTCGGGGCTGCGCGCAACCGTATCGCGCGCGCGGTCTGCCCAGAGCTTGGCCAGCGTGCGCGCCATCGCCTGCTGCATCCGGGCCACCACCGCCGCGCGGTTTTCACCGCGTTGAAAGGCGTAAGTATCGGGGAGCACCGACCCTTCGGCAATCGCGGGCACGGCACCGGTCAGCAGCGGCACCTTGGCCAGGCGCTCCTCGACCATGATCGCGGGCATGCCTTCCGGGATCGTGACCATGCGGCGCACTTCACCGCCCATGCCCTGCAGGATGGCAAGCACGGCCGAGCCGCTGGCATGCGCGGGGATCGCGTATTCACCGGCCTTGAGCGGCTCGCTGCCGCCCAGCAGGCGTGCGCGGGTGCGGAAGGTGCCGGCCGAGGCGACGATACCTTCGGTCTCGAGCTTTTGCGCCACGCTGCCAAGCGTCACGCCCTCGGGCACGGAGAAGGTCACCTCCTTGACCAGTGGCCCGCCGCCATACCAGCCGTAGAAGAAGTGGACGCCGTAAGCGCCCACCACCAACAATACGGCCAGTGCAAGGATCCTGAGGCGGCCTGTTGCCTTGGGCATCGAACGCCGCCTCCCTCGTCGCCGGCTCAGATAGCCTTCACGATCACGCTGGCGTTGGTGCCGCCAAAGCCGAACGAGTTGTTGAGCGCGGCGCGCACAACGCGCTTCTTCGCCACCTTGGGCACAAGATCGACGCCTTCGCAGCCCTCGTCCGGATTATCCAGATTGAGCGTGGGCGGCACGATCTGATCGCGGATCGCCAGCACGCAGAAGATCGCCTCCACCGCGCCGGCCCCGCCGAGCAGGTGGCCGATGGCGGACTTGGTGCTGCTCATCGACGCGCCCGAAAGATCGGGGCCGAGCACGCGCTTGACCGCGCCAAGCTCGATAGTGTCGGCCATCGTCGAGGTGCCGTGCGCGTTGACGTAGTCGATGTCGCCCGGCTCCATCCCGGCCTTGCGCAGCGCCATGCGCATCGCGAGTTCGGCGCCCTTGCCTTCGGGATGCGGCGCGGTGACGTGGTAGGCATCGCCCGAGAGGCCATAGCCGACCACTTCGGCATAGATCTTCGCACCGCGCGCCTTGGCGTGCTCGTATTCCTCAAGCACGAGGACGCCTGCGCCTTCGCCCATCACGAAGCCGTCGCGGTCCTTGTCATAGGGGCGGCTCGCCTGTTCGGGACGGTCATTGTAGCTGCAGTTGAGCGCGCGCGCCTGGGCAAAGCCGGCCACGCCGAGCGGGTTGATAGTGCTTTCCGAGCCGCCGGCCAGCATCACGTCGGCATCGCCATCGCGAATCATCCGCGCGGCATCGCCGATCGAGTGCGCCCCGGTCGAGCAGGCGGTTACAACCGCGTGGTTGGGGCCCATCAGGCCATACTTGATCGAGACCTGGCCCGAGATCAGGTTGATCAGGCGCCCGTGCACGAAGTGCGGGCTGACGCGGCCCGGGCCCTTTTCGTGCAGCACGATCGATTCGCTCTCGATGCCCGGCAAGCCGCCGATGCCCGAGCCGATTGAGCAACCCGTGCGCGTCTTGAGGTCATCGTCCATGTCGGTCAGCCCGGCGTCTTCAAGCGCCTGTCCGGCGGCATCAATGCCATAGACGATGAACGGATCGACCTGACGCACCACCTTGAAATCGACGCGTTTGCTCGCATCGAAGCCCCAGGGATGATCAGCCGGTTTGACTTCGCAGGCGATCGTGCACTTTTGCCCGGTCGTGTCGAAACGGGTGATCTGCCCCGCGCCCGATTTCCCGGCGATAAGATTGGCCCAGACGGTTTCGACATCGGCCCCCAGCGGGGTGACGAGGCCAAGTCCGGTGATGACGACACGGCGCATTTCAGTCTCCGAAACGTTCGCCCGCAACCGGCGAACGGACCTTGAAGCACAACAGGCCCAGACCCCTCACGGGACCGAGCCTGTCGAAGCCCCGGCGGTTCAACACCGGGGGACGACCGCCGTTCCCGTCATGCCCCGCAAAGCAGGGCAGGACGGAAAGGTGCGGACGGATTGGCAATCCGAAAGGATCAGCCCTTGTTGTCGTCGATGTACTTGATCGCGTCCGACACGGTGGCGATCTTCTCGGCCGCGTCATCGGGGATCTCGACACCGAATTCTTCCTCGAAGGCCATGACCAGCTCGACGATGTCGAGGCTGTCGGCACCGAGATCGTCGATGAAGCTCGCGTCTTCGGTGACCTTGTCGGCCTCTACCCCGAGGTGCTCGACAACGATCTTCTTCACACGGTCGGCGGTATCGCTCATTCTTTTGCCCCTTCAAGGAACTGGGTTGGTATATTCAAATCTGGCCATCGCCCTAATGTCCGGATTGCTGGCTGGCAAGTGGCCCGATGCAATCGGCGTTTATGGGCGAATTGCGCGAGATGCGTGACGAACAGTGAAAGTGGCGGCGAAACGGGCGGCTGAACCTGCGGTTTGCGCTCCCATTCCGCATAATCCGCTCACCCTTTCGAGGGTTCCACCGTCCGCAAATGCAATTCGCGCATCTGCTGCAGGCTCGCCGGCGAAGGCGCGCCCATCAGCAAGTCCTCGGCGCGCTGGTTCATCGGGAACAGCGTGATCTCACGCAGGTTCTGCGCGCCGCAGACCAGCATGACGATGCGGTCCACGCCCGCCGCCATGCCGCCATGCGGCGGCGCGCCATACTGGAAGGCACGGTAAAGCCCGCCGAAGCGCTCCTCGACGTCCGCCTTGGTAAGGCCGACGAGCTCAAACGCCTTGACCATGAGTTCAGGCGACTGATTGCGGATCGAGCCCGATGCGATTTCATAGCCGTTGCAGACGAGATCGTACTGGAACGCCTTGATCGTAAGCGGATCCTGACCCTCAAGCGCTTCCATCCCGCCCTGCGGCATCGAGAACGGGTTGTGCGCAAACTCGACCTTCTTGGCGTCTTCGTCCCACTCGTAGAACGGGAAATCGACGATCCAGCACAGCTCGAACCGGTCCTTGTCGATCAGGCCGAGCTGTTCGGCAACGCGCGTGCGCGCCGCGCCTGCCAGCTTGGCCGCCTGCTCGGGCTTGCCCGCGGCGAAGAACAGGCCGTCGTCTGGTCCAAGGCCAAGCGTGGCATAGAGCGCTTCCATGCCATCGGCCCCGTGGTTCTTGGCGATCGGGCCGCCAAACTCGCCACCCTTGCGGGTAACGTAACCGAGGCCGGCATGCCCTTCGCTGCGCGCCCACTCGTTCATGTCGTCAAAGAACTTGCGGCTCTTGTCCGCCGTCCCCGGTGCAGGAATCGCGCGCACGGTGCCGCCACCAGCGACGATCCTCTCGAACAGGCCGAAGCCCGAAGTGGTGAAGTGGCTGGCGACATCGGTGATGATCAGCGGATTGCGAAGGTCCGGCTTGTCGGAGCCATACTTCAGCATGGCTTCATCATAGGCGATGCGCGGGAAGCTGCCCGAGGGCGTCACCGGCTTGCCGTTTGCGAACGTCTCGAACACGCCGCCGATCACCGGCTCCATCGTTTCCCAGACTTCTTCCTGGGTCACGAAGCTCATTTCGAGGTCGAGCTGGTAGAATTCGCCCGGCAGCCGGTCGGCGCGCGGGTCTTCGTCGCGGAAGCAGGGCGCGATCTGGAAATAGCGGTCGAAGCCCGCCACCATCAGCAGCTGCTTGTACTGCTGCGGCGCCTGCGGCAGCGCATAGAACTTGCCCGCATGGATACGGCTCGGCACGAGGAAATCGCGCGCGCCTTCGGGGCTGGAGGCGGTGAGGATCGGCGTCGAATATTCCGTGAAGCCAGCACCTTCCATGCGATTTCGCATGTCGCGGATCACTTTGGTGCGCGTCATGATATTGGCGTGGAGCGTCTCGCGGCGCAGATCGAGGAAGCGGAAGCGCAGGCGGATGTCCTCAGGATATTCCTGCTCGCCGGCCACCGGCATGGGCAGCTCTTCCGCCGCCGAAAGCACTGTGGCGGCGCGGGCATAAACTTCGATCTCACCGGTCGCCAGCGCGGAATTGATCGTGCCGGCGCCGCGCGCCTTCACTTCGCCATCAATGGTGATCACGCTTTCGGTGCGCGCGGCTTCGAGAACCGCGAGCGCCGCGCTGTCGCTATCGGCGACGATCTGGGTGATCCCGTAGTGATCGCGCAAGTCCACAAACAGCACGCCGCCGTGGTCGCGCTTGCGATGCACCCAGCCTGAAAGGCGCACGTTCTGCCCGACATCCGCCTGTGCCAGCGCGCCGCAGGTGTGGGAACGATAAGGATGCATGGGACAAAATCCAATTGGGCTGGCAAATCTGCCAGCATTCGGGCAGGGAATGGATGCGGCCAAGAGGCGATGGCCGCGAATTTGTCAAGCCGCAGGCCCCGGACGGGGTCACCACCAGCACCGGTCGGGCATGAGGGCCTGACTTGGGGCACATATAGAAAAGCACGATGAAAATACATCCGCTGATCACCACGACCCCGGCCCTTGCCGACCTGTGCGAGCGTCTCTCAAAGGCCGATTTCATCACGGTCGATACCGAGTTCATGCGCGAGAACACCTATTGGCCGGAATTGTGCCTGGTGCAGATCGCCGACGACAAGGAAGCCGCCGCGATCGATCCGCTCGCGCCGGGTCTCGATCTCACTCCGCTGCTCGAGCTGCTGGTCGACAATGAGGATGTGCTCAAGGTGTTTCACGCCGGCGGGCAGGATGTGGAAATCATCTACAACCTGACCGGGCGCACCCCGCACCCCATCTTCGATACCCAGATCGCGATGATGGCGATCAGCCAGTCCGAACAGATCGGCTATTCCAATCTCGTCGAAAGCTGGCTGGGCTTCTCGATCGACAAGGGCGCCCGCTTCACCGACTGGTCGCGCCGCCCGCTGACCGAGCGGCAGATCGAATATGCCATCGGCGACGTGACGCATCTTTCGAAAATCTTCCCGCGCATGCTCAAGCGGCTGATCAAGACCGGGCGCGGCGAATGGCTCGATGCCGAAATGGAAAAACTCGCCGATCCAGAGAATTATCGCTCCGATCCTCAAGCAGTCTGGCAGAAGATCCGCGCGCCCAGCCGCAACCCGGCGGTGCTCGGCCGGTTGAAGGCGATTGCCGCCTGGCGCGAGACCGAGGCGATGGACAAAAACATCCCGCGCGGCCGGATCATGCGCGACGAGACATTGGCCGATATCGCCAGCCACCCGCCGCGCGAACAACATGAGCTGGCCAAAGTGCGCGGGCTTTCTGCTGGCTGGAAGGACAATGATATCGGCAAGCGGCTGTTGCAGGCCATCGCGGATGCGGCGCCGATGAGCGATGCTGAGCTGCCCCCGCGCGCACCCCGTGGCGCGCCGCTGGGCAAGGAAGGCGCGCTGGTTGCGGATCTGCTCAAGCTGCTGCTGAAGATCCGCAGCCGAGAGATTGATATCGCTGCCAGATTGCTTGCACGAAGTGACGATCTCGAAGCCCTTGCCGCAGGGCAGCGCAGGGGCCTGCCGATCCTCGAAGGCTGGCGCTTCGAGCAGTTCGGGCGCGATGCGCTGGAACTGGTCGAAGGCAAGCTCGCCTTCGCAGTAGTGAACGGGCGCCTCAAGATGGCGCATATCGACGCGATTGCCGGTAGCGGCGCGGACGAGCCGCCCCTGCCCGACGTGGCGGACGACGACAGCTTCAGCCCGCCCGACGCCGGTGACGAAGTCGACGGCGCAGACTGAGCCGGTCCTCTGCGATGACCACCTACCTCCCCACCCTCAAGCAGCTGCAATACCTCGTCGCGCTGCACGAACATGGCCACTTCGGGCGTGCAGCAGAGGCATGCTTCGTCTCGCAATCGACGCTTTCGGCGGGTCTGCGCGAACTGGAGACGCTGCTCGGTGTAACGCTCGTCGAGCGGACGCGGCGCGTGGTGCGCTTCACCGCGCTCGGCGATCAGGTGGTGGCGAAGGCGCACCGTCTGCTGCGGGAGGGCGAGGAGCTTTCCGCGCTGGTGCAGGCGCACGGCGCGCCGCTTTCCGGCGAACTGCGCATGAGCGTGATCCCCACCATCGCGCCCTTCCTGCTGCCGCGCATCCTGCCGCGCCTGCGCCGCGAGCGACCCTCGCTCAAGCTGTTCCTGCGCGAAGAGCCGAGCGCCGCTGCGGTCGAATCGCTGCATCATGGCCGCGCGGACTGCGTGTTGCTCGCCCTGCCCTTCGCGACTGGCGAGGTCGAGGCGGCGCATCTGTTCCACGACCGGCTGCTCGTTGCCTTCCCCAAGGACGACCCGCGCGATCCGCCGCAGAGCATTTCGCCCGCGCTGATCGATGAGGCGCGCCTGCTGCTGCTCGAAGATGGCCACTGCCTCAAGGACCACGTGCTGGCTGCGTGCAATCGCCCCGAACTGCGCGCCAGCGCGAGCGTGATCGGCACCAGCCTGCACACGCTGGTACAGATGGTCGACAATGGCCTCGGGCTGACGATGCTGCCCGAAATGGCGGTGAAGGCGGGCATCCTGCAGGGCACTCAGATCGTCGCCCGCCCGTTGGAATCCGACCACGCCAGCCGCGAAATCGCACTGGTGTGGCGCAAGAATTCCCCCCGCGCGGAAGAATTCCGCCTGCTGGCGAGCGAGCTGGCGGCGGGATGAACCTTCCCCCTGCCATTAGCCTCACCATCGCCATCGTGGCGGAAGTCATCGCGACGACGGCACTCAAGCAGTCCGCCGGGTTCACCCGCCCGCTGCCGCTGGTGGTCACCGCCGCCGACTATGCCGTCGCGTTCTACTTCCTGGCGATTGCGCTGGAAAAGATCCCGACCGGCGTCGCTTATGCGATCTGGTCCGGCGTTGGGATCGTGCTGATTACCGCGCTGGCGTGGCTGGTAAACGGCCAGAAGCTCGACATGCCAGCCTTTGCCGGGATCGGCCTGATCATGGCCGGCGTTCTGGTCCTGAACCTGTTTTCCACGGCGGGCGCGAACTGAGCGCCGATCAATCCATGTGCTTGAGGCCGACGCGCAGGTAATCCCACCCGGTTATCACCGTCAGCGCCGCAGCGGCCCACAGCGTGATGAGGCCCACCGTGTGCGGCACGTTTGCCGTGATGGAGCCGAGCGGCATCGTCCAGTTCGGAGCGCCCTCCCCCAGAATGAGCGCGCCCAGTGCGATGAACTGGAAGGTCGTCTTCCACTTGGCAAGCTTGGAGACGGGCACTGAAACCTGGATGCCGCCGAGAAATTCGCGCAGGCCCGAAACCGCGATTTCGCGAATCAGGATGATCAGGCCGGCAATCACATGGAGATCGCCGACGTAAGGCCCGGTCAGCACCCCTTGCGCGGTCAGCACGAGGATCACCGCCGCCACCATGATCTTGTCGGCAATCGGATCGAGGAAGATGCCGAGCTTGGAAACCGTCCCCTGCGCGCGGGCGAGGTAGCCATCGAAGTAGTCGGTCACCCCCATGAGGGCATAGACCGCAAAGCCGATCGCATAGCCCACGTGCCACTCAGGCCACCACAGCAGCCCCGCCAGCAACGGCACGGTGACAATGCGGGACAGCGTTAGCAGATTGGGAAGTGTCAGCATCGTATGGTCACCATAGGCATGATACCGACGCGAAGAAACCGCAAGTTGGTCCGAACATGCCCCTTGTCCGCCTCGTGCACGGCGCTATGGGATGAACGCAAGATGCTAAAGCTGGCAAAATCCCGAATGAAAAGCCCCGAATGACCAGGCCCGAATGACGACAACCGCGCTGCTCATCCGGAAACGCCGATTCCTGCCGCTGTTCGCCACGCAGTTGCTCGGCGCGTTCAACGATAACCTCTACAAGAACGCGATGATCCTTTATGTGGTGTACACGGTATACCACTCGGAGGCAGCCGAAGCACGTTTCTCCGCGATTGCATCGGCGGTGTTCATCCTGCCGTTCTTCCTGCTTTCCGCGCTCTCTGGCCAGCTGGCTGATATGCGCGACAAGGCGCGGATCATCCGCATCGTCAAAGCGGCCGAAATCGGCATCATGCTGATCGGCGCTACCGGGTTGTTACTGGCCTGGCGCGGCGTGACGGTGCAAGTGATCGCCATCCCGCTGATGCTCACCGCGTTGCTTGCCATGGGCGTGCATTCCACGTTCTTCGGCCCGATCAAGTACGCCATCCTGCCGCAGCATCTCCAACCCGATGAAGTGCTGGCGGGCACCGGCCTGGTGGAAGCGGGAACCTATATCTCGATCCTCGCGGGAACCATCTTTGCGGGGTGGATTCCGGTTGAATGGGCAGCGGTGATCTGCATCTGCACCGCCGCCATCGGCTTCTTCACCGCGCAGTTCGTGCCATCCGCGCCGCCGCAGATGGAACCCGTGCCGCTCGATTTCAATGTGTTCCGCTCCTCGATCAAGTTGGTGCGGATGACAACGCGGCACCCGCGCGTGTTCCTTGCCATCGCCGCGATCAGCTTCTTCTGGACCATCGGCGCGGTGCTGTTCATCCAGTTCCCGCCGCTCGCCAAGAACGTCCTTTCGGCGAGCAAGGAAGTGGCCAGCCTGTTCCTGGTCGTGTTCTCGATCGGTGTCGCCATCGGCTCGGTCTCGATCAACCAGCTGCTCAAGGGCACCGTTTCAGCGCGCTTCGGCCCGGCTGCGGTGATCGTGATGGGCCTGTTCATCGTGGCCTTCCACGTGGTGTGCAAGATGTGGCCGCATGCGGAGGGCACGGCGCTGCTCAGCGTGCCACAGTTCGTGATGGAGCCGCTCGCGGTGCCGCTGCTGCTCACTTTGCTGGGCATTGCCGTTTCCGGCGGCATGTTCGTGGTGCCGCTGTACGCCTTCCTGACGACGGTGGTCGACAAGGCGGAAACCGCGCGCACTATCGCGGCGAACAACATCGTCAATGCCGGCGCAATGGTCGTGGGATCGCTGATTGCGGTCGGCCTCAGCGCCGCCGGCGTGCCGCTGGCCGATCAACTGCTGCTGGGCGCGGCGATGTGCCTTGTTGCAGCATGGCTGGCGCGCGTGCTCCACCGCGCGGAAAAGGCCCACGTCGGCGAGATCGAGCACACGTTCGACTAGGCGCAGGGGCCGGAACGGGCTTCAGAAGATGAAGACCGAAACCGCCAGAAAGCAGGCACAGTAGGCCAGCAGGAAGTCCATCACATCCTGCCGCGTGATCCGCCTCGGATCGACCGGCGGCGAGCGCACGCCCTCATGCAGCTGCAAGGCCCTCATCGCCGCTTCGACTTCGGGCTCGAACAGCGGCAGCGGGCGCAGCACGTGCGCGGGCAGCGTGCGGCGAAAGGGGTGACCGGCAAGTTCGGGATTTGGGGCACGGCGTCTGAGCATGACGCCCGTGGTAACGCTTTATTTACCAAGCGGGGAGGCCGCGAATCGCCCCTCTCCGCAACCAACGCGGGACTGTTCCGATCCGGCACAGCCGGCGCGGGAGCCCGATCAGACCGTCCCGCCCGCCATGTCCAGAACGATATCCCATTCGGAGCTGCGCACCGCCGAGACCGAGAGGCGCGAAAGCCGCAGCAGATCCATTTCCGCCAGCGCGGGATTGGCCTTGATCGCCGCCAGCGTGACCGGCGCCTTGAGCTTGGCGACCGGCTTCACCTTCACCGCTGCCCACTTGCCTTCGGGATCGGTCGGATCTGTCAGGCCAGCGACGCTGATCTGCGCTATTCCAACGATTTCCTTGCCGATGTTCGAATGGTAGAAGAAGGCAAGATCACCCACTGCCATGGTGCGCAGGTTGCGCGCGGCGAGGTGATTGCGCACCCCGTCCCAGGTGCCCTCACCCTCTGCCAGCAGATCATCCCAGCCATAGACGTCGGGTTCCGACTTCATCAGCCAAGCCTGCGGGGTCGCCTTGATTTTGCTCATGCATGCCTTCCGGGATCGGGATATGGGAAGCTCATAATCGCTGATGGAAGCCGCGCAAGCCATGAACCTCGATACCCTCCCCGTACTCTCGCTGGCCGCCCCATCGGGCAATCTGGCTGACGATCTCGGCAGCAGCTTCCAGCGCTTCGGTTTCGCGCTGGTGTCGGACCATGGGCTCGATCCGGCGCTGGTAGCGCGCGGGTGGGAACTGACCGCGGCGTTCTTCGCGCAAGGCGAGGCGGCCAAGCGGCGCTGGCATGTGGCAGGCGGCGGTGGGCAACGCGGCTACACTCCGTTCCGCACCGAGATCGCCAAAGGCGCGGCGCATCACGACCTCAAGGAATTCTGGCATGTCGGCCGCGAACTGGCGGCAGGCGATCCGCTGGCGGCGACGATGCCCGCCAATGTCTGGCCGGACAGCCCGGAAGATTTCCGCGAGACGTTCACCGCGCTCTATGCCGAGTTTGACCGCATCGGCGGCGAGATCCTCTCGCACATCGCAGCCTGGCTGGGCCTCGCGCCCGACTGGTTCGACCCTGCGATCGCGGGCGGCAATTCGATCCTGCGGCTGCTGCACTATCCGCCGATCCCGGGGAATACCGGCGGCGCGATCCGAGCGGGCGCGCACGAGGACATCAACCTCATCACGCTGCTGCTGGGCGCCGAGGAAGCGGGCCTCGAACTGCTTACCCGCGAAGGCCGCTGGATTCCCGCCTCACCCCCGCAGGGCGCGCTGGTGGTCAATATCGGTGACATGCTCCAGCGCCTGACCAATCACGTACTGCCCTCGACCACCCACCGCGTGCGCAACCCCGATGGCACGCGCGCTGCGCACAGCCGCTATTCGATGCCGTTCTTCCTGCACCTGCGTAGCGATTTTGCGATCCGCACCCTGCCTGGCTGCGCGAGCGACGAAAATCCGGACCGCTATCCCGAGCCGATTACCGCAGACGAGTATCTGCATGAAAGACTGCGTGAAATCGGGCTGAAAGCCTAAACGCCGACTTCCAGCACCTCGATCGCGCCTTCCTTCCCGCCGAAATCAAGCTCGTCGCCCGCCTCGGCGCCCAGCAGCGCGCGGCTGAGGGGTGCGGTGAAGGAGAGCAGACCCGCCGCCGGATCGGCTTCGTCATCGCCGACAAGCCTCACCGTGCGCGCCTTGCCGTTGAATCGGCAGGTGACGGTTGACCCGAAGGTGACGGCCGCGCCATCGGGCAGCGGCATGACTTGCGCAGTCGCCTGCCGGGTGCGCCAATAGCGCAAGTCTCGCTTCACGCGCTTGATTCCGGTTTCGTCGACCAAGCCCGCCAGCTCCGCCTCCAGCGCCGCGACACGCGCCGCAATCAGCGCAAGACCGCGTTCGGTGACGAGATTCGGCCCGGGCGGGATCGGCAGCTCGAACTTGGGTTCGAGATGTTCCTCATCGCTTTCGCGGCGGAATGCGACACTCATGCTTCCTCCACTTCCTCCACCGTCCATTCGGCGAGATCAGGCGCGCTGCCGATCAGGGCAAGGCCGTGCGCAATGGACGTCAATTCATCGCCGCTGGCAATCCGGCTTTCGCCAAAGCGCCGCTCGAACAGCTGACGGACGGCCGGGATCAGCGAGGAGCCGCCGGTGAGGAAGACATGGTCGATCTGCCCCGGTGCCAGCCCAGCCCGCGCGAGTACGCGGTCCACCCCGCCTTCAAGTTCGGCAAGGTCCGGCGCGATCCACCGCTCGAAATCGGCGCGGCGAACCGCGGCGGTCACCACAAGGCCTTCGCCTTCAAAGGCGAACACGGCTTCGGTCTGGTTCGAAAGATCGCGCTTCACCGCGCCGACCGCTTCGTAGAGCCCGTAGCCAAGTTCGTTTTCGACCACTGCGATCATGCGGCTGATGGCTGCGGGATCGCTCGCGGCATGGCGAAGCTTGCCCAGCTGATCGAGCGTGCGCCGGTTGCGCATCAGCGCAAGGCGCGACCAGTCGCTGAAATCGGCGAAGTGGCCGGGCGGAATCTCCAGCACCTTGTCGAAAGAGCGGTAGGTGCCGCCCTTGCCGAGCAGCGGCAGGACGAGCTGGTCCATGATGCGGAAGTCGAACCGGTCGCCCGCGATGCCGACACCGGCCGAAGCGAGCGGCACGCAGCGGCGCGGGGCATCGGGCGCTTCGACCCGGACGATCGAGAAGTCGCTCGTGCCGCCGCCGAAATCAGCCACCAGCAGCGTCGCCGGATCGCTGAGCCGCGAGGCGAAGCCATAGGCCGCGCCGAGCGGTTCGTAGACATAGTGGACCTCGCGCCCAAGCCGGGCAAACATGCCCGCATAGCGCGTGCGGGCCAGCGCCGGATCGGGCCGCGCGCCGACATAGCGGACCGGGCGGCCGACCACGATCCGTTCGGGCAAGACGCGCAGGGCATCACTGGCATGCGCGATCAGGTGATCGAGAAAGGTGCGGCCGAGATCCTCGAACGCAAGCCGCTTGGTGAACACCGGCGCATGTTCGAACGTGGCGCTGGCGGCGACCGACTTGAACGACTGGATGAAGCGCGAGCCTTGCGGATCGGCGAGAAATTCGGCGATCGCCCAAGGCCCAGCCTCGTGCCCCAGCCCGCCGCGCACGGCATCGTCCTGCCAGAAGCACAGCGCCGAGCGGAACACCGCGCTGGCCCCGGCGGGCGCCGCAAAATCAGCGAGGCGGACCGCGCCATCGCCCGCAGTGCGCGCGACAACCGAGTTGGTCGTGCCGAAGTCAATGCCGATCGCGGGCACGGGTGAAGACGGGGCAGGCATGGGTAACAAGACTTTCGGGCGTGGTGGCGGCTGCCGATTCGCAGCGGGCCGACGCCCCTAGCCTGCCGTCTCCTTGGGCACCACGTTATATTTGCGCACTTCGTCCTGGCTCAGGCAATAGCGCGTAGTCTTGTTGGCAGCGGTGGCGACGGCCTGCTGCTTGTACATCACTTCGGTCAGCAGCTTGCGGCTGATGCCCATGCGGATGAGGAAATCGTTGTCCTCGCTGGCGAGGAGCGCGCTGTCCTGCTCGATCTGGCCGATCAGGCGGGTCGTTTCCGCGCTGCCTTCCTCGACCGAGATCTCGATCGTGTCACGGTCGCCGGTGTGGGTGAACATGTGGACCATGAACACACCGCCCGGATCGACGAAGCGCCGGTCGCCGCCCATGAACACGAAGTTGCACGCCGAAAAGCAGGTCCAGCCCTTCGGTATCCGCGTGACCATGCCCGGATAGCTGCGGATCACTTTCCCAGCGAGATTGCCGGCACGCGCATCGCCGCCACGTGACTTGATCCATACTTCCTCGATCCGCTCATCGGTATCGAGCGCGGCCTTGAGGCGCTTCGGCAGGGTGGAATCGATGATCCCGTCCGCGATCAGCACGTGCTTGCCGGCCATATTGGCCGCGGTCAGCGAAATCGCCTTGGCCTGGCCCCAGTCCGGCGCAGCGGGGCAGGAGGGATTGTCCTTGTCCATCGGAATCGCCGCGGGCTTGGCCGCGACGAGCGCGAACCCGGCGAGGCCGAGGGCAAATGCGCGCAGGCGCCCCATCAGGCCATCAGCGCATAGCGCGCCGAGCCGGGCTTGCGGCACATGCGCTTGTTGGCGGTAGTCTCCTCGCCATTGACGATGATGACGTCGCTGACGGTAATGCACTGCATCCCGCCCTGATCGTTGTCGTTGCGCGCGACCACGGTGGAGGTGCCCGACACGTTCTCGCGCGTTTCGGAAGTCCATGACGAGGACGCGCCCACCGGCGGCGGTTCGGCATCACTCGTCTCGCCGCGCGTCGCCTCGATCGTAGCGTTGGCAGCCTGCTTCTGTTCGGCGGGTTCTAGCTTGCAGGCGATGGCATTGGTCAGCGTGCCAGCGACATCGGAAATCGGAAAATAGCTGGAAACGCCCGCAGACCCGGCCGCACGGCCCAGCCCCTGCCCGATCAGCCCGCCCAGCACCGCCGAACCCTCGCTCTTGCTCTTGCCCTTGGGGCAACCATCGGAGCTCTTGGACGAGCTTGACGGTACGCTCGGCAGGGAGGGAAAGCTGAACCCACCGAACTGCGCGCTGGCGCTCGTCGCCACGAGGCAGGTGCCGGCGATCAAGCCGGCAGCCGCACTCAGACGGCGGCGGAGAGACGGACGAGACGTGTTCATCACCAATGGCACCCCTGATCTGCACGTCCGGTTCTCGCTCCGTTTGGTCCGAAGCTGCACCCGCCGCTGCATGGCCTTTGTTATGCGGCGATGGTTGTATCGCCGATGAACCCGATAGCGCGCATGCGTAGGCAGGGGTGTGATGTGCGTCAATGGCAGGGCTATTCCCCAAGGCAGCATTCACGCCGCGCCGACAACGCCTGATCGCAGATAGCCTGTGGTAGAAGGGGGAATTGGTGGAGCCTAGCGGGATCGAACCGCTGACCTCCTGCATGCCATGCAGGCGCTCTCCCAGCTGAGCTAAGGCCCCACAATTCCTGTCAGAGGTGCCGCTGGAGGCACTCTTGCACCGGCGGCATCGCGCCGGAGGACCGCGCCTTTATGCGAGGCCCGGGGCGCTGGCAACACATTTTTGCACCAGCGCGTGATCGCCGCCGGAGCACTTGCGGCGCGGTGCCGCCTGCGCTCCGGCGCGCGGGAAAAATCAGACTTCCTCGTCCTCGCCGTCGTGGCCGGGAACGCCGAGATCATCGTCGCCGCCAAGGTCGACGTCGTTATCCGGCGAATCGGAATCCTCGTCGATGTCGAGATCCTCATCGGCGAGATCGACATCGGGTACGACGTCGGACTTCTCCTTCTGGATCTCCTCATAAGGGATCGGCTGCTTGGACTTGAGCACCGGCTCAGGCGTCCAGGTATACTTGCATTCGACGCAGGTGACCGGGTCATCCTTGCCCATGTCGTAGAAGCGGGTGCCACACTTCGGGCAGCCGTGCTTTGCGCCCCATTCAGGCTTGACCATGCGAAATCCTTAAACTTGCGCCCGCGACAGATGGCGGGAGCATCAATGTATTTAGCTTGATGGAGGCCCTGTGGCCGGGAATCAAGCGCGGCGCGCGCCTTGCCATAGGCGCGGGGCGCTGTCAAAAGCGCGCCGGTTTCCAGCCGACCCCGACCCCAGAAAGACCGTGCCCGTGCATTCAGCCGAAACGTCCGCTCCGCGCCCCCGCCGCTTCATCGGCGCTGGGCCGCTTACCGGGCGGATCCGCGTACCCGGCGACAAGTCGATCAGCCACCGCTCGATCATGCTCGGCGCGCTGGCCGTTGGCCGCACGCGGGTGACGGGGCTGCTCGAGGGCGAGGACGTGATGGCCACCGCCGCCGCGATGCGCGCGATGGGGGCGAGCATCGAACGCCTGCCAAGCGGGGAATGGGTGATCGACGGCGTGGGCGTGGGCGGCCTGCTCCAGCCAAAGCAGGCGATTGACATGGGCAATTCGGGCACATCGACCCGGCTTCTGATGGGGCTCGTTTCCAGCCATCCCGTCACCGCCACCTTCATCGGCGATGCCAGCCTTTCCAAGCGCCCGATGGGCCGGGTGATCGAACCGCTCTCGCAGATGGGCGCCGATTTCACCGCAGCGCCTGGTGGCCGCCTGCCGCTGACGCTGCGCGGGATCGCGCCCGCCGTGCCGATCACCTACCGGCTGCCGGTCGCATCGGCTCAGGTGAAAAGCGCAGTGCTGCTGGCCGGGCTCAACACCCCCGGCACGACGACGGTGATCGAACCCATCCCGACGCGCGATCATTCGGAGCGCATGCTGCGCGGCTTCGGCGCAGACCTCGCGGTCGAAATCGCTGCAGACGGCACCCGGACCATCCACATCACCGGCGAGGCTGAACTGCGGGCGCAGACCATCGAAGTGCCCGGCGATCCTTCGTCCGCCGCGTTCTTCATTGTCGCGGCGCTGCTCGTGCCGGGCTCCGACCTCGTGATCGAGAATGTCGGGCTCAATCCCACCCGCGCCGCGCTGATCGGCGTGCTGCGCGACATGGGCGGCGCAATCGAGGAACTGGATCGCCGTGACGTTGGCGGCGAACCGGTGGCGGACCTGCGCGTGCGCCATTCCGCGCTCACCGGCATCGATGTGGATCCGGCGGTCGTGCCGAGCATGGTCGATGAATTCCCGGTCCTGTTCGTGGCCGCTGCGCTTGCAGCGGGCCGCACGGTGACGCGCGGCCTTGAGGAACTGCGCGTCAAGGAAAGCGACCGCATCACCGTTATGCGCGCAGCGCTCGAACAGGTTGGCGCGGTGGTCACCGAAACCGAGGACGGCCTCATCATCGACGGCACTGGCGGCGAGCCACTGCGCGGGGCGAACAATCTCCCCATCGCGACGCACCTCGATCACCGCATCGCCATGTCCATGGCCGTGGCGGGCCTCGCCAGCAAAGGCGGCGTCGAAATCGACGATACCCGCCCCATCGCGACCAGCTTTCCCGTGTTCGAAGCGCTGCTCGACAAGGCCAGCGGGGCGGCATGATCATTGCCATCGACGGGCCGACCGCTTCGGGCAAGGGCACCATCGCCAAGGCGCTCGCCGCACACTTCGGTCTGCCGCACCTTGATACCGGGCTGCTCTACCGCGCAGTCGGGCGGCAGGTACTCCTCACCGGCGGCAATCCGGACGATCCGGAGCAGGCCCTCGCGGCAGCGGATTTTCCCGAAATCCTGATCAATGATCCTGAGCTGCGCAGCGAAGCGACCGGAGCGCTGGCCAGCCGGGTCTCGATCCACCCGGCCGTGCGCGCCGCCCTCCTCGCGCGCCAGCAGGCGTTTGCCCGCCAGCCGGGCGGCGCGGTGCTCGATGGACGCGATATTGCCACGGTGATCGCGCCCGAGGCCGAGGCCAAGCTCTTCGTGACTGCCAGCGTCGCCGCGCGCGCATTGCGCCGCTGGGCGGAAATGCAGAAGCGCGGCGAAACCGTGACCCGTGCGGAGATCGAGGCGGACCTCGCCGCCCGTGACGAGCGCGACCGCAACCGCGCTGCCGCGCCGCTGCGCCAGGCCGAAGGTGCCGCGCTGCTTGATACCTCCGCGCTCCCTATCGAGGCCGCCATTGCCGCGGCCATCGCGCTCGTCGAGCAACGGCGCAAGGCTTGACAACCGCATTTCCATAACGTGATATATAACGCGTTATAAGAAAGGGGATGCGATGACCGATATCTTGCGCGAGGCCGGACCGGTGTTCCTGGGCAGCCGGCTCAAGCGGCTTGCCGAGCGGATGCAGGCCGAAGCCGCCATCGCGATTGCCGAGGCGGGGCTGACCTGCCAGCCGGGCCACATGGCGCTCATCGCCGCGCTCGCGCAGGGCCCGCAGAGCATCAGCCAGCTGGTCGCTGCCGTTGGCACCAGCCAGCCGGGCGTGACCCGCGCGGTCGGCCAACTCGCGCAGCTCGGCCTTGTCGAGACCGTGACCGGGCGCGACCAGCGCCAGCGGCTCGTGTCGCTGACGCCCGATGGAGAGGAAGCCCACGCCGCCGCGATCACCGATGTGTGGCCGCGCATGGGGGCTGCCGTGCGCTCGCTACTGACCGTAATTCCCGGCGATTTCCTTGGGGATGTCGAGCGGATCGAGGAAGCCCTCGCTGCGCGCCCGCTGCTTGACCGGATCGGCCCGGCGCGCCGGACAGCCTTGCGCCTTCGCGAATACAGCGATGAACTTGCAGGGGCTTTCCACGATATCAACAAGGAGTGGATCGAGGCAATGTTCGTCCTCGAACCGGTCGACCGCGAGGTGCTTGAAAACCCGCGCGAAAAGATCGTCGACGTCGGCGGTACGATCCTGTTCGTGGAAGCCGAAGGGCTCGGCGTGGTGGGAACCTGTGCCCTCAAGCCGACGGGCGGCGGCAGTTATGAACTCACCAAGATGGGAGTGCTGGAAAGCGCGCGCGGGCTTGGCGCAGGCGCCTTCCTGCTGGCAGCGACGATCGCGCGGGCGCAGCGGCTTGGGGCCGATCCGCTCTACCTGCTCACCAATCACATCTGCGAAGCGGCGATCCACCTCTACGAGAAGCTGGGATTCCGCCACGATGCCGGGATCATGGCGGACTTTGGCACGCGCTATGCCCGCTGCGACGTGGCGATGCGCTTCGTGCCTTAGGCGGCGTTCTCCATGTGCCAGCTGGCCCGCGGCTGCGCTATGTAGACCGCGACATCCCCACAGCCTTGAGCGCGATGGTCACGGGCACACCGAAGCCTTCGCGATCACGCACACGCAGCCAGGTGATCTCGGAAACCGCGATGCCGTTGACGGGCGCCGTGGCATCGAGCCGCGCGGCGATGTTCACGGTATCGCCCCAGCAGTCAATTGATCTTGCCCACCAGCAACCAGATCGTGAGCAGCGCAATGAAATCGATCAGGGGGTAGCGGATGTAGCCGTCCCAGAACCTCACGCCCGACATAACCTCAGCAGGCGAGCAGCGCGAGGCCGAGCAGGATGGCAAGCTGCGCGTTGTCAGTCGGCGCAAGGAACATCGGGTTGACGATCGAATAGGCCAGTGCGACGACCATGAGGATCACGCCGTAGAGCCGCACGAAGGGCAGCCGCAGCGTCCGCGCCCGCTCGGAATAGCGGCGATCGGTCTCGTCGCCGGCGAAGCGGCTCAACAGGCCCGGTCGGCTCATCGCAATGACGCACTTGCTTTCACCACTCACTGGTGCCTCCCCCACAGCAATTGGCTTTGGGCCAAGCCGTTCCCCCGCTCTCTTAGCCCCCAATGCATGCAGGAAAGACAATGCTTTGCTGCGGGTTCGGGATTTGCTGCGGATCCGGGCGTGTCCCCCCGCGTTAATGCGTAGGGCCTGAAGGTTAGCCGCACCCTGCCGTTCTCAATTCATGTGGTAAACGGCAGCGGCAGGAGCAGGCCATGACGGGCGAGTTGGGCGGAGTGCAGCACATCAATCACCGGCGCGCGCGCCGCGTCGGTTTCGAGCTTCCGGTGCGCTGCAAGCATGGCGTGACCCGGTCAACGGTCATGCTTAAGGACATGACGACGCATGGCGCGCGGATCGAGGGCATTCCCCGCCAGCGCATCGGCGATACCGTTACGCTGTTTCTCCCTGAACTCGCGCCCAAGCTGGCATTTGTCGTCTGGTCGGAGGACAAGACGTCCGGCCTCGAATTCGATTTGCCGCTGCACGAAAACGTGTTCGCGAACCTTGTCGCGGATTTCGCGATCGGGCATCTGCAGCGGCTCGAACTGGGCCGGCCCGTGGCGGACGCGATCGAAAGGGCGCAGCCCGAAGTACCGCCGGCGCGTCACGCGGCCTGAACTGGCCGATTCCAGCTTGCATCTTCGCCAGATCCCGCTAAGGGCCAGCGCTTCCGCAAGACGGGCGCTGCCCATGCGCGGATACTGAAGAAAGCCGGAGGGGCCCCGCAATACCGCGGATCAGCCAGCGATCGGTTAGATTGATGAAGGACGCAAGCTGCATGCCGCTTTACGAGCATGTCTTCCTTGCGCGTCAGGATCTGAGCCAGGCTCAGGTTGACGCGCTTGCCGCCACCGCCACCGAAATCGTCGAGAGCAACAACGGGAAGGTCGTCAAGACCGAGACCTGGGGGCTCCGCTCGCTGGCTTACAAGATCCAGAAGAACCGCAAAGCGCACTTCGTGCTGCTCGACATCGACGCGCCCGCGGGCGTGGTCGCCGAGCTTGAGCGCCAGACCGCGATCAACGAGGACGTGATCCGCTTCATGACTGTTCGCGTCGACGAACACGAAGCCGGCCCCTCGGTGATGATGCGCAAGAACGACCGCGAGCGGACCCGCCGCCGCGAACGCGAAGGGGAATAAGCCATGGCTCGTCCGTTTTTCCGTCGCCGCAAGTCGTGCCCGTTCTCGGGCAAGGGCGCCCCTGTCATCGACTACAAGGACGTGCGCCTGCTTCAGGGCTTCATGTCCGAGCGTGGCAAGATCGTGCCTTCGCGCATCACCGCCGTTTCGGCAAAGAAGCAGCGTGAGCTGGGCCAGGCGATCAAGCGCGCCCGGCACATCGGCCTGCTTCCCTACATCGTCAAGTAAGGAGCGCAGACCATGCAGATCATCCTGCTCGAGCGCATCGAGAAGCTGGGCTCCATCGGCGACGTCGTGACCGTCAAGGACGGCTACGCGCGCAACTTCCTGCTGCCCAACAAGAAGGCGCTCCGCGCCAACGAAGCCAACAACAAGGTCTTCGAAGCCAACCGCGCCCGCATCGAGGCTGAAAACGCCGCACGCCGCACCGACGCGCAGGCCGAGGCCGGCAACGTGGAAGGCAAGGAAGTGGTGCTGATCCGCGCCTCGTCCAACGCCGGCCAGCTCTACGGTTCGGTTTCGGTGCGCGACATCGTCGACGCGCTGGTCGAACAGGGCGCCAAGGTGACGAAGTCGATGGTGGTGCTGGAACGCCCGATCAAGACCATCGGCATCTCGACCGTGAAGGTTTCGCTGCACCCCGAAGTGAGTGTGACGGTCAAGGTCAACGTCGCCCGTTCGCCCGACGAAGCCGCGCTGCAGTCGCAGGGCGTCGACGTCATCGATGCGATGTTCGATACCGAAGTCGGTGGCTTCACCGAAGCCTACGACCCGAATGCCGAACCGGGCGAAATCCCGGCCGACTTGCTGGATGAGCGCGCCGCCGACGCGGACGCCTGAGGCAAGGCCAGACGGCAACAAAAAGGGGGCGCTTCCGGCAAGGAAGCGCCCCCTTTTTTGTTGCCCAGAAGCGGTTGGGGACCTGGAAGCCGGCCCCCTCCCCTCACATCACGAAATCAGCAGCCCCCAGCGCGCTTGCGCTAGTTATCAGAAAGGCGAAATCGGCCACCTTGTCGTCATTGCTGGCCGAGTTGTAGATGTCGTTGCCCGTCCCGCCGACCATCGTGTTGCTGCCGATGCCGCCATCGAGGACGTCGACGCCAGAGACGCCGTAGAGAATGTCATCGCCATCACCACCTTCCAGCATGTTCGACTGATCGTTGCCCGCGAGCGTGATGGATTTGGCAGTGGGCGCAAGCTTGCTGTTGAGCTCTTCGATTACGGTGACGTTAGGCTGCGATGCGCTGCCCACCGGCGGCGCCGTCCCCGGGCCCGGGGTGGCAGCGGCGTGGTGCCGAGCAGTTCGTTGAGCCAGTACGTGACGGTTTCCACCCGGGCATTGGCATTGCCGCCCTCGTTGAGCAAACGGTCCCCCTGGGTAGCGAAGCCGATGTGGTCGATGCCGTCTGCCACGGTATCGACCGAGAGATCCCCGTAGAGGTAGTCGCGCCCGCCATCGCCTTGCGCGTAGTGCAGCCCGCTTTCAAAGGCCCTTGCCATCGCAGTGGAGCGTGGTCCACTCGGCGAGCTTGTTGACGATAATCAGTGATTGAGATCGACCATATCCATCGGGTCGAACTTGTTGTCATCGGCGACACCAGCTCTCTTGATCCCCATCATGCATTGTCTTGGCTTCACGCCTTATGTGAGGAGCATGCCGAACGACGTTTTAAGTACAATGTCTGCGGAATAGCCTCAAGGGATCAACCCATATGCCAAAGAGTCAGACAGCATCCGGGCATCTCCATTTTGCAGCATCACGGAAAACAGCATTTGATCCCAGTTACTTGGAGACCTATGCCGAGAACGATTGGTGGGGAGCAGGTTATGAAGCGTGCACATGCGGTCGCAGTTGCGGCACTTCTCGTTGGGGCAGCCCCGGCTAACGCCTTCGGGAAAAATTCGGAAATTTTCGGCGAGGCGAAAATCGAACGGGACGAGTGGGGCATTGCGCACGTCTCGGGCAAGACCGATGCCGATGCGATCTACGGCATGATCTACGCACAGGCGGAGGACGACTTCCCCCGAATCGAGCGTAACTACCTCGTCAACCTGGGCCGTCTCGCCGAAGCGGATGGGCCAGGCGCGGTGTGGCAAGACCTGCGCCAGCGCCTCTGGATCGATCCTGAAATGCTGAAGGCGGACTACGCAAAAAGCCCTATCTGGCTGCGCAAGCTGATGGACGCCTGGGCTGCCGGCCTCAATGCCTACCTCGCCGATCATCCCGAAATCAGGCCCAAGGTTCTCACGCATTTCGAGCCGTGGATGGCGCTCAGCTTTACCGAGGGCAGCATCGGCGGCGATATCGAACGCGTGCCGGTTTCGCAGGTCGAGGCGTTCTACGGTGCGCGCAAGGTGGCGATGACCGACGCGGAACTCGGCCACCAGCTCAAGGAACCGGCGGGCTCCAACGGCATCGCCATCGCGCCATCGCGCACGGCCGATGGCCATGCCTTGCTGCTCATCAACCCGCACACCAGTTTCTATTTCCGCGCCGAGCAACAGGTCACGAGCGGCGAGGGTCTCAATGCCTATGGCGCGGCGACATGGGGGCAGTTCTTCATCTATCAGGGCTTCAACCAGAACGCCGGATGGATGCACACCACCACCGGGTCCGACCGGGTCGACGAGTTTGCCGAGACCGTGGTTCAGGAGACCGGTAAGGTGCCGGCCTACAAGGTAGGCGACGTGGTCAAGCCGTTCACCACGCAGACCGTGACGGTCAAGGTGCGCCAGCCGGGCGGTTCGCTCGCCGAGCGCACTTTCACCACTTATGCCAGCGAACATGGCCCCGTGGTGCGCGAGGAAGGCGGCAAGTGGATCACCTATGGCCTGATGAACCGGCCCATTCCTGCGCTGGAGCAGAGTTTCTTGCGGACCAAGACCAGCGATCTCAAAGGCTTCCTCAAGGTGGCCGGACTGCAGGCCAATTCCAGCAACAACACCTTGTTCGCCGACACGAAAGGCGAGATCGCCTACCTCCACCCGCAGTTCATTCCGATCCGCGACAACAGCCTCGATTGGAGGAAGCCGGTCGATGGCAGTAATCCCGCAGTACGGTGGCAGGGGCTTCATCCCATTTCCAGCCTTCCAAACGTGCTCAATCCCGCGAATGGCTGGGTTTTCAATGTCAACAACGCGCCGTGGACGGCCGCCGGAGCAGACAGCCCGAAGCAGGAGGCCTACCCACGCTACATGGACGAAGTAGGCCAGAACGCGCGCGAGGCTCATGCCCGCGCGCTGCTGACCGGCCGCAGCGACTTCACGCTCGAAAAGCTGATGGCCGCCGCCTACGATCCTGCGCTCCCCGCGTTCGATCGCCTGTTGCCTCAGCTGTTCGCCGCCGATGCTGCCGCGCCCAGTGCCAATCGCGCCCGGCCGATTGCGCTGCTCAAGGGGTGGGATCACAAGTGGGCGCTCACCTCCACCGCCACCACCCTCGCGGTCGGCTATGCCGAGGCGCTGTGGAACCGGGTTGCGGCGATGAGCGACGGCGACGAGGAAAGCCTGTGGGAGCGGATGAACAACCGCATCACCGATGCCCAGCGCCTTGCCGCGCTGGATGATGCGGTGAACCGGCTCGTCAGCGATTTCGGCTCGTGGCAGGTGCAGTGGGGCGCAATCAACCGCTACCAGCGCAATGACGGCGCGATCACGCAGACCTTCGACGATGCGAAGCCCAGCACGCCGATCCCGTTTGCCAGCGGCAACTGGGGCAGCCTCGCCTCGTTCGGGGCGGCGCGCTATCCCGGCACGAAGCGGATGTACGGCACCAGCGGCAACAGCTTCGTCGCGGTGGTCGAGTTCGGCCCGAAGGTCCGCGCCCGCGCCGTCAGCATCGGCGGGACGAGCGCCGATCCCGCCTCGCCGCACTTCGGCGATCAGGTGGACCGCTATGCCACCGGCAACTTGCGCGAGGTGTGGTTCTACCCGGATGACCTCAAGGGTCATGTCGTCTCCACCAAGGTGCTCAAACGAATGCGCTGATCGCCTGACTTCCAAAGGTCACGCCGCGCAGGTACACCGGGCGGATGGATCATATCGCCTCCGTCCTCGACGAACTTACGCGCATCTACACTGCCTCGGTCGCCCGGCTGCGCGAGGATGTCATGGCCTTCGCCGCCAATGGCACTCTGCCCCCGGACGAGCGGCGGCATGACGGGAGCTATTGCTACCCGGAACTGCGCATCCACTTTGGCGGGGAGCCGAGTATCGAGCCGACAGGGCATTCGTTTGGCCGCCTCTCGCAAAAGGGCACTTACGCCTGCACGGTGACGCGGCCGATGCTGTTTGCGGACTACCTTTCCGAGCAGCTGGCAATCATCCTGCAGGGCTTCGACGTAACGGTGGAGGCCGCCGTCTCGCGGCAGGAAATCCCGTTTGCCTACGTCCTCGACGGCAGCCTCGGCGCGCAAATGGGGAGCATCGGGCCGCAGGAACTGGCGCGGCATTTCCCGAACGCCGACCTCGCCCATATCGGCGACGAGATCGCGGACGGCGAATACAATGTCGGCGACGGACCGCTGCCGCTTTCGCTGTTCGATGGCCTGCGCACCGATTTCAGCCTCGCGCGGCTCGCGCACTATACCGGCACCCCGGCCGAGGACTTCCAGCGCTATATCCTCTTCACCAACTACCACCGCTATGTCGATGAATTCGTTGACTGGGCAGGCCTGCAGCTGGGCACGGGCGAGTACGTAGCGCTTTCGGGCGCGGGCGGGCTCCACCTGACCGAGCCGACTGGGAACGCCCGCGCGCGCATGTCTGATACCGCGTGGCGGCGGCACCAGATGCCGGCTTACCACCTCGTCGCGCCAGACCGCTCGGGCATCACGCTCGTCAACATCGGCGTCGGCCCATCGAACGCCAAGACGATCTGCGACCACCTTGCGGTGCTGCGGCCCGAGGCGTGGCTGATGATCGGCCACTGCGGCGGCCTGCGCCCGACGCAGAAGATCGGCGACTATGTGCTGGCGCATGCCTACTTGCGCGACGACCACGTGCTCGATCCGGTGCTGCCGCCCGAGATCCCGATCCCCGCCATCGCCGAAGTGCAGGTCGCGCTGGCGCGGGCGGCGGAGATCGTCAGCGGCGCGGGCGGATCGGACCTCAAGCGCCGGATGCGCACCGGCACTGTCGTCACCACCGACGATCGCAACTGGGAGCTGCGCTATTCGCACTCCGCGCGCCGCCTGAGCCTGAGCCGCGCGGTGGGGATCGACATGGAAAGCGCCACCATCGCCGCGCAAGGCTACCGTTTCCGCGTACCCTACGGAACGTTGCTGTGCGTTTCGGACAAGCCGCTGCACGGCGAACTGAAGCTGCCCGGCCAGGCCAACCGCTTCTACGAGGAAGCGATCTCCAGCCACCTCGCCATCGGCACCACGGCTTGCGCGCTGCTGCGGGCAGAGGGCGCGCGGCTTCACAGCCGCAAGCTGCGCGCGTTTAACGAGCCGCCGTTCCGCTGACGCGGCAAGTTGACACAGTTGGCACAGTCCTGAGAGGAAACTGTCAGCCCCGGGCGCCGCGATCCTTGCTGCTGAAATGAAAGCACAATTCCCCGCAGCGACGCGGAGGCCTGCGGACACGGCGGCAAACGGCGTGTTGGACAATTTTCGTGGACGCACGAGCTGGGCCCTCCGACAAGGGGATGGGCTGGCGAGGCCGCGTGGCAAAACCACGGTGCAAGGCGCATGCGCCAGGCCTTTACAAGCATCCGCCCGGTGGTAGCCTCCCGTCCCGGAGGCGGCAGATGAGCACCACAGGGGAAATCAAGCCACGAGGTCACAGCCGCTGGGTGCGGTTGACGCACTGGATGATCGCGCTGGCGGTGCTCGTGCTGCTCTATTCGGGCGTGGCGATCCTGATGGTCCACCCGCGCTTCTATTGGGGGCAGACCGGCAACGACCTGATGCCCCCGCTGTTCGAAGTGCCGCTTGGCCCCAACTACCACACCCAGCAGTTTTCGGCGCAAGTGCCGTTCTTCAGCGGGCCGGGCGGCGCGGCGACGGCGGACCGGCTGGCCGAACCATGGAACCAGAATGGCTGGGCGCGCAGCTTGCATTTCCTTGCCGCGTGGGTGTTCCTGTTCGGACTTGCCGCGTACCTTTCGCTCGGCGCGCTGACCGGGCATGCCCGGCAAAAGCTGCTGCCCCGGCGCGGCGAACTGACCGGGAGCGCGCTGGCGCAGGACGTCAAGGCGCACCTCACCCTGCCGATGCCTGCGCCGCCACCCGGCGCTCCCTATGGGCTGCTGCAGAAGCTGGCCTATGCGCTGATCGCCTTCATCGCGCTGCCGCTGATGGTGCTGACCGGCGTGACCATGTCGCCCGCGATCGCGGCGAACTATCCGGTACTGCTCGATCTGTTCGGCGGCACGCAATCGGCGCGCACGCTGCATTTCTTTTCCTTCAGCATGATAGCCCTGTTCGTGCTGGTCCATCTGGCGATGATCGCGCTGACCGGACCGGTGCGGCACCTGCGCGCCATCATTGTGGGAGCCTGACATGGCGAATGACCGCTTCCTGCTCTCACGACGCGGCCTGATCGGCGGGCTTGGTTCAAGCAGCGCGCTGCTGCTGAGCGGGTGCGGCGAGAGCCAGCCGCCGACCTATGGCAACCTGCTGCGGATGGGCGACAACTTCACTTATGCGATGCAGCGCAGCCTGCTCGCGCCCGCCGCGCTGGTGCGGGAATATGACCGCAGCGAGATCACCTCGATGCCCGCCACCGGCACGTATGATCCGGCTGTGGCAAGCACTGGCGCGCATGATCCGCAGAGCGGGCAGGACTATGCCATTGTGCGCAAGGGCGCCTTTGCCGACTGGCGGCTGGAGGTGACGGGGCTGGTCGACCGGCCCACCAGTTTCTCGCTGGCCGACATCAAGCGCTTGCCTCGCCGCACGCAGATCACGAAGCACCAATGCGAGGAAGGCTGGTCTGCCATCGCGGAGTGGAGCGGCGTACCGCTGCACAGCCTGCTCATGGCCTGCGGGATGCAGCCGGCGGCGCGCTATGTCGAATTCTACACCTACGACAAGAATGCCGACAACATCGACATGATCGACGCGCTCCATCCCCAGACGATCCTTGCCTATGGCATGAACGGCCGGGATCTGCCGATCGGCCACGGCGCGCCGCTGCGGCTGCGGCTGGAGCGGCAGATCGGCTACAAGAGCCTGAAGTTCCTGCGGCGCATCGTCGTGAGCGACCGGTTTCAGGATCTGGGCAACATCAGCGGTGGCTGGGCCTGGTACAACGGGATCTGAGGTCAGCCTCAGCGCTTCCTGGCAGCCACTTTCTTCAGCAGCGGCACCGGATCGACCGACACGACGCCCGGCGTGGCGGAGGCGAAGTGGCGCAGCCAGTAGCCATGGCCCGCGCCGTAGATCACCAGCACGCGGTCTCCCGGCTTGGCGACGGAGAGCAGCTTGCCCCAGATCTTGGCATTGCGCAGATACCACATGGCATTGAGATCGGCGCCGGCCTGATTGTCGTGATCGCCGATGCGCAGCCATGCGTAGTAATCGTCCATCCGGGTGTAGATCGGATCGGTGTTCACCCGCAGAAGAAGCTGCGCGACACTGGCGGTCTTCTGATCGGCTTCAAAACTGGCCAGCACTTTCCGGAGCGCGGTCTGGGGTTCTTCGATCAGCGCCTGCTGGCCAAACTTCTCCGCGGCAGCCTGCATCTGATCGTAGGGAAAGTAGTCCGGCTCGCCCGCCGCCGGTTGTTCATCGATGCCGCTGACGAGGGGGAGCTTGGCGAGGTTGGCGACGCGGTAGCCGATCTGGCTGATCTCGTTGGCATCGGTGAGGAGTTTGGCGGGGGTGAAGGCGGCATAATCGGCCACGGCCAGATCGGGCGCCCCGCTCTCCCGCTCGACCATCACGCGCGTGGGCCGAAACGTGAGCAAGGCTTGCGCGACGGCATCGAGCTGGCGCTGCTTGTCCGGCGTGAGCACGCTGTCGACATGCACGTTGTTCACATCGAGGCCGGGATTGCCGAAGTGATAGACGCCAAGGACCATGACCTGCACCGGGGGCTGCGCGGCGGAGGCAGGCGCGGCGAGCGCAAGTGATGCGAGCGCGACTGATGCGAACTGGGCAAGCAGGGTCTTGAGCATGGGGTGATTCTCCTCCTCAACGGTTTGGACGAGAATTACCCCTCCGTCAGCCCTGCGGGCTGCCTCCTCCCCATTTGTGCATTCCGCAAAAATGGGGAGGCGCGAAAGTGTTACCAGCCGCAGTTCTGGCCCTTGTTTTGCTGCTCGAGCCACTTTTGCAGCGGGGCGAAGTAGCGGATCATCGCCTTGCCGCTGATTTCGCGGCTACCGGTGAAGGCTTCGAGCGCATCGGGCCACGGCTTGCTGGCGCCCATGGTGAGCATGGCATTGAGCTTCGCGCCGACCGCCTTGTTGCCATAGAAGCTGCAGCGGTGGAGCGGGCCCTGCCAGCCGGCTTCCTTGCAGGCCGCTTCGTAGAACTGGAACTGCAGCACGCGCGCGAGGAAATAGCGGGTGTAGGGCACGACCGCGGGGATGTGGAACTTCGCGCCGGGATCGAAGGCATCCGCCGGGCGTTCGGCAGGCGGGACGAGGCCCTGATACTTGAGGCGCATCTGGTTCCACGCGGCTTCATAGCCATCGGGCTTGATCGAACCATCGAACACGCCCCAGCGCCAGCGGTCGACGAGCAGGGTCCACGGCATTGCCGTCACCTTGTCGAGCGCCTGACGCAGCAGGAGGCCGGTGTCCTTGTCTGCCGAGGGAACCTTATCACGCCCCATCAGCCCGATCTGGACGAGGTATTCGGGCGTGATCGAGAGCGCCATCGTATCGCCGATAGCCTCGTGGAAGCCATCATTCGCGCCTTCCATATAGTAGCGCGAAGGCTGGCTGTTGTAGGCGCGCTGGTAGTAGTTGTGGCCGAGTTCGTGGTGGATCGTCACGAAGTCGTCCGCATTGACCTTGGTGCACATCTTGATGCGCAGATCGTCCTTGTTGTCGATATCCCACGCGGAGGCATGGCACACCACTTCGCGGTCGCGCGGCTTGGTGATCTGCGAGCGCTGCCAGAACGTATCGGGCAGCGGCGCGAAGCCGAGCGAGGAATAGAAGCCCTCCCCCGTCTTGACCATCTTCACCGGATCATAGCCCTTGGCGGTGAGCAGATCGCCGATATCATAGCCGATATCGCCCGCGCCCTTGGGCGCGACGACATCATAGATATTGCCCCAGGCCTGACCCCACATGTTGCCGAGCAGATCGGCGCGGATCGGGCCGACCTTCTTCTGCACGCTATCGCCATACTGTTCATTGAGCTTGGCGCGGGTGTAGCAGTGGAGCTGGATGTAGAGCGGGCGCACTTCATTCCAGATCTTCTCGGTGAGCGCGGCGAAGGCGGCCGGATCCATATCGTAGTTCGAACGCCACAATGCGCCGGTATCGGCAAAGCCAAGCTCGCGCGCGCCTGCGTTCGAAAGTTCGACCATGCGGGCATAATCGGCCTTCATTGGCCTCCCCACATTGTCGTGCCAGGAGAGCCACATTTCCTTGAGCTCATCCGGGTTGCGATTGGTGCCCATCGCGGCTTCGATATCGCTGCCGTTGATGGGCTGGCCCTTCAAGGTGCCGTGACCTTTGCCGTAGAGGCCCTGAATGCGCGCCTGGCGAGTGCCGAATTCTTCCGCCGCGCCCGGCGTGGTGGGCACGGGGCTGGTGATCTGGGTGCGCATCATCACGAGCTTGCGCTGGTCTTCCGCAGCAAGCCCGGGAACCTTTGCCATACGCGCGGCATCGGCGGCGGTCTTGACCATGAAGCTGTTCTGCTCGGCATTGGAGGCGGCAACGAGCGCTTCGGTATCGTCGGTGATGTTGGTTTCGTAGACCCATTGCACGCGGCCGGCCCGAACGGTCTCATCGAAATAGGCCTGATCGGCGGCCTTGATCCACGCCTGCGCGGCCGCGGCATCCACAGCTGGGGTGGCCTGCTGCGCGAAGGCCGGCACGGCAGCGAGAGAGGCCGCGAGCGCGGCGATGGAAACGAGGCTTTTCATGGGTCTGGCTCTCCGGTCAGTAAAACTGGACCGCGTCTCGGGCGGTCCTTGCTCCCACCGATAAGCCGCTGCCTGTCCGCGTCAAGCGGTCAGGAATGAAACCAGTTCAGCGCCCATCGCGGGCTCGGTGACGCTCGACATATGGGTGCCCGGGATCACCGCGCGGCGGGCATTGGGGAGCGCATCGGCCAGCCGGTCGGCGCTGCCGTTGTCGTTGTCCTTGTCACCGCAGAGCACCAGCGTGGGCATGGTGATGGCGTGGAGCGCTTCGGGCGGCGTATTCACCATCGTGCCGAGAAGGAGGCGCGCAGCGGCAGGATCGGTGCCCATGGTCTTCAGGAATTGCTGCGCCGTATACGCGGGATCGCCGGGCCGGATCGTGCCGAAGCGGTCCAGCATATCGAGGAAGAACGCCTGCCGCTGCGCCCAGCCTCCGAGGCCCTCCAGACCCATGCCGGAAAGGACGAGGCGGCGGGGCCGCGCGCCGGCAATGACCGCGCGGGCCGCCGTGCGCGAGCCGAGCGAGAAGCCGACGAGATCGTAGTCCGTGAGGCCAAGGTGCGCGATCAGTGCTTCGAAATCGGGGGAGAGGACATCGGGCGGATAGGCAGCAGGATCGCGGGGTGCGGCGCTGGCACCGTGGGCGCGCAGATCGGGCATCAGGCACTCGAACCCGGCCGCGACAAGCTGCGCCGCTGTGCCGAACTTGATCCAGTTGACCTGCGCGTTGGAAAACAGGCCGTGCAGCAGCAGGACCGGCCTGCCCGCGCCCATGCGGTGAAGCGCCAGCGGCGCGCCGCCGAAGCCGGGGTAAGTCTCGCTCACTGGCTGAGCAACCTTACGCCGGAAAGCATGAGGACGGCGGCTAGCGCGGGGCGCAGCACGTGATCGGGCGAGCGGGTCGAGAGCATGCTCCCCACTACCGCACCAGGAAGCGAGCCGACAAGCAGGCTTGCGAGGAGGCCGAAATCGACATCGCCGATGATCCAGTGGCCGAAGCCCGCGACAAGCGTGAGCGGGACGGCATGGGCGATATCGGTGCCGACGATCTTTGCAACGCGCAGCGCCGGATAGAGCATCAGCAGCACGGTAACGCCAATCGCGCCCGCGCCGACCGACGTCATCGTGACAGCCACCCCGAGCAGCGCGCCGAGCAGCACCGTGGGGATGCGCGCCTGCTGGTCATCCAGTCGCTCGTACTGCTTGGCGAGGACCGCAAGTTGCTTCTGGAACAGGGTGGCGATCGAAGTGACGATCAGCATGGCGCCAAGGCCCACCAGGACTGCATGGCTGGAAGCCTTGCTCAGCTTGCCGAAGTCCGAGATCAGGAACAGCGTGATCATCGCCGCCGGGACGCTGCCCATCGCGAGGCGGCGCATGATGTGCCAATCCACCGTCTCGCGCTTGCCGTGCACGGCAGAGCCCGCAACCTTGGTGACGGAGGCGAAGAGGAGATCGGTGCCGACCGCGGTGGCAGGCGCGATACCGAACAGCAGCACGAGGATCGGCGTCATCAGCGAACCGCCGCCAACGCCGGTCAGGCCGACAAGAAAGCCCACGAGCAGGCCAGCGACGCCGTGCAGCAGATCGAAATGGGCCAGCATGGCAATCCCCCGGCAGGTCCCGTGGTCGGGTCCCTTTCGTGCGGGGATGGATTAGAGCCGCCGGGGCTCGGCGGCAATGCAAGAATGTCTATCGGCGCGGTAGGAAATACTACGCGCGCCGATAGAGCGAATGGTCACCCCTTCTTGAGGTGGCGGCGGCCGAGCAGTTCGGCGATCTGCACCGCATTGAGCGCGGCGCCCTTGCGCAAGTTGTCCGAGACGCACCACAGCGAAAGGCCGCTGTCGACCGTCGGGTCTTCGCGCACGCGCGAAACGAAGGTGGCGAAATCGCCGACGCATTCGATGGGGGTGACGTATCCGGCGTCCTCGCGCTTGTCGATCAGCATCACGCCCGGCGCCTCGCGCAGGATATCCTGCGCTTCCTTGGCCGAGATTTCTTCCTCGAACTCGATGTTGATCGCTTCCGAGTGGCCGACGAACACCGGCACGCGCACGCAGGTCGCGGTCAGCTTGATCTTCGGATCGAGGATCTTCTTGGTCTCGGCGACCATCTTCCACTCTTCCTTGGTCGAGCCATCATCAAGAAAGCTGTCGATGTGCGGGATCACGTTGAAGGCGATCTGCTTGGTGAACTTCTTGGGCTCGACCGGATCACCGACGAAGATCGCGCGGCTCTGCTCGAACAGCTCGTCCATGCCGTCCTTGCCCGCGCCCGAAACCGACTGGTAGGTGGCGACGACGACGCGCTTGATCTTTGCCTTGTCGTGCAGGGGCTTGAGCGTGACGACCATCTGCGCGGTCGAGCAATTGGGGTTGGCGATGATGTTGCGCGCCTTGTAGCCGTCGATGGCATCCGGGTTCACCTCGGGCACAATCAGCGGCACATCGGGATCCATGCGGTAAAGCGAGGAATTGTCGATCACGACGCAGCCCGCCGCCGCCGCGCGCGGGGCGTGGACCTTGGTCGCGGCCGAGCCGATGGCGAACAGCGCGATATCCCAGCCCGCGAAATCGAAGTTCTCGATGTTCTGGACCTTGATCGTCTTGCTGGTCTCGCCGAAATCGATCTCGGTGCCCTGCGAGCGGGGGGACGCCAGCGCCGCGATCTCGTCGATCGGGAACTCGCGCTCGGCGAGGATATTGAGCATCTCGCGCCCGACATTGCCGGTCGCGCCTGCGACCACTACCCGGTAACCCATTGCACTCTCCTTGCGGCGGCCTTCCCGGCCCCATCCGGTTAGCCCTCTCCCCTTGAGGGGAGAGGGTTGGGAGAGGGGAACTTGCGCGCCCCTGCCCCTCTCAACTGCGGCCAGGCAGCAAGCTGCCAAGCCTTCGTATCCCTCCCCCGAAGGGAAGTGAGCATTTCAGTTCCCGCTACCCACGCCGTGACGGTCGAGGAAGCGGAATACGGTTTCATAGAGATGCTTGCTCACCTTCGGCCCGCTGATGCGGTGGGTGAAGCCGGGGTAGAGCATCATTTCGAAGGGGACCGCCTCGCCCTGCAGCTTGGCGATGAGCGCGGTCGAGTTCTCGAACACCACATTGTCGTCCGCCATGCCGTGGATCAGCATGAGCGGATCGCTGACTTTCGCGGCATCGGCGAGCGCGCCCGAGGTTTCATAGACCTTGGGCTCCTTGTTCGGATCGCCGAGGTAACGCTCGGTGTAGTGCGTATCGTAAAGCTCCCAGCGCGTGACCGGCGCGACCGCAATGCCGGCGGCCCATTCGCCCGGATGCTGTTCGAGCATCTTGAGCGTCATGTAGCCGCCATAGGACCAGCCAAACGTGTTGACGCGCTTCGGATCGACGAAGGCGAGCGACTTGAGATAGCGCGCGCCTGCCAGCTGGTCCGCCACTTCGACCGAGCCCATCGCGCGGTTGATGGCGCTTTCGAAAGCGACGCCGCGATTGTCAGATCCGCGCCCGTCGATGGCGAAGTAGATATAGCCCTTGTCCACGATCGCCTGCGCCAGCGCGCCCTGCCAGCCCTTGGCCACGACCTGCGCGTGCGGGCCGCCATAGTGGTAGGAGAACACGGGATAGCGCTTGCCGGGCTCCAGCGGCGGCGTGATCATCATCCAGTGGAGCGGCGTGCCGTCCTCAGCCGGGATCGTGCCGAACTCGGCCTTGCGGTGGCTGGCAAGGAACGGCGCATAGGGGTGCATTCCCTCGACGCGGTTCTCCTCGATCCACGCAAGGCGCTTGCCCGCGGCATCCGCGAGATAGGACTGCGGCGGCTGATTATCCGCGCTGCGGGTGACGACGAGGGTCTGGCCCTTGCGGTCCATCGCAGCGCTGTTGTGGAAGGCAAGGTCGGTCAGCCGATCAAGCTTTTCCGGGTGCTTCAGATCGAAGGCATAGACCTGCGGCGCGAGGACATCGTCCCTGGTGCCGACGAAGGTGACACGGCCTGTCTTCTGATCGACGCCGAGGAGATCGGTGACGACCCAGTTGCCCTTGGTGAGTTGGGTCCAGCTGCCGGCCTTGAACTGGTAGAGATGAGCGAAACCATCGCGCTCCGATAGCCAGATCAGGCTGCCATCGGCGAGGAAGCGGTAGGCGTCCGAAAGGTTGATCCAGCTGCCTTTGGCGGCGGTTTCGGTGAAGATCACCTCAGCCTTGCCGGTGGCGGGATCGACCTTGAGCATGTCGAGCCTGTCCTGCGCGCGGGTCTCGCGCTGGACGTAGAGCGCCTTGCCGTCGGGTGCCCAATCGACGCGGGCGAGGTAGATGTCCTTTTCCGTGCCGAGATCGACAGCCACGCGGCTCTGGCCGTCCGCGCCGATCACCCAGAGCGAGACCTCGACATTGGGGGTGCCCGCGGCGGGATAGCGCTGCTCGAAGGTTTTCGTGCCCTCCGCGCCGATGGCGGCGCGGGTAACGGTGCCGACCTTGGCCTCGTCGAAGCGTTCCACGGCAAGGCGCGCGCCATCGGGCGACCACCAGTAGCCCTTGAAGCGGTTCATTTCCTCCTGCGCGACGAATTCGGCCTCGCCCCAGTGGACGGTGGCGGCGGTTTCGTCGGGCGTGACGGCCTTGGGTTCGCCGCTGCCATCCACCGGGCCGACATAGAGCCGCTGGTCCCGCAGGAACGCGACATGCGCGCCCTTGGGGCTCAGCGAGGGATCGAGCTCGCCGCCCTTGGTGCCCGCGATCTTGCGGACAGAACCGTCGAGCCCGGCGAGGATGAGGTCGCCATCGATGGGCACGAGCACGGCCTGGCTGTCCGCGGTCCATTCGTAGCTGACGATGCCCTTCAGGTCGCCGATGCGCTGGCGCTCGCGCTGCATCCTCTCGGCCTCGGAGAGTTCGCGGCCCGAGGAGAGCTTCTTCGAATCGACGAGCATGCGCCATTCGCCGGCTTTCCGGTCGAAGCCCCACAAGTCATAGCGCTCGCGGTCGTCCGGACGGCCCCGCAGCACCGTCACGAAGCGGCCATCGGGCGAGAGCTTGACCGCACGGGGGACGGGCCCGGCGAGGCTGGGGCTCGCGAACACGCGCTCGAGGGTCAGGGCAGGAGCAGCTTGCGGTGCGGTCACGGCACTATCCTTCGTCTCGGCGGCAATTGCGGGCACGGCGGCAAGCAGGACGCTTGCAGCGAGCAGAGATGTCAGCAGTCGCATGGCGGCCGTGTCCTTGGTCATGGGGAAGGTGTGGCAAAACGAAAAGAGGCGCCCCGGCAGTTCTGCCGGGGCGCCTCTCGAAGCACGCTGCGGTGCCCCAGGCGGTGGGCGTGTGGCCCTCCCCGGTCAGCTTTCCGTCGTGGTTTTAATCGTCTTGCGCTCGGCAATACGCGCCGATTTGCCGGTGCGGCCACGCAGGTAATAGAGCTTGGCACGACGCACCACACCGCGGCGGACCACGGTGATGCTGTCGATGTTGGGCGAGTAGAGCGGGAACACGCGCTCCACGCCTTCGCCGAACGAGATCTTGCGAACGGTGAAGTTCGAGCCGAGGCCGCGGTTCGAGCGCGCGATGCACACGCCTTCGTAGGCCTGGACGCGGGTACGCTCGCCTTCAACGACGCGCACGCCGATGCGCACAGTATCGCCCGCACGGAAATCGGGGATGGACTTCTTCGCCTTGAATTCGGCGATGGCTTCAGCTTCGAGCTGCTGAATGATGTTCATGACTAATCGTCCTGCACTTCACGCTGCGCGCCAGAGGCAGACTGGACCCGAGCGCCGGTGTGGCGCTCCCAAAGGTCCGGCCTGCGTGACCGGGTATCGTCTTCAGACCGGCGTTTCCGCCATGAAGCGATTTTCGCATGATCCCCCGATCGCAGCACTTCAGGGATCGTGCGCCCTTCCCACTCTGCGGGTCGGGTATAGTGCGGGTACTCGAGCAGGCCGTTCTCGAACGACTCCTCTGCCCCGCTAGAAGCCGCGCCCATTACGCCGGGAAGCAGCCGAATGCAAGCATCGAGGAGCATGATCGCAGCGGGTTCGCCCCCGGAGAGCACGATATCGCCGACGGAGACTTCCTCGACGGCCCTGCCCTCGAAAATCCGCTCGTCGAAACCCTCGAACCGGCCGCACAGGAGGATGACGCCGGGGCCGTCCGCGAGTTCACGCACGCGGGCCTGCGTGAGGGGCTTTCCGCGCGGGGTGAGTGCGATGACGGGGCGGTCTGCGGCGCCTTCGCGCGCATGGTCGATGGCCTTGGCCAGCACATCGACGCGCAGCACCATGCCAGCGCCGCCGCCTGCGGGCGTATCATCCACCGTGCGGTGCTTGTCCGCCGCAAAATCGCGGATCTGGATGGCATCGAGCGCCCACGTGCCCTCCGCCATGGCGCGGCCCGCAAGGCTGACGCCGAGAGGGCCGGGGAACATTTCCGGGTAGAGAGTGAGGACGGTGGCTTGGAAGGTCATTCGAAGGTGTCTGCGTCGGTCAATGCATGTCGCCCCCTACGGACAAACGCAGCGGCCCCCAGAGCAAGCGCGAAGCCTATGGCGAAGCCCACGAACGCAGCGAGAAGCCCCATCATGGCCGCAGCGATTGCCATGCCGCAGGCGTCAACGCCGCAATCCTTGCTTGGGGTCGCGATCGTCATGCCGATCAGGAAAATACACGGAATGGAGATCAGGCCGGGCAGGATCGCCGCCGAGACCAGTGCGCATTTACGCTTGGACCACGAGCGGCGATATTTGCCGAAGCTCAATCCGAGCAGGACTGGCACGATCAAGAGGGCAATGACGAATATCAGGTCCACCATCACACCGTCCAGTTCTCGACTTTTAGCCCCGGTACATCGGCAAAGCGCTTCACATTGTTCGTCACCAGCACCAGCCCCAGCGCCATTGCATGGGCCGCGATCAGGCGGTCGAAGCTCTTGCGGTTCACGCCGATGGTTTTCGCAATGCGGGCATATTCGCGCGCGGCGGCGGTATCGTAGTCGTGGCAGCGCACCACGCTGATGAACCGCTCGACCCGCTTGGCATCGCCCGCCGGATCGCGGGATTCGCGTGCGCCGACCAGCAGTTCCGACGCGGTGATCGACGAGATGGCAAGGCCCTTGCGAAAGTTCGCCTCAACCCGGCTGCGGGCGATCTCGCTGCGGGCATCGACGAAATCGATGCAGATGTTGGTATCGAGAAGGTACATGAAGCGGCGTACTTCAAGCCGCCGTGCTGACCGAAGGCTGGTCCCAGTCGCGATCATCCTGCTCGGTATCGCCGCGCCCGTCCGCCATGAAGCCGGGCGACATGCTGCCATAGAGCGAGAGCAGGACTTCCAGGGCATCGTCCTGCTTCCAGAAACTGTAGGTGCCGTCCTGATGCGGCACGACCACAACCTCGTCGCCTTCGGCAAAGCCCCAGCCCTTCGGCAGGCGCAGGGCGACGGAATTGCCGGACTTGAACACTTTGCCGTGGAATTCGTCGCTCATCGCCGTCTCCGTATATACCTATTGTATATACAAAACTGAGGTTCAGGTCAATCCTTCCCCTCGAACGCAAACCCCAGCGCCTGCAACGTGATCGGCTTGGTTGGTGCCAGCAGCACCGTCCCCTTGATGCTCCCCTTCTCGCAAGTCCACGTAAACGTGCCGCTCATCGCGCCCTCGGCGGTGATCGGCGCGGTGGTGTCGCATTCGCCGGACTTGGCCTTTGTCTCGGCCAGAACCTTGGCCCAGTTGGCGGCGGTGCGGTCCATCGGGAAGTTCATGGATACGCGGCCTTGCAGCGGGTCCATGGTGCCGGACGTCCAAACGGTCTGCGCGGCGGTGTAGAAGCTGGCGAGGTCCGCTGAGACGGGTTCCGTGCGCTTTGCGAGCACGCCCTTGGCGGTGAGCAGCGCGGCCACATCCCACACCGGTTGGCTGGGGCCGGCATAGGTCTTGTTGGTCAGCGCAAAGAGCGCGGCGCCGTATTCGGGGAGGACCATGACGTGGCTGCCATAACCGGGGTAGCCGCCGCCGTGGGCGAGCACGGTGCCATAATCGCAATCGGTGATGACGCGCCAGCCCATGCCATATGCGATGGCGCCGGGGCACTGCTTGTCGCCATCCGTCGCATAGCGGTGGAACACATTGGCGTTGTTCGCGCCGCGCATGATCTGGCGGACGGTGGCACGCTTGGCGGGGCCGGCGTCCTCGCCGTCACGCGGGGGCCACGCTGAGGTGATGAAGCCGAGCCACTTGGCATAGTCGGTCGCGCTGACTTCGAGGCCGCCCATGGCATTGAAGGCGCCGTCCTTCATCGTCGGTTCCTCGGCCCAGGCGTCATTTTCCCAGCGGTAGCCCACGGCGCGCTTCTCCTTGGGATGGGCGAACACATCGAAGCCGCTGGCGCTCATGCCGAGCGGCGTGAGCAGGCGCTGCTCCACGAATGTGCGGTAGGGCGCTTTCGTGATGTTGGCGATTACGCGGCCGAGGATGGCGTAGCCAAGGTTGGCGTATTCGTGGCGCATTTCGGGCGCGCGGGTGAAGGGCACGCCCGCGCGCAAATAGGCGGTGAAGGCCGTCTGCGAGAGGACTGTCTGCCGATCGCCCCACGGGTCGTCCGTCACGAAACCGGCGCTGTGGGTGAGCAGATCGCGGATCGTGATGCGCGGGGAATCACTGGTGGGATAGGTCCAGCCGCGCATTTCCGGCACGTAGCGGTCCGCCGGATCATCGAGCGCGAGGCGACCTTCATCGCGCAGCTTGAGGATCGACATCGCCGTGAACGCCTTGGTCATCGAGGCGATGCGAAACAGCGTATCGGGCGAGACCGGGCGCTTGGCGGCAAGATCCTGCACACCTTCGGTTTTGACATAAGCGAGGTGGCCATCCCTCACCACACCGAACACCATGCCGGGGATGTGGTTTTCGGCCATCCAGCCCTTGAGGATCGTGTCGATTCCGGAGTCGAAAGCGGCTGGGTCAGCGGCGGCGGGGGGCTCGGCGGTCTGGGCAAATGCCGGTAGCGGCGCGGCGATGGCCAGCGCTGCCAAAAGTGCTGTATTGAACCGCATTGCATGTCTCCCGCCCGATGGGCCGGGACACTGGCATCTAATGCGGGTCATTACGAGTGCGGCGCGCCGCCGAGAGGCCAGCGGTAGGGCAGAAACAGCGCTTCATGGGGTGCACGCGCCGCGCCTTGGGGTCGATCATCAGGCGGCGGCGCGCATCGGGCCACACATCTGCGGGTGCGGGGCCGTGACGGCAAGGTAGAGGAAGCGGCGCTTTTCCTCGAACACGCGGGCTGCGTGCACGGCACTCCAGCTATTTTCGCGAGCAAGACGCTGGGTGAAGGGAAGCGCGGCATCAGCCGGGCCGACTTCGTAAGTTGAAAGGGAGCGCCACAGCGGATCTGCTGTTGCCGAAAGGGACGCAGCGAAAGGCGCGTTCATCTGCGGCATCGTATAGCGCGGCGCTGTTACCGGATTGTTGCGAAGGCCTGACAGCGCCGGTCAATCGACGAAACCGGTGCGCAGCGGGATGGCCCAATCCAAGCGGCCGTTCGCCTCCGCCCGGGCGGCAGCGGCGAGGTGATCGTAGGCGACGCCGTGGAGCTTGATCGTCAGCTTGTCCCCTTCCCCCGCAACGATGGCATAGCGCGCACGGGTGGAGCCTTCCTCCATCCGGTGAACGTGGGGATAGTCCCAGGCATAAGCGGGCAGGCCAACCGAGCCCGGATTGAACACCTGCCGACCATCCTCCAGCAACACGTGGCGCGGCAGGTGCGAATGGCCGCAGCCGATGGCGGCGTGATCGCGCGGGCCGAGCATGCCCGCGATTTCGTAATCATGGGCGTCGCGGATGCGCTCGGGCTCGACCCGGTGCATGAGGTAGTGGATGTCATCATCCGGGTTGGCGTGACAGAGGTAGATCTCCGCGCTGAAATCAAGATCAGCGGGCAGGCCGCGCAGCCACGCGAGGTGATGTTCGCCGAGTTCGGCCAGCGCGTGGGTATCCGAGCGGCCCATCGTGGCGGGGGTGCCGGTGGCGAGCTCGCGGTCATGGTTGCCACTGATCGTCGGCCAATCGAGCGCCATCAGGAAATCAGCCGTCTCGCGCGGCCAGAGCGGTCCGGACAGCACATCGCCAAGATTGACGAACCGGGTGCAGCCGCGCGCGCGGGCATCGGCGATAACGGCTTCGAGCGCGGGCAGATTGCCGTGGATATCGGAGAGGACGGCGAGCATGACTGCCACTTTGCCGCAGCCTTGCCCGCTTGAACACCCCCGCTGCGCGCTAGTCTGCCAGCGGGATCCAGACTTCGGGCGGGGCGAGGCCGCGTGCGCGTTCGGTGGCCATTTCGCCGTGGAGCCATTCGCGAAAACGTTCGATCTTGCGCACGCCGTGGCGGCTTTCGGGGCGCACCAGCCAGAGCGCGAACGGCGGATAGAACAGGGTCGGGAACGGCTGCACCAGGCGCCCGGCAGCGATTTCCTCGGCCCAGAACAGCGGGGTCATCAGCGCAGCACCGAAACCGGCACCGGCCATGCGCGCTTCTTCAAGCTGGCTGTCGAACAGGATGGTTGCAGCGGGCGGAGCAGGCGGCAGGGCGATCCCGGCAGCGGCAAACCAGCCAGCCCACCACGGATCATCCTGCGCGAGGCGCTGCACGCGCAACAGGTCCGCGGGTTCGCGGATGTCGTTTGCCGCGATGAAGTCCGGCGAGCAGATCGGCGTGACGTGATAGCGCATGAGGAATTCGGCGGTGTGGCTGGGCCAGGGGCCGAGCCCCGAGCGGATCGTGACATCGATCCCCTCACGCGCGAAATCTGTGATGCGGCCGGTGGTCTCGAGCCGGATGGCAAGATCGGGAACGGCGACCTGAAAGCGCCCGATCCGCGTGCTGAGCCAGGTGCCGCCGAACGAGGGAATCGTGCTGATCGCAAGGATGCCGCTATCGTCTGCCGTGAGATTGGCGAAGGCAGCGGCAATATCGGCCAGCGCGGTGGATACGGCGGGCGCAAGCCGGCGCCCGGCATCGGAGAGGCGCACACGCCCCTTTTCACGCAGGAACAACGGCCGCCCGACGCGGTCTTCCAATTGCCGCACCTGATAGCTGACGGCGGCCTGCGTCATCCCCAGTTCTTCGGCCGCGCGGCTGAAATTTTCCAGCCTTGCTGCGGCTTCGAACACGCGGACGGCGGAGAGAGGCGGTAGGTCAGGCATGCACCAATAATAAGGCCACCTTATGCTATCCGCCAGAGCATTTGTTGGCCGGGTGCGCGGTCACACTGCATAAAGCCGCCAACAACCAAGGAGACGAGCGATGATGGACGAATTCTGGAGCCGTGGATGGGCCGAAGCCCACAAGGCAGCTTTGCAGGCGCGCGAGATCCGCAGCGGCGATGGTCGCCCGGTGCCGACGCTGTGGGATGAACTGCGCATGCTGGTGCGCGACCTGCTGAAACCGCCGGTGCGCAAGCAAGCCAAGGACGCGTGCAGTGGGCCCGCGACCTGTCAGTCTGCTGCGTAAGCGGCTTCGATCACCAGCCGCTCGTCGTTCCATTCGGGTACGGCCTCGGCGCGCATCGGGACCATGAAGCGTTTGCGGGGCTTGCCCGCTTCGGCAGGCTGCTCGATTTCGAGCACATCACCTGCGCCGAAATTCTCGACCGCGATGCAGGTGCCCAGCACCTCACCCCCGGTCGAGACCGCGGGCAGGCCAATCAAATCGGTGTAGTAGTATTCGCCTTCCGCCAGCGGCGGGAGGCTGGCGCGCGGCACCGTCAGCACGGTGCCGCGCAGCCTTTCAGCCGCTGTGCGGTCTGCCACTTCGGCAAAGCGGGCGATGGCGCCGCCCTTGCCGTCATCACGCAGCTTGGTGAGCGTGAGCGCGCTGTCGTTGAAGGCCTTGTGGGCCTTGAGGCTCTCCACCCCTTCCCCGAACAGCTTCAACCGCACATCGCCGCCCACGCCATGCGCGCCGCTGATCGCAGCGAGCGTGACGGGGCGGGCGTGCATGGTCCGGCTTAGCCTTCGGCCTGCTCGGCAACAGCTTCTTCAGCGGGCGCTTCTTCAGCGGCCGGTGCTTCTTCAACCGCAGGAGCGGCGGCAGCAGCAGCGGCAGCTTCTTCGGCCTCACGCTTGGCTTCTGCAGCCTCGGCGATCTTCTTGGCGCGGTCTTCAGCGCGCTCCTTGGCCTTCTTGCCCGGCTCACCCTTGGCAGGGTTCACGGTGGCAGCGCGTTCCTTGATGCCGGCCTTGTCGAGCATGCGGGCGACGCGGTCGGTCGGCTGCGCGCCGACGCCGAGCCAGTAGCGCACGCGGTCTTCAGTCAGGCGGACGCGGTTGGCATCATCCTTGGCGAGGAGCGGGTTGTAAGTGCCGACCTGCTCGAGATAGGCACCATCGCGGGGCGAACGGCTGTTGGCGACCACAACCTTGTAGTAGGGGCGCTTTTTCGAGCCACCGCGCGAAAGACGAAGGGAAACCGACATAAATCAAACCTTTCCGAGTAAACTTGAAACTGAAATCTGAAATCTGAAATCTGAAATCACTTTTTGCGAAGAAGATCGCCGAGATTGGCCGGCATGTTGCCACCGCCCAAACCGGGCAAGCCGGGCATGCCGCCCATCCCTGCCCCCATGCCGCCGCCGGGAAGCTGGCCGGGACCGGCTCCTGCATCGCCGCCACCAAGACCGCCCATTCCGCCGCCACCGAACATGGCAGCGAGGCCCTTGAGCCCGCCCATCTTGCGGATCTGCTTCATGGCTTTCGCCATTTCCATGTGCATCTTGATGAGCTTGTTGACGTCCTGCACCTGCGTGCCGGAGCCCTTAGCGACGCGGATCTTGCGCTTCGCGTTGAGGAGTTCGGGCCGCTCGCGCTCCTTGAGAGTCATCGAACCGATGATCGCATCCATGTGGAGCAGCACGCGGTCGTCCATGCCCGAGTTGGCCATGGCCTGCTTGGCCTTCTTCATGCCCGGCATGAGGCCCGCCAGCACGCCTAGGCCGCCCATGCGCTGCATCTGCTGCAGCTGCGTGCGCAGGTCGTTCATGTCGAACTGGCCCTTGGCCATGCGCTGCGCGAGCTTCTCAGCCTCGTCGGCCTTGACCGTGGCGGCGGCCTTTTCGACGATCGAGACGATATCGCCCATGCCGAGGATGCGGCCGGCAACGCGTTCGGGATTGAACTGCTCGATCGCATCGAGCTTTTCACCGGTGGCGGCGAACTTGATCGGCTTGCCGGTGACCGCGCGCATCGAAAGCGCCGCGCCGCCGCGCGCATCGCCGTCCATGCGGGTGAGCACGACACCGGTGAGATCGACTTCGCCCGCGAAGTTCTGCGCGACGTTGACCGCGTCCTGGCCGGTCAGCGAATCGACCACCAAGAGCGTTTCGCGCGGGTCCGAGACTTCGGCAACGGCCTTCATCTCGTCCATCAGGGCCTGATCGACGTGGAGACGACCCGCGGTATCGAGCATCAGCACGTCAACCGCCTGGAGCTTCGCGGCATTCAATGCGCGGCGGGCGATATCGACGGGCGACTGGCCGGGCACGATCGGCAGCGTGGCGACGCCGGCCTGCTCACCCAGCACCGCAAGCTGTTCCTGCGCTGCCGGACGATTTACGTCCAGCGAGGCCATCAGGACTTTCTTGCCCTGTTTTTCCTTGAGCAGCTTGCCGATCTTGGCAGTCGTCGTCGTCTTGCCCGAGCCCTGGAGGCCGACCATCATGATGACGACCGGCGGCGTCGCGGCGAGATCGAGTTCGGCGGTTTCCGAACCCAGCATCTCGACCAGCGCGTCATTGACGATCTTGACGACTTGCTGACCGGGAGTCACCGAACGCAGCACCTGCTGGCCGGTGGCCGCTTCGGTGACCGAATCGATGAAGCGGCGGACAACCGGAAGCGCGACGTCGGCTTCGAGCAGCGCGATGCGCACTTCGCGCATGGCCGCAGCTACGTCTTCCTCACGCAGCGCGCCGCGGCCACGCAGGCGATCGAAGACGCCTCCAAGCCGGTCTGACAGACTATCGAACACGCCGCGACGCTCCTTTTCCCGGCGGATTGCAGCGAAACGCCAAAAACGCCGGTGGGCGAAACCTCGCCGACCAGCGTATGGTGTATCCACGGAAACCGGGATCAAACTACCCTGAACAGACAGCCGGAACCGCCTCTCAGTGCGGCGCACCTACGCGAAATGCGGCGCTTGCGCAAGTCCCCGTGGCACGCGGCGCGAGTCCGCCTCCGGCAAGACGAACTTAACCAAAACTTCAGGGCACTGGATTAAATATGCGGATCGGATGCGAAAGGAATGGGCAAGTCGATCATGACGAAGGCTGGTCAGGACAGGATCGATGCGACTGGCCGCGCGCCTTCGCCCAAGCGCGCCGAGCGCGATCTCGTCGCGCTTGGCAACCTTGTCTCGGCCATCTTCCTGTTCGTCGGCACGGGTTCGACCGTGCTCACCGGAATTGCCCGCAGCTGGCTCTACGGTGTCGGCAGCCCGGACGTGCTGCTCACCAACGCCCTCATCCTCAACATCGCGCTGCTGATCTTCGGCTGGCGCCGCTATGCCGAGCTGCAAGGCGAGATCACCGAGCGCCGCAAGGCCGAGGAAACCGCGACGCGGCTGGCGCAGACCGATGCGCTGACCGGCTGCCTCAATCGCCGCAGCCTCGACGATGCGATCGCGGCGCTGGTCGACGAAGGGGTGGCCAGCCGCGACGAGATCGCCGTGATGATGATCGATCTCGACAAGTTCAAGCGCTCGAACGACTTGCTTGGCCACAAGGTGGGCGATGCCGTGCTGATCGAAACGGCGCGGCGGATCGAAGCGCTGATGCCCCCGCGCGCGCTGGTGGCGCGGCTGGGTGGCGATGAATTCATCTGCGCGGCAATCTTCGCACCGGGCAGCGATTCCGCGATTGAGCAATTGGCCGCGCGGATCAACGATGCGCTGGCCAAACCGATCTTCTCGGGCGACCTGCGCGCCGAAGTGACGGCCTCGATCGGAATCGCGGTTGACTCGCGCGGGATGGTGCAAAGTGCCACCCATGTCGCGCAGGTTCTGCTCCACCGCGCCGATCTTGCGATGTATCAGGCCAAGTGGCGCGGACGGAACCGCTTCGCGTGGTTCGAGCAGAGCATGGAAAAGGAGCTGCGCTTCAGCGGCGAGCTCGAACAGGGCATCCGCGAAGGGCTGAAGAACGGCGAGTTCGTGCCCTACTATGAAAAGCAGATCGACCTCGATACCGGCGAGATCACCGGTTTCGAAATGCTGGCCCGCTGGCTTTCCCCACGCCACGGCCTTGTCAGCCCCGAAGTGTTCATCCCGGTCGCCGAGGAGATCGGCCTCATCGCCGAGCTTTCCGAAGCGCTGATCACCATGGCACTGGTGGACGCCAAGGCCTGGGATCCGCGCCTTACGCTCTCGGTCAATATCTCGCCGGTGCAACTGCGCGATCCGTGGTTTGCGCAGCGGTTGCTGCGGATGCTGGTCGCGGTCAATTTCCCGCCGACCCGGCTGGAAATCGAGATTACCGAGACGTGCCTGCACGAAAACATCGGAGTCGTGCGCTCGCTCATCACCAGCCTCAAGAACCAGGGCATCCACATCAGCCTTGACGATTTCGGCACCGGTTATTCGAGCCTCGCGCAGCTGCGCACGCTGCCGTTCGACCGCATCAAGATCGACCGCAGCTTCGTCTCCTCGCTGGTGCGCAGTGCGGACAGCGCCTCGATCGTGGAAGCGATTTCCTCGCTGGGCCGGGGGATGGCGCTGCCGATCACGGCAGAAGGCATCGAGAGCGCCGAAGTCCTCGCCGCGCTGCGCAAGTATGGTCAGTTCAAGGGCCAGGGCTATCTCTATGGCCAGCCCGCTTCTGCCGAGGACGTGAAGCGCGAGCTTTCGGCGCAGGGACTGCTGACCGGCCAGACTGTCGGCAGCGCGGCTCCGGAAGGCCTCAGCGCCCGCACCGCCTGAAACCGTTGCGCCGCGCGGCGCAGCCTCCTAGACGGGCGGCATGTCTGTCGTTTTCAGCAAGATGCATGGCCTCGGCAACGATTTCATCGTGATCGATGCGCGTGCGGTTCCCGTGGCGATGTCCGCCGCGCGCGCCGCTGCACTGGCCGAGCGGCGCACCGGGATTGGTTGCGACCAGTTGATCGTGCTGGAACCTTCGGACGCTGCCGATGTGCGCATGCGCATTTTCAACGCCGATGGCAGCGAGGTGGAAGCCTGCGGCAATGCCTCGCGCGCGGTCGGCCTCATGCTGGGCGGCGCGCGGCGGATCGAGACCCTGGGCGGGGTGATCGCCTCGACCGCCGGCGAAGGCGGCGTTTCGGTCGATATGGGTCCCGCGCGCTTCGGCTGGGACGAGATTCCGCTGGCCTACGCGATGGATACGCTTGCCATGCCGGTGGGCTGGGAAGACCTCGAAACTCCGGCGGCGGTCAATGTCGGCAATCCGCATGTGGTGTTCTTCGTGCCCGATGCCGATGCCGTCGATCTCGCCCGGCTGGGGCCGATGATCGAGACGGACCCGCTGTTTCCCGAAAAGGTCAACGTTGGCGTCGCATCGGTGCTGGGGCCAAGCCACATCAAGTTGCGCGTGTGGGAGCGCGGCGTAGGTCTGACGCGGGCCTGCGGGA
>CAZQEH010000022.1:0-45422 GCA_964592205.1 uncultured Novosphingobium sp.
GGCTCGGCCAACCTCGGCATCGGCGATGCCGCGACGCACGGCGGCGGCGGCAGCGCCCAGATGACCGGTACGACCACCGTCTCGGCCGTGGGCGTTGGCGGTGATGGCGGCACCGGCGGTGCAGGCACTGGCGGTAACGCAGCGCTGACTGCGCGCAATGGCAGCGCCGCGGGAGGCGCCCTCACGGTGCGCGCTTACGGCGATGGCGGGGCGGGCTCAAATGGCGGCAAGGGCGGTGCAGGCACCGGCGGCAATGCCGATGTGATGGCGTATGGCGCGCTTGAAGGCACTGCCACGGTAACGTTCGGCAGCGCAGTGATTGACGCGCAGGGTGGCGGCGGAGCGGGCGGTGCGCCGGATGTGTTCCCCGACGCGGGCGGAGCAGGCGGAGACGGCACGGGCGGACGAGCACAGGCGCTGGCGGAAGCAGGCAATGCCAACCTCACTCTGGCAAGCGCCACCATCAACGCCAGCGGCAGCGGCGGGCTTGGCGGCACGGGTGGAGCGGCTTTCAGCAGCGGTACGGGCGGTACCGGCGGGACGGGTGGCAACGGCATTGGCGGCACTGCCACGCTGGGCGTGGTTGCGGGCGGTGCGGGTGGTGCTCCGCTTGGCGCAGCGGGCTTTGGAACTTCCAGCGTACTCGCCAACGGGTTCGGCGGTGCAGCCGGGACCGGCGGTACCGGTATCCCGGCCGGCCTTGATGGCTCGGGCGGCAAGGGGACGGGCGGCACCGCGTCTCTCACAGCCGAAGCCGGGGTTCTCAATCTCAACAATAGCATGCTCGTTCAGGCCGGGGCGACGGGCGGCAGCAGTGGCACGGGAACCGGCGGCGATGCCGAAGTGGGCGGTGCGGGCGGGGCAACCGACCTGCGCGGGGTCAGCTTTGTTGTCGGCACCGGCAAGGTTACCGGCCAGGCGATCACACTCAATGCCAATGCCACTGCTGGCGCCGGCGCGACTTCCGGCAAGGCAGCCATTTTGGGCCACCCGCTGAGATGGGAGCTCGGCGGCGGTTCGATCAACGCGGCAAGTCTCTCGTTCGCAGCCACAGGCGTTACCGCGGGAGGTTCGCCTGCCTCAGTGATCGCGCTCACCGGCGGCGATACGCTGCTGACGGGCGATCTCGACTTCGATACGCCCGCCGACCTGACCGCTACGCTCGACGGCGCCAATGTTTCGGCGGCTTCTGCGACGATCGGGGCAGGGAACTGGCTGCCCGGCGCTGTGCCCGGCGGGACGGCAGGTACGCTGTTCGGCGCGACATCCGTCAAGCTGAGCACCGGCGGTGACCTCTTCGCGCATCTTTCGGCGAATAGCTTTGGCAATCTCGTACTTGCGGCTCCCGGCCTCGTGCGGCTTGATAATCTCACGGCTTCGGGGGACGTCTCGGTAACGGCCGGCACAACCGCTGCGCTGGGCAAAGTGCAGTCTGGCGGTGATCTGGCAATCAACGCACCGGGCGATATCGCCGTTGGTGATCTGACCGCTACGGGCTCGGTCACGGTCAACTCCGGCGCAGTGCTCACCACCGGCGGCGCGAGCGCGGGCCAGAAAGTCACGCTCGATGGCGCGACCTCGCTAGCGGTGGGCGGCGCGGTTCAGGCCGGCGATAGCGTGCAGCTTGTCTCTGACGGAGCAATCGGGGCGGCGGCCATTTCTGCGGGGCTGGTGTCGCCATCGGTGGACCCTGCCGCGACTTATGGCATTACCGTATTTGGCCGCGGTGACGTGACGCTGGGAAATCTGGCTGCCGCTGGCGATCTTGTGCTGCTCTCCCCCATCTCGATTTCGAGCGGCTCGCTGGCCGGCCGCGAGATGGCGGTGCTCGCCCCCACGCAATCGCTCGGCGCGATCACCGCGCAGGGCCGGGTGCTGCTGGCGGACTTTGAATCGTTCGGGGTCGGCGGCGATCCGCTCGGCACCTACAATCTCGATGCCGTCTTCAATGCCGTACCACTCCCGGCAGGCGGACAGATCAGCGTTTCCGGCGCCGCGAATGTCGGCGCGCTTACGGCAGTGTCGACTAGCGGGATCACCCTCAAGAACGTAACGGCGACGCAGGCCCTGACCGCAGACGGCTCGGTCAGGTTGAACGCGGGAGGCGTGATTGCGGCCGGTGTGATCACCGCAGACAATCTGATCGATCTGCAAGCCGGGACGACTCTCGATCTCACTTCGGCAAGCGGGACCAATGGCATCTCGCTTGGCGCAACCGGTGCCATCACGTCCGGCAATCTCACCGCGAACAACGGCAGCATACTGGTAACCGCTGGCGGCGCTGTTTCGCTGGGCGATGTGTTTGCGCAGGCGCCGATTCTCGGGCCGCTTCTCAGCATTTCGGCCGGCGGGGTGCTCAGCCTCGGCAAGGGCACCGCGTTCGGTGGCGATCTCGTCCTCCTCGGCGCTGACACGATCACGAGCGGCAATCTCGATACGGACATCAACGGAAGGCTCAGCGTCACCTCGACCGGTGCGATGAACCTCGGCACGCTTAACTCGGGCGCCGATATCGCGCTGAATTCAGGCGGTGCGCTCACCGCAGGCGGCCTGTTTGCCCAATTTGGGGTATCGGTTCAGGGATCGGGCAGCGTTGCACTCGGCAAGGTGTCGACGGGCACCGGTGATGTGACCCTCAAGGCGGCCACAGACCTGACCACCGGCGATGTCTCAACCTTCGACGGTATTACGCTCACGGCGACAGCCGGCAAAGTCAGCACTGGCAACGTCACTTCGGACAATGGCGCGGTGGCCATCACGGCTGCCGGTTCGGTGCTTGGCGGGAACGTTTCGGCCGCGAACGGAATTGCTGTCTCGGCAGGCACCGGCCTCACCCTTGGCTCTGGCAGCACCGTCGGCGGCGATCTGCTGATCAGCGCCCTCGGAGATATCACAACGGCCAGCCTCGGGACGACAGGCGGCATTCTGACGGTGAAGGCGGGCGGTGCAGCGACGTTGGGCGCCATCGGGGCGGCCGGTGCGGCTAGCGGCGTCGGGCTTGACGTCTCGAGCGGCGGTGCCCTCAGCCTTGGCAGCGCGACGGTCGATGCGGGCAATCTGCGCCTGAAGAGCGGCGGCACATTGAAAGCAGCCAGCCTTTCGGCGCAGGCCGGCGCTCTGGCGATCACATCCGGCGGAAATGCGACGCTGACAGGTGTCGCGACTGCGGGTGCCGGAGATGCGGTGTTCAACGCGACCGGAACGCTTGGGGTGGGCGATATCAGCGCCACTGGGCAGATCTCGCTGACAGCGACGGGCGCAATCAGCGGCGGTTCGCTGAATGCGGGTGACATTCTGACGATCAAAGGCGCTTCGATCGCCCTTGCCGCGCTTGGTGGCAGCAGCATTTCGGCCAACGCCGACACTACGCTCAACGCGGCTTCGGCAAACGCGACGGCAGGCGATGCGATCTTTGGGTCGGCCGGGAATCTTTCGCTTGGCGCCGTTGCGGCGCAGGGCAAGGTGCTTTTGACCAGCACGGCGGGCGGCATCGCCAGCGGTGACCTGACAGCGACGGGAGGCACGGTAAGCCTCACCGCGAAGACCTCGGGCTCGGCGGGCGTGGTAACGGCCGCGAACGGGATCGCGCTGTCCGCAGGCACGAGCCTCGGGCTTGCGCGTGCGACGAGTGCGGCGGGCGACATTTCGCTTGTGGCAGGGACCGATCTGACGTCGAGCGCCGTTTCGGCGACGGCTGGGCGGATCATTGCGTCTGCTCAAAGGGCAGCTGGTTTCGGCGACCTCACAGCAGCGGGCCTTGCTGGGGCAAGCGGGCTCAACATCACGGCAGGCACCACGCTTGCGCTCGGCAATGCGAACGTTGCGGCTGGCACGCTCGATCTTTCGAGCACCGGCGCGCTCACGGCGGGCAATCTCGGTGCGAGCGAAGGCGTGAACGTAAACGGCCTTGCCGCCGTCACCGTGGGCGACGTGTCGACGGCCAGCGGCGGTGGGTTGCTCAGCGCTGGCGCAAACCTTGCTGCGGGCTCCGTCACCGCGCCGGGCCTGATCGCGCTGACCAGCACCACCGGCCGGATCAAGGCCGGTGCGCTGACATCCGTCGCTGCAGATATCAGTGCCACGTCGGCAGGCGCCATGGACATTGCTTCGGCCAGTTCGGAAGGAACGCTGACCCTGACTAGCGGCGGCGTTCTGACGGCGGGCGATCTTTCGGGAACCAGCGGCATATCGGTGACTGGCCTCGGCGCGGTCACGACAGGTGTGGCAACCTCGACCGGCGGCAATGTCGTCATGAGCGGCGTCGGTGATCTGGCCTCGGGCGCGGTCACGGCGGATGGCGCAGTCACGCTGTCCAGCAGCGGCGGGTCGCTGTCTGCCGGGAACGTTGCGGCAAACGGCGGGATAGTCAGCTTGGCCGCCAGGACCACGGCTACGGCGGGCAATGCTGTTGCCGCAAGTACCGTTTCCGCGAGTGCGGGCGGCAATCTTGGCCTTGGCAATGTCAGCGGCACTGAGGTTAGGTTTGCAGCTGGCGGCACGCTGGCCGTCGGCAACGTTACCGCTGCGACCGGGACGGTCTCGATCGGATCCGGCGGCGCGGTGACCGGCGGCGCAATCACCGCCGGTGGCAGGATCGAACTGCTCAACGCGGCGGGAGCGGTCGTATTGGGCAATCTCGATGCGGCGAGCGATGTGCTTCTCAATGCGGCTGGAGATCTCACGGTCGGTAACGCCAGTGCGGGCCAGAGGACTGTCGAACTGCGGGCGAACGCCGGTTCGTTGACGACCGGCGCGATCACCGCTGCCACGGACACCGCGCTGATTGGCTCGGGCAATATCACGACAGGTGCGATCCGGGCGCGTGACATGCTGCTGCTTGCGGGTGGTTCGGTGCGGACGGCGGGCCTTTCCTCGCAGACGGGACGCATTCTTGCGGCCAGCAACACGCTCGGCGCTGCCGGCGGGGCGATTGGCGAGTACAACTTCGACGCCGTCTTCGCGCAGCCGCTGGTGGCAAGCAACGGCGGGCTTACCGTTGGCGGCCCGGTGACGGGCGCCACGTTCACCGCTGCGGCTACGGGCGATGTCGAAACGCTGGGCATCACCGCCGCCCGCAGCATCGTCGTCGATGCGGGCGGCACGGCAAGGCTTGGCGGGGTCTGGCTGTCTCCATCGATCGAACTGCGCGCCAATGATATTGTCATGCCGGCGGGCTCCGGGCTCAATGCGGGCGTTGCCGGCACCATCACGCTGGTTTCGCGCAACGCGGCGGGTCTGCGGATCGGCGACGGGCTTGATGGTAGCGTAGTGTCGGCAACCGGGTTCTCGCTCGACAACGGCGAATGGAGCCGGATTAACAGCGGCTCGCTCAGCGTGTTCGGGCAGGATGTGGCCGGAGCAGTCGATATCGTCATCGGCAAGCTCAACGTGACCGGGCCCGATGCCGGTAGCACGATCGACGATCCGCTGGGCACCGTCCGTTTCAGCACTGGCACCGTGCCTGGCGGCGCGTCCAGCGGAACAATCCGGGTGGTGGGCGCCCTCAGCGCTGCCGGGTTCCGTGCCAGCAATGCGCTGGTGTTCAACACCGGCCAGTTCCAGATCGCATCTGACAGCGGCAGCCTGGCCGTACTGGGCCAGGGTGGGGCGCCGACCGGCACACTGCGAATCGATGCACGCGATATCCATGTCGCGGCGGCTTCGCTGCTTGCCAGGCTTGCCGCTGATCCGTTCTTTGCCGGGGTCGAGCCAGCGCTCGACAACGTGAGCGCGGGCGCCAACGGCCCGGTGCTTCAGGCGGGCGCGCTCGATTTTACCGTGGGTCGCAGCTTCTACATCCAGCGCAGCGGCGGTGCAGGTGACCCGCTAGGTTTCGAGGCAACGTTTGCTGGCTTCGATGTGCGGCCTGCCAGCGACGCACCGATTGCCGTCATCATAAACGGCACTTTCCGCACCGCTGCCGGGGTGATCGGCGGATCGAAGGCATGGCTGCAATTCAAGCAGAGCGGGATCCCCCGCTCCGGATTTACCGCAGACAGCCGGCTCAACGGATGCCTGCTGACCGCAGATCTGTGCGGGATCACCCTCAACAAGGGCGAGCCCGATCCAGGCATCATCACGGTGATCGACGGCGTGGACAAGCCGGTGATCGATGACACGCCGCGCGATCCGGACGAGCGCAAGCTGCCGAGCCAGAATGCGATCCAGCCGCCGCCGCTGCTGCTCCCCGTCCAGCCCGATGCGTTGCCCGGTCAGATCGACGAGCCGATCGCCGGGAGCGGCAATCCGGCGCTGAGCGGCGGCGGCGTGACCGAAAGTACCCGGCCATGAAGCGCGCGTTCGGTCTGCTCGCCTCGCTTGCGGTGCTGGGCAGCGCCATGGTGCCTGCCGTTCTTGCGGCACGGCCTCTGCCGATGTCCGTGCGCAGCAACTTCCGGCTCGGCACGGCAGGTGTGGTCTGCACCGCGCAAGTGGCGCCCCGCGATCCGCGCCTTGGTGGCATGTTCGACCGGGGCTACACCATCTCGTGCCGTGATGCGGCGGGGCCGGTGGGCACGCTGGTTGCGCTGCGCCGCGCGCAACCCATTGATGCAGCTCCCGTGGCCGGAGTTCCTGCCGCGGCCGGACCGCAGCGGGCCTGCGGCGCGCCCGGCCGCGTGGCCATCGCGGAGCTTGGCGAAGCGGAAGCGATGATTTGCCGCGATCCCGCAAGCGGGCTCGATTATCGCCGCTACGCGCTGACACACGGCGATACCCGCTATTTCGTCGAGGGTCTTGCTGCCTACGATGCCGCGCTGCGCCTCGCGCTGGCGAGCGTGGCGCTGAACCGGCCAGTGCCCGGCGAGATCAAGGTCGCCACCACTGAAGTGACCGACGCGGCGGCCTTCGCGCGCCTGCAGGCCGGATTGCTCGATCCGCTCGGCGTGCGCGGGGAAGGCTACTTGCGCAACAATGGCAGCAGCTTTGCCGAATCCGCCGCATTCTTTGAAGTGCTCGCCGAGAAGGCGCGGAGCCATCCCGGCGAACAGGCCGATATGGCTGAAGCGCTCGCCAATGAGGGGCTTCAGCAGTCCAACCTCGGCAATTTCGATACAGCCGCGCGCCTGTTTGCCGAAAGCGCACGTGCCCAGCTCACCGGAGATGGCCTCAGCCAGCGGCTGCTGCGCAACTATCGCGCGCTGGATCTGCTCAACCAGCGCCGCCCTGATGATGCGGTGGCCGAACTGGCCACGGCCGTCGATCCGGTGAACGCCGTGTTCGACAAGGCTAGGCTCGCGGACGGGGTGATCAATCTGCCGCTGGCAGAAGCGATCAACCGCGAAAATTCCGCCACGCGGCGGATGGGAAGCCCCGATCCGTCACTGACCCGCGCCGAGAAGGCGGAAATCCTCGATGATCAGGCCCTTGCCATCGGCGCGACGGCTGCGCGCATGGCGGGCCGCACTGAAGATGCCGTCGCCGGCTTCACCAAGGCGCGCGACCGGCTGGCGACAGTGCGCGGCGGGCAAGTGAACTCCATCGTCTGGCTCTCCGCCGAGATCGAGATCGAGCTTGCCCGGATTGCCGGTGCGGCCGGACGCAAGGGTGAGGCAGAGGCCGGTTTCGGCCACGCCATCGCCGCTCTTGAAACGGCCTATCCGGCGTCACCTGCCGTACTGTCCGCCAAGGCGCGCAAGGCCGGGTTCCTCCTCGCCGCCGGTGACCGCGATGGCGCTGCGAAGCTCTTTGCTGCCGTGGTCGATGAAAGCGCCGCAATTCCCGATAGCGGCACCACGCTGAGGGATCTGCTCGCGCCCTATTTCGGTATGCTATCTGGCGATGGCGGCGATCCTGCCGCGCGCACCGCGGCTGCCTTTGCCGCAGCGCAAGTGCTGGAACGGCCGGGCGTCGCGCAGACGCAGGCGATCCTCGCGCGGCAACTGGCCGAAGGAAACGATGCCGCTGCCGCGCTGTTCCGCCTGTCGCTTGCGCGAAGCCGCGACATCGTGCGCGCGGAAGGTGAAGCGGCCCGCCTGGGTTCGCTTGCCGATCCAAGTGCTGCCGAAGCCAGCGAACTGGCGACGCAGCAGGCAGTCCTTACCGACTTGCGCCGCGAGCAAACCGAGATCCTTGCCAAGCTGGCGGCCTATCCGCGCTACACCGCGTTGACCCCCAAGCGCGTCGCGCTGGCCGAGATGCAGGCCGCGCTCAAATCTGGCGAGGCCTATTACAAGCTCATCGCCGTGGGGCCGGATCTCTACGGCCTCTATGCGACTTCGGCCTCCGCACGCATCTTTGCCGTGCCGCTTTCGCGCAGCGATCTCACGCGCGAAGTGCAGAAAATCCGCAGCAGCATTGTCACCATAGAGAATGGCAAGGCGGTTAACCGCCCGTTCGATCTTGATCGGTCGCGTGCGCTGTACAAGGCGCTGTTCGGCCCGGTCGATGCCGAACTGGCCGGCGTGCGCCACCTCGTGTTCGAGCCTGATGCCGCGATGCTCCAGCTTCCGCCCGCCGTGCTGGTGACGGACGATGCCGGAATCGCGGCCTACAAGGCCCGCACGGTCGATATCGATGCAGATGCCTTCGATTTCACCGGGATTGCCTGGCTCGGGCGTGGGCGGGCCATCTCGATCGCGGTCAGCCCGCGCGGCTTCCTCGATCTAAGGGCGCTTGCCCCCTCAGCAGCGCGGCGGCCCTATCTCGGGTTTGGCAACAATGCGGTGCCGCAGCAACGCCCGATCGCGGCCGTGGCCGATAGCTGCGACTGGCCGCTTGCCGTATGGCAGCATCCGGTGAAGCCCGATGAACTGCTGTTCGCGGCCAAGACGCTGGGCAGCACCAGCGTCGTCAAGATTGGCGCCAGCTTCACCGATACCGGCCTCCTCGCCGATCCATCGCTTGATCAATACCGGGTGCTTCATTTCGCCACCCACGGCCTCGTCTCGGCTCCGCGCAAGGATTGCCCGGCACGGCCTGCGCTGGTGACGAGCTTCGCCGCCAAGGGCTCGGACGGACTGCTCAGCTTCCGCGAGATCTTCGATCTCAAGCTCGATGCCGATCTGGTGATCCTTTCTGCCTGTGATACCGCGGGCATGGCGACCGTGGCGGCTAGCCGCGAGGCCGGCGTGACCACGGGCGGCAACTATGCACTTGATGGCCTCGTGCGCGCTTTCACCGGCGCAGGCGCGCGTGCGGTCATCGCAAGCCACTGGCCCGTTCCCGATGAATTCGATGCCACACGCCGCCTGATCGGCGGCCTGATTGCCGGCAAGCCCGGCGAATCGGTCGGTGAGGCGCTGGCGGGTGCCGAAGCCAGGCTGATGGATGATCCGCAGACGTCGCACCCGTTCTACTGGGCGGCGTTTGTCGTGGTCGGGGATGCGGCAAAGCCCGCAGTCATGGCGGCCGCGCAGCGCTGAGCAGTAAACCGGGCATAACGGTTCGAGAGGCTGGACCTCTTCTCTTCGCTAGTGCACAATACGTTTGCGGGATAGGGCCATGCCTGCGAGTCATGGCCTTGGATGCACCGCCATCGCCTCTGGCCCCCTTGGCCATCAGAGAAGGAGAACGCCGCAACCATTGTCTTGATGACTGCATGGGAGAGTCCGGATGAAACCTGAAGTTTCGATCCGGCGCCGACGGAGCAACCCCCCAGGAAACTCTCAGGCACCAGGAACCGTGTGGTCTTGACACTCTGGAGAGTGATGGCGCGGCACCCCGCGGCCATCCGCCGACGGAGAAAGCCGTAGGGTAGGGTCATCCGCGAAGGCAGGTGATACCGAAGCGGTCAAGCTCTCAGGCACAAGCGACAGAGATGGGGAAATGAACGCCGAGCTGGCCCGCTGGGGCTGGCTAACCATCATTTCACTCATCATGGAGCACAGCTCATGTCGCATTTTGCGGTTATCGGCGCCGGTATCACCGGCATTACCACGGCTTACGCGCTGCTCGAACGCGGGCATTCTGTCACTGTCATCGATCGCCAGCCTCTGCCGGCCATGGAAACCTCGTTCGCCAATGGCGGGCAGCTTTCGGCCAGCAATGCAGAGGTCTGGAACTCGGTTGGCACCGTGTTCAAGGGCCTGCGCTGGATGGCACGGCGCGATGCTCCGTTGCTGTTCAACCCCCGTCCGGGCTGGCACAAGTTCTCATGGATTGCGGAGTTTCTCGGCGCGATCCCCAAGCATGACGCCAATACGATGGAAACGGTCCGGCTCGCCATCGAGGCGCGCAAGTACCTGTTCGACATCGCCGAGCGTGAGAGCATCGATTTCGATTGCGAGAAGCGCGGGATTCTCCACATCTATCGCAATGCCGCCAGCTTCGCTGATGCGGCACGGACCAATGAACTGGTGCGCGCGGGGGGGCTTGACCGGTTCCAGGTCAGCCCCGAGGAAATGCGCCGGATCGATCCCACCGTCACCGGCGACTACTGCGGCGGGTATTACACGCCATCGGACGCCACGGGCGATATCTGCAAGTTCACCCGCCGGCTTGCCGCCGCTTGCGAGCGCAGGGGCGCCGTGCTCCAGCTTGACCGTGCCGTGCAGGCCATCGCCGTGCACGATCGTGGCGTGACCATCCGCACCGCCAGCCTCACCGATACGCGGATCGAGGATGTTGGGCACTTCGATGGTCTGGTGATCTGCGCCGGTGTCGGCAGCCGCCGCCTTGCCGCGATGGTTGGAGACCGGGTCAACGTCTATCCGGTCAAGGGCTATTCGATCACGGTGATGATGCGCGACGAAGCGAGCCAGGCCGCCGCGCCCTGGGTCAGCCTGCTCGACGAGGATGCCAAGATCGTCACGTCGCGGCTTGGCAAGGACCGCTTCCGCGTTGCCGGCACGGCCGAGTTCAACGGCGAGAACCGCGATATTCGCGCCGACCGCATCGCACCGTTGATCCAGTGGGTGCGCCAGCTTTTCCCCGGTGTCGGCGTTGGCGAAGTCCTGCCTTGGGCGGGCCTCAGGCCGATGCTGCCCGATATGATGCCGCGCGTTGGCGCGGGACATCGCTCGCGGATATTCTACAACACGGGTCATGGCCATCTTGGGTGGACGCTGAGCGCGGTCACCGCGCAGATGGTCGCCGCCTCGATCGACCAATCGCTTGAGGCCGAAACTCCGCTCCGCGTGGCTTGAATAGGTAGTACACCGCATGTGCGGCCCGGTTGCCTTGCTTGGCTAAAAGGCGGGGCAGCCGGGCCGTTCTTCCTTGTGAGCACCGATCACCCGATCCTGCACAGGGAATGGACGCCATGCTGGTCAAGCGCGCTTCAGGAGACGAAGCCAATCCGTGGGGCTCTGCGCCGCGTAGCCCGGTGATCGTCGCGACGTACCGCCGAGGCGTGCTGCGCGCAAAGGTGACCTTGAGCGACCTCACGTGCCGTTCGGCTCGGCTTGAATCGATGGAGAGCCTGAAGCCGGGCATGCTGGTCTGGATCACGCTGCCGGGGATCGAGGCGCGGCCTGCCGTGGTTGACTGGACAAGCGGCTTTACCGCCGGCCTGCGCTTCGACGCGCCGCTGCATCCGGCCGTGCTCGATGCCATCCTCGACGGGCGCATCGGATCGGTCCACTGAGGTGTGGCAATGGCGCGCGAGAGAAAGTCTCCTGCACTGCATCAATAGATAGGATCGAGGGGGGGTATTGACGCTTTCAATGCAGTTAAAGCAGCAATTATCAGCAGTTATGTGATGCGGGCTGGCATGGGGATTGAGCAACTGCCCGGCTTTCGGACGACTCAGATACCACTTGCCATGGCCAATCGCCGGGAAACCTGCCGCGATTTCCTCATCCTCCTGGCGATCAACGTCGCGGTCTATATCCGGCAACCGATATGGATGGCGCGGACTACTATTTGCAATGAGCGCATCCCAACATCGCCGTTCCAAGGCGGCTTCGGAAGAAGCCCATCTGACGGCTGACTTTCGACCAGAACCCGCAGTGGCATCTCTTTGGCCGCAAGATGGCTGCCAAGGAATGGATGATACAGCGCGCACCGGGGCTCAGCGTTGCTCGCACGCTCTGGTCGGTGGAATCGGTATCCAGACTTCCGAAGGAGGCCCTGCGTGCAGGCCTTGCCATCAAGGCGGGCAGGAACTGCGACAAGAACCTGTTCCTTGAAACGGACCCGGCCGATACTGGCCGAAAACCCCGCAAAGGGTCTTTGCCGAAGTGCTCATCGCGGATCCACCAGGCCCTCCGATCGATCTCAACTTCTTTTGCTGCAACGGAACGGTTGGTTTTGCAGTCGTCACGGTCGGCGAAAAGACGGACCATGAACGGATCGCCTATTTCACCACAGCCGGCCAGCGCATCACCTCGATCATGCAGGAACGCAGCCATCGGCGCGACTGGCTTCCTCTCGATTTTGCGGTTCCGGAAGGTTACGCCGAAGCGGCGAGGGCCGCTGCCGAGCTTTCTGGCGGAATTGACTTCGTGCGGGTTGATATCATTGTCGCCAATGGTCAGCCCTACGCTTGCGGGGTGTCGGCATTTCCCGGAGAAGCGGGGTATGACACGACCGCCCTGTTCAAGAGCTGGGATATCCGCCGCACCTGGTTCGTCAACCAGCCCAGACGCGGATTTTTGGAAAGCTACCGCCAGGCCCTCGCAAGACGCCTCGATGCCGATCAGGCGCGGCCAGTGATAACCTGATTGATGCGCCTGGCGCCCCGATCGGGAAGCCCGCGATCTCTGCGTTGGCAACCTGGACGAAATGGAAGATACGAGCACAGGTTTTCCATGCACGCACGGTAGAGGTTGTATCTGATGGGGGTGGCTCCCTGAGTAGGATTCGAACCTACGACCACTCGATTAACAGTCGAGAGCTCTACCGCTGAGCTATCAGGGACCAAGCCCGGTTGTCCGGGACAGGAGCGGGCTAATAGCAGGCGTTTCGGGTTTGGCAAGCGCCTGATTGCCCAAAAATCCACACCAAACTCACACCAGGAACTGCTCCGCGAATATCCGCTCGTCGAGGCTCTTGCCTTTGTCGAACAGAAGCGTGAGCCGGTGCTCGCGCGCAGCGCTGACGCGCACTTCACAGATATCGCGGACTTCCTTCTGATCTGCCACGACCGAGACCGGACGCTTCTTCGCTTCGAGCGAGCGGAACAGGATCTCGCAGCTTTCCGGCAATATGGCCCCGCGCCAGCGGCGTGGGCGGAAGGGGCTGATCGGCGTGAGCGCCAACATCGCGCTGCCCAGAGGCAGGATGGGCCCATTGGCGGAGAGGTTGTAAGCCGTGGATCCCGCAGGCGTTGCCACCAGCACACCGTCGCAGGAAAGTTCGGGCATGCGGACCTTGCCGTTGACCGAGACCTCAAGCTTCGCGGTCTGGCGTGTTTCGCGCAGCAGCGAGACTTCGTTGATCGCCCAGGAGGAAAACCGCTCGCCAGTCTGGGTTGTCGCTTCCATCCACAGCGGCGCAACGGCAACGCCGCGCGCCTTGGCAACGCGCTCGGCGATCGGGCGAGTGGCCTTGTGGCGGTTCATCAGGAAGCCGACCGTGCCAAGATTGAGCCCATAGGCGGGAATTACACGGTCGGTATCGAGCATGTGGTGCAAGGTCTGGAGCATGAAGCCATCGCCGCCGAGCACGACGACAATGTCCGCTTCTTCCAGCGGAACCCAGGCGTGCGAGGCCGTCAGCGCGGCTTCGGCTTCCTGCGCACGATCGGTGGGGGAGGCGAGCAGTGCCAGCCGGGGGCTTTGGGGCATTGGTTAAGGCTCTCCTCGCGCACGGCGCTGCGATCAGCGTCCGCGAGGCAACTGATATGGAGCGACCCAAATCGGTGCAATGCCAAATGGCACAGCATGGGTGATTTCGGCGAACCAATCGCCTAAGACGGCGGCGATGACCCCCCCCTTGCTCCTTTCCGGCGATGATCGCGATGTCCTGACCGGCCTTCCCGGCCTTGATAGCGCTGCGCTTTGGCTCGACGGTGCGGGCGATACCGGCTTCGTTCAGGCGATGATGGTAAGCTTGCAGCGGCTTCCAGCGGTAAACCTCGCCTATGGCATGGCGGGCGGTGACCGCGTGCTCGTCGAAGTCGCGCGGCGCCTGAGGGATTTCGTGGCGGATGAGCTTGGCTCGCAGGCGCTGGTGGCGCGCGCGGCGGGCGGTGCGTTCCTCGTCGCCTCGCGTGCGGCGCTGAGCCGGGAGCGCTGGCAGTGGCTCGCCGAAGCGCTGGGGCGGGCGATCGCACGGCCACTGGTGATTGATGGCGAACGGCTGAGCCTTGCACCGCGGATGGCGCTGCTGCGCGGCCGGCAGGGTGAGAGCGGCGGGGCGCTGCTCGACCGGCTCGATCAGGTTTCGGGTGACTTGCAGCGGCGCAGTGGACGGCGCGTGCTCTGGGCGGACGGCAGCCACCCCGCGCGCGGTCGCAGCGCGGCGAGCCTTGAAGGCGATCTCCTCGGCGCGCTCCACCGTGACGAAATCGTGGTGCTGTTCCAGCCGCAATTCCATGTCGGCACCGGCGTGCTGGCGGGGGCGGAGGCGTTGGCCCGGTGGGAGCATCCCAGCTTCGGCCGCATTTGCGCCGAGACGCTGTTCGCCGTGGCGGACCGGGGCGACCATGTCGCGCAGCTTTCACGCCATATCGGCAAGTGCGCGCTGGCGTTGGCGGCTGCCTGGCCGGAAGCTGGCGACGTGCCGCTGCGCCTCTCGCTCAACGTGACGGCGGAAGATTTTGCGGTGGGCGATTTTGCCGCAAACCTCAAGGCGGCGCTGGATACAAGCGCGTTCCCGGCAGAGCGCCTGACCATCGAGATTACCGAGCAGACGCTCATTACCGATTTTGAAGCGTGCGCCGCCGCGCTGCGCGAACTGGCGCAGCAGGGCGTTAGCGTGGCGCTCGATGATTTCGGCACCGGCTTTTCCAATTTCCGCGCACTCAAGGCGCTTCCGCTCGATGCGTTGAAGCTCGACCGGTCGCTGGTGTGTGATATCGAACACGATGCGCGCGACCGCGCGATCCTTGCCGCGATGGTGGCGATGGCTCGGGCGCTGGGGCTGAAGGTTATCGCGGAAGGAGTGGAGAGCGAGGGCCAACTGGCGATCCTGCGCGAGGAAGGCTGCGACTTGTTCCAGGGCTTCCTGCGCGCCGGACCGCTTTCTGCCGCGGAGTTCGCGGCGCTGGCGGGCGCTGCCTGACAATCCAGATCCGGGACAAGTTGACACAGTTGACACAGTCCTGTGGCAATCCGCCCGGGCCCATTTCGCGCACCTACCTTGCAGCGGAATAAAGGCGGATGAACAAGAGCTTGAGCACATCCGCTGACAGTATCCCAGGCAGCGGCATGTAGGACAGCGCCGCTCGGCGCATAGTGACTCGCTTGCGCTTAATCGCTCGATTAACTACGTCTTGACAAAGGGCCGGAGGTGCTTGGCACCCCGCATTCGGGATGAGGCATGAACAAGGCTGAAGGCGAGTTCGACTATATCGTGATCGGGGCGGGCAGCGCAGGCGCGGTGCTGGCGGCGCGGCTTTCCGAAGACCCGCAGAGCCGCGTGCTGCTGCTGGAAGCGGGTGGGCGGAATACCTCGCTGCTGGTGCGCATGCCAGCCGGAGTTGGCACGCTGATCCAGCAGAAGAGCAAGCACAACTGGGGCTTCTGGAGCGAGCCCGAGCCGCATATGGATGGCCGCCGCATGTGGCATCCGCGCGGCAAGGGGCTGGGCGGTTCCTCCGCGATCAACGGCATGGTCTATGTGCGGGGGCACGCCCGCGATTATGACCAGTGGCGGCAGCTGGGGCTGGAGGGCTGGTCCTATGCCGATGTGCTGCCCTACTTCCGAAAGGCGGAAGACAACTGCCTGGGCGCGGATGAATTTCATGGAACGGGCGGCCCGCTGAAGGTCAACTGGGGCGAGCATTCGGAGCATCCGCTCTACACGAGCTTCCTTACCGCCGGCAGCCAAGCGGGGCATCCGCTGACCGAGGACTTCAACGGGGCGAGCCAGGAAGGGTTTGGCCGCTACCAGCTGACCATCAACGACGGGCAGCGCTGGTCTGCGGCGCGCGGATACCTGACGCCGATCATGGGCACGCGGCGCAACCTGCAGGTGGTGACCGGCGCGCGGGTGCACCGCATCGTGATCGCCAATGGGCGCGCGGCGGGGGTGGAATACTCGCTCGGGCCGGGCAAGCCGGTGCAGACGGCGCAATCGAGCCGGGAGGTGCTCCTCTCGGCCGGTGCGTTCCAGTCACCGCAGATCCTGCAGCTTTCGGGCATCGGCGATCCGGAAAAGCTGACGGCGGCGGGCGTGCGGCCGGTCCATGCGCTGCCGGGTGTCGGCGCGAACCTGCAGGACCACCTTGATGTGACGCTCAACTGGGCGGCAACGCAGCCGGTCTCGCTCTACCACCAGATCAGGGGCTGGCGGCAATACAAGGTGGGGCTGCACTATCTGCTGACGGGCAAGGGCGGCGGGCGGCAGAACGGCCTTGAAGCCGGGGCCTTCCTCAAATCGCGCCCCGATCTCGATCGGCCGGACCTGCAGCTGCATTTCGTGATCGCGATCATGCAGGAGCACGCCAAGGTGCGGGTGGAGCGCGACGGGTTTACCGTCCACGTCTGCCAGCTGCGGCCGGAAAGCCGGGGCACTGTGGGGCTTCGCAGCACCGATCCCTATGACGATCCGGCGATTACCGCCAATTTCCTGAGCACGGAGGAAGACCGGCGCGTGGTGCGCGAGGGCATCCGGATCGCGCGGGAGGTTGTGGCGCAGGAGGCGTTTGCTCCTTATCGCGGCGAGGAGATCTGGCCGGGGCCTGCGGTGCAGTCGGGCGCGGAGATCGACGCTTGGGTGCGCGCCAAGGGCGAGACGATCTACCATCCCGTCGGCACCGCGAAGATGGGGGCGGACGGCGATCCGATGGCGGTGGTTGACAAGGACTGCAAGGTGATCGGGCTTGAGGGCCTGCGGGTCGTCGACGCATCGGTCATCCCGCTGCTGATCGGGGGCAACACCAATGCGCCGACGATCATGATTGCCGAGAAGATCGCCGATGTGATCCGGGGGAAGGCGGCGCTGGCCCCAGCAGCATAAGGCGGCGGTTTGAGAGTCCCGCTGGGGGACAAGTTGACACAGTTGACACAGTCCTGAGGGGAAACTCGCGGGGGCTGCCTTGTCCTGAAAAAGGACAATGGGTTGAGGGGCTTGGGGGCGAGGGGCGGCCATGCGGGGATGATACCGCAAGTGCGGGCCTGTAGGACAGGGAGGCGGGTGAGATGAGCGTGAAAGTGATCAGCATGGAGCCCGATCCGCTGGCCCCTTATGCGATTACGCCGGGGTGGCAGGTGGGGAACCTGCTGTTCCTATCCGGGCAGGCGGCGATCAGCCCGGAGGGCTTGGCTGTAGGCGCAGGCGATTTCGACGCGCAGCTGGAACAGACCTTCGCCAATATCGACCGCGTGCTGGCAGCGGGTGGCAGCGATCGCAGTGGAATCGTGAAAGTGACGATCTACCTGACGGATATGGGCAACTTCCCGAAGATCGTGGAAGCGCGGCGCAAGTACTTCACGCCGCCCTGGCCGGCGGACACGATCGTGGAGGTGAAGAGCCTCGCGCTGCCGGAACTGATGGTGGAGATTGATGTGATTGCGGTGGTGGGGTGAGGGGCTGTTGGCGCAGGCCCACATTTGTGGTAATGTGGGTTTGCACTGAGGAGTGACTTGCATGAGCCGGTTGACCATCGACCTTTCCGATCAGCAGCATCAGAGCCTGAAGGTGCTGGCGGCGCTGCAGGGCAAGACGATCCGGCAATACGCCATCGAGCGACTGTTTCCCGCCCAGGCGGAGGACGATCAGGCGTGGCAGGAACTGAGGTCCCTGCTTGGCGAGAAGATCGCCGAGGGCCTCTCGGGCAAGGTTTCCACCAAGAGCCTTGCCGCCATCGTCGATGAGGAATTGGCGCAGGACAGCCGCGCTTGAGCGCACCTGATGTGCTGACATTGGCGGCGGAGGCCGATCTGCGCGGCATTGTGCGCTATACCCGCAAGCAGTGGGGTGCCGCGCAGGCCCGCGCTTATGTCGCCAAACTTGAGCGCGGCATTGAAGCGGTGGTGAGCGGGCAAGGCGCGTTCAAGGACATGAGCGCGCTCTTTCCGGGGCTGCGGTTGGCGGGATGCGAGCACCACTTCCTGTCCGTGTTACCACGTGATGGCTCACCTGCGCTGGTCGTGGCACTATTGCATGAGCAGATAGATTTTATGGTGCGGTTCGGGGCGCGACTCTCGCTTTGGGGATTTGGTCAACTTTCAAAGTAATCAAGTATAACCTTAGTCGCCGCTCCAGTTTTTTACCATCCCGCCTTTTTACTTGTGGAGTAATCGCTAAATGGCGGAAATTATACCCAATTATCTCATTCCAGATTTGATTGAACAGGAGGGAATGCAGGTCTGGCTTTGTTCTTATGGGGGGAGCGGTACTAATATGCTTGCCGATTATCTCGAAAGCAAGGGTTTCGTCATAAAAACGCCATCTTGGCATAAGCTACTTTGCCATTACTCGATGCCAGTTTCATTAAGATCAAATATACGTGCGATTTATTTGTTTAGTGATCCGATTTTGGCCTTCATGTCAATGATCCACAGAGGTCAAGGCTTTTATGACGTAAATCAGAGAAAAATGAATAACAATACTGATATTCCAATCTCCGATGAGACTTTAATAAAATCAATCATAAACCAATACAAAAATTGGACTCGTGGTACTATGTGCAACTTTCCGATATTGGCGCTCAAGTATGAGCGCTTATTTGATGAAGGTAAGGAGGCAGTTTCTTCATTTTTAGGCATTGACACTGCTGACTTTCCCAAACGCGTCAACCGGTCAAGCAAAGAGAGCGACCTTGGGCACCGTAGGCTCGCATTGCAGCCCTTTATTGAGGCGATCGAACTCATCCGTAGCTCGCCGGGTGTGAGGCAAATCGGTTGAACCGAGTTGCAGTTACGGCCACGCTTTAGACAATCCCTCATTCCCTTAACCAATCTCCCCTAAGCCCGTTAGTGTAAATGGCCCCGTCCCCGGCAGTTCTATTCGCAGTTCCAGCGTGCCGCCGGCGGCTTCGACAAAGCGGCGCAGGGTGGAGAGGTAGAGGTCGGTCTGCTTCTCGATCTTGACGACTGAGGGCTGCTTGATGCCGAGGCTCTGGGCGATTTGTTCCTGGCTGCGCTGGGCGAGTTTACGGAGGGCTTTCCGGCCTTCGACTTCGGCGTGAAGTTCGGCGGTGCGCGGCTTGATGCGGGCCTGACGGTCCTCGGGCATGGCCGCGATCACCTCGTCGAGTGTGCGCCCCCAGACACTGGGCTTCTTCACTTCGGTTGCCATCACGCCTGTCCTTTCAAATTCGTCCCTCCACCACCTTCGGCGGTCCCCTCCCCGTTCCGGGGAGGAATGCTGGAATGCAAGGGCTGTGGCCTTTGCCCGCCGGAGGCTTCTTTTTGCTTAGAAGCAGTGCGCTGTGGGCCGTTCCCCTCTCCCAATCCTCTCCTCTGAAGGGGAGAGGGCTTTTGACATTATCCTGTCTTTTGGCCTCGCTTCGCAACAGCGCTAAGCCCCTTCGTCAGTTGCACCAGCCCGTTGAGGCGCGCTTCTGGTGAACCCCATGCCCGGTTGATCACCAGCCTGTTGTCGGGGCGCAGTTTGGCGGTGCCTTTGAGGCGGTCGATGTAGGCGAAGAGGCCAGCGGGTTCGGGGAAGCTGTCGTTGTGGAAGGACACGAGCGTGCCCTTTGCGCCGACGTCGATCTTGGCGATGTTGGCGGCGATGGCCTGTCGCTTGATCTCGATGAGCTTGAGGAGGTTCTGCGTCGGCGCGGGGAGGGGGCCGAAGCGGTCGATCATTTCGGCGGCGAGGGCTTCGACGGCTTCGGGGCCGTCGGCGTCGTTCATGCGGCGGTAGAGCGCCATGCGGACGGCGAGGTCTGGCACGTAGTCTTCCGGGATCATGATCGGGGCATCGACGGTGATCTGGGGGCTGAGCGCGTTGCGTTCGCGGGCGAGGCCGATTTCGCCGGCCTTGGCGGCGACGATCGCGTCTTCGAGCATCGACTGGTAGAGTTCGAAGCCGACTTCGCGGACGTGGCCGGACTGTTCGTCGCCGAGGAGGTTGCCGGCGCCGCGGATATCGAGATCGTGGCTGGCGAGCTGGAAGCCGGCGCCGAGGCTGTCGAGATCGGAGAGGACCTTGAGGCGCTTTTCGGCGACTTCGGAGAGGGCCTGATCCTCCGGGTAGGTGAGGTAGGCGTAGGCGCGCAGTTTGCCCCGCCCGACGCGGCCGCGCAGCTGGTAGAGCTGGGCGAGGCCGAAGCGGTCGGCGCGGTGGAGGACGATGGTGTTGGCGCTCGGGATGTCGAGGCCGGATTCCACGATGGTGGTGCTCAGCAGCACTTCGTAGCGTTTTTCGTAGAACGCACCCATGCGGTCTTCGACTTCGGTGGGGCTCATCTGGCCGTGCGCGGAGACGTAGCGGATCTCGGGCACATTGAGGCGGAGCCATTCCTCGAGATCGGGCATATCGGCGATGCGCGGGACGACGATGAACGACTGGCCGCCGCGCTGGTGCTCGCGCATCAGGGCCTCGCGCATGGTGACGTCGTCCCACGGCATGACGTAAGTGCGCACGGCGAGACGATCGACCGGCGGGGTCTGGATGGTGGAGAGTTCGCGCAGGCCCGACATCGCCATCTGCAGCGTGCGCGGGATGGGCGTGGCGGTGAGGGTGAGGACGTGGACGTCGGCCTTGAGTTCCTTGAGGCGCTCCTTGTGGACGACGCCGAAGCGCTGCTCCTCATCGACGATGACGAGGCCGAGGCGCTTGAAGTCAAGCCCCTTGGACAGGAGTGCATGGGTGCCGATGACGACATCGACGGTGCCGTTTGCGAGGCCTTCCCTGGTGGCGGCGGCTTCCTTGGCGGGGACGAGGCGCGAGAGGCGGCCGACTTCGAGGGGGAAGCCGTTGAAGCGCTCGGCAAAGGCGGTGTAGTGCTGGCGGGCGAGCAGCGTGGTCGGCGCGATCACGGCGACCTGTTTGCCGGCCATGGCGGCGACGAACGCGGCGCGCAGGGCGACCTCGGTCTTGCCGAAGCCGACATCGCCGCAGACGAGGCGGTCCATGGGTCTCCCCGAGCCGAGATCGGCGAGGACATCGTCGATGGCGCGTTCCTGATCGTCGGTCTCGGCCCAGGGGAAGCGATCGACGAAGGGGCCGTAGCTGATGGGATCGGGGGCGATGGCGTCTGCTTCGCGCAGGGCGCGCAGGGCTGCGGTCTGCATGAGCTGGCCGGCGATTTCGAGGATGCGCTCGCGCATCTTCGCCTTGCGGCGCTGCCATGCCTCGCCGCCGAGACGGTCGAGCTGGACGCCTTCGCTGTCGCTGCCGTAGCGGGAGAGGACGTCGAGATTTTCGACGGGGATGTAGAGCTTGTCACCGCCCGCGTATTCGAGCTGGACGCAATCGTGCGGGCTATCGCCGACGTCGATGGGGACAAGGCCGATGTAGCGGCCGATGCCGTGCTCCATGTGGACGACGAGATCGCCGGTGCCGAGCGCGGCGAGTTCGGCGAGGAAGGCGTCGGCATCCTTGCGCTTGCGCTTGGGGCGGACGAGGCGGTCACCCAGAATGTCCTGTTCGGTGAGGACATCGACATCGCCGCTGGAAAAGCCCTGTTCGAGGGGCAAGACGACGGCGGCGGGCTTGCCGGTGGCAGCGGCGCCCAGAGCTTCCTGCCAGGTTTCGGCGAGGATCGGCGGGGCTTTCCCGGCGTCTCCCAGCAGCGAGGCGAGGCGGGCGCGGGAGCCGGCGGTGTAGGCTGCAACGACGGCCTTGCGGCCGCGGGTGGCGAGCGCGGCGAGGTGCTTGGCGGCGGCTTCGTAGATGTTCGCGCCGGATGCGCGTTCGGGCGCGAAATCGCGCGGGGGGCCGAAGCCGAAATCGAGGACGCGGGGGCTCTCGGGCTCGGCGAACTGGCTCATGCGGTGGATGGGCCAACCGGCGAGGGCGCGGTCGAATTCATCCTTGTCGAGGTAGAGCGCGATCTCGGCAAGCGGGCGGTAGGTGGTGCTGCCGGCGCGCTGGCTGCTCTCGGCGCGGGCCTGACGGTAGTCGGCGATATCGGCAAGGCGCTGCTCGGCGGCCTTGGCGGCGGCGGTGTCGAGAAGGACGAGGTCGCCTTCGCTGAGGTGATCGAAGAGGGTGACGAGGCGGTCTTCGAGGAGGGGGAGCCAGTGCTCCATGCCGGCGAGGCGGCGGCCGTCCGTTACCGCCTGATAGAGCGGATCGCCGGTGGCGTTGGCGCCGAACTGCTCGCGGTAACGCGTGCGGAAGCGGCGGATCGAGTCTTCGTCGAGCAGGGCTTCGCTTGCGGGGAGCAGCAAGTGCGACTGCACGGGCTGGACCGAGCGCTGGGTGGCGGGATCGAACAGGCGCATCGTCTCGATCTCGTCGCCGAAGAAATCGAGGCGCAGGCCGTGGGAAAGGCCGCTGGGCCAGAGATCGAAGACCGAGCCGCGCACGGCGTATTCGCCGGAATCCACGACCGTATCGACGCGGGTGTAGCCCTGGCGCTGGACGAGCGCGATCAGGCTCTCGCGCGCGATTTCCTGACCGACGCGCAAGCTCCGGACGGATTCGCGGATGCGGAACGGGGTGAGCGTGCGCTGGAGGACAGCGTTGATCGTGGTGACGAGGAGCTGCGGGCCGTCCTGCTTTTCCTGCAGTGCGTGGAGCGCGGCGAGGCGGCGGGCGCTGACCGACATCGCGGGCGAGGCGCGGTCGAAGGGGAGGCAGTCCCACGCGGGATATTCGGTGACGTCGAGCTCGGGCGCGAAGAACGCGGCGCTCTGGGTGACGGCGCGCATGGCGGCGTCGTCCGCCGCGATGAAGATCGTGCGCTTGGGGGACTTCGCCGAAGCGGCGGCGCGGGCGAGATCGGCGAGGACAAGCGGCTGCGCGCCGCGTGCGACATTGGCGAGTGTGAGCGGCGAGGTCGCCGAAAGGATGCGGGACGGATCGGGCATGCGTCAGCTCAGCGCGGGATATCAACGTAATCGAGGCGGCGCATGGCGTCCATTTCGGGGCCTTCAAACGCGGGCGGGATGGGCTGGGTTCCTAGCGCCCAGGCCATGATATCGACGTCGTCTTCCTCGAGCAGGCGCTCGAACCAATCAAGCGCGGCGGCATCCCATCCGGCGTGGCGCGTGTCGAAGAAGCAGCCGATCATGTAATCCGCCTCACGCGTGCCGCGATGCCAGGCGCGGAACTTCATGCGGCCGAGCCGGTGCGCGGGGCCGGAGTCGCGGTTGGATTCGTTGTCGTTCGTGGGAGATGTCATGAGGTGGCCGATACGCCTTGTGGGGCTGAAGCTGCAAGAAGAAGGAAAGGGCAAACTTGGGAGCCAGCAGCCCCCAAACCCCCGAGATTCTTTTGCAGGGGCTGAACACCAAGGTTGCGCCTTGGGGCGACGCCGCCGAATTAAAAAATGAAACCGCCGGCGAGCATCAAGCGGACGAGAACGAGGCGCGCTGGGATGAGAAGCTAGGCAAGCTGTTGAAGGTCAGCCCGAAGCCGTAGGAGCCCGAGTAGCTACTGGACTTTGATTGTCTCGCTGCTGTCCGCCCAATGAGTGAGCGCGTACGCCAACCACCGCGCCTCTTCGGCCGTGAGTTTCATTGTGACCCTTCGCCCATGAGCTGCCACGACGAACTGCAATGTCTGCGGTCCGGTGGCACCGATCTCCATAAATCCCTCAAAGGTCATCTCGACGTCTTCGGGTTTGTCGCGTCGAAGCCATTTGAGCATTCCGCTCGGCTAGCTGCTGGCAGCCGTGATTGCAAACTATGTAATCGCCAAGTTGCCGTGGGTCTGGAGACCGCAGGACCCTGGGTGTTCTCTTTCTTCCTATCTCTGCTTATTGAACGTCCGATGCGCCCCGACCTGCTCAATCCGCTGTTTGCCGAGACCGAGGGCCTCAAGGGCGTCGGGCCGGGGCTGGCGCGCCCGCTGGGCAAGCTCGGGCTGACTCGGGTGCGTGACCTTGTCTACCACCTGCCGGATCGGTTCGTGGCGCGGCGGGCGGTGGGCAACCTCGATGAGGCGGCGACCGGCGAGCAGATCGTGATCGCGCTGACGGTGCGGGAGCATCGCGCGAGTTCGGGTCGCGGGCCTTACCGGATCATGGCTGAGGATGCGCTGGGCAACTATGTCGCGCTCGTCTGGTTCGGGCGGGCGAGCTACACCGCGAAGAAGCTGCTGCCGGTGGGCGAGAAGCGCTGGGTGGCCGGGCGGCTCGACCAGTATGGGCAGTCCTGGCAGATCGTCCATCCCGAGCACATCGCCGAGGACAGCAGTGCGTTGGCGGGGACGCTCAACGAGGCGGTTTACCCGCTGACCGAAGGGCTGACGCAGGGGCGGATCGGCGCGCTGGTGGGGCAGGCGATGGGGATGGTGCCTGAGCTGCCCGAATGGATCGAGCCGGGGCTGTTGGCGCAGTCAGGCTGGCCGGCGTGGCGCGAGGCCTTGGTGCGGGCGCACAAGGGGGCGGACGCGGTGGCGCGCGACCGGCTTGCCTATGACGAACTGCTGGCGAACAGCCTTGCGCTGATGCTGGTGAAGGCGAGCAACCGGACGCGGCGGACGGTGCCGCTGCGGGGCGATGGCAGCTTGCGCGCCAAGTTGCGGCTGCCGTTCGCGCTGACGGGGGCGCAGGCGCGCTCCGTTGCGGAAATCGAGAGCGATGTGGCGCAGGACGCGCCGATGCTGCGGCTGCTGCAGGGGGATGTCGGCTCGGGCAAGACGGCGGTGGCGCTGCACGCCATGCTGATTGCGGTGGAAGCGGGTGCGCAGGCCGCGCTGCTCGCGCCGACGGAAATTCTGGCGCGGCAGCACGCCGAGACCTTGCAGCGCATGGCGGCGGGGACGGGGGTGCAGATCGCGCTGCTGACGGGCAAGACCACGCAGCGCGGGGGCGCGAAGGCGCGCGAGGCGATCCTGATGGGGCTGCTGGATGGCAGCATCGACATTTGCGTGGGCACCCATGCGATCTTTCAGGAGAGCGTGAGCTATCGCAATCTGGCGCTGGTGGTGATCGACGAGCAGCACCGCTTCGGTGTCGGCCAGCGGCTGATGCTGACGCAAAAGGGCAAGGCGACGCCGCATTGCCTGGCCATGACCGCAACACCCATCCCGCGCACGCTGACCTTGGCGCAATACGGCGAGATGGACGTTTCCAAGCTCGACGAAATGCCGCCCGGCCGGCAGCCGATCGATACGCGGGTGGTCGCGGTGGAGCGCATGGCAGAAGTCGTCGATGGGCTGGCGCGGCATCTGGCGACGGGTGCGCAGGCCTATTGGGTCTGCCCGATGGTGCGCGAGAACGAGAACGCCGATCTGGCGGCGGCGGAAGCGCGCTTTGCCGAGATGCAGCTGCGGTTCGGCGATGATGTGGTGCTCGTTCACGGGCAGTTGCGGCCCGAGGCCAAGGACGCGGCGATGGAGCGCTTCGTGTGCGGTGAAGCCAAGCTGCTGGTGGCGACGACGGTGATCGAGGTCGGCGTCGATGTGCCGGCGGCCAGCCTCATGGTGATCGAGCAGGCGGAACGGTTTGGCCTTGCCCAACTCCACCAGCTGCGCGGGCGAGTGGGGCGCGGCTCGGCGAAATCGACTTGCGTGCTGCTGCGCGGCGAGGCGCTTTCGGAAGTGGGGCGCGAGCGGCTGGCCTTGATGCGCGAGACGCAGGATGGTTTCAGGCTGGCGGAAGAAGACTTGCGCCTGCGCGGCGGGGGCGAACTGCTCGGCACACGGCAATCGGGCGATACGCCCTTTCGGGTAGCCGACTTTGAACAGATTGCCCGGCTCCTCCCCCTCGCGCATGACGACGCGCGGTTGCTGATGGAGCGTGACGGTGGGCTGGTTTCCCCGCGGGGGCAGGCGGCGCGCGCGCTGCTCTACCTGTTCGAGCGCGACTGGGGTGTGCAGCTGCTGCGCGGAGGTTAGGGTCGGAAGGTTGGTGTTGTGAAGCGTGTTTCTGAAGCGGCCCGGGCCTTGGGTTATGCGGGCCTTTTGCCGCAAGTGGCGGCGCTGCTGGCGGTGTTCAAGGGCGGCGAATGGGCCTGGACTGCGCTGGCGCTCGCGTATGCCTAGCGGCACTGAACTTCAGCTTTCTGGGCGGCATGTGGTGGGGCATCGCCCGGCCTGAAAGCCCGCGCTCGATCTGACTCACACGGTCTGTATCCATAGCTCTTCTGGAGCTGGTCGAGCTCACATCGATCGGTTCTTGACACTCGAGCGACCATTATGTCACTGTCGATGACACCGGTGTCTTTGATGGTGTGGCGGTGTGACCACATTGCGGTTGCTGGGAGGGGTAAATGGTTTTGCGACACGGTGATGAACATAGTGCTTTGTCGGCCATCGCGGGGGCCGTCCTTCTCGGGGAGGGGAGCAACAGGGTTGTCGTGCGTGATTGATCGTCTATTTTTCCTGGCTGCCGCACTGACTGCCTTTGCCGGGTCGCCTGTGGCGGCGTCACCCTCGGCCTCCGGCCCCCCGCTGGCTTTCGACGAGGTCGTGCAGCGCCATATTCAGCCTCAATCAGAGCGGTTGTTGCTGTCGCTCGTCAAGGACGGCAAGGCGCTCCAGCTTGACGGCATCACGGTATTTAACGGCAGCGACAAGTTCCTCACGGGAAAAATTGCTGTCGCCCTGGCCGAATATCTCGATGGCCTGCCCGACAACGACTCCCGCCTTCCCGCCTATCTCGGCCACTTCCGCGCGATCGCGAAGCTGACCATCGACGACCCGAACGACACATGGGGCATATATTATTACCTGACTGCGCTCGATATATTGCGTCGTCGCGGCTGGCTCGAACAGGCGTTCGACCCGCTCACCATGGCGAAGCTGCGCGTGAAGCTCGATTGGCGCAGCTTCGTTGATCGCGACCGTTTTGTTCTGATCGATCATCCGAACAATTATATCGTCGTCGCCTTCTCGATCGCGCGTTTGCGCGCTGCGATGGGCTGGGAAGACGACAGCTCGGTGAAGAAGCTCTACGCTGCCGCGGCTAAACATTATCGCGACTATTCGGACTTTGGTTTTGCCGACGAGACCGATGGCGAAGGTCGCTTCGACCGCTATTCGATTCTGCTCGCCGGCGAAATTGCGGCGCGATATGTTCAAACCGGCGACAAGCCGCCAGCAGAGGCATGCGACTGGCTGCGCAAGGCGGCCAACGTCATGCTGCTGCGCGTCAATGGCGAGGGGCTTGGGTTCGAATATGGCCGCAGCCTCGGCCCCTATGGCGAAACTTCGATCATCGAGGTGCTCACTGCGGCGGCTGCCGTTGGCGTGCTTACCGAACAGGAAAAGGCCATCGCCTACGCCTATGCCTCACGCGCGGCGGAGCGCTATGTGGATTTTTGGATCAATCCGCGCACCGGGTCGGTGAATCTGTGGGACGGCGGGCGCCGGACCGACGCTTATCGCGGCAAGTTCCGTATTCTCGGCGAGAACCTGAGCCTGGCGCACCAATTTTCATACACCAATGCGGTCTGGAATTCGCTCGGCTATCGGGGTCGCGCGCCGAAGGTGGATTGGGCGGCTGTGCAGGCCGCAAAGCCGCGGCGCACCACGACATGGTTCGCCCGTGGCGAATATGACCGGATGTTGCTCACGCTGCAGGACGGCAAACGCCTCGTCAGCCTTCCCGTGATCAACGGCGGCTTCAGCCAGCACAATCATAGTCCATATTTTCCCATACCCTTTTCCCCCGGAATGCTTGAAGGGGTGGCAGACGGCGACGCGCCGCTCCTTGTTCCGCAATTGACGCTGAACGATGGAAGCGTGGTGATGCCGCTCGCTTATCAGCGGAACATCAAGGTGAACGCAGCCGGTGACCGCACGCTCGTCAGTTGGGGCCAGAGTGAGCTTGATCGGATGGGCGGCACCGCGCCCGTGCCCGACAAGCGCGTCTCGGTGACGACCAGCTACAGCTTCGCGCCCGGTCGGATCACCCGCACGGACATCTTCGTTCCGCAAAGGGGCACGAAGATTACCGATGCGCGCATCGAGTTTGCCAGTTTCTCCAAGGGTGCCAGAATGCGCGGTAGTAGCGCCGAATTTGAATCGGGCGGCGTTCGCCGTTTCGCGGTTACGGGCCTGGTGCGATGCACCGCCGGGCCGACCGGGGAGCAGGAAGCGTATCGCTCCCCGCAGGGTGCCATGCACAGCTTGGTGTCATGCCAGGGTGTACGGAACGGTAACGGGATGCTCCGGATCAGTTGGACTTTGGAATATCGACAGCCTTAGTCGCGGTGCGCCCGGAACAGGATATGAGTAACAAGTCGCTCGGGAGGAGGGCGACAATGAAATCGTCAGCCGGGGTTCCCGAGGGGGGCGGCGCGGTTCGATCAATCTGGAACGATTGCATCGCCGCATATGCCGGGCGGACCGACCATCGCAACATTGCAGGGTTCACGCGCCCGCGATCGACATCGGCGGAGGATGCCCGGGAGATGATATGCAGCTAAGCAGGCGATCATTAAGTGGTGGAATCATGGCGCTGCTCGCGGGATGTGCGATGCCGCCACTGGTGCTGTCCGCCGCCGCGCCCCTCGATATCATGTCCGTCGACCGCGCGCGCGTCCTGCGCGCGGCTGATGACTGGCTTGACGATGCACCCGTCACCATTACCGCCTTTCGCGCCGCGCGCAGCCCCGGTTCGGCGCACGACTATTATTCGGAAGGCGACTATTGGTGGCCCGATTCCACCAATCCCGCCGGACCCTATGTCCGCCGCGACGGATTTTCGAACCCCGCGCGCTTCGACGATCATCGCCAGGCGCTGATCCGCTTCGGGCTCGGTGTACCGGCACTGACCGCCGCGTGGGTTATCACCCGCGACCCGCGCTATGCCGCGGCGGCCGCCCGGCACCTTGATGCCTGGTTCGTGACGCCAGCGACGCGAATGAACCCCAGCCTCGATCATGCGCAGGCGATCATCGGGGTCAACACAGGTCGCGGCATCGGGGTGATCGATACCCTCCAGTTGGTCGAGGTCGCGCGCGCTGTCGGTCGCCTGGTCGAGTCCGGATATCCGCTCGACCCCGCGGTGACCGGCTGGTTCCGCGCCTATCTGACATGGCTCACTACATCGAAAAACGGAACCGACGAGCGCGAGGAAAGGAATAATCACGGCAGTTGCTGGGTATTGCAGGTCGCCGAGTTCGCGCGGCTGGTCGGCGATGAAACGGTGCGCGCGGACGCCCGCGAACGGTTTCGTACCCGGTTGATACCCGAACAGATCGCCACCGACGGCAGTCAGCCACTCGAACTCGCGCGTACCAAGCCGTTCGGATATTGCCTGTTCAACCTCGACGTGCTCGCCGCGACCGCACATTCATTGAGCACTCGCACCGATGATTTGTGGCGCTTCGCCACGCCTGATGGGCGATCACTGACCACCGCGCTGGCCTTTATGGTCCCCTATATCGCCGACAAAGGTCGCTGGCCCTACGCCCATGACGTCGAATATTGGAACGACTGGCCGGTCCGCCACCCAAGCCTGCTCTTCGGCGGTCTCGCGCTTGGCCGGCCCGGCTATATCGCGCTGTGGCAGAGGTTGAATGGCAACCCGCAAGTCGCCGAGATCATCCGCAATTATCCTGTCCGCCAGCCGGTGCTATGGCTGTGATGCACCGCTGGGTGGCCCCGGCGCTCGCGGCGTTGACACTCGCCGGGTGCGCAACCGTGTCGGGAGCGCCCGACGGCGTCCGCATGGAAGCCTTCGGCCACACCGCGAAAGGCGAGCCAGTCGACCGTTACAGCTTTGCCAACGCGACGGGATTGCGTATCAGCGCGATCACCTATGGCGCGACGCTGACCGTCGTTGAGGTGCCGGGCCGCGCGGGCCAGCGCGCCAATGTCGTCCTCAGCCTTCCCGACATCGCCGCCTATGAACGGACGCATCGCCGCTGGGCGTCGGTCATTGGGCGCTATGCGGGCCGCATTGCTGGTGCACGCTTCACCCTGGACGGCACGACGCACCAGCTGGAACAGGGGCGCAACGGTGTCACGCTGCACGGCGGATCGGATGGCTATGACCGGCGGGTCTGGGCCGCGACGCATTTCCGCGATGCCCGGTCGTCGGGAGTCGTCTTCCGCCTCGACAGCCGCGACGGCGATCAGGGTTTCCCCGGTCGCCTGCAACTGGAAGTTACCTATCGTCTTCCGCATCGGCAGAACGAACTTCAGGTTGAATATCGCGCCCGCAGCGATGCCGCGACGGTGCTCAACCTGACCAACCATGGATTTTTCAACCTCGCGGGTGCCGGCGCGGCGTCGATTGCTGGTCATCGCGTGACGATAGCCGCCGATCGCTACGCCGAGACCGACGAGCGCAAGATCCCGACGGGACGCTTGCTGCCGGTTGCCGGCACGGCGCTCGACTTGCGGCAGCCGACGTGGATCGCACCCCTTCTAAACCGGCGCGATTCCCTGCTGGTGCCATCGAACGGATTCGACCACAGCCTTGTCCTCACTTCGCATGCGGGCGGCGTGCGGCTGACGGCGACGGTCGATGAGCCGGCTTCCGGTCGGCGGTTGGAAATTTTCACGACCGAACCCTCTGTCCAGTTCAACAGCGGCAACGACTTCGACGCAAGCGAGATCGGCACCGAGGGCATCGCCTATCCGGGCCATGCGGGTTTCGCGATCGAAACCCAGCACCTTCCAGACAGTCCTAACCGGCCCGACTTTCCGTCAACCGTGCTGCGTCCCGGAATGGAGTTTCGGTCGCTGACTATCTATCGATTTTCGGTGATTCCCGACCGTTAATTGGCATCGGCTATGGGATGGGGGCGAACCTCGCCATTTCCCGAATCGAGCGCCAAGCGGATACCGTCCAGGTACATGGACTGGACGCGCCAATCGTCCCAAATCTCATCGGTACGACCCAGACTGGTATAAAAGACCCGACCTTTGCCGTATCGCTTGATCCACGCGACCGGGAAATCACAAGCGGTGCGGTGCACCCCGGGATCGGCAAGATCGACGCTCTGCGGGTCCAGCCGCGCCAGCGCGCTGCCGTGACTTTCCACGGATGATCGTCGAAGACGCCGCCCAGCATGACGGCGTACTCCGGCCAGTCATAGGTCGTTGCCGCCGCCGAGTGGTCGCCGACAAAATCCAGCAGGTCACGCTTCGTCACGGGCACCATGTCGGTACGGATCGTCGTCACAAACGGCGCCTGACGCGCGGCTGCTTCTTTCGATCGTCGCGATTGCGTGGCTCGATGACATGTGCGCTGTCTGATTGCCCGAAGAATGTTCGGCAATCACCAGCAACCGCTTCATCGGGGTGGGGGACGGTCGGTCGCTTTGGGTATCCGGTCCGGCAGCGAAAGCGCCGATCAGCGCCAACGTTCGCGCGAAAGCAGCCGCAATTCCGTCCAGAGGCAGGTTTCACCCCGTTGTTCGGAAAAATCCAATCCGCAATGGTCGGAAAACATGGCCCTTTAAGGCTATATCGGCAACCGGTGTCATGGCAGGGGCCGGCACGATTTGGCATCAGTACGACCGGGTAGGCGGCTCTGCGGAGTCTGCTACCGATCAATTATTTTAACAGATGCGTCAAAAATTCGCCGACAGGGTCTTGGCTGTCCCATCTGCTAATTTGCTTGACGTCGTTGTAGTGACACCGGTAGCATCAGATTGTAATTGGTTCGCAACGACAAGAATCACTGACAAAGGGAAGAGGAGGGCGATCATGAAGAAGATGCTATTTTGGGGTGCGTCGATGCTGGGCGTTGCGTGCCATGGTCAAGCGATGGCGCAGGCGGTCAGCACCCCCCAAATCGCCGATCAGGACACAGCAACCGCCGATAGCGGAATCATCGTGACCGGCATCCGCCGGTCCTTGGAACAGGCTGCCGACATCAAGAAAGAATCTGGCCAGGTTCTTGACGTCATCACGTCGGAAGACGTTGGAAAGCTGCCAGACGCGAATGTCGCCGAGGCGCTGCAACGGGTCACTGGCGTTCAGATCACCCGCGTGTTCGGTGAAGGTCAGTCGGTGTCGGTGCGCGGGCTCCAGCAGGTCCGGGTCGAGGTCGATGGCCGCACGCTTTTGGGCTATTCGGCGCGACTGTCGCCGCCCGAGAATGACCAGCTTGGTCGCTCGTCGGGGCTTGATTCCGTCCCTTCCAGTTTGTTTGGTCGCCTCGAAGTCCGCAAATCGCCGCTCGCCAGCCAGGCCGAAGGCGGGCTCGGCGGTACCGTCAATCTTGTCACGCCGAAACCGCTGAGCTTCAAAAAGCCGACCGTGTCGCTGAACGTTTCGGGAGTCTATTCGGAAAGTACCGGCAAGTTTGAGCCAACGGTCACGGGCTTTGCGACGACCAAATTCGGCGACGGTCGCATCGGCATCATGCTGGCAGGCGAATATCAGAAACGCACTTCGACGACCCAGACGCTTGAGCGCAACAATTTCCTCAACCGCACCTACACCGGCGCCAATGGTGGAGTGATCCCGACCCCGGTGCTGCTGCAATATGAGCAGTTCGTCGTCGACCGCTCCCGGATCGGCCTCAACGGCGCGATCCAGTTCGAAGTCACGCCCGAGTTCACGGTCACCGCAGACGCGCTTTATTCCAAGCTCAAGACCGGTCGCCACCAGGATTTCTTCTCGTTTCGCCTGCCGACCGGCAGCAATCCGGTCACCAATCGCATCGTCGAGGACGGCTTCGTCGTCGCGGGCAACGCCAATGGTACCGTCACCACTGCAGGACAGATCCGCGACGAGCCCACCGAAAGCTTTCTTTATGGGCTGAACGGAAAATATGAGAATGGTGGGCTGACCATCGCGGCCGATGGCTATTACAGCAAGGGCACGATCGACCAGACGATCCAGATCATCACATTGCAAGGCACGGCGGCGGTTCCCGGTGCTTTCGATTTTCGCGCCAACACAGTCCCGTCGCTGACGCTGGGCGGTACTTTCAATCCCACAAACTACGCGTCCTACAACCCGGCGACCAATGGCGTGCGCAGCAATCGGTTGATCGGCCTGCTCGAAGAATGGACCGGCAAGCTCGACGTAAGTTATGAGGCGGCAGACGGCGTCACCGTCTCGGCGGGTGTGCGTTACACCGACCTGCACGCACGCTCGAACGCGTTCCGCAGTCAGGTGACGCCGACGCGCAGCGAAATCACGCCCTATCTGTCGTTGATCGACGCCGGCAACTTCCAGCCCGACATCGACGGCAGCTTCCCGCGCGGTTTCCTGAGCACTGCGCCGACTTTCGATTATGTGTTCACTCGCGCGCAGGCGGCGCAGCCCAATCCCGACGCCAACGGCCGCTCGTCGCTGCTCCCCAATCTGCAGCGCGACTATGATTTCAGTGAACGGACGATTGCCGGCTATCTGATGGTGTCGGGCGAAGGCGAAATCGTCGGTATCCCTTACCGCGCCAACGCCGGGGTCCGCATCGCGGGCACGCGCCTGTCGGTCGACAGCTATGTCAACATCGGCACTGTCAGTACGCTGGTCAACGACAAGAACCGCTATACCAACGTCCTGCCGAGCGCGAACATCGCCTTCAACGTCACCGAGAATTTCCTGGTCCGCGTGTCGGCGTCGCAGACCATGCAGCGCGCGTCTGTCGCAGACCTCGCACCCTCGACCTTCTTCAACGCGACCAACCTTTCGGTCACCGGTGGCAATGTGAATCTCGAGCCGCCGACATCGACCCAGGCCGACATCAGTTTTGAATACTACACCGGCAAGAGTTCGTTGATTTCCGGTGCCTTCTTTTACAAGAACGTGTCAAATTTCATCGCCAACTTCGTTACGACGGGCACCGACGTCGATCTCGATCCACAGGGACGTGAACTAACTTTCTCGCGCCCTGAAAATCTCGCAAGCGCCAAGATCAAGGGCTTTGAAGTCGGCATCCAGCAGTTCGCCGACTTCCTGCCGGCGCCGTTCGACGGCTTCGGCATCATCGCCAACTACACCTATTCGGATTCCGAAGATAATAGCGGCTTCCCGCTCGTTGGAGTGTCGAAGAACAGCTATAACCTTATCGGCCTGTTCGAAAAGGGGCCGATCTCGGCGCGGGTCGCCTATAATTATCGCGACAAGGCGGTGTTCGAATTTTCCGAAGGCCGACCAAGCTTCATTGGCTCGCGCTCGCAACTCGATGCGCAGGTCGGTTTCGACATCACCAAGAATTTTGCCCTGTCGTTGCAGGCGCAAAATTTGATGCCCAAAAGCTCGGCAACCAAAGAATATAGCGGCTCCAACTCGGTGGCGCTCAACAGCTATGCGTTGGCCGAGCGGCGGTTTTCGGTCGGATTGCGCGCCAAATTCTAGAGCAGATTCCGACCCGATTGCATCGGCTCGGCTGCTCCAGATCTTTGTTAAGCCGCGTTTTTCGTGTCAGCAGATGATTCTATCTGCTTGGCAAACGCTCCAGGTCGCCATGCGGCGACCGTGGGCCAAGGGTCGTACGCACGAACGGGGGCAGTCCTCGTTCGGCGGCGACGCCGGACGAGGGTTGGCGCTCCCAACCCGGCGATAAAAGCTCATTTCCGATAGGTCGGGGTAATCAGGAACTAAAACCCAATGAAAATCCATTCGGCAAAGGTGATCGTGACCTGTCCGGGGCGCAACTTCGTCACCTTGAAGATCATGACGGACCAGGGCGTCCACGGTCTTGGCGATGCGACGCTTAACGGGCGCGAACTCGCGGTCGTGTCCTATCTCGAAGACCATGTCATTCCTTGCCTGATCGGTCGCGATCCACGTCGGATCGAGGATATTTGGCAATATCTGTACCGGGGCGCCTATTGGCGCGGAGGGCCGGTGACAATGTCAGCGATCTCGGCGGTCGACTCCGCCCTGTGGGACATAAAGGCGAAGATGGCCGGCATGCCGCTCTATGACCTGCTCGGCGGGAAGAGCCGCGAAGGAGTGATGGTCTATGGCCACGCCAACGGCGCGGACGTGGAAGAAACGGTCGACGAAGTCGGCAAATATATCGATCTTGGATATAAGGCGATCCGGGCGCAATCCGGCATCCCCGGCCTGGCCGACGCTTATGGAGTAGGCCGCGGCAAGCTCTTTTACGAGCCTGCCGATGCGGCGCTGCCGTCTGAGACGATCTGGGACACAAGCAAATATCTGAACGTCGTGCCCAAGCTGTTCGACAGGCTGCGTGAGCGCTACGGCTTCGAACATCATTTGCTGCACGATGTGCACCATCGGCTGACCCCGATTGAGGCCGGACGGCTGGGTAAAATGCTCGAACCCTATGGCCTTTTCTGGATGGAGGATCCCACCCCGGCCGAAAACCAGCAGGCCTTCCGGCTCATCCGCCAGCACACCACGACGCCGATTGCCGTCGGTGAGATTTTCAACAGCATCTGGAACTGCAAGGACCTTATCGAAGGCCAACTGATCGACTTTATCCGAACCACCGTTGTGCGGGCCGGCGGCATCACCCACTTGCGCCGGATCGCCGATCTCGCTGCCCTGTATCAAATACGCACGGGCAGTCATGGCGCGACCGATTTGTCACCCGTCACGATGGGGGCGGCTTTGCACTTCGATAGCTGGATTCCCAATTTCGGAATTCAGGAATATATGCGGCACAGTGAAGAGACCGATGCGGTCTTTCCGCACGCCTATCGCTTCGAAAGCGGCTTTCTCTTTCCCGGCGACACGCCCGGACATGGTGTGGACATCGACGAGGCGTTGGCGGAAAAATATCCCTACAAGCCGGCCTATCTGCCCGTCGCGCGTCTCGCGGATGGGTCGATGTGGAATTGGTGAGTGGACCGGCCCCATCGAAGGTCAGCGCCCAGGGGCGGAGGCGGGCAACGTCCGCCCGTTAATAATTGACACCGGTTACCTCCTCGGCTAGCCAGATCCCTATCGAACCGGCCATGAGAAAGGCTTTCCATGTTTGCGAATATCTATCACGCTACCCATCCCGACATGATGGAGTGCGTCGATAATGACGTGCTGCGCGATCGCTATCTGGTCACAGGAATGTTCGAAGACGGGAAGATCACGCTCAACTATTCGCATAATGAACGCTTCGTAGTCGGCGGCGCTGTGCCCAAGGGCGGCGCGCTGAAGCTGCCCAGCCAGAGTGTTCCGGCATCGGCAGCGGGGCACCCTTTCCTCGAACGCCGCGAACTTGCCGCAGTGAACATCGGAACAGTCGGCGCGATCACCGTTGACGGTCGGCGCTTTGAAATGATGAACAAGGAATGCCTCTACATTCCTATGGGGTCGGTGGACGTCGTTTTCGAAGGCGACGGCGCGCGTTTTTATCTGGCCTCGCTACCCGCGCACAAGGTCTGCCCGATCAAACATATCACGCTGGAGCAAGCGAACCCGATCGCGCGCGGCGACCTTGCCAATTCAAACCAGCGGACGATCTATCAGTTGGTCATTCCCGGCGTGTGCGAGAGCGCGCAGCTGCTACTGGGCCTCACGGTGCTCGAAGAAGGCAGCGTGTGGAACACCATGCCCCCGCACCTCCACGACCGCCGCAGCGAAATTTATCTGTATTTCGATCTGCCTGAGGCGAATGACCGCATCTTCCATTATATGGGCGAACCCGACAGCATGCGGCATATCGTTATCGGGAACGAGGAAGCTGTGATCAGCCCGCCCTGGTCGGTTCACATGGGGTCAGGGACAAAGAAATATGCCTTCATCTGGGCGATGGGCGGCGAAAATCTGGACTATACCGACATGAACGTCCTCGATATCTGCCAGCTGAAATGAACGGAATGTTCGACCTTTCAGGCAAGGTGGCGCTGGTCACCGGCGCGAACACGGGTATCGGGCAGGGTATTGCGCTGGCGCTCGCCGGGGCAGGGGCGGACATCGCCGCGGCGGGGCGTACTCCCGCCGACGATACGATCGACAAGGTGCGCGGGCTGGATTGTCGCGGCCAGAATTTCGCAGCCGACCTGTCGAGCGTCGGTGCTGTGCAGCCGCTGGTCGATGCGGTATTGGCCGAGTTTGGCCGCATCGATATCCTCGTCAACAATGCCGGCATCATCCGCCGCGCCGATGCCGTCGACTTCACCGAAGACGATTGGGATGCGGTGATAGACACCAATTTGAAGACGCTTTTCTTCCTCTGCCAAGCGGTCGGCCGGCACATGATCGCGCGCGGCAGTGGCAAGATCATCAATATCGCTTCCATGCTGACCTTTCAGGGTGGAATTCGGGTGCCGAGCTATACCGCATCCAAATCGGGAGTCGGCGGGCTCACCAAGCTCCTTGCCAATGAATGGGCGGCCAAAGGCATTCAGGTGAACGCGATCGCGCCCGGCTATATCGCGACCAGCAACACCGCCGCGTTGCAATCGGACGAGGCGCGCAACCGCCAGATCATGGAACGGATTCCGGCGGCCCGCTGGGGTGATCCCGCCGACATCGGCGGTGCGGCGGTCTTCCTGGCTTCTTCGGCGTCGCACTATGTGCAAGGGCATATTCTCGCCGTCGACGGCGGCTGGCTCGCGCGCTAGTTTTGCATCATGTCTGGACGTCTTGTCTTCTTTGGCGAACTGCTGATCCGCCTGACTGCGCCGGGTAAGGAACTGTTGATGCAGACGCCATGCCTCACGCTCAACGTCGGCGGGGCGGAGGCGAATGTCGCGATCGGGCTTGCCCACCTTGGCCATGATTGCGCGATGGTCAGCCGCATTCCCGATAATGCGCTGGGACGCGGCGCGGCGGCTGCGGTGCGCGGAGCAGGCGTCGATTGCTCCGCCGTTTTGACAGCACCGGGGCGCATGGGTCTGTACTTCCTCGCCGTTGGAGCGGGTCTGCGTTCCTCTGAAATCGTTTATGATCGCGCCGGGTCGAGCTTCGCGGCGAGCACCGCTGAGGACTATGATTGGGATGTCCTGCTAGCCGGCGCCGACTTACTCCACTTGTCGGGCATTACCCCGGCGCTGGGGCCACGTTCAACCGAGGCGGTGCTGGCGGCAGCGCGCGCGGCAAAGCGGCTCGGCGTTCCCATTTCATTTGATGGCAATTATCGCGCCATGCTCTGGGAGGCTTGGGAAAGCGATCCGCGGGCGGTTCTTTCGGAGATTATCGGCATGGCCGACATCATGTTCGGCAACCACCGTGATCTCTCGCTGGTGCTGGACCGCGACTTCTCGGGCGATGGCTCCGAGCGGCGGCGCGAAGCCGCGGAAGCAGGCTTTGCGGCTTTTCCAAACCTCAAGTTGGTTGCCTCGACCGCGCGCCACGCGCTGGCTGCGGATCACCACCGCATCGCCGCGCGCGTCGATTTGCGCGAGACGGCTTACCAAAGCGAAGAGGTTGACGTAACCGGCATCGTCGATCGGATCGGCGCGGGCGACGCCTTTGCCGTTGGCGTATTGCATGCGCATTTGGCGAATGGCGACGCGCGGTCGATGGCTGAAACCGGACTCGCCCTTACATGCCTCAAACATTCGCTGCCGGGCGACGCCAGCCGCTTTCGCGAGGCCGATATAGCCGCCTTTCATGGCGGCGAGTTCGACGTGAGGCGCTAGTCCAAGCCCGACGCGGGGCGTGTTTGCTTCCCCTTGTTCAAGGAAGGCGATGGGCCTTGACCTGGCTTTTCGCGTCGGTGCGTGGCGCGACCGACTGCCGCTCGATGAAGGTCGAATCGAACACAGAGCTTTCTCCATCAGCGAGCTTCGCGTCGGGGCCGAGAAAATCGGCTACCAATGTCCGCGCTGCGTGGACGCCCATCTCCCGGATTGGCCAGCGGACCGTACTCAGCGGCGGCCAGATATGCGTTGCGGTGGGTGAATCATCAAAACCGACGATCGACAGCTGGCGCGGCACCGCGATGCCCTTGCTGTGGGCGACGCTCATCAACCCGGCGGCCATTTCGTCGTTCGAGCAGAAGATGGCGGTCGGCGGCTCAGCCACAGACAACATTTTCTCGCCCGCCTCGACCCCGCTTGCGTAACGATAATTGCCCGACGCAAAATGTTCTTCCTCCAGCGTCAGCCCGGCGTCAGTCAGCGCTTCCCTGAAGCCCATTTCGCGTTCGATGGCGGATCGGAAACCGGCCGGGCCACGGACAAAACCGATGCGGCGGTGACCCAGGGCAATCAGCTTGCGACAGACCTCCGCCACCACGTCACGGTCGTTGGATGAGATGCAATGCTGCGCATCGTCGAGTGGTGCCGACCCGACGCGGACATAGCGTACACCCAAACTGTCGCACAGCGCGGACAGTTCGTTATTCTCCGAGATGGGCGGCAAGAGCATGGCGCCGATAGGACGCTGCTTTTCCAGGAAAATGCGAACATCTTCCAACATTTGATCAGAATCGCGGTCAACCGGACGGACGAGCAATGCAAGGTCACTGTCCTTGATCGCGTCGAGGACGCCCTGCTGGAAATTGAGCACGGTTTGCGCGTTCGGATTGTCATAGAGCAACGCGATGAGAAAGTTGCGGCGAAAGGCAAGCGCGCGGGCCTGCGGATTAGGGACGAAACCGAGCAACTTGATAGCTTGTTCGACCGCTTGGCGCGCCTTGTCAGAAATTAACTCGGATCTGTTTATGACTCGGCTGACTGTCTTTTTTGATACACCGGCGAGTGCCGCCACATCGTTGATCGTCGGTTGCTTGCCGCTTTTTTCCCTCGTGCGTGGCGCCATGGTCGTTTCACTTTTCCTGTGGGTGCTCGGCTGGTCCGGCGCACCCGTTTCCTAGTGAGCGCTGCCCCGTATAACATCAACCGCGCTAAGGGCTATTTGCTTGCTCTTGACACCGGTGTCTATTAGGGCGGTTTTGGAACGAGGATGATGGAAACGATGTTGCCGAAGACCGAGCCAGACGCTATTGCTAAGGTCTTCCTGAAGGCTCGCGCCGAAAAGACACCGATTACCTTCTATCCCGGTGCAATGCCCCAGACGATGGCTGAGGCCTATGCGATCCAGGATGCGGCGATTGAACTCGACGGTCGGCGGGTCGGCGGGTGGAAGGTGGGGCGGATCGCCCCCGATTTGGCCCCGCACTTTGGCAGCGAACGAATCACGGGGCCGATTTTTGTCGACGAGATCAAAGTCCATGGTTCAGCCATGACGGTCTATGCCGAAGGCTTTGCGGCGGCGGAAGCGGAAATCCTGTTGTGCCTGGGCGATATCGGTGACCGCGAACATGATATCGAGTCGATTCGCGACTGCATCATCGAGGTACGCACCGGGATCGAGATTGCCAGTTCACCCTTCCCCGACATCAATCGCCACGGCCCCGCTGTCACAGCGTCGGACTACGGCAACAACAAAGGGTTGGTGCTTGGGCCGCCGATCCCGGACTGGCGGGACGTCGATCTCACTCGCATGCCGGTAGAGACGGCGATCGACGGCGAGACCGTCGGCGCCGCGACGATGGCGAACATGCTTGACGGGCCGTTCGGATCGGCCTTGTTCCTGATCGGCATCTTGCGCGCGCGCGGGATCCCCGTCGAGCCCGGGACATGGGTGTCGGCAGGCGCCATCACGGGTGTTCATGAAATAAAAATCGGCCAGTGTGCCGAGGCAGTCTTCGACGGAAAACTCCGTGTCGGCTGCTCGATCATGGGCTGACAAGCCAGAACGGGAGAGAGATATGGCACAGGCAGTCGCAGGGCAAGGTGCGGTGCCACCAGTGCCAAGGGCGGGTAAATACCGCTGGCTGATCATCGGGCTGCTGTTTGCCGCTACGACGGTGAATTACATCGACCGGACGATGCTCGGCCTGCTCGCACCCGTACTCGGTGACGAACTGGGCTGGAGCGAAAATGACTATGGCAACATCGTCACCGCCTTCCAGGCCGCCTATGCGCTGGGCTTTTTGCTGATGGGCTGGCTGATCGACCGCTTCGGTCCCAAGATCGGCTACAGCATTGCCATCGCCATCTGGACCATCGGCCATGTCGCGCATGGTTTTGCGGCGTCGGTCGCCTCGTTCATGGCTGCGCGCGTTATTCTGGGGGTTGGCGAAGCGGGACATTTCCCGTCGGTCGTCCGCGCCAGCAGCGAATGGTTCCCGCAAAGGGAACGCTCCTATGCGATCGGCTGGGTCAACAGCGCGACCACGGTCGGGGTAATCCTGGCCGCCCCGACGATTGCGTTGTCCATGCGTTATTTCGGTTTCGACTGGCGTCAGACCTTTATTTACACAGGCGCCTTTGGTGGCGTGCTGCTGCTGCTCTGGCTATTGTTCTACAGCAACCCGCGGGAGAGCGGAAAGGTCAGCGAGGCAGAACTTGCGTGGATCGAACATGATCCGCCCGGACAGACCGAGCGCCTCGGCTGGTCGAAAATTGTCACCAAGCGCGAAGCCTGGGCGTTCGCGATCGGCAAATTTCTGACCGATCCGGTCTGGTTCCTCATGTTGTTCTGGCTGCCCAAATATTTCAGCTCGACCTATGGCGTCGACCTCAAGATCGTGCTGCTGCCGATGATCATCATGTATTTGCTGTCTGATGCCGGCAGTATCATCGGCGGATGGACATCGTCAAAGCTGATCCAGAACGGCCATAGCGTCAATTTCGCGCGCAAGATGACGATGCTGGGGGCGGGGTGCTGCGTTCTGCCGCTGCTGTTCGTGACCGGGATCAACAATATGTGGCTTGCGGTAGTGCTGATCGGCGTCGCGCTGGCGGGGCATCAGGCCTTTTCGTCGACGATTCTGGCGATCCCGCCCGACATGTTCCCCAAACGGGCGGTTGGGTCGGTGATCGGACTCGGCGGTTTCATGGGCGGCATCGGCGGCATGATCATGGCTAAGTCGACCGGGCTTGTCCTCGACGCCACAGGCGGCAATTATACGATTATTTTTGCCGTCTGCACCACTACCTATTTCTTCGCGGTGCTGACGATCCATCTGCTCAGTCCGAAACTGGCGCCGGTGCGGGTTGAGAGTGAAGCTCTGCCCACATGACCCGTCCGCTGATCCTGCACCCCGACCGCCTGTTCCCGTCCGATCCCGCACAGCGGAGTATCGCGCGGCGGCTATATGCCGAGGTTGCGGGGCTACCGATCATCAGCCCGCACGGCCACACCGACCCCCGCTGGTTTGCGGGCAACGCACCGTTCGGAAACGCCACCGAACTATTGTTGCATCCCGACCATTATGTGTTCCGCATGCTTTATTCGCAGGGCGTGCCGCTCGATGCACTCGGGATCAGCAACCCGGACGCCGACCCGCGCGAGAGCTGGCGTATCTTCGCGCAGAACTATCGCCTGTTCCGCGGAACACCGTCACGAATGTGGATGGACTGGGTGTTCGCCGAAGCATTCGGCATCACCGTACAGTTCGAGGCGGCGACGTCTGATCTCTATTACGACCGCATCACTGAAGCGCTCACGACCGACGCTTTCTACCCGCGCGCGCTGTTCGACCGCTTCGGGATCGAAGTGATCGCGACGACCGAAAGCCCGCTCGATACGCTGAGTCATCACGCCGTCATCCGCGCCGCCAATACCAGCGGCGAATGGGGCGGGCGTGTGATTAGCGCCTATCGCCCCGACCCGGTGGTCGATCCCGAATTCGAAGGGTTCCGTGAAAATCTCGCGCTCTTCTCGGATCTCAGTGGTGAAGATGCGTACAGCTATGCGGGCTATCTCGCCGCACACCGCAATCGCCGTGCCTTGTTTGCCGACATGGGCGCAACTTCGACCGACCATGGTCATCCCACCGCGACGACTGCCGACCTGACCAGGATCGAAGCCGAAGCCCTGTTCGCGCGCGTGACCAGCGGCGAGGTCCGCGCTGCCGATGCCGAATTGTTCCGCGCGCATATGTTAACGGTGATGGCGGGGATGAGTATCGATGACGGGTTGGTGATGCAGGTCCATCCCGGCGCGTTCCGCAATCACAACCGATGGTTGTTCACCCATTATGGCCGCGACAGGGGGGCCGACATCCCCACGAGCACCGAATATGTCAATGCGCTTCGTCCGCTGCTCGGCAAATATGGCAATGCGGAGGGACTGACGATCATCCTCTTCACCCTCGACGAGACGAACTACGCACGGGAGCTCGCGCCGCTCGCCGGCCATTATCCGGCGCTGAAACTTGGCCCGGCATGGTGGTTCCACGACAGCCCCGAAGGCATGCGACGGTTCCGGAGCCAGACCACCGAGACTGCGGGCTTTTACAACACGGTCGGTTTCAACGACGACACCCGCGCTTTCCTGTCGATCCCGGCGCGTCACGACGTCGCGCGGCGCATCGACTGCGGCTTCCTCGCACAACTTGTCGCCGAACACCGCATGGAGGAATGGGAAGCGGCCGAGCTCGCGACCGATCTCAGCTACAATCTTGCCAAGGCGGCCTACAAGCTGTGAAGCTGTCAGCCGACAAGCCGCTTCCCCTGGCGGTACAGAAACCACATTATGATCGCACGGCGCAGGCGGCGGGGATCGTCCACATGGGGATTGGCGCGTTTCACCGCGCGCACCAGGCGGTTTACACCGATGACGCGATGGGCGCGGGGGATCGCGACTGGGGCATAGTCGGCGTCTCGTTGCGCTCGGGCGATGTCGCGGCGCAATTGAACCCGCAGCAGGGGCTCTATACCGTCAGCACACGCAGCGCGGCGGGCAGCCGGTTACGGCTGGTCGGCGCGGTCCAGCAGGTGTTGATCGCGCCTGCAAATCCGCAATCGGTGATCGCGGCGATAGCGGCCCCCTCCACGCATATCATCAGCTTCACGGTGACCGAGAAGGGCTATTTGCGCGGACCCGGCGGTGCGCTCGACCTTGCCGCCGTCCGGGGCCCGTCGAGCTTCTATCGCTTCGTCGGTGCGGGTCTCGCCGCGCGCAAGGCGGCGGGTCTGCCCGGCCTGACCCTGCTTAGCTGCGACAATCTCGCGGGCAACGGCGCGGTGCTCAAGTCGCTGATGGGGCAATATCTTGCGGCCGAGCGCCCGGACCTTATCGACTGGTTCGACGCCGAATGTCGCTGCCCGGCAACGATGATCGACCGCATCGTCCCTGTGACAACGGAGGCCGACCGCGCTGCGGTCGAATCGGCGCTCGGCGCGCGCGACGAAGGTGCGGTCGTCACCGAAGAGTTCAGTCAGTGGGTGATCGAGGACGATTTCGCCGGTCCACGCCCGCGCTGGGATATGGTCGGCGCACAGATCGTCTCCGATGTCGCACCGTATGAAACGGCGAAACTGCGCATGCTCAACGGCGCCCATTCGGCGCTCGCCTATCTCGGTCTGGGGCGCGGGCATGAATTTGTCCATCAAGCCATTGCCGACCCGATGATCCGCCCGATGATAGACCGGTTGATGCGCGCCGAAGCCGCACCTACGATCGACGTTGCGCCCGGTCAGGATCTATCGGCCTATGCCGATGCCTTGCTCGATCGCTTCGTCAATCCGGCGCTCGATCATCGATTGAGCCAGATCGCCATGGATGGCAGCCAGAAGATTCCCCAACGCTGGCTCGAAACGCTGGCGTGGCATCAGGCGCGCCGAAGCCGTTGCCCCTCGCTCGAAGCGGCGTTGTTGGCGTGGACAGCCTTTCTGCGCAGCGACCAACTGATCGACGACCCGTTGGCGGACCAGTTACGCGAAGCTGCGGCGGCAGGCAATGCAATGGACATGTTGTTCGGGGCAGGCGGTTTGCTCCCATCCCGCTGGATTCCTACGGTGTCTGCACTGAATTAGGTCAGGACCTATTAAATTGCTTGCCGCGTTGAGGATTGGTTGGGCTTTAGAGCGGTTTCTGTTCATTCTGGTACATAGCCGCAGGATTTGAAGTAATTGGTGCATTCGTCGGACTGGAAGATGTCGACGAGTTTGCCGATCAGCGTCGCGACATGGTGCCGGCCAGACGCCGCACATGAAGTCTCGACCGATCCGGAGCGTGATCAGTGGATCTCGGCGGCCAAGGTGCTCCAGCTCAATCAGAAGGGCAGGCGGCAGACCAAGAAGTATCGGCCAAGCGTGCCGGTGCCGCACCAGCTCGCCCGCCTGCTCGACGCAAGCGCAGGGTTCTATGTGCCGGAGGATTCGGTGCGCAAGGCGTTCGAGGCGATGCTCGACGAGCTCGGCCTGCCGCGCCAGCGCGAAACCGGGCTGAAGCTGATCCGGCGCTCCGTCGCGCAGCTGGGCCGCCGTGCCTTGGGTGAGGAGAAGTGGCGGCAGGGCGAGGTCATGCTCGGCCACATGAAGTCCAGCACGTCAGACCTCTATGCGCTGCGCGATCCCGCCAATCTGGGCTCCGCGTTGGCGTTCACCGAGGGGCTGATCGACGAAATCGAACGACTCGCGCCGGGTGCATTTTCAGCACGCAACACCGGGCTTGCACCGGAACTGCGTGTTATTGCAGCTTCGAACAAGAGGGCCTAAGTGATGGAAATCCCTATGAAACGAAATGGTCGGGGAAAGAGGATTCGAACCTCCGGCCCCTGCCTCCCGAAGACAGTGCTC
>CAZQEH010000023.1:0-45307 GCA_964592205.1 uncultured Novosphingobium sp.
CAACCCTCCTTAATTAACAACCTCAAATCTGTGCCATTGGCGCTGACGGCGGACATCAAGCGCCCTGACCTGCGCTTCACGCGCCGTCAGTTGCGCGCCGTCACGGGGTGGGGCGATACCCAGCTCAAGGTCCATCTGGGGCGTCTGGCGGAGCTGGAATACCTGCTCGTGCATCGCGGCGCACCGGGGCCTGCGGGGGGCGTTGGCTCCTTCCATTACGAGCTGCTCTATGATGGCGGCGGGGAGGCGGATACGCCGTTCCTGATGGGGTTGAGCGGAGCTGTGCAGGGGCAGGACAAGGCCTGCGCGTACGACCCGGTTCGGTCGGGGTCGGAGCCGGTTCGGTCGCCTCTTGGTCGGGGCTTGGCCGGTGCTCGGTCGGGCACTGGTCGGGGCGGAGAAAAGGCGGCTGAGGGGCAGATATCCGCCGCTCCTCGCGCGCCTGAAACGGAAGCCCCGGAAACGCACGTCATGAGGAAGAATGGGACGGTCCTGTCATACCCGCAGCCTTCCGTTCGCACTCCCTCAGCCGCCGTGATCTGACATGCCGAGGAAGCGCGGGGCTGGCACGAAAAAGGGCCGCAAGCCGCACAAGGGCATCTACCATCCGCCCACCCGGATCATCGGCGCAGGCGATCCGGACAGCATCTGGAATCACATGCACCGGTTCACGGCCTGGCAGGTGGAACGGGACTACTCAGGCCACACCATCGAGGGCCGTGAGCGCACCTTGCGGGTGTTCGCGGCGTGGGCGGCCGAGCGAGGGCTGATCCGGGTGCAGGAGATCACGCGGCCGATCCTGGAGCGCTGGCAGCGCCACCTGTTCCTTTATCGCAAGGCAGACGGCGAGCCGCTGACGGTGCGCAGCCAGCTTGCCCATATCCAGCCCCTGATCGCGTTCTTCCGCTGGCTCGCGCGGGAGAACCATATCCTCTACAACCCGGCCTCCGACCTTACCCTGCCGCGCATCGGCAAGCGCCTTCCGCGCAATGTGCTGACGGTGGGAGAAGCCGAACGGGTGCTGGCCATCCCCAACCTTGAACTGGCGATGGGCGTGCGCGACCGCGCCATGCTCGAAGTGCTCTACTCCACAGGCATCCGACGGGCCGAGCTGGTGAGCCTCAACCTCTACGACATCGACCGCGAGCGAGGCGTGATGATGGTGCGCGAGGGCAAGGGGAAGAAGGACCGGGTGGTCCCCATCGGCGCGCGGGCGCTGCAATGGATCGACAAGTATCTGGCGGACGTGCGGCCTGACCTCGCCAGCGGCGCCGATGACGGCACGCTGTTCCTATCGACGTTCGGGCAGGCGCTCGGGGTCGAGCGGCTTGCCGAGATCGTGCGCGAGTGCGTAAACGACAGCGGAATCGGCAAGCGCGGCTCGTGCCACATGTTCCGCCATACGATGGCGACGCTGATGCTGGAGAACGGGGCCGACGTGCGGTTCATCCAGGCCATGCTGGGCCATGCCGACCTCAAGACCACCGAAATCTACACCCAGGTCAGCATCAAGGCCCTGAAGGCGGTCCACACCGCCACCCATCCGGCAAAGCCGATCCGCTCCCGCCTCGCCGGCCATGGCAACGCCGGCAGCGCCAGCGATGAAGCCGAGGCCCTGCTCGCCCTCCTCGATGCCGAGGCCGACGCCGACGAGGCAGAGAGCGCGCTATCCGCGCGCTCCGCAGCGCCCGCAAATCCGCCGATCCCGCCCGCACCCGGTGCAAGGGCGCGCGGATAGCCTCCCGCCAAAGCCGCCAAATCCCGCGCCGCACGCGTGCGTGAGGTGTGTATCTGAAATCCTGGCTCGATGCGCAGCATCGTGGCCCCTCAGGCGATCCGGAAAACAGGGACAGCCGGGACTGGCGCCGCTTGCTGGAGTATAGCCTTTAGGCTATAGACAAATTATAGCCTGAGAGGTATATGACTGCATGGCCTGGTCGGTTCTCTATCACGATGCGTTCCTCCCGGAACTGGAGGCGCTGTCGGAAGCCGTGCAGGATGAGTTGCTGGCCCTGGTTGAGTTGCTGATCGCGGATGGTCCAAGGTTGGGGCGGCCCCATGCCGATACGCTGGCCGGATCGAAGCATGCGAACATGAAGGAGTTGCGGTTCACGGCTGACGATGGCGTGTGGCGGGTAGCGTTCGCGTTCGATCCCAAGCGCCGCGCAATCGTGCTGGTGGCGGGCGACAAGGGCGGAGTAGCGCAGAAGCGGTTCTACAAGGGCCTGATCGCCAAGGCCGATGCGCGGTTCGCCGAGCACCTCGATACGTTGAAAGGATAAGCACCATGCCGGTTACCCACGAAGAACTGATGGCGCGCCTCCCCAAGGATCGCCAGGAGCGCATCAAGGCCCGTGCGGCCGAGCTTCACCGTGAGGTTGAAGGGCTCAAGGCCCTGCGCAAGCTTGCCGAACGCAGCCAGGAGCAGATCGCCCAGAGCCTCGGGATCAAGCAGCCCTCAGTGGTCAAGATCGAGCGCCAGACAGACCTCTATCTCTCCACTCTGCGCCGGTTCGTGGAAGCCGCTGGCGGCAAGTTGGAACTGCGGGTCGAGCTTCCCGGCACCGGCGCGTTCACGCTCACGGGTGTTGGCGAGATCGAGGACGCCCATCGCTCGGCGGCCTGATGCCGCAGGTCTCGTCAAACTGCGCCATCGTGGTGTCGTCGATGGCTTGCACCTTGTGCAACGCACGGGCTGAGGCATGAATGGCAGGAAGCGCGCTGCCCTTATCTTCAGCCACCGGCACCTCGATGACGTGGACGCGCAGGCCGGGCACATGCTCGCCGCGCGCATAAGCCAGCGCTTCCTTCAGCCCGGCTATCAGACTCTCGCCGATCTCGCTCATGCCCTGAACCATAGCCGTACCGCCAAGGGTTGACCAGAACGGGAACATAGGAGCACACCTCTGCTCATGGAGGGGGCTTCGCGATCATCCCTGTCTCAGCCGCTGTGCTCCCTTGCGCCCAAAACCGCGTCAGGGGGTAAAATCCGCGCGCGCCGCTTCGCGCCCGCGTGGAGAGCTGACAATCCCCTGTATCGCTTAAGAAAAACCCGCCACCGCGCCCAAACCTGCGTCGGGGCTTCTATACTCGCCTCAACCAGATGATCACCGGCGCCAACGGCACCTCGATGGGCTATGACATCAGCGGCCGGCTTGTCGAGTACAACACTTCCGTCTCGACCCGTTTCGTCTATGATGGCTCAGCCATGATCGCGGAAGTCAGCAACCCGGCGGGCGCCATCTTGCGCCGCTATGTCCACGGGCCCGGTACCGATGAACCCATCGTGTGGTACGAAGGTTCAGGCACGACCGACCGCCGCTTCCTACAGGCCGATGAGCGTGGCTCAATCGTTGCCATCACCGACAGCGCCGGCGCCAAGCTGGGGATCAACAGCTACGATGAGTTCGGCATTCCAGCGGCGACCAATATCGGCCGCTTCGGCTATACCGGGCAGACCTGGTTCCCCGAACTCGGCCTCGCCAACTACAAGGCCCGCTGGTACTCGCCGACGCTGGGGCGGTTTTTGCAGACCGATCCGATCGGGTACGCGGATGGGCTCAATTGGTATAATTATGTTGGCTCTGATCCAGTTAATGCAAAAGATCCCACTGGAACCGATTCTACTGAGATTGAGGTACGTGGGATCATACATGGAGGCGGTGGGCTCGGTGCAGGCCCAGGTTTCGGCGGACTCGGGGCGTTCGGCGGTGGGATGCCTGCCGGGGGGCCGGGAGGCGGTTCAGGGCACGGGAACTCGACTGGCACCGACAACACGGACGATTCAGATAACCCGATTGTCGTGACGGGTACAAAGACGCAGATTTTTCTGCCTCAGTTGCCGAACTTTAGTCAGTTTGCTCCCGGGCTAGGTGGGGGTCTTCTTTCGGATGTAACAGGGAACAGCAATAAATCTTCTGATCCGATCGTAGTAAATGCGACAAAGAAGAAAAAGACGCCTACATTTGATTGGGGACTTTCAGGAGCAGATCTGCGTCTAATTGCTTGTTCCGCTGCCTTCGGAGCGAAATGGGGCGGAGGTGCTGCAGCGGCGGGCGGCGGGCTGGTGTTGGCCTATAGCGGAGCTGGTGGACCGGTGGCGCCGCAGGTGGCTGCAGGTGCAGCTGTAGTAGCTGGCACTGGCACTGCCGTGGCCTTTGTCGGTGATGCAGCATTTACGGCATTGTCGTGTCCATAAAAATTTGGAAATCTGTCATGTCTATAAGAAAACTAAATCTCATCATTCTATTTGCAGCTGCAATGATTGGGCTGGCCGCGATTTTTACCGTCGACGTATATTTCAAGTACTTTTGTACAGTTTCATTTATTATCTTGAATATTGCATTATCTTTGCACATATGGAGATATTCCATAAAATAGATAGTAAAGGGTTTTCGAAGAAAAAGGGTGAGAGGCGGCTCGGTTCATTTGCACACGGATCGGTGAAAGATAATTGGGTCGTCTGCCGGTTTCTTGGATGAACTGCCTATTTGGGGCATCGTCCTCCCCGGCATTCCGTCCAGGTCACCTAGTGCGGCAATCGGCGGGAGCGCACATTCTTCGAGAATGGAGACTATGAACTTTACCTCGATCTGCTGGCGCAAGCGGCTGCGCGCTCGCAAGTCGAGATCTCGTCCTATTGCCTTATGCCCAACCATGTTCACATTATCGCGGTGCCCGCCGACGAAGATGGTCTGCGAAGGACCTTTCGCTATGTTCACCGCCACTATAACGGCGACATCAATGCTCGCCTACGCGTGACCGGCCATCGGTGGCAAGGGCGGTTCAGCTCGGTCGCAATGGATGAGCCTCATTTTCTGACAGCACTCCGCTATGTCGCGCTCAATCCCGTCCGAGCCCGGCTTATGAACCAGCCTCAAGACTGGCGCTGGTCCAGCAGACGGTCCCTTGCACAAACCAATGACGGCGTGGTGAAAGTTGCAACAGCGCCTTAGAGGGTCAGCGATTTTGCCGAGTTTCTTGGCGAGGACTTAAACGAGCCACTGAGTTATGCCGCACTACGAACGACCGAAAGCGTTGGCAGACCCGTCGGCTCATCGAAATGGCTTGCCGATATGGAGTAGCACACCGGCAAAGTACTGGCACCGCGCAAGCGAGGGCCGCAGCCAGGCGCGTGGCGGGTTGAGGCCGCAGCCCTCGTGTGAAACTGTGACCGATACTCCTACAATCATATGGATTGTTCGGAGTTAGTCCTTTCTTCAGCTAGCGTGCTTGCTCTCGAGGTGGGCCAGCGATCGATACCCAAATTTCCTGAGCAGGGGCTTCAAAGCCCGATTGGCCGCCGCATAGCTTTCCTTGGTCCATGGCAGATCGTGCCGCCGCATTTCGATGGCATACTGCTCGCAGTCCTTGCGAATTGAGCGAAGGCGACGCGTCGGCTGAAGCAGAAGCCAGGTCATCTGCCGCTTATCTTGCTCTTCCGATATCTGCCAACGCAGGGGCAGGAGCCGGTCATAGAGCAGCCACTGCAAACGGTAGATCCGAGATTTGGCGTCACATTCTTGAGCCGGTTCTGGACCGCACCATGCAATGGCCTCGTCCACGATCAACAAATCGCGTTCGGCGAGTAGCATCTCGAAGTAGCGAACTTGCCGTTCGTAGAGCGGCCCGCGGATTTTCGAGGTCATGTTCCCATAGTCCAGTAGGATGTCATCTGGATGCGGCCAAGGATCCTCCGGCTCGCAGCCGCGCTTTTCCGCCTCAGCCCATTTCTTGTACAAAGACAGGCGCCACTCCTTCGTCTCGTCGAAGTCGCGCGCTTGCTCGGCCTGCTTGCGAGCAAGGTATTCGGCCTGGTCTTGCTCGGCCTTGCGATGCGCGATGAGGAAGTCGCGTTGGGCATTGTGATTGCCGCCAATGGCCATGGCCGCCTGCTTTTGCGCGATTGCCTCATAGTACGTGATCTGCTGGTTCTTTCCCGCAATCTTGCCGGGAAGCTTCTGGGCGCCGACTTTGAGCAAGGCCGCACTCTTCGGCCTTTCGAGTGGGGCTGACAGATCGGGTTGCTTGGTCCGTGGCCGCCCACGCGGATTGCCACTCTTCCCGGGTTGGAAACGGGTGTATTTCGGCGGCCGGCGATAGCCAACCGCTTCGTCGTCGCCCTCGTCACCGAACATGCCCGACCTCCTCCGCCAAACGCTGCTCCAGCAGGGCTTCGAACGTTTCTCCGGTCTGCGCGAACTTCGCGTGCTTGCCAGTGTAGGCCTCCCATCGCTTGACGATCGTGTCACAATATCCTCGATCATATTCGATGAGCCGTGCCGACCGCCCGGTCTGCTCCGCTGCGATTAGCGTGCTGCCGGAACCCGCAAAGCAATCGAGCACGATTTCAGAACGCCGCGAACAATCGCGAATCGCATCAGCAACCAGCGCCACAGGTTTGACCGTCGGATGCATGCTCAGCTCCTGCGTCCGGTTACCGCCGATCGAGCTGATACCGGCGTAGTCCCACACGTTGGTGCGATAGCGGCCGGTCTCGCCGAGCCCGAAGCTGTTGGTGTGCTCCGCTCTGCCGTGCTTGAATACGAAGATCAGCTCGTGCTTCGACCGGTAGAAGGTCCCCATACCGCCGTTGGTCTTGTTCCAAACGATGAGGTTCTTGAACTCGGTGAAGACGGACCGGCCAGCTTCCAGCAGCTCCCCCATATGGCGCCAGTCCATGCAAACAAAAGCGATCGCCCCGTCGCGCATAACGGACGCTGCATGGCCGAGCGTCACCGCCAGAAAGCGCGTGAACTGCTCTTCGTTCATCTCGCCGCTCGCAAAAGCGAACTCGCGGTGCCTGACCGCGCCCGAACCGCATACGTGGCCATCGATCTTCACGTTATAGGGCGGATCGGTGAACACGAGGTCCGCGGTCTGGCTGCACATAAGCGTTGCGAAGATATCTTCGTCCTGTGCATCCCCGCAGATCAGCTTGTGTCGGCCCAGCAGCCAGACGTCGCCTATCGTGCTCACGATTGGTCCCTGACGCACCGGTACTGCGTCTTCCCTGGCGTCCATGCCCTTGGGATCTGATGCCCGAGCGCTATCCAACACGAAATCGATCTCGGGAAGGCTGAAGCCGGTGAGCTCGAGATCAAAATCGAGATCAATCAGACCCTGAAGTTCGATCGCCAGGATCTCCGGGTCCCAGCCCGCATTGAGCGCCAGCTTGTTGTCAGCGAGGATATAGGCGCGTCGTTCGGTTTCTGAGAGATGCGACAGTGCAAGCGTTGGAACCGATTTGAGGCCAAGCAACTGCGCAGCGGCCACACGGCCGTGGCCGGCCAGGATCTCGCCTACGTCCGACACTAAGATCGGGTTGGTGAACCCGAATCGTTCGATAGAGGCAGCGATCTGCTTGATCTGCTTCTTGCTATGGGTCCTCGCGTTGCGGGGATAAGGCTTTAACGCCGAGACGGCGCGTTCAACAATCTCGCCGGCGGACTTTTGGCTCCGGCGCAACTCTGACTTGCTCATACGGTGTCTCCGAAAGGATGAGTGCATTGGGGGTGCGCGGAGTCTGAAGCACAGGCATGTTCCTTTCAGATCTTGATCAGGATGCCGGGATGGCAAACCGGCTCACGTATACAGAGGACGCATGAGCGATGCGCCCCGGACCGTGTTCCGGTGCATGTGGATAGCGGGGACAGGGGAGCATCACGTTCAACCAGGTGACTTCTCCGCGCCGACGCGCGAATTGCCTGTTCCCGAAATGCCTTTCCCTGATCCGCGCGTTTGAATTCCCTGTTAGCGCGGTTTCAATTCCCTGTTTTTTTAGCTGCGATTTTCGCCTCCTTGCACTGCCAAGCCCGCAGAAAATCGTGGTTTCTGAACGTAAATCGGGACCTGGGCGGGTTCGCGGATGGCGCGAATTTACTTAAGAGCAGGGAATTCAGGGAAAACTGAAGTGAGACCGGTTCGCTCCAGACTGCGTCGCGCACCATCTCTCCAGACACTGCAATCGGCTCACCCCTTGCGGGGGTGACTGGCCGCCTGCGTCAGGAGCCTGCCGCGAGAAACAGCGCGATGGCGGAGGCCTGCGCCGCCGCGCTCGCCTGCCCCGATTCGCCGCTCCACAGCCCATCCGCCGACTGGCTGCCCCCGGCGCTCAGCGCCCAGACCGCTTCGCCGTTGCGGGCGAGCCATGCCCGCAGTTCGGCGCGCTCTGGGCTGTCGGACATGGCCTCGATCAGATGGCCAAGGTGGAACACGAACACGCCCTTGAACATCGGCCCATCTGCGCCGAGCGCATCGGACGGTTCGGTGAGCAGGCCCTGCGGCGTGACCAGCGTCCGGGTTGCTGCAAGCGCTGTCCGCACCGCGGCGGCGCGGTATTGCGGATCGCCGGTGATCGCGGTGAGGTCATCCAGCCCGCCGAGCAGCACTCCCTGATTGTAGGTATAGCGCGGCGCGCCGTTGTTGCGGCACTGCGCATCAAGCCCGTCGTTCACCAGCCCATCGTTCACCAGCCCATCGGGGCCGATCATGCCCGATGCCGCGAACCAGCCCCAGATGCGCAGCGCCCAATCGCGATAAGTCTCCTGCCCCGTCGCGCGGTAGAGCCGGGTCGAGGCGTAGAGCAGCAGTTCGTTGGTGATCGCGTTCTTGTAGGTGTGCTGCGGATCCCACCACAAGCCGCCTCCGCAGCGATCGTCCCAGTGATCGGTCACGATGCGGCTGTAGTTCGCCGCCGCCCAGGCCAGCAGTTCGGGATCGTGATCCGCCTGCCAGGCATCGACGCTGGCGATCACCGCCCAGAGATCATCGTCGTTGAGATAGCGCCCGGCGCGATTGCGGACGGCGGCGGCGATCTTGGCGGACCAGTGCGTGTCACCGCTCCGCCGCTGGTAGTCCAGCAGCACGTCGGTAATCGGGAACCGCTGCCAGTTCTCGCTCGCTTTCCACCCGTCCGCGGTGCCCCAGGTGCGCTCGAGCAAGTTGGCAGCCGTGGCCGCACGGGCCTGCCAATCGGGTGCCTGCGCGCGGGCGGAAACCGCGCCAAACAGAGCCAGCAGCGCCGCCATGAGTACCAGGGTCCGCCTTGCCATCGCAGGTCTCTAGGCCGCGTCCCTGCGGCGCAGCAGCAGGGAACTCGTCACCAGCACCGCCATCAGGCCCGCGAAGATCGCCGCCAGTTCACGGTTGTTCCACGCCATGGTCACCAGCGCGAGGCACGCCATGCCAAGCGCAAGGGCCGGGGCAAACGGATAGAGCGGCGCGCGGAACGGGCGAGCCAGATCCGGCTCGCTCCGCCGCAAGCGAAACAGCGCCGCCATGGAGGCGACATACATCAGCAGCGCGCCAAAGGCCGAAAGCGTCACCACGCTGGCGGTCAGCGATTGGCCCGCGATGCTTATCAACGCATCGCTGTAGATCGCGGCGATGCCCACCACGCCGCCTGCCAGCGTTGCCACATGCGGCGTCTTGAAGCGGGGATGCAGCCGCGCGAAAACCTGCGGCAGATAGCCCGCGCGGCCAAGCGCGAAGATCTGGCGTGCATAGCCCATGATGATCCCGTGGAACGAGGCGACGAGGCCGAACAGCCCCAGCCACACCAGCATATGCAGCCACCCGCTCGATGCGCCAACCGCGCGCTTCATCGCCTGCGGCAGCGGATCGTTGAGGCTCGATAGCTCGGCCCAGCTGCCCGATCCGCCAGCAAACAGCATGACGCCGAATGCCAGCACCGTCAGCGTGAGAATGCCTGAGATATAGGCCATCGGGATCGTCCGGCGCGGCTCCTTGGCTTCTTCCGCCGCCATGGCGACACCTTCGATCGCAAGGAAGAACCAGATCGCGAAAGGCAGCGCGGCAAAGATCCCGCCGATGGCCGCCATGCTGAAGTGATCCTGCCCCGCCCAGCCGCCCGCGAGGAAGTTGGACCAGCGGAAGGCAGGCAGCACCACGCCCATGAACACGAGGAGCTCGCCCACCGCAAGCAGCGTCACCACCACTTCAAAGCTCGCCGCGATCTGCACACCCACGATATTGAGCGCCATGAACACGGCATAGGCGCCAAGCGCGGCGTGCTTGGGCTCCAGCGCGGGGAACTGGACATGGAGATAGGCGCCGATGGCGAGCGAGATCGCCGGCGGCGCGAAGAGGAACTCGATCAGTGTGGCAAAGCCCGCCACCGCGCCGCCCAGCGGCCCGAACGCGCGCAGGCCATAGGCGAAGGGGCCGCCTGCATGCGGGATCGCGGTCGTCAGCTCGGTGAACGAGAAGATGAAGGCGATGTACATCGCCGCCACCGCCACGGTGGTGACGAGGAAGCCCAGCGTCCCCGCACTCGCCCAGCCATAGCTCCAGCCGAAATACTCGCCCGAGATGACAAGGCCCACGGCAATCGCCCAGAGATGGAACGCTCCAAGGGTCTGCTGCAGCTGCGGGCCTCCGGTCGGTGTTGTCATGCGGGGGATTGGTCCTCGAATGGAAGAGCGGGGGTCTGGTCGTCCTTCAGCGTAACGCCGGAAACCTCGCGGCGCAGTGCCTCGCGCAGCAGCCAGCCAAGCGTCCGCGCGGCGTCCTGCGGCGAAAGCCCGCCAGCGCCGTGAATGTTGGAAATGCAGTTGCGCTCGGCATCGCTGCGCCCGGGGCGCGGTGCAAAGGTCATGTAGATGCCAAGGCTGTCGTGCACGCTCAGCCCGGGCCGCTCGCCGATGATCATCACGCAGACCCTTGCGCCCAGCGCCTCGCCCACCGGATCGCCAAGTGCCACGCGGGCCGCCCTTGCGATCACGACCGGGCCGATGGCGAGATCCCCAAGTTCGTCGATGCAGGCCCGCACCAGCCTTGCCGCACCGGCCTGCACGCCGGTTGCGGAGAGACCGTCGCCGATCACGAAGACGACATCGCACCGCCCGCCCGCCTCGGCCAGCAGCGCGGCAGAGCGTGCCGATAGCTGGCGGCCCAGATCCGGACGCCGCAGGTAAGTTGCGCGGTCCGGCGCATCGCTTTCAACCTTGAGCACCGGCAGCGGCGCAAGCTCTGCTTCGAGCGCAGCTGCATCCAGCGCGGCGTGCACGGCATCGCGCGCGCGCGCATGAGCGAGCTGGAAATCGAGCACCTCGCCAAGCGGCAAGGCATGCCCGACGCGGCCCAGCGCAATCCGCGCCGGGGTAGTCCGCCGCAGCCGCGCCCAGAGTTCGCCGGGAACGACCTCGCTCAAGCGATGTTCTCCGCCAACTGCCGCACAAAGGGCGATGCACCGTCCGCCAGCGACTTCATTGTGCCGTCCGGCGCGGCAATGCCCATGTCCGCGAGCCATGCCTCGAATTCCGGCGCGGGGCGCAGGGCCATCACACTGCGCAGATAGAGCGCATCGTGGTTGGAGAGGCTCTGGTACGAAAGCATCACGTCATCGCTGCCGGGCACGCAGATCAGGAAGCTGCATCCTGCCACCGTGAGCAAGGTCATCAGGCTGTCCATGTCGTCCTGATCGGCCTCGGCATGGTTGGTGTAGCAGACGTCGCAGCCCATCGGCAGGCCGAGCAGCTTGCCGCAGAAATGGTCCTCCAGCCCGGCGCGGATGATCTGCTTGCCGTCGTAGAGGTATTCGGGCCCGATGAAGCCGACGACGGTGTTGACGAGCAGCGGATCGAACGCTCGCGCAACGGCGTAGGCCCGCGCTTCCATCGTCTGCTGGTCGACGCCGTGATGGGCGCCCGCCGAAAGCGCCGAGCCTTGCCCCGTCTCGAAATACATCACGTTCCGGCCGACAGTGCCGCGGCCCAAGGCCAGCGCGGCGGCATGCGCCTCGCGCAGCACGGCAAGATTGATCCCGAAGCCAGCATTGGCCGCCTCGCTCCCGGCGACCGACTGGAACACCAGATCGACCGGCGCGCCGCGCTCGATGATCGCCAGCGCATTGGTCACGTGGGTGAGCACGCAGGTCTGCGTCGGGATCGCATAGCGTTCGCGCAGTTCGTCGAGCATGCGGATGAGGGTGGCGGCGGCGGGCACAGAGTCGGTTGCGGGATTCACCCCGATCACCGCATCCCCCACGCCGTGGAGCAGGCCATCGAGCACGGCGGCGGCAATCCCGCGCGGATCGTCTGCCGGGTGGTTGGGCTGGAGGCGGGTGGAAAGCCGTCCGGGGAGGCCCACGGTGGAGCGGAACGCGGTAACGACGCGGATCTTCTTCGCCACCGCGATCAGGTCCTGGCTGCGCATCAGCTTGGAAACGGCGGCGGCCATCTCCGGTGTCACTCCGCGCGCGACAGCGGCGAGCGCTGCTTCGTCCGCCGCCTCGCTCAGCAGCCAATCGCGAAAGCCGCCGATGGTGAGGTGGGCAATGGCAGCGAAGCCGGCGCTGTCGTGGCTGTCGATGATCAGCCGGGTCACTTCATCGCGCTCGTAGGGCACGATCGCCTCGCTGAGGAACACCGTCAGCGGCAGATCGGCGAGCACCCACCGCGCGGCAACCCGCCGCGTGGCGCTTGCGGCGGCAATCCCGGCCAGTTCATCGCCCGAGCGCACCGGGCTGGCAGCAGCAAGCACGGCCTTCAGATCCGCGAAGACATGTCTTTCACCGCCAAGATCGCAGAAAAACGGCAAGATCGAGACCTCCACGGCTGCCAGAAGCGGCGCGATGGTAGGCCCCGATCTTGCTGCAATGCAACGGGCGTTTGGGGAAAAGCCCCCGGTTGCCTCTACCTGTTGCCAGTCCTCACTCCGGGATGCGCCAGCGGATCACGCCGGTGAAGCTTCCCGCCACCAGATCGCCATGCGCATCGCGCGCCGGGGTGAAGCTGGCGCGTTCGCTGACTTTCGCGCAAGTCGCCGCATCGAGTTCGGCCGAACCGCTCGAGCGGGTGATCCGGCAATCGCGCACTCGCCCGTCAGGCCCGATGGTGAGTTCAAAGCCAGAGGCTCCCTGCTGGCCCCGGTGCAGCGCCCCCGCCGGGTAGTCCGCGTCCGAAACCCATTTGCCCGGTGCGCCCAGCGGCTTCGCTGCGCGCGGCGTGTAGCTGGGGCTGGGCGAAGCAGTGGGCAGCGGCGGCAGATCCCCGGTGCCGAGCCCGCCACCGGCGGGGATCGGCGGAAGGGTCATGGGGCCAAGATCGATCTTGCTGTCGATCATCGGATCGCGCGGATCCGGCAGATCGGGTTTCGTCGCCTTGGTGCGCGGATGGGGCGCCGGCGTGGGCACGGGCTGGGGCGTGATCTTTGGCCTCGGCGGCACAAAGTTCCAGTCCTGCAAGTGCTGTTTCTCGATGATCCGGATCACGCCGCCGGCAAAGCCCGTCAGGATGGCCAGCGCCATCACGCCATGAACCGCGATCACGGCGCCAAGCGCCACGATCCGGCGCTTGTTCGTCTCGGGGGTAACATAAGCCATCGCATGCTCTCCTCGGCTGTGCCGGACAGCCCGGGTTGCGGGGCGAGAGCAGCGGGAACGAAACGAACAATCCCGATGCAAGCAACACGGGCCGTACGACGTTTTATGGTATATCATTACCACGCCGCGGACCGGCCTGCGAGCAGAATCTCAACCGGATTGGTGGAGTTTTAAGTTTCCGGGTGCAACTGATCGGCCTCGAGCCGCTCCGAAAGATGGCTCGACATCGACTGCGCGAGCGATGGTCCGCTCACCACCGTGGGGCGTCCGAAGATGACTGCCGGGGCCGCAGCCGTGATCGGGCAAACCTGAGCGCAGCCGGCGCTTCCTCGCTGCCGAGCTTGAGCGAGCGATAGGGAATGCGGTTGCGGCTGGCGAACTGGGCGACGCGGCGCACCGCCAGATCCTCGTCCTCGCCGAGCAGTTGGAGCGAGCTGTCGCGCTCGTCGAACTGGCGGCGGCGGTGCGCGGCCAGCACGGTGATCACGATGTCCGACATTTCCGGGATCTGCGCCATGAGCACCAGCATCGCCTCGCGCGGGACTTCGATCACCCGCGTGTTCTGCGCCGCGCGCATGGCCATCGAGACGGTACCGCCGCCGAGGAAGGAAATCGCGCCTATGAACTGCGTGGGCCCGAGCAAGGAGGCCAGATGCCGTTCGTCGGTGATGGAGTTGACGACCTCAACCTCCCTTCCTCGACATTGGTGAACGTGTCGGCGGGGTCTCCGGGCCGGGCCATGATCGTGCCGGCAGGGTAAGTCTTGATCGTACCGGCGGCCCGCAGCGCCTCGACGTGGCTGGCATGAAGCGCCGTGCGCCGCATCGCAGCCTGCAGCCGGATGGCTGCAGGCTGCGATGCGGCGTGTCCCGTTCAAGCCGGAATCAGCGGGCGGGCTTCACCTGCTTGTCATAGAAGCTGATGATGTGGTCCGCGATGTAGGGCAGGTTGTCCTCGGTTGCGAAGTGGCCGGCCTTGAGGCGGTGGAGCTCGGCCTTGGGCAGGTCCTTGAGGAAGGCCTCACCGCCAGCGGGGGTAAAGAACACGTCCTGCTGGCCCCAGAAAATCAGGGTCTTGGGCTGGTTGTCGCGCAGGAACTTCTGCCACACGGGGTAGAGCTCGGGGTTGTGGCGATAATCGTAGAACAGGTCGAGCTGGATACGCAGGTTGGTCGGCCCGGCAACGTTGGCAGCATCATACTCATAGCTTTCCGGTGCAATCAGTTCGGGATGCCCGGCGCCATTGAGGTAGACCACGTTCTTGATCGCATCGAGCGTGTTGAACGCAGCGAGCGGGGCTTCGCTCTTGGCGTTACGTTCGATCCACAGTGCTTTGCGGAAGCCGTCCCACGCGGCGGAGAAGCCTTCCTCGTAGGCGTTGCTGTTCTGCACGATGAGCCAGTCAAGTGCCTTGGGATTGCGACCGACGATGCGGAAGCCGACCGGGCCACCGTAGTCCTGCACGAACAGTCCGTAGTGATCGAAGCCCTTGGCCGCGAGGAACTTTTCCATCGTCACGCTGATCGCGTCGAACGAATAATGATATGTCGCGGGGTCCGGCCGTTCGCTGTCGCCAAAACCCTGATAGTCCGGCGCAATCACATGAAAGCGCTTGGCGAGGGCTGGGAGCATGTTGCGATACTGGTGCGACGAGGACGGCCAGCCGTGGAGCAACACCAGCTTGGGCAGCGAGGGATCGCCCGCTTCGCGGTAGGCGATGGTGAGGCCATCGACCTTGAGCGTGCCGAAGCGAACTTGCTCGGGGCTGGCTGCGGTGGTGGTGACTTGCGGCGCGGTATGCGCGAGCGCAGGGAACGATGCGACGACATTGACGGCGAGGACCGAGGCCGTGACGGCAGCGGCGAGAACACGGGACTTGAACGACATGGGGCTGTGTTCCTTGCAAATGGGGGATGGACGCCCGCCCGGAGCGGGGAGGGTATGGGCGGGCGCCCGCCCGATGATCAGGCCGCGAGAGCAGGTTTGCGCGCGGTGACTACCGGGAAGTCGATGTCGGTCGCGAAGGCCGAATTGACGTAGTTGGTCCAGGTGTTGAGCGCGACGTGCTGCACGATCTCGAGCGCCTGGGCATCGGTGTAGCCGGCAGTGCGCAGCGCCTCGAGTTCGGCAGTGCTGACATGGCCGCGGGTCTTCACCAGCTGGGCGGCAAAGCGCACGGCGGCATCGGCCTTGGGATCGTTCGAGGCACCGCTGCGATTCGCGGTGATCTCGGCGTCGTCAAGCTTGGCGAGATTCTTGCCGAGATAGGTGTGCGCCGAAAGGCAGTAATCGCAGCCGTTGAGTTCGGCGACGGCCAGCGCGATCCGCTCGCGGGTGGCGGCAGGCAGCTTGCCCTTGCCCAGCGCGCCGTTCATCGCGAGATAGCCTTCGAGCGCGGCCGGGCTGGTCGCAACGAGGCGGTGGAGATTGGGCACGGTGCCGATTGCCTTGTGCACAGCTTCAAGCAGCGGCTGCGAAGCTTCGGGGGCATCGGCGATCGTGGCGGGGGTTGGGATGCGCGACATTTGGGGGTGACCTTTCTTTGGGAACAAGCCGGTAGCGGCCGGTGACCCCGAACTAGGCCCTTTCGCCGATCCGCAGTATCCGCTAGCTTGACAATCCTCCCTTCCAGAAAACGGAAAGCTTCTATGGACCGGTTCGAAGCGATGCGCACCTTGTTGGCTGCCGTCGATGGCGGGAGCCTGTCTGCTGCTTCACGCGCGATGGGAACGCCGCTGCCCACGGTCAGCCGCCGCGTTTCGGACCTTGAGGCGCATCTCGGCGCGCAGCTCGTGGTGCGCACCAGCCGCAAGCTGCTGCTCACCGAGGCAGGCGAGGCTTATGTCGGCGCGGCGCGGCGGCTGCTGGAGGATCTCTCCGATGCCGAGCGCGCGGCCAGCGGCGAATACCGGGTGCCGCGCGGCGAGCTGCTCGTCACCGCCCCGATCATGTTCGGCAAGCTCCATGTCGCGCCAGTGGTCCACGCGTTCCTGGCGGCCTACCCCGATGTCTCGGTGCGGCTGGTGCTGTCGGATTCCAATATCGATATCATCGAAACCCACGTCGATATTGCGGTGCGGGTCGGTCAGCTGCCGGATAGCGAGCTCGTGGCGCGGCAAGTCGGGCACATCCACTGGGTGCTTGTCGCCAGCCCCGACTATATCGCCCGCCGCGGCGAACCGGCAGTGCCCGAAGACCTCACCTGCCACGATTGCATCGCGTTCGAGGGCCTGCAAACCCGCCGCGTCTGGCGGGTTGGCGCGGAGGCCCTGGTGCGTTCGGTCACGATCAGGCCGCGCTATTCGGTCAACACCGCCGATGCCGTGGTCGAAGCGGCGACTGCCGGGCTCGGCGTTGCACGCGTGATGTCCTACCAGACGGCAAGCGGCGTGGCGGCGGGCCAGCTAGTGCCGGTGCTTGCCCAGCAGGGCTACGAGCCGCTGCCGGTGCATCTCGTCCACCGCCGCCAGCGCAGCCAGCCGCTGAAGCTGCGCGCCTTCCTCGATTTCGTCGCACCCCGGCTCAAGCTGGCGATCGACGCCTGCGCGAACCGGTTCGCTGCGGTTCCCTGCGATGAGGGATAAAGCGCTGGGCGCGTTGCTGGGCCGGATCCGGGCCTGCACCGTCTGCGCAGAGCATTTGCCGCTTGGGCCACGGCCGATCGTGCAGGCCGGCACAGCCGCGAAGATCCTGATTATCGGACAGGCTCCGGGCACCGCGGTCCATGCCTCGGGCATACCCTGGGATGATCCGAGCGGCGACCGGCTGCGCGAATGGACCGGGCTCGACCGCGCTACCTTCTATGATCCGGACAAGGTCGCGCTCATGCCGATGGGCTTCTGCTATCCCGGCAAGATCCCCGGCAAGGGAACCGGGGCCGGCGGTGATGCCCCGCCGCGCCGCGAATGCGCGCCGCTATGGCACGCGCCGCTGCGCGCAGAACTCACGGCCGTCAGCCTCACCCTGCTCGTTGGCCAATATGCGCAAGCCGCCTATGCGCCGGGACCGAAGATTGCGCTGACCGAACGCGTCCGCGCGGCGGGAACAAGCCCGTTTGCCCTGCCGCATCCGAGCTGGCGCAGCACCATGTGGATGCGCCGCAATCCGTGGTTCGAGACGGACGTGCTGCCGCTGCTGCGTGCGCGGATGCGCGAGGCGCTTTATGAGTCTACGGCCTGACCAACCCCGGCGATCATGCCCTCGGCCAGCCAGCGACCCAGCAGCGTTCCCGCCGTCGCCACCGCCGCATCCTCGCCAAGCGTAGCCGCGAGCCGTTCGCACACGGCGGCAAAGCCATCACCTGCGGCAGACCACGCCAGCACATCGCGCTCATGCGCCTCGGCGCGGCGGAACACGGGTTCGAGCCCCTGCCGCCAGACCAGCAGCGCGGTGCCCCGTCCGGCCATTTCGGCGCCCGGCGGCGCTGCCCCGGTGGCCAGCGCCTGCCAGATCGCATCGGCGTTGGTGGTAATCGGCAGCACGAGCAGCGAGGGCACCGCATGGATCACCGCGGTTTCCCAGTCGGCCACGGCCAGCGCTGCGGGCTCCAGCGCTTCAGAATCGGCGCCCACAAAGACTTGCCCGACGGTCCAGTCGACCAGGGCGATCTCAGCCACTTCGGGGTCATCGGGCCACTGCGTCGCCAGAAAATCGGTGAAGTCCTCGCCGTAGGCATCGAGAGTCCAGCTCGAAGGTGGGCGCGCATCGATATACCGCGCGGCGGCTGCTTCGAACGCGTCCTCGCCCAGCCACAGCACAAGACGCTGGAAGGTTTCGGCAAGGCTGGAGACCAGCGCGGTGCGGTAGTTGTTCTGGTAGACCGCCGTGCCCGGTCCGCCGCCGAGTGTGGCGGCGGCACTGTCCTCGCCCGTCACCAGCCAATCGCGGAAATCGCGCTGCAGTGTCAGCAGGCTCACGCGGCGATCCTTTCAGCCGCGCTATCCGCGCTGATCGCGCGGGCCACGTCGAGCTCGGCGCAGAGCTCTTCCAGCTCGGGAATATTGTCATCCCGCTCGATCATCGTCGGGACCGGCCCTGCCCGCGCCATCGCCGCGCGGTAAAGCGCCCAGACTTCCTCCGGCACCGGCTGGTCGTGCGTGTCGATCAGCAGGTGCTCGCCCTGCACGTGTCCGGCGAGGTGGATCTGGCCGACCGCGTCCATCGGGATGCCGGCAAGGTAGTCCGCTGCGGCAAACCCGTGGTTCACTGCGCTCACGTGGATGTTGTTGACATCGAGCAGCAGGCCGCAGCCCGTCCGCCGGGTCATTTCGCCCAGGAATTCCCACTCGGTCATCGCGCCGGGGAACAGGATGTAGCTCGAAGGGTTCTCGAACAGCATGCGGCGGCCCAGCGCTTCCTGCGCGCGGTCGATGTTGCGGCAGACCGCATCCAGCGCTTCCTCGGTATAGGGCAGCGGCAGCAGATCGTGCGAATTGAAGCCGTCGATCCGGGTCCAGCACAAGTGGTCGGAAACCACGGCTGGCTCCATCATGTCGACAAGGCGGCGAAGCTGCGTGAGGTAATCGTCCCTCAGGCCGTCGGCCGAACCGATCGAGAGGGAAACGCCGTGCAGCGCGAGGCTATAATTGCGGCGCGCCTTCATCAGCGTATCGAGCGGTTTGCCGCCCGGGATCATGAAGTTCTCCGAAATGACCTCGATGAAATCAACGGGCGCGGTGCCGTCGATATAGGACCGGTAGTGCGGCCGGCGCATGCCGAGGCCAAAGCCGGCGAGAGTTTCGGTCATCGGGTTTCTCGCACAAAAAGAAGGCCGGGGCTCCATGAGGCGCCGGGAGGGGGGAGGCGCCAGGGGAGGGAAGGGGCTAGGAGCCCCGGACAGGTAGGGCCGGTATCAGCCGGGAGGGTCACCAGCTGATCCGGAAGTGTTTTACCGGGCCTTACTTGGGCTCGGTCAGGCTGCCGCCCTGCGCAGCGCAAGCATCCTTGGTCAGCGCCTTGAAGCCCTGGCCCTTGCATTCATTCTGGCCCTTGCAGCTGTGGTTGCCGGCGGCGCAGTCCGAAGTGCCCTTGCAGGTGTTCACGCCGTAGCAGTGTACGACTTCGGCAGCCTTTGCCTTGGCGATCGCCGGAGCGGGGGCAGCGGCCATGGCGGCAGCGATGAGGGCGGCGTTGGCTGCGAGGGCAAAGCCAGTTCTGAAGGTGGTCATGGGTCGTCTCCGAATGTTGCGCCGTGATGGCACTAGTCAATTCGCCCCGGGCCGCAGCCCGGTTACAGGGCAGGCATCCTTTTTCTACGCCCGCTTTTGTGCTCCCAATTTTGTGCTCCCACTTTTTTGCTCTGGGCCGATCCTTCGTTCAAGCCCGGTTTCGCATCAGCCAGGCGCGAAACACCGCCAGTCCTTCGGCCAGATTGGTGCGGCCAAAGCCGATGCGGAAATGATCCTGCGGCACGGGGCCAAGTTCGGAGCGATAGATGCTCGAGGGTAGCAGCAACACCCCGGTTTCCTCGACCAGCCGCTCGGTGAAGCGCTCCACGCCGTCCTCACCCTTGTAGCGGATGAAGGCCACGCAGCTGCCATCGGGCCTGCGCCAGTCGAACAAGGCGGGGAAATCGGCAAAGAAGCGGTCGAGCAGGGCAAGGTTGCCATGCGCAAGATCGCGGTTGCGCCCGACAATCGCCTCGCGCGCCTTGAGCGCGATCTCGGCGAGCAGCTCGGACGGCGCCGAATTGCAGATCGAGAGATAGTGCTTGTAGCGCTCGCACGCCTCAAGAAACGCGCGGTCCTGAGAGGCCAGCCAGCCGATGCGCAGCCCGGGCAGGCCATAGCTCTTCGACATCACGTTGAGGGAGATGCCGCGTTCGTAGACATCCGCCACTTGCGGCAAGCGGGCATTGGCGCGGTGTTCGATCAGGCGATACACTTCATCGCTGAACAGCCAGATCCCGCGCTCCCGGCACAGCTCGATCAGCGCGGCGAACGTCTCGTGCGATGGGATCGCCCCGGTCGGGTTGTTGGGAAAATTGATCGAAATGAGCCTGGTGTTCGGCCGCAGTGCCGCGCGCACGGCATCTAGATCAAGCGCCCAGCCCGCGTCTGCCGCCAGCGCGACACCGGTCACCGCGCAGATCGAGAGCGGGACCGTCTCGGCTGCCTGATAGTTCGGTGTCACGACGATGCAGTGGTCGTCGGGCCCCAGCAGCACCCGCATCGCGACATAGATGCCTTCCTCCGCGCCCGCAAAGCACAGTAGCTGGTCCGTGCCGATCGCGTCATAGGTCTGCGCGATTTCGTGCAGCAGCGGCTCCGCGCCGAAGGTCTTGGTGTAGCCGAGGTGCAGGTTGTCGAACCGTTCGCGATCCGCCGTGGAGGCATGGGCGAGCAGCTGCGAAAGGGTCATGCTCTGCGCATCGGATGCGGTCAGGTGATACTTCGCCGCGAATTCCCATTTGGAGAAGTACACCTCCAGCGCAAAGTTCCGCATGGGGCCGATTGTCCTTTCACCACGGTGGTTTGTCTTGCCTCGCTCTAGAATTTGTACAGCTCCGGGTCCACCCGCGCGGAAAAATGCTGCGCGGTGTAACCGCCGCCATGTACCCGGCGAACTGGTCATCGTGGCCGGCGCGAATACTTCCGGACACGGGGCAAGGACGCGGCAGACTGCGCGGCGGCCCTTCAGTTCCTGCATTCCAATCCTGTACTTCAACCGTTCAAAAGGAATTTATCATGAAGATTGCTGCTACCGCTTTTGCCGCCTCGATCGCTCTCGGCCTTGCTGCCGGCGCTGCCCACGCGGCCGATACCAAGCCCGCCATGGAAAAGTGCTACGGTGTCGCCAAAGCCGGCAAGAATGAATGCGCCGCGGGTCCGGGCACGAGCTGCGCCGGCACCTCGAAGGTCGATTATCAGGGCAACGCGTGGACGCTGGTGAAGGCCGGCACCTGCACCTCGATCAAGACCCCCAAGGGCAATGGTTCGCTGACCGCCAAGGCTCACTGATTGCGGTCGGGCGCTCCGGCCATCCGGAGCGCCCGCCGGTTCACACGAGGTACCCCCGCATGACCGCTCTCGCATCCGTCTACAACCGGCTGGCCGAACTCGCCGGGCGCTTGCTGCCCGAAACCGTGCTGCTGCTGGTGGCGCGGCTCGGCATCGCGGCGGTGTTCTTCCAGTCAGGCCGAACCAAGGTGGAAGGGCTGCTGACGATCACCGACAGCACCTACTACCTGTTCGAAACAGATTACAAACTGCCGCTCGTGCCTCCGCATCTGGCCGCCCATATGGCGACCTATTCCGAGCACCTTTTTCCCATCCTGCTGATCCTTGGCCTTGGCACGCGCTTTGCTGCGCTCGGGCTGCTCGGCATGACCACGGTGATCGAGGTCTTCGTCTATCCCGATGCCTGGCCGACGCATCTCAGTTGGGCGGCCATTCTTCTGCCGCTTATCGCCAAGGGCGGTGGAGCACTCTCGCTCGACCGTCTGCTGCGCCGGGGCTAAACCCGCGCCGCCTGCTCCGCGCAGCGACCGGCCCGCTTTCCTGGTGGCATGCGGGCCGGTCTTGCGGGCCGGCCCTGCGGGCGAGTCTTGCAGGGGGCGGGCAAAGATGCAACTGGGCTGAAAGCTGGCCAACCGCATCGTGCGGCCCTGCCGGTCACAGCCGTCCGGACGCAGCGGTCATTTCCCCTGGCGCGGCGGCGCAGAGAAGGATCAGTCATGCCCACAGATCGGGACGATCCACCCATCGACCTGACGATCGCGGCGCTCGTCGGTGATTTGCGACCAGTGGCGCCCTTGCGTTTGTGGCGCGGCGTCGCCGCCGGGCTCGCGCTGACGGCGCTGGCGGTCGGAGCGGTGTGGATGATTGCGGGCCTGCGTCCGGATCTGATCGCCCTGCATCCTGCGCCGATCGTCATCGCGCGCGGGGCTGCGCTGTTGGCGGGTGGGCTGGCGCTGCTCGTCGCGGCACTGCGTGCGGCACTGCCTGGCCGCGCTGATCAGGGAGCGACCCTTGTCGGAACGCTGCTTCTCGGTCTCCTCCCCGTCGGCCTGATGGGCCTGCTGCTCGATGATATCGCGACGCGCAAGCGCCCGACCTTCGCGGAACTCACCCCCTTTGCGACGTTGCGATGCTTCGCCATTGCGGCTGCGGCATCGTTGCTGATCGGCGCGGGCCTCGTGCTCTGGCTGCGCCGCGCGGCGCCGACCGATCTTGCCCGCACGGGCTGGCTCACCGGCTGGGCGGCCGCAGGGCTGGGCACTTTCGCCTACAGCCTGTTCTGCCCTTCCGAGACGATGATGTTTGCTTCAGCGGTCTATCCCGCAGCCATGCTGATCGCCGCGTCAACCATCCGCATGGCGGCACCGCCCCTGCTGCGCTGGTAGGGTTCAGGCTTCGCGCAGCGCGGCAAGCACGTCGTCCGGCTCCGCCCGCTCGCGAAAATCGACGTTGGCATAGGCAAAGCGGATGCGCCCGGTCTGATCGATCGCAAAGGTCGCGGGAACCGGCAGGAACCCGCTTTGCGATCCGTAGAGCTCTTGGAAGTCGAGGCCCGCGTTCCGGTAGAAATCGAGCAGCGGATCCCCGCCAAAGAACGCGAGGCCAAGCGAAAGCGCAACACCGTGGTCGACATCGCACAGTACTTCGCCGACCTCTGCATGCGGCGATGCCCCGAGCAGCGCACCAAGCTCACGTGCGCCGCCGCCTGTTTCGCCAGTGATCTCGACAAAGCGCGCCCCGGCCTCGGCCAGCTCGGGAAGCATGGCGGCCCAGGCTGAGACTTCATGCACGCAATAGGGGCACCAGCGGCCCCTGCTGAAGTTCACGATAACCGGCCCCTGCTCGATCAGGTCGCTCAAGCGGCGATAGCTGCCCTGCGCGGTCGGTAGCGAGAAGTCCGGAAACATCTCGCCCACGTTCGGCGCGGAGGAGCCCACGCCCGCCTCGCGCAGCGCGATCACGATCTCGTCGAAAAACGGGCCGAGCTCGGGCTTGCGGCGCCGAAGCTGCGCCAGCTGCGGCGCCAGCGGTGCGGAGGGAGACGTCGACCGGTTCATCCCGCCTTAATAAGACGGATTCGCGAACGTGGGAAACACCCCGCGATGCATCGAGTTCATGCGCGGTTGCTATGTCCCCTGCGATCCTCGCGCGCCGCCTTCGAGCGTCCAGTCGAGGGCCCGCGCGGCCCGCAAGAAGGCTTCCGCCGCGACCGACCGGCGCCTGCCCGCCACCGAAGCCAGCACGAACCGTGCCTCGATCGATGCAAAGGGAAGCTCCGTCGCTGCCAGCGGCGGCGGCGCAAGGCTGCGCGGCGACCATCCGCAGCCAAGCCCGGCCTGCACCATCTGCCGCAATTGCGCCGCGCCTTGCGCTTGATGCCGCACATCGATTTCCGCGCCCACTTGCGCCGCGATCCGCGCAAGGCTGCCGCAGCCATCGCCGGCAAGATCGATCCACGTTTCCTCTTCCAGCACGGCCGGGGAGGCAGGCGGCGCCGCCGCGAAGGGATGATCGGCGCGCGTCACCACACACCAGGCGTCCGCGAACAACGGCCACAGATCGAGTCGCTCCGGTGCTTCGTCGGGCATTTCAACGATGACGAGGTCGAGCGTGCCAGCCATGCCAAGCTCGATCAGTTCGCGCGAAGAGCCGCTCGCCAGCGACAGTTCGAGCCCGGTCAGGCACTTGCCAAGTTCGGCGAGCACGAGTTCCAGCGTGGCATGCTCCACGGTCCGCGCCACGCCCAGTGCGAGCGGGGCAATCTCCGCCCGGCCCATCCCGCGCGCCATCTGCTTGGCCGTCTGCACGGCCTCGAAGCTGCGCTCCAGATGCGGCAGCATAGCCTTGCCCAGCTCTGTCAGATGCGTGCGCGCCCGCTCGCGCCGGAACAGCGGCGCGCCAAACTCATCCTCCAGCTTCTGGATCGCCTTGGTCAGCGAGGGTTGCGATACGTTGCACTCGATTGCGGCACGCGTGAAGTTCAGCAGGCGTGCTGCGGCCAGGAAGTACCGGACCTGATGCATTTCCATGGCTTATTCGCCCTGTGCCCGCAACCGCGACCGGTTCCCTCACCGGCTGGCACCGACACGGCGCCACACATCCGGCAGGAACAGCGGAAGAACTGCGAAACAATGGGCGTCAACCGTGTCCGCTGCAAGGAGTGTCGCCCACATATGATTTATCCATGAAATGCATCAAACTCAGCCAAAGTGGGTGGGAATGGTGCTTTACCCGCATCGACCGATCGGGCAGGTACAGCGCTGTGAACGATCTCACCGGCTGGATGCGCACTTTCATCACTGTCGCGGATGCGGCCAGCTTCAGCCGTGCCGCCGCGCGGCTCGAACTTCCGCAGTCGACTGTCTCGCGTCAGGTTGGCGCGCTGGAGCGGCACCTTGGCGCGGCGTTGCTCAAGCGCACCACCCGCTCGATCGCGCTGACGAGCGAGGGGCAGGCCTACTATGAAGGGGCGCTCAGGGCCCTTGCCGCGATCGATGAAGCCGAAGCTGCGGTCGGCGTTCACGGCGCCCTCAGCGGGCAAGTGCGGCTGACGGCACCGCTCACGCTCGCGCAGTCGCGCGTGATCGAGATGCTCGCCGATTTCCAGCGCGTGCAGCCACGCATCGAGGTGGATCTCAGAGTGTCGGACCACGCGCTCAACCTCGTCTCGGACAATCTCGATTTCGCGATCCGGGTCGGCGCGATCGGCGATAGCCGCTCGATCGCACGGCGGATCGGGGTGGCGCGCCGCGTGATGGTCGCGGCGCCGGCCTATCTCGATGAATATGGATCGCCGCACCGGCCCACCGATCTCCTCGCGCACAATTGCCTGAGCTATTCGCTGCTCGCATCGGGCAACAAATGGGCGCTCGGCGCCGAACCCGCGGTTGAGGTCAGCGGCACTTTCCGGGCTGACAGTCCGGATGCCTTGCGTGCGGCGGCGCTGGCGGGGATCGGGATTGCCGTCAACGCACGCTGGCTGTTCGAGGAGGATCTCGCCAGCGGCCGCCTGATCGAAGTCCTGCCCGATCATCCCCCTGCGGATATGTCGATTCACCTCGTCATGCCCGCCGGACGTTACATTGCAGCGCGCGTGCGCGTCCTTGCCGATCACCTGATCGGAGCTTTTTCGGCCGATCCGCTGCTGCGCTCGCCCTGAGGTGTTGTAACGATCCGCTTGCTCCCCGCGAACCTTTCGCCAGGCAGTGCGGGAGCAAGGCGATGGCCGGACAAGCAGCTGAAGGTGCAGGCAAGCGCCCCCATGTCGTGATCGTGGGCGGTGGTTTCGGCGGATTGGCGGCGGCCAAAGCGCTCGCCGGCGCGCCGGTCGACGTGACCCTGATCGACAAGCGCAACCACCACTTGTTCCAGCCGCTGCTCTATCAGGTTGCGACAGCCGGCCTTTCGCCTGCCGACATCGCCGGCTCGATCCGCGCGATCCTTGCGCGTCAGGCCAACGTGCGCGTGCTGCTCGACCGGGTCTACGGTTGTCGATCAGGAGCGCCGTCGCGTGATCATGGGTGAAGGCGAGCCGCTCGCCTACGATTGGCTGATCATCGCCTCCGGCGCGACGCACAGCTATTTCGGCCGCGACGACTGGGCGCCCTTCGCACCGGGCGTGAAGACCATCGACGATGCCACCGCGATCCGCCGCCGCGTCCTCCTCGCGCTCGAACGCGCCGAGACCGAGACCAACGAAGCGAAGCGCAAGGCGCTGCTCACGTTCGTGGTGATTGGCGGCGGCCCGACCGGAGTCGAGATGGCAGGCGCGATTGCCGAACTGGCCCGCCAGTCAGTGAGCATGGATTTCCGCCATATCACGCCGCACTGCTCGCGCATTGTCCTGCTTCAGAAGGGCGATCGGCTACTGCCCTCGTTTCCGCCCTCGCTATCGATCAAGGCGCGCAAGGGGATCGAGGAACTCGGCGTCGAAGTGCGGCTCGAAGCCAATGTGACCGATATCGATGTCGAAGGCGTCGCGGTCGATGGAGAGCGAATCGAGGCGTCCACCACGATTTGGGCGGCGGGCGTCATGGCTAGCCGCGCAGCGCAATGGCTTGGCTGCCAGAGCGATCGTGCGGGCCGCGTACCGGTGGGCGCGGATCTCCACCCGGCAGGCGATCCCGCTATCTTCGTGATCGGGGATACGGCCGCCTGCACCGATGCTGCCGGGCGCGCACTCCCCGGCGTCGCGCCGGTCGCCAAGCAGCAGGGCCAGTACGCCGCGCGCGCCATTCGCGCCGCGCTGCAAGGCCGCAACCTGCCGCCGTTCCGTTACCGCGACTGGGGGAATATGGCGACGATCGGGCGGAGCCGCGCGATTGCGGATTTCGGCCGCTTGCGCGTGACCGGCCTGCCCGCGTGGGTGCTGTGGTGCGTGGCGCACATCTGGTTCCTCACCGGGCACCGCAATCGCATTTCGGTCGGCCTAAGCTGGCTGTGGAGCTATCTCACATACCAGCGCGGCGCCCGCCTGATCACCGGCGATGTCGCGCCAGATCTGCCTGCCACGCGCGAACTGGCCCCTGCGTTGAGGCGCAAACGCGCCGAAAGTCCGGGATTTATAATGATAAAATAAGCACCTATATCCACTCATTCCCGGCATGCATTGATAATATAACCATCTGGTACGTGGTCCACTTGCCAACCTTGCGGCACTGTTGGTGCATCGAAAGGCATAGGAGGAAAGCATGGCAAGCCAACTGGAGACCGTCCGGCACGCCGCAGCGAGCCCGCGCAAGAGCGCTGGCTACGATTGGGAAGGTGCCATGGCGGCCAGTCTTGCCGGTGATGCGGCGGCCTATCGCCGCCTGCTCGAAGAAGCGGGCCGCTGGCTGCGCCGCTACTTCGCGCGCCGCCTTTCACCGGAAATGGTCGATGATGCGGTGCAGGAGGCGCTCACCGCGCTTCATTTCAAGCGTGCCACGTTCGAACCGGGTCGACCGTTCCTGCCCTGGCTGGCCGCGATTGCTCGCTTCAAGGGCGTCGATTGCCTGCGCAGCGCCGGGCGCAACCGCACCGAAGAACTCGATGAAGCCCAACACGGCGTTCCCAGCCATGAAAGCGCATCGCTCAGCGGGATCGTGATGGCCGGATTGTTCGACCGTCTGCGCCGCCCTCAGGCCGATGCCATCCGGCTGGTCAAGCTGCAGGGCTTCTCGGTGCGCGAGGCAGCGGCCATGACCGGGCAGTCCGAAGCGCTGGTCAAGGTCAACATCCATCGCGGCCTCTCCGCGCTCAAGGCCCTTTTCGGCGAAGGCGAACCCATCGTGTAAAGACTGCACCCGCCCGTCCTCCCGCCCGGCCACCCACGGAAATATCCTGAATGGGTGGCCGGGCGGGGGGACGGGCGGGTGTCGCACCGAACGCGTTCCTTCGCGCGATTCGCAAAAAAGAAGGGACGGATTGCTCCGTCCCTTCCTCGGCCGAGGGCCCTGTGGCTCCGGTCGTCAACTGGTCTGGCAGCGCTTACAGCAACTTCCAGGTAATCGGCACAGTCACCGTGGTCGCCCCGCCCGGCGGCGGCGGCACCGAGCCGGTGCGGCTCGGCAAGGACAGCGCCTCACGGTCGAGCGTGGTCGAGCCCGAGGCAGCAACCAGTTCCGCGCGTTCGACCGCGCCGGAAGCTGCGACGTAGATCTTCACCTTGGCCGTCCCTTCCTCACCGCGCGCCTGCGCAGCCTTGGGGTAAGTCTGCTTGGATGCGATGGTGCGGGTAACCTGGCGAATCCAGTCGGCAGACTGGGCATTGGCGGGGCTGGCAATGCAGGTGGCGGCAAGGAGCCCGAAGGCCAGGGTCTTGGCGGTCTTGAACATCGTTGGTCCTTACGTTTGGCGTCTGGAACAGGTGGCCCGCCAACCGGGAGCTGGTTGGCGAACTTTGCTTGCGTGGATGGCTCCATCTGGCGGAAGGGCCGTTAGATTCGCGCCAATCCGCGATACGAGCGGCACCGGAGGCGGCGTTCATGCGATTTGTGCCCTTCCCGCGCGGCAAGCCTTGCTTCGCTGCGCGCCTTGAAGGTTAATGCGGCACCATGATGAACCGTCGATTCGTCCTCGTCGCGCTCCCACTTTCCGCGCTGCTGGTTGCGGCAGCACCGCGCAAGCGGCTGGCAGCCCCGCCGCCGCCTCCCCTCGCGGCTGTGGAACGTGTTGCCTTGACGACCGAACTCGGCGCGATCGAACTCGCGCTCGATGGCGCGCACGCCCCGGTCAGTACCGCGAACTTCCTGCACTATGTCGATTCGCGCCGGTTTGACGGGATCAACTTCTACCGCGCGATGCATCTGGCCTGGGGCGATCAGCCCAATGGATTGCTCCAGGGCGGCCTGCGCGATCCGCGCCGCCTGTTCCCGCCGATCGCGCACGAACCGACGAGCCAGACCGGGCTCAGCCACGTGGCCGGTGCGATCTCGATGGCGCGCAATGCACCCGGCACGGCGACGGCGGATTTCTCGATCATGCTGTCGGACCTCACCAGCCTTGATGCCAACCCCGCCTCAGCCGATCCCGAGGCGCAGGCGGGCTACGCCGTGTTCGGCAAAGTCGCCGCAGGCATGGATGTGGTGCGCAAGATCTGGGAATCGCCGATTTCGCAGACGCTGGGCGAAGGCTCGATGCGCGGGCAAATGCTGGAAGCGCCGGTCAAGATACTCACCGCGCGCCGCCTGCCTCCTCCGACCCCGGCCTGAGTCAGTCCGGGCAGGCCACCGGTTCGCCAGCACCGCGTTGGAACAGCACCATCCGCAGATTGAACGAATCGCCGCCTGCCGTCTGGTTCGGTCCTGCGACCAGTTCCAGCGCATCGCCGTTCGCGAGACTGGCGCTGAGCGGCGGCAGTTGCAGCTGGCCGGTCAGCACGCCGCGCCACAGCACCCTGCTGCCGGCGGTGATCGTCAGGTCAACGCCGTCACCACCGGCGGCTTTGGCGAAGCACCCCCCCACATCGATCGTCTGCGTCCCCGTTGCGACATAGCGCCACACCGCGCGCATGGGCGCCGCAGCGGTGCCGCCCGGCGCGGCCGAGGTATTGTTGATCCGCAGCGGGCGATACCAGCGGTCGCCGAAATAGCTGGTGTACTGGTCGTCAAACAGCGGCAACCGGTAGCTCGTATCGGCTTTGAGCCGCACGCCGTAGCGCCATTGCGCAGAGCCCCAGCCCATCAGCGTATCGGCGATCCAGGTTGATGCGCCGAAGCGGATTGCGGTGGAGCCGGTGATCACCAGCGGCCGTTCGCTCACTTGCGCGGTAGGGGCAGGCGCGCCGGTCGCGTCGCTCACCGTGCCCCCATCCACCCGCAGCGAACGCGGCGCTCCCCAGACCACGGTGGTATCCTTGCCGAACCGGTAGGCAAACAGCAGCGGATCGCCGAAATCGAGCCGCTGCGGCCGTCCGCGCGCCAGCAATTGCTGCATCAGCCGGAACGCGTCCGCCTGCGCCTTGGGCGTATTCCCGGCATAGAGCCCCATGTTCGGGAACCAGCGCTGGTCGATCAGCGCATACCAGCTTGCCTGCGCGGCGCCCGCTGCCGCCAGCATGGTCGCCTGCTTGATCAGTTCGCCCGCCGCCTTGGGCTGGTCGCGGGTGTCGACGCTGAACTCGCTCGCCCAGATCGGCACGCGCCGACCCGCTGCATCCATTGCGGCATTGAGCTGCGTGATCTCCACATCAAGCCCTTCTGCGCGCAGGCGATAGGGATGCACTGCCAGACCGTCCACTTCGCCCAGCATCCCGGCCGCAAACAGAGTTTTCAGGAAGCCGGTGCCGATCATGTTGGTTGATCCGCCAAGGATAGCCGCGCGCCCGCCGATCCGCGCGCGCACCGCCTTCAGCGTCGCGACATAGGCAGCGGCCGGGTTGGTCCTGGCAGGATAGACCAGCGCGCCAGATCCGTTGATCTCGTTGCCCACTTCGATGGCGGCAAGGCACGAGCCGAACTTGCCCGCGAGCGCGGCAAGATAGCTCGCAAAAGCGGCATTGCCCGCCGTGCTCGAAACCCATTGCCCGCCATCATAGAGCGGATTGGCGGGGATCGCCGTCAGCAGCAGGCGCTGCCCGGCGGCGCAGGCGGCGCTGAGCGACTGCGCCGCCGGCGTGTTCAGATTATAGCTGCCGCGCACTTTTTCGGTTTCGGCCCAGGGGAGCGAATCGCGCAGCATCGGCGCGCCGACCTGCTTCGCCAGCGCCTGCGAGGAGGCTGGCTAGCCCTGGCTGAAATGTGTTTGCACGCCCAGCACCATCGGCGGCAGCTGCGCGGCTTGCGTGGCTGTCCCCGTGGGTCCGGCAGCCTGTGCCGTGCCGATCGGAGAAGTGATTCCGGCGGTGCGCTTCAGCTGCACCGGTCCGCAGGATGCGAGCAGCGTGAGCAGGACGGCAATGCGCAAGGCAGGGCGCACTTCGCTTGCAGTGTGGCGGATGGGATCGATCAGGGCACGGCGAACCATGGCACGCTCTCCAGCGAGGGGACGCGTCAAGGATGTGCCGGAAGCGCCTTAATGCGCTCCCAGCGGACTCACTTAAGCGGCCATTTTTCTGTGTTGCGCTAGTCTCGCCGAACGCTCGGTGTTTTCCCTTAGGAGATCATGCGAAGACGGTGCGGACGGCCATTTCGATCACATCGCCGATCCGCGTGAGATCGGCTTCGTCGATGCAATAGGGCGGCAAGATATAGATCGTGTTGCCCAGCGGGCGCAGCAGCACATCGGCCTCGCGGAACAGGGTGAGCAGGCGCGGGGCGAGCGAGGACATGTAGCCGCCATCGGGCACGTCCAGATCGAGTGCGGCAATCGTCCCGCAGCGGCGCACCGCCGCCACGCCGGGGAGCAGGGCCAGCCGATCGAGCAATGCCTGCTGCCGCACGCCGAGGTCGGCGAGGCGGTCCATGATGGGTTCGGACTGCCAGATCGCGATGTTGGCTGCCGCCGCCGCGCAGGCGATGGGATTGGCGGTATAGCTCGAAGAATGAAAGAACATCTTCGTCCGGTCGGACGACCAGTGCGCCATGAAGATCGGCTCACGCGCCATGGTCACTGCCAGCGGCATCGAGCCGCCGGTGATCCCCTTGGCGAGGCAGAGAATGTCGGGCACGACGCCCGCCTGATCGCAAGCCAGCAGGGTGCCGGTGCGCCCCCACCCGGTCATCACTTCATCGGCAATCAGCAGCACTCCGTGGCGGCGGCAGATCTCGGCCATCGCGGTGAGCAACGCTGGCGGATACATCAGCATGCCGCCCGCTCCCAGCACCAGCGGCTCGACGATGAACGCGGCAGGCGCTTCGCGGCAGGCCCTTTCCAGCACTTCCAGCGTATTGGCGCCATCGCCCACCGGGAAGGGGATCGTGCCGACATCGAACAGCAGCGGCTCGTATGGCGCATTGAACACGCCGCGCTCACCCACCGACATCGCGCCGATGGTATCGCCATGATAGCTGTGCTCCAGCACCAGAATGCGCCCGCGCGGCCGCCCGGTATGTGCCCAGTATCCCAGCGCCATCTTCAGCGCGACTTCGATCGCGGTCGAACCGCTGTCCGAGAAGAACACCCGCGTCAGTTCCTCGGGCATCAGCGCGGTGAGGCCAGCCGCGACGCGCTCGGCAGGCGCATGCGTCCAGCCCGCAAAGATCAGCTGGTCCAGCCGCCCCGCCTGCGCACGAATCGCCGCGATGATGCGCGGGTGGCAATGGCCATGCGTTGTCACCCACCACGAGGATATCGCGTCGATCACCCGCCGTCCGTCAGCCGTGTAGAGCGCAGCGCCCTCGGCATGAGTGACCAGCGGAACGGGGTCTCCCAGTCCGTGCTGGGTGAAGGGATGCCAGACTGCCGAGCCGCTCACGTGAAGTCTTCGAGGGAAAAACCCCGCGCAAACGCATCGGCCAGCGATTGCGGTGCAAGGGCGGGCAGGAGCGGCAATCGCCCAAGCCGCCGCACCTGTCCCATCTTGCAGATGGTCGCTTCGTTATCCTCGTTCGCCTCGCCCACGAAGGCCACACCGTGGATCGGCACGCGCCGCGCGCGCAGCGCCTCGATCGTCAGCAGGCTGTGGTTGATCGTACCGAGCGCCGTGCGCGCGACAATGATCGTCAGCAGCCCCCACTCGGCGAAGACATCGGCATACGTCACCTCGCGCGTCAGCGGCACGAGCGCGCCGCCCGCGCCTTCCACCACCAGCGGCCGCGCCGCGGGCAGGATCAGCCGATCGGGGTCGATGGTCACACCGTCAAGCTCCGCCGCGCGGTGGGGAGAGAGCGGCTCGGTCAGACGGTAGGCTTCGGGGAGGATTTGCGCTGCAGGCAGCCCGGCGAGTGCCGCCACGCTGTCCTTGTCCGCGCCGTCTGCAAGGCCGGATTGCACCGGCTTCCAGTAATGCGCTTCCAGCGCCCCGGCGAGGGCTGCAGAAAACACGGTCTTGCCAATCCCGGTATCCGTTCCGGTTACCACAAAAGCACTCATGCAAATGCCTCTGCCAAGGCTCCCGCCAGTGCGTCAATATCTTCAGGCATGATGTTGTGTGTCAGCGAGATCCGCAGGCGGCTTGTTCCCACAGGAACGGTCGGCGGGCGGATGCCGCGAACGTCGAAGCCGGCAGACTGCAGGCGCGCCGCCACCGCCATGGTGCGCACTTCATCGCCAAGGATCAGCGGCATGATCTGCGTGCCGGTCACCCCCGCGCCCCACGGCGCCAGCGCGGCCTCGGCATGGGCCACGCGCGCCATCAGCCCGGTCCGGCGCTCAGGCTCATCGGCCAGCATGCGCAAGGCCTCACGCACCGCCGCCGCCATCAGCGGCGATGGCGCGGTCGAGAAGATGAACGGGCGTGCCCGGTTGACAAGGAAGCTGCGCATCACCGCCGGGCCGCAGATCAGCGCGCCCTCGCATCCCAGCGCCTTGCCGCAAGTGCGCAGCACCACGGTATCCGCTCGCCCGTCGAGCGCGGCGGCAAGGCCGCGCCCTTCGGGTCCGAACACGCCGGTCGCGTGCGCTTCGTCGATCAGCATGATCGCCTCGTGCTGCTCGGCCAGTGCGGCAAGATCCGCCAGCGGTGCGCGGTCGCCGTCCATCGAATAGAGGCTTTCAAACGCGAGCCACACCCGGCCTGTGCCGCCCGCCTTGCGCCACCCCGCAATCGCTTCGGCAAAGCTGTTCACGTCGTTGTGCGCGGCGGCAACCGCGCTGGCCCGCGTCAGTGCAAGGCCCTCATGCATCGAGGCGTGGATCAGTGCATCGTGGACGACCAGATCCCCGCGCTGCGCCAGAGTCGCCAGCAAAGCGACATTGGCGGCATAGCCCGAGGATAGGAACAATGCGCTTTCCGCCCCGAAGAACTGCGCCGCGTCCGCCTCAAGCGCTTCGTGCTCGGGATCATTCCCGCGCAGCAGGCGCGATCCGCCCGATCCGATCGGCACACCCCGCGCAATCGCCTCCGCAACAGCACCGGCAAGGCGCGGCGCGCGCGCCATGCCGAGGTAGTCGTTCGAAGAGAAATCCCGCCCCTCCCGCGCGATCAGCCGGCGCCCGCGTCCGCGTGCCTCAAGCGCATCGAGATCGGCACGTTGCGCCGCCCACGCATCGATTCCCGCGGTCATGGCCTTCGTGTGCCTTAGCGCCCGCAGCCCGAAGCCTTGTCCGCGCGCATCGGCTCTTCCGCTTCCATCGGCTTGAGACCGAGCCGCGCAAAAAGAGCCGCATCCGCATCATCACCCGCGTTCGCCGCCGTCAGCAGCCGGTCGCCAGTGAAGATCGAGTTGGCCCCGGCAAGGAAACACAGCGCCTGCGCCGTCTCCGACATCGATTCGCGCCCCGCCGAGAGCCGCACCATCGAACGCGGCATGGTGATCCGCGCCGCGGCCACGGTGCGCACGAATTCGATATCGTCGATCTTGGCGAGCGGCGTATCGGCCAACATATCGCCCAGCACAGTACCCTTGATCGGCACCAGCGCGTTCACCGGCACGCTTTCGGGATGGCGCTCCAGGGTCGCCAGCGCATGGATGAAGCCCGCGCGGTCGCCGCGCGTTTCGCCCATGCCGACAATCCCGCCCGAGCAGACGTTGATCCCTGCCTCGCGGACCCGCGAGAGCGTGTCGATCCGCTCTTCGAAGCCGCGCGTGGTGATGATCTCGCCGTAGCGTTCGGGCGAGGTATCGATGTTGTGGTTGTAGTAATCGAGCCCCGCCTCGGCGAGCTGCGCTGCCTGCGCCTCGCTCAGCATGCCCAGCGTCATGCAGGTTTCCATGCCCATTTCGCGCACGCCCTTCACCATCGCGATGATCGCGGGCATGTCGCGGTCCTTGGGATTGCGCCACGCCGCGCCCATGCAGAACCGCTTCGATCCGGCATCGCGCGCCTGCGCGGCGGATTGCAGCACCGCCTGCACTTCCATCAGCTTGGTCGCCTCCACGCCGCTGTCCGCCTTGACCGATTGCGAGCAGTAGCCACAATCCTCCGGGCAGCCCCCGGTCTTGATCGAAAGCAGCGTGCACAGCTGCACTTCATCGGGCCGGTGATGGCGCCGATGCACCTCGGCCGCGCGAAACAGCAGTTCGGTGAACGGCAGGTCGAACAGCGCGGCGATCTCCTCGCGGGTCCAGTCGGTGCGCACATCGCTCCGGAAAAGCCCTTCGGTGCCGACGCGCGTATCGCGGGCAGGGATCGTTTCAGCATCGGTCATCGGGCACTCCGCAAGCTTTTCCAGTGAAGAGAATCAGATAGTTGCCCCTAGCCGAGTTGCGCCGCCGTGCCTTCCCAAAATGCACACGGACGTTTCACGATTGGAAACCGTGTCCTCCCTGCCACCAGCATCGGGGCCGTCTTGCACGAAGCGACAGGGGGCACAACGGGCGGAAATCCGTCCTTCCGGCCCGGCCGTGGTTAAGTCCGTGTTCGCAAATATTGGATAAGGGAGGGTCTGGCGCGGCAGCAGCGCGCCGGAATCGTTCCGGGTGAGCGGATGACCCCGCAGTCCGGACGACCAAACGCGTGAGGCAGGTTGTTCGGGTATGAAGGCGTTCGGCAAAATCGGTGTTATCGGGCTTGGCTACGTCGGCTTGCCGCTCGCTGTCTCGTTTGCGCGCAAGCATGACGTGGTCGGCTTTGACGTCAGCGAGCACCGCGTCAGCACGCTGCGCGCGGGCCATGACTATACCAACGAGATTTCGGCCGAGGAGCTTGCCACCTCCACCCTCGCGATCACGTCCTCGATCGAGGACTTGCGCGGTTGCAGCATCCTGATCGTCACCCTGCCGACTCCTGTTGACGAAAGCCGCCGTCCCGATTTCTCCAATATCACCGCCTCTTGCGCCGCAATCGGCCGGATCATTTCGCCCGGCACGATCATCGTGTTCGAAAGCACCGTCTATCCCGGCGCGACCGAGGAAGTCTGCGCGCCCGTCATCGAGGCCGCCTCGGGCCTCAAGAGCGGCGAGGGCTTCAAGCTCGGCTACAGCCCCGAACGTATCAATCCGGGCGACAAGGCGCATCCGCTCGAAGCCATCGTCAAGGTGGTGGCGGGGCAGGATGTCGAGACGCTCGATACGCTCGCCGCGCTTTATGGCTCGGTCATCCACGCCGGCATCCACCGTGCGTCCTCGATCAAGGTGGCGGAAGCCGCCAAGGTCATCGAAAACACCCAGCGCGATATCAACATCGCGCTGATGAACGAGATCTCGAAGATCTGCGATCTCGTTGGCATCCGCACCAACGAAGTGCTCGCGGCGGCGGGCACCAAGTGGAACTTCCTCAAGTTCTATCCCGGCCTTGTTGGCGGGCACTGCATCGGCGTCGATCCCTACTACCTCACCGCCAAGGCGGAGCAGATGGGCTATCACCCCGAAGTGATCCTCTCTGGTCGCCGCATCAACGACAGCATGGGCAGCTACATCGCCCGGCGCGGAGTGAAGATGCTGGCGGCGTCCGGGCACCCGCTGAAGGACGCGCGCATCGGCATCCTCGGGCTCACCTTCAAGGAAAACGTGCCGGACATCCGCAATTCCAAGGTTGAGGATATCTACCGCGAGCTATGCGAGTTCGGCATCCAGCCGCTGGTCCATGATCCCCTCGCCCATCCGGATGCAACGCGCCACGAGTTCGGGATCGAGCTTTCGCCGGTAGAGGCGTTCGCGGGGCTCGACCTGCTGATCTACGCGGTCTCGCACGATCACTATGCACAGATGGGCGTCGATGCGATCCAGGATATGGTCATGCCCGGCGGCGTCCTGATCGACGTGAAATCGGCGCTGGTACCCCATGCCCTGCGCGAAGACATCCGCTACTGGAGCCTCTAAGCGGCTTCGAGAACACGCGCGGCACCCAGCGCCGGAGAATGACATGGCAATCCTCGTGACCGGCAACGCCGGCTTCATCGGCTTCCACGCCGCCAAGACCCTGCTCGAACGCGGGGACGCTGTCGTGGGGCTCGATGTCGTCAACGATTACTACGATCCCGCGATCAAGGAAGCGCGCCTCGGCATTCTCGAGGAAACCGCGCGGCGCACCAATGCGTCCTACACCTTTGTGCGCGGCAATCTGGCTGATCGCGCGGTGGTCGAGCAGACCTTCGCCGCAAACGATATCCGCCGGGTGATCAACCTCGCCGCGCAGGCCGGGGTGCGCTACTCGATCGAGAATCCGCACGCCTACGTCGAGAGCAACATCATCGGCTTTACCAATATCCTCGAAGCCTGCCGGCACGGCGGGGTCGAGCATCTGGTTTATGCCTCGACCAGCAGCGTCTACGGCGCCAATCAGGCCATGCCCTTCAGCGAGCATGTCGGTGTCGATCATCCGCTGCAGTTCTACGCCGCCACCAAGAAGGCGAACGAGCTGATGGCGCACAGCTACAGCCACCTTTACCGCCTTCCGACGACAGGCCTGCGCTTCTTCACCGTCTATGGTCCGTGGGGCCGGCCGGACATGGCGCTGTTCCTGTTTGCGAAGAACATCATCGCGGGCGAGCCGATCAACGTGTTCAACTATGGCAACCACACGCGTGATTTCACGTTCGTCACCGATATCGTCGAAGGCGTCATCCGCGCCTGTGACAACCCCGCGCAGCCGAACCCGGCGTGGGATGCGCACCGCCCCGATCCCGCCACCAGCAACGCGCCCTACCGGATCTACAACATCGGCAACAACAGCCCGGTGAAGCTGACTGAATATATCGAAGCGCTCGAAGACGCGCTCGGCAAGAAGGCCATCCGCAATCTCCTGCCGCTGCAGGCGGGCGATGTACCCGATACCTTTGCCGATGTTTCCGATCTCGAACGCGAACTTGGCTACAAGCCCGCGACCACGGTTCGGGACGGGGTTGCCGCGTTCGTGAAGTGGTATCAGGCCTACATGGCGAAAGCAGCGGACTGACTTTTCTGCGTCAAGTGTGATAGGCGGTTCCTCTCACAAGGGATGGCCGTTCGATGCAGCTGCGCCACTTGCGCTATTTCGTCACGCTCGCGCGCGAGCAGCATTTCGCCAAGGCAGCCACCACCTGCGGAATCTCGCAGCCCACGCTCTCGGCCGGGCTCGCCGCGCTGGAAGCCGAATTCGGCCGCCGCCTTGTCGAGCGCGACCGCCGCTTCATCGGCCTGACCCAGCATGGCGAGGCGATGCTGCCCTGGGCCGAACAGATCCTCGGCGCGGTCAGCGGCATGGCGAGCGCGGTGGCGGCCACCGCGGCGCCGCTCAAGGGCGAATTCGGCCTCGCCGCGATCCCTGCCGCGCTGCCGCTGGTCGGCCTCCTTGGAGAGGCGCTGCTCGCGCAGAACCCCGGCATCACGCTCTCCGTTCGCTCAGCCACATCGCGCGCGATCGAGCATGGGCTTCATGCCTTTGAAGTCGATGCCGGGATCACCTACCTCGATCACGAACCGCCCGCGAATGTCCTTTCGGTTCCGCTCTATGCCGAGCGCTATGTCTTCCTCGCGGCGCGCGGCGGCGGCTTCGATCAGCACACCGCGATCAGCTGGAAGGAAGCCTGCGCACAGAACCTGTGCCTGCTCCATCAGGGCATGCAATACCGTCGCATTCTCGATGAACGCCTCGCCGCGCGCGGGCTCGCGGTCTCCCCGCGCGCCACGGCAGACAGCCACTTCGCGCTGTTTGCCATGGTCCACTCGGGCGCCTTCGCGACTATCGTGCCCGATGGTTATGCGCGGCTGATGGCCGGGGTGGAATGGGCGCGCTTCCTGCCCTTCGATGAGCCGGAGGATGCGCGCCGGGTCGGGCTCGTTGTGGTCAATCGCGATCCGCTCGGCCCCATGGCCCGCGCCGCGCTCGTCGCGGCCCGCGCGCTTGAATCGACAGGGCTGCGCCCGCCGGTGTAATAGGAATGTTCTATCAACCATCAGGCAATTCGATTTGACCTGCGCCGCTGAATTCCCATGAGATTTGCACATGAACGATCACGACGAGCTTGATGCCATCCTCGCCGCCCATGCCGGACGGGAAGGTGCGCTGCTGCCGATCCTCCATGATGCGCAGGCCGTCTTCGGTCACGTATCGGAAGCGACGGTCCGCCGCATCGCCCATGCGCTGAACCTCACCCGCGCCGAAGTGCACGGCGTCGTCAGCTTCTATCACGATTTCCGCGAGGAGCCGGAAGAGCGCCCGGTGCTCAAGCTCTGCCGCGCCGAAAGCTGCCAGGCGCGCGGCGTCGAAGCACTGGTCGCCGCGCTGCCGGACAATTCCCGCGTCGCGGTCGAGACGGTCTACTGCCTCGGCCTCTGCAGTGTCGGCCCCGCCGCGATGGTCGGCCACGAAGTCCATGGGCGCCTCGATGCCGCCCGCCTTGGCGCGCTGGTGGAGCGCCTGGCATGACTTTCGTGCGCATCTCGGATGACGCCGCCGCACTCGCCTGCGGGGCCGATGCCGTCGCCGCCGCTTTCGCCAAGGCCGGCTGTACGGTGGAACGCGTGTCCAGCTGGGGCATGCACTGGCTCGAGCCGCTGGCCGAGATCGACGGGCCCAATGGCAAGATGGGCTTCGGCCCGCTGACCCCTGAAGATGTCGCCGCCGTCCTCGCTGGCACCAGCGACAAGGGCATCGGCCCGGTTGCCGATCACCCCTTCATCGCCCGCCAGCAGCGCTTCACCTTCGCCCGCGCCGGCAAGACGCGGCCCTTGCGCCTTGAAGACTACGCCGCAACCGGCGGCTGGGCTGGCCTGAAGCGCGCCCGCGAACTCGGCCCCGAAGCGACCATCGCCGAAATCACCGCCTCGGGCCTGCGCGGCCGCGGCGGTGCTGGCTTCCCGGCAGGCATCAAGTGGACCACCGTCGCCAAGGCGGTTGGCCCGGTAAAGTACATCGTCTGCAACGCCGATGAAGGCGACAGCGCCACCTTCGCAGACCGCATGGTGATGGAAGGCGATCCCTTCATGCTGATCGAAGGCATGGCCATCGCCGGTCACGCCGTCGGCGCGGGCAAGGGCTATATCTACGTCCGCAGCGAATACCCGCACGCCATCGCCAAGCTGAATGCCGCGATTGCGCTGGCCGTCCCGCATATCGCTCCGTTTGAGGTTGAAGTCCGCGTCGGCGCGGGCGCCTATGTCTGCGGCGAGGAAACCTCGCTGCTGAACTCGCTTGAGGGCAAGCGCGGCGAAGTCCGCGCCAAGCCGCCGCTCCCCGCGCTCGAAGGCCTGTTCGGCAAGCCCACCGTGGTCAACAACGTGCTGACTCTCGCCGCCGTGCCATGGATTCTGGCGAACGGCGGCGCGGCCTATGCCGAAGTCGGCTTCGGCCGTTCGCGCGGCACCATGCCGATCCAGCTGGCGGGCAACGTGAAGCACGGCGGCCTCTTCGAAGTCGGCTTCGGGATCACGCTCGGCGAACTGGTGAACGAGATCGGCGGCGGCACCGCCTCGGGCCGCCCGGTCCGCGCGGTGCAGGTGGGCGGGCCATTGGGTGCCTACCACCCGCCCGCCGATTTCCATCTGCCGTTCGATTACGAAGCCTTCGCCGCCGCCGATGGCCTGATCGGCCACGCCGGCCTCACCGTGTTCGACGAGACGGCGGACATGAGCGCGCAGGCCCGCTTCGCCATGAGCTTCTGCGCGGCGGAATCCTGCGGCAAGTGCACCCCCTGCCGCATCGGCTCCACGCGCGGCGTCGAACTGATCGACCGCATCCGCGCCCGCTCCGGGCGGCAGGCCGACAAGGTCGAAACGCTTCCCCAGATGCACAACGCGCGCAAGGCCCCGCGCACCCTGGGCGACGAAATCGAGCTGCTCGAAGACCTCTGCGAGACGATGAAGTTCGGCTCGCTCTGCGCGCTGGGCGGGTTCACGCCTTATCCGGTGCTTTCGGCGCTGAAGCACTGGCCGGAAGACTTCGGCGTAGCCGCGCCTGCGCAGGAAGCCGCCGAGTGATCCTTGGCGCGGTCCTCGCAGGCGGCCAGTCCTCGCGCTTCGGCAGCGACAAGGCGCTGGCCACGCTTGGCGGGCAGACCTTGCTTGCCCGCGCGGTCGCCTCGCTCGAAGCGCAGTGCGATGGCGTGATCGTCGTGGGCCGCGGTGACGTCGCCGACCGCCCGCGCGCCGGGATGGGGCCATTGGGCGGCATCAACACCGCGCTCCACCACGCGGCGGCGAACAATTTCGTCGAAGTTCTCACCTGCGGCGTCGATTGCGGTGGCCTTGCGCAGGGTACGCTGGCCGAGCTGGCCCCCGCGCCCGCCTATGTGGCCGACCAGCCGGTTATCGGCCTCTGGCCCGCGAGCGCAGCCCCCACGCTCGATGCCTTCCTCGCAACCGATGCCAAGCATTCCATGCGCGCCTTTGCCGAAATGATCGGCGCGAGGCCCGTGAACCTCTCGGCCACGACCGCCAATATCAATACGCGCGAAGACCTTGTCTCCGCGCAGGAGCAGCATGATGGATTCTGAACGCGACCTCTATCGTCCACAGCCCGATTTCGGCACGCCCGAAGTGCGCGGCGCAGCCACCGTCACGCTGACCATCGACGGCCGCGAAATCTCCGTCGCCCCCGGCACCACCGTGATGCGCGCGGCGGCCGTCTCCGGCGGTTCGATCCCCAAGCTCTGCGCGACCGACAGCGTCAAGCAGTTCGGCTCCTGCCGCCTCTGCCTCGTCGAGATCGACGGGATGCGCGGCACCCCCGCCAGCTGCACCACGCTCGTGTCCGCAGGCATGAAGGTCCACACCCAGACGAAGAAGCTGGAGAAACTGCGGCGCGGGGTGATGGAACTCTATATCTCCGACCACCCGCTCGATTGCCTCACCTGCAGCGCGAACAACGATTGCGAACTGCAGGATCAGGCTGCCGCCGTGGGCCTGCGCGATGTGCGCTATGGCTATGAGGGGGAGAACCACCTCGCCCAGACCATGGACATCTCGAACCCCTACTTCGATTTCGACCCTTCAAAGTGCATCGTCTGCTCGCGCTGCGTGCGCGCTTGCGATGAAGTGCAGGGCACCCTCGCGCTCACCATCGAGAGCCGCGGCTTCGGCAGCAAGGTCAGCGCGGGCCTGGCTTCCGATAGCTTCCTGTCCTCCGAATGCGTCTCCTGCGGCGCCTGCGTGCAGGCCTGCCCCACCGCGACGCTCCAGGAAAAGGCGGTCAAGGAAATCGGCAAACCCGAACGCGCCACCGTCACCACTTGCGCCTATTGCGGCGTCGGCTGCACTTTCCGCGCCGAAACGCGCGGCGAGGAAGTGGTGCGCATGGTGCCGTGGAAGGATGGCAAGGCCAATCGCGGCCACTCCTGCGTCAAGGGCCGCTTCGCCTGGGGCTATGCCCAGCATCAGGAGCGCGTGCTCTCCCCGATGATCCGCGCCTCGATCGAAGAGCCGTGGCGCGAGGTCAGCTGGGACGAAGCCATCGCCCACATCGCCAGCGAACTCTCGCGCATTTCCGCCAAGTATGGCCGCAATGCATTGGGCGGCATCACCTCCAGCCGTTGCACCAACGAGGAAACCTTCCTCGTCCAGAAGCTTGTCCGCGCCGGGTTCGGCACCAACAACGTCGATACTTGCGCCCGCGTCTGCCATTCACCCACGGGCTACGGCCTCAAGACGACGTTCGGCACTTCGGCGGGGACGCAGGACTTCGATTCGGTCGAGGACAGCGACGTCATCCTCGTGATCGGCGCGAACCCCACGGATGGTCACCCTGTCTTCGCCAGCCGCATGAAGCGCCGCCTGCGGCAGGGTGCGAAGCTCATCGTGATCGATCCGCGCCGCACCGATCTCGTCCGCAGCCCGCACATCAGCGCCGCCTATCACCTGCCGCTGCGCCCGGGCACCAATGTCGCGGTGCTGACCGCGCTGGCCCACGTGATCGTCACCGAAGGCCTCGCCGACGAAGCCTTCGTGCGCGAGCGGTGCGATCTTGAGGAGTATCGCCACTGGGCCGATTTCGTCAGTCTTGAACGCAATAGCCCCGAATTCCTCGAACCCGTCACCGGCGTTCCGGCAGCCGATCTGCGCGGCGCGGCCCGCCTGTTCGCCACTGGCGGCAACGGAGCCATTTATTACGGCCTCGGCGTCACCGAGCACAGTCAGGGCTCGTCCACCGTGATGGCCATCGCCAACCTCGCCATGGCGACCGGCAACATCGGCCGCCGCGGCGTCGGCGTGAACCCGCTGCGCGGACAAAACAACGTGCAGGGCGCCTGCGACATGGGCAGCTTTCCGCATGAGCTTTCGGGCTACCGCCACGTGTCGGACGCCGATGCCCGGGCGCTGTTCGAGGCCGAGTGGGGCGCACGCATCGATCCCGAACCGGGCTTGCGCATCAACAACATGCTCGATGCCGCGACCGATGGCCTGTTCAAGGCGATCTACATCCAGGGCGAGGACATTCTCCAGTCCGACCCTGACACCAAGCACGTCGCCGCTGGCCTCGCCGCGATGGAATGCGTGATCGTGCAGGACTTGTTCCTCAACGAAACCGCCAACTACGCGCATGTGTTCCTGCCGGGCTCCACCTTCCTTGAAAAGAACGGCACCTTCACCAACGCCGAACGCCGCATCCAGCCGGTGCGCAAGGTGATGGAGCCCAAGAACGCCTACGAGGACTGGGAAATCACTCAGCTTCTCGCCCGCGCGATGGGGCTCGATTGGGCCTACACCCACCCGCGCGAGATTATGGACGAGATCGCGCGTCTTACGCCGACCTTCGCGGGGGTCAGCTTCGCGCGGCTCGATGCCGAAGGCTCGCTGCAGTGGCCGGTGAATGATGCCGCGCCCGATGGCAGCCCGATCATGCACATCGATGGCTTTGTGCGCGGGAAAGGCAAGTTCGTGGTGACCGACTACGTGCCGACCGACGAACGCACCGGCCCGCGCTTCCCGCTGCTGCTCACCACGGGCCGCATCCTCAGCCAATACAACGTCGGCGCACAGACCCGCCGCACCGCCAATGTCGTGTGGCACCCGGAAGACTTGCTCGAAATCCACCCGACCGATGCGGAAAACCGCGGCATCAAGTCGGGCGATTGGGTGCGCCTTGGCAGCCGTTCGGGCGAAACGACCCTGCGCGCCACCGTCACAGACCGCGTCGCGCCGGGCGTCGTCTACACCACCTTCCACCACCCGGTTACGCAGGCCAACGTGATCACCACCGACTACTCGGACTGGGCGACGAATTGCCCCGAATACAAGGTGACTGCCGTCCAGATCACCCCGTCCAACGGCCCGACCGACTGGCAGGAGGAATACGCGGCGCAGGCCGCACGCTCGCGCCGCATCCGTGGCCATGAAGGCGCCATGGAGCCGGCGGAATGAGCGCGCATACCACCGAGAAGCTGGTCTACATGGCCAACCAGATCGCGCGGAACGTGACGCATGAGCCCGATCCGGTGGCGATGATCGCCGAGCATATCGAGGCCTTCTGGTCGCCCCGGATGAAGGCCGATGTGTTCGCCGTGATGGACAGCCCTGAAGGCGCGGCGCTTGATCCGGTGGCCCGCGCGGCGCTGGAACGGCTCTCCGCGCATGCCAGCTAACGCAGCCGTCGCGCACACCTTCGCCGAGCATTTCGCCGATGGCCGCGCGCCCGCTCCAAGGGAACGCCTGCTGGCGATCGAGGCTCCGGTCGCGATCGAGATCAACGGCCTCGGCTATGCGGTGATGATGGCGACCCCGGCGGACCTTGCCGATTATGCGCTGGGCTTCTGCCTTTCCGAACAGCTGATTGCATCCCCCGCGCAGCTCCTGTCCGCCGAGGCGAGCGAAGTCCCCGCCGGCGGCTGGATGCTGCGGATCCAGCTTGCTGCCGATGATGCCGCCCCGCTGATGGAGCGCGCCCGCCTCCGCCTTGCCGAGGGCAGCTGCGGCCTCTGCGGCATCGAAAGCCTCGAACAGGTGCTCCGCCCGCTTCCACCGGTCGAGGCCAGCCTCGCTGTCGATGACGCCGCGATCTTCCGCGCCGTTGCCGCGCTGCCCGATCTCCAGCCGCTTGGCCGCGCCACCCGCGCCGTCCACGCCGCCGCGTTCTGCGATGCCGATGGCACGGTCCGGCTGGTGCGCGAGGATGTCGGTCGCCACAATGCGCTCGACAAGCTACTTGGCGCGATGGCGCAGGCCGGGCTCGCGGCGGGGGATGGCTTCATCGTCCTCACCGCGCGGTGCAGCTTCGAACTAGTGCAGAAGGCGGTGCTCGCAGGCTGCCCGCTGCTGGTGACGATCTCCGCTGCGTCCACGCTCGCGGCAGAGCAGGCCGCCGCGCATGGCCTGCGCCTCGTTTCGCTCGCGCGCGATGACAGCTTCCTCGCAGGATAGGATTCCGGTATTCGCGAAATTGGCCTACAGCGCAGGGCATGCCCGGCGCATCGACCAGTACGCGCTTTTCGGACCAGCCTGCGCTAAGCCGCCGCAAACGGGCCGCGCTGCTGCTGGCCTTGCTGCTGGTCTATGCGGTGCTTGTGGCGCTGAGCCTCACTCATTTTTACGCTGACGGCGATCTTGAACGCGCGCCTGCGCTGCAGGCCTACTCGGTCCCGCTCGATCCGCCGGCGCCTCCGCCGCCGCCCGCAAGCCCGGCCCCGACCCCCA
>CAZQEH010000024.1:0-45071 GCA_964592205.1 uncultured Novosphingobium sp.
ATCACCACATGATCGGGCAGGTCCGTATCGATTTCGAGAGTGGCGATCTGGCCTTCGGCGAGGTCTACTTCCAGGCGCACCACCGGGTCGTCGGGGAAGACGGCGGCGAGCGGGACATGTTCGTCGCTGGCCGCTACGTCGACCGCTACGAACGGCGCGGCGGAGTGTGGAAGATCGCCCACCGCAGCGAACTGGTCGATTGGGTCCGTGACGAACCGGCCGCCGATCTGCCCGGGGGCGAAGCGATGTTTCCGTGGGGCGCAAGGGCGCCGCACGATTTGAGCTGCCGCCGCGAGGAGATGAGGCTGCGATGAGCAGGACCTGCCCCGAAGAACTGGCCGACCGGCTGGCGATCATGGACGTGCTCAGCCGCTATGCGCGCGGCATCGATCGCTGCGATCTGACCGTGCTGCGCGAGGTCTGGTGGCCCGAGGCGGTGGCCGATTACGGCACGGGCGAGATCGATGCGCTGGCTTGGTCCGAAGGCGTGGTACCCGCGCTTGCCGCCATGCGCCGCACGCAGCATTTCCTCGGCAACATGCTGATCGACATCAGCGGCGATACGGCCATTGCCGAGACGTATTGCCGGGCGTGGCATGAAGTCGATTCGCCGGCTGGCCCGCAGGAAATGGAAGTCGGCGGCCGCTATCTCGACCGGCTGGAGAAACGCGGCGATGACTGGCGCTTGCTGCACCGCCGCTATGTGCTCGACTGGAGCCGCAATGGCCCCTCGACCGCGCAGTGGGACGGGCCGCTCTATGGCACGCTGAAGCGGCACGGCAAGCGCCTGCCGGACGACCCCCTCTACACCGGAGACTGACCGATGGCCGCTGATCTCGATCCCCGCGTGGCGCTGCTGCTCGACAAGATGGCCTGCACCGAACTCGTCCACCGCCTCGCCCGCGGGATCGACCGCTGCGATGCGGATCTCGTGCGCGCGGTGTTTCACCCCGATGCGACCGACGATCACGGCATGTACCAGGGCACCGCTGCCGATTTCGTGCCGTGGGTGATGGAAGTGCTCGCGGGCATGCGCCGCACCCAGCATGTGATCGGCAACGTGCTGATCGAGGTGGACGGCGACAAGGCGCAGGGCGAGGCCTATTTCATCGCGCACCACCACATCCCCGGCGAAAGCGGCGACAACTTCATGGTCGCCGCCGGGCGCTATCTCGACCGCTTCGAGCGGCGCGACGGGACCTGGAAGATGTCGCATCGCCATGCCGTCTACGACTGGAGCACGGTCGCCCCATCAACCGACATGTGGGACCGCGCCAACATGCCGGGCTACGCCTTCGGCGCGCGCGGCCATGCCGATCCATCCTACCCTCACTTTGCAGGTGCCTGAAAAAGGAGCCATGACATGACGACCGAAGCCCAACTCGCCCGCGCCCGCGCCACCTCGCTGGCGGATATCTCCCCGCTGGCCGATCCGCCGCTGGGAAATTCCCCGATCACTCCGGACCGCTACTTTTCGAAGGAATGGGCGGACCGCGAGTGGGACCGGATCTGGACGAAGACCTGGCAGATCGCGGGCACACAGGCGCAGATCCCGAATGCGGGTGACTGGCTCACCGCCGATTTCGGCCCCGAAACCATCGTCTGCGTGCGCGGCGATGATGGCGCGGTGCGTGCGTTCTACAACGTGTGCCAGCACCGCGCGATGCCGGTGGTGACGGGAGAGCAGGGCCATTCCAAGCGCCTCGTCTGCCCCTATCACGGCTGGTCCTATGATCTCACCGGCAAGCTCAAGGTCGTGCCCGACGAAGCGGACTTCGTGCAAGGCTCGCCCTGCGGCAAGCTCAACCTCGTCGAAGTGAAGTGCGAGACCTGGGCCGGCTTCGTGTGGATCAACATGGACAAGGACGCCGCGCCGCTGCGCCAGTTCATGGGGCCGATTGCCGATCAGATCGATACCTACCCGATGGACGCGATGGTCCGCACGCACTGGGTGACGATCGAGGGCAATTTCAACTGGAAGCTGGTGCAGGACAACTTCAACGAGAGCTATCACGTGCCCTTCGTCCACCCGCAGACGAAGTTCGTGATGGAGTATGGCTACAGCCACTGCCAGTTCGATCTCTACCCCGAAGGCCACGCCCGCATGTTCATGCCCGGCGCCGGCCCCACCAAGCAGCTGCGCGGCGGCGAGGCCGAAACGCTCGAAATGCTGCGCGAGGAGCTTGAATTCTGGGAGCTCGATCCCGAACAGTTCCGCGGCGGCAAGACCGGCGAAATCCGCAAGGCGCTGCAGCAGGCCAAGCGCGAGAAGGGCGCTTCGAAGGGCTTCGACTTCTCGACCTATCACGATGACCAGCTGACCGATCACTGGCACTACACGATCTTCCCCAACCTCTCGTTCAGCCTCAAGCCCGATGGCAACATCTGGCTGCGCGCCCGCCCGCACGAGACCGATCCGGAGAAGTGCTACTTCGACATGTGGTACATGACGCTCTTCCCCGCCGGCACGACGCGCTACTATTCGCAGTCGATGTCCGAATGGGTCGATGTCTCGGTCCCCGCGCCGCACGTGCAGGGCAAGTGGGGCGAGGTTTCCGCCGGGCCCGGCATCGATCAGGACGTCTCGGTGTGGGAAGCCCAGCAGCGCGGCCTGCACTCGCGCGGCTACCAGCGCGATTACCTCGCGTTTCAGGAGCGCCGCGTGCGCTACTTCCACGAGAATCTCGAAAAGTGGATGGCTGACTGAGGCGCTAACATGCCCTCCCCCGGCCCCTCCCGCTTGCGGGAGGGGAGGTAGGTCAGGCCACCTTGACCAGCACCTTGCCGATTGCGCCGCCGCCCAGCATCCGTGCATAGGCGGCGAGCGTGTTTTCAAGGCCCGGCGTTTCATCGAAGCGGGAAACGAGGCGGCCTTCGTCGTGCCACTGGCGCAGCGGCGGAATGAACTCCTCGGCGCGGTGGAAGTGATCGGGCACGAAGAAGCCCTCGATCCGCAGCCGCTTCATCAGCACCTGATCATAGCGCGCGGGTCCGGGCAGCGGCTTGTCCGCATCATAGGCCGCCACCAGCCCGCAGACCGCGACGCAGCCGAACAGCGCCATGTTCGGCAGCACCGCATCCAGGATCGGCCCGCCGACATTGTCGAAATAGCCATTGAGTCCGCCCGGCACTTCGGCGGCAAGGCGCGCGGCGATATCGTCGGCCTTGTAGTCGATGGCGATATCCGCGCCGAGTTCTTGCCTGAGGTAGGCGCACTTGGCGGGGCCGCCCGCAATCCCGACGACATGCGCGCCAAGACCCCGTGCCACCTGCACCGCAAGGCTGCCTGTCGCGCCCGCAGCGGCGGAGACGGCGATCCACTGGCCGGGCTGGATGCGCGCCGTATCGCGCACACCCAGCAGCGCCGTCCACCCGTTCATGCCAAGCGCGCCGAAATGCTCGCGCAGGTCCGGCAGGCTTTCGTCCAGCGCCATCAGGCCGGCCTCGGCGGGCGTGACGACCGAATAGTCCGCCCATTGCCCGAAGCAGCGCACCAGCGTGCCTTCGGGGAACGCAGGATCACGCGTTTCGACCACGCGGCCCATCACGAGGCCCGACATCTTGGTGCCCAATGGCAGCGGCGGTTGATAGCCATCGGTGCGCGGCCCCATCCACATGCGCGTTCCCGCGTCCATCGAGAGCCACTGCGCGGCAATCCGCACCTGCCCTTCAGCCAGCGGCTGGAGCACTTCCTCGCGGAAGGAAAGGGCGCTGGCGAAGTCGTCGCCCACGGGATGGGCATCCAGCTGCCAGAAACGGTTGGTGGTCATGGAATGGGCCTTCAGCGCAGGCGGATGGTGGTGATGAGATCGCGCTCCGGCGCGCCGTCCCTGGCGGCGTCCGCCACCATCGCATAGAAGCCGAGCAGGCTGGGCCGGGGGCTGTAGAGCTCGGTCATATGGCCCAGCGCCGCGCTCGTATCGGCAAAGGCATAGACGAAACCGTCGGCCATCTCGGCGCGCATCGCGCAGGGTGAGCCCTGGGCTTCGAACGCTGCCAACGCGGCATCCACATCGTCCACGAACACCGCGACATGGTGCATGCCGTATCGGCCCGAGCCTTCCGGATACATGTCATGGAAGGGGGAGGGGCCGGGATTGTTCTGTTGGACGAACTCCACCATCACCTCGCCCCATTGGCCATAGGCCGAGGAGTGATCGTGCACCCGCTCCACACCGCGATGGATGCAGCGCGCTAACGGGATGTTGTCCGCCACGAAGAACGGGCCGGAGCCATAGACGGCATGGTGCGCAGCCGCCGCCGCGCGCACGTCTGCGCAGAAATAGGCTACCTGCCGGATAGGCAGGCGCCCGATCAAGCGAACAGCGATTCCGGCGCCTCGATCAGCGCCTTCAGCGTCTGCAGGAAGGCCGCACCCGCCGCGCCATCAATCGCCCGGTGATCGACCGAAAGCGAGAGCTTGATCTGGCTCTCGAACGCGATGTCGCCGTCCGCCGTTTCCACCGCGACGCGGTTGATCCCGCCGACCGCAAGGATCGCGCCCTGCGGCGGATTGATGATCGCGTCGAACTCCTCGATTCCGAACATGCCGAGGTTCGAGATGCTGAACGTGCCGCCGTCCATGTCCTCGAAGCTGAGCCGCCCGGCCTGCGCCTTGTCGATCAGCGCGCGGGTGGTCGCCGCGATTTGCGCGATATGCATGCGGTCCGCCTGCCGCACGATGGGGGTGACGAGGCCCTTGGGGCTGGCGACCGCAATCGCCACATCGGCATGCGGGAAGCTGTGGACCGCGTCCGCCCCGACCTGCACGTTGACGTCCGGGTGGCGGGCCAGCGCCATGCCGACCGCCTTGACGAGGTAATCGTTGATCGAGGCTTTCGTCCCCATCACGATGTTCGCCGTCTTGCGCAGCGCCACGAGTTCATCGACCCGCGCCGAAACGCGCAGGTAGAAGTGCGGGATGGTCTGCTTCGCCTCGGTCAGGCGGCGGGCGACGACCTTGCGCACCTTGTCGAACGGCTGGACCACGGGCGTGTTGGCCACCGCCACGAACGGCGTGCCAAAGGCCGGAGCCGGGGCGGCTTCGGGCACGGCGGGCTTCACTGCGCCGAGCACGTCGGCCTTGGAAACGCGCCCGCGCGGGCCGGTGCCCTTGAGCGTCGAAAGGTCGATCCCGTACTGCGCGGCAAGCCGCGCGGCGAGCGGCGAGGCAAACACCGCGCGGTTCTCGGCCGGGAGTTCGGCAGGGCCCGCAAGGCTCAGCGCGCGCTCGGGGCGCATCGCCTGAACGACATCCTGATAGGTAATGCGGCCGCCCCGGCCCGAACCCGCGATGGGCTCGATATCGACGCCTTCGGCTTCGGCAAGCTTGAGCGCTTCGGGGCTGATCGAACGGTTGGTGACGATCTTCTTCGGCTCCGGCGCGGCTGGCGCGGGTTCCGGCGCAGGTTCCGGTGCAGCGGCAGGCGCAGCATCACTACCGGCCTTCGCGGCCACTCCGGTTTCAGCCGGCTTGAACGCGGCGACGAAGGCATCGACTTCGGCATCGGTCGTGGCGGCATCGGTGAACACGCCGAGCAGCGCGCCAACCGGCTGCGGCTGGTCGCTGGCGGGCACGAGCACGCGCTTCAGCACCGCGTCGTATTCCGCTTCGACTTCATTGGTGATCTTGTCGGTCTCGATCAGGCAGATGACCTGGCCGCGCGAGAAAGCCTCGCCTTCCTTGACCATCCATTCAGCAACCGTGCCCTCGGTCATTTCGATGCCCCACTTGGGCATGCAGAAGGGGCGAATATCAGCCATGACGGCAATCCTTAGCGGTAGGAGAGGACCTTGCGCACCGCCGCTTCGATCTTGGGGATCGAGGGCAAGTACGCGGATTCCAGCTCGCGCGCGAACGGGACGGGGGTATGCGGCGGAGTAACGCTCATCGGCGGGGCCTTGAGGCTGGCGAAGGCCTTCTCGGCAACCATCGCGCAGATATCGCCGGCCAGGCTGCAGCGCGGATTGGTCTCGTCGACCACCACGAGGCGGCCCGTCACTTCGACCGAATCGAGGATCGCTTCCTCGTCGAGCGGGCTCGTGGTGCGCGGATCGATCACGTCGCAGCCGATCCCTTCGGCGGCAAGCTTGTCCGCGACCGCCTCGCAGAAGCCAAGCAGCAATCCGGTCGAGACGATCGTCACGTCGTTGCCCGCGCGGGTGAGGCGGGCGTGGCCGAAGGGGATCATGAAATCCTTGTCGTCGGGCACTTCGCCCTTCACGCCGTAGAGCGCCTTGTGCTCGAGGAAGATCACTGGATCGTCATCGCGGATCGCGGTGCGCAGCAGGCCCTTCACATCTGCCGGGGTGCTCGGCATCACGACCTTGAGTCCGGGCATGCCGGTGAGGATCTGGTGCACTGCCTGGCTGTGCTGCGCCGCGGCGTTGTAGCCCGCGCCCCAGGCCATGCGGATCACCGCCGGGCACTTGGTCTTGCCGCCGAACATGTAGCGGAACTTGGCGAGCTGGTTCCAGATCTGATCGAGCGAAACGCCGATGAAGTCGGCAAACATCAGCTCGGCCACCGGGCGCTTGCCTGAAAGCGCAAGACCCGCCGCCGCGCCCATGATCGCGCTTTCCGAGATCGGCGTGTCGATCACGCGGTCGCCGCCGAACTTGCCGTAGAGGCCGGCCGAGGTCGACCAGATCCCGCCGATGGCTTCCGGGCCGCCAGCGGTGCCATTGCCGCCCACCACGTCCTCGCCCAGCACGACGACATTTTCGTCGCGCTCCATTTCCTCGGCGATCGTGGAGAGGACCGCCTCGCGATACATCATTCTTGCCATTGGTCGCGCTCCGGAATCAGTACGAGATGTAGACGTCTTCAAGGACGTCTTCGGGCTTGGGCCGCGGGGCGGCCTTGGCCTTGGTTACGGCAGTTTCGATGGCGTCCATCACATCGGCATCGACGGCGTCGATATCGGCATCGGTGAGGAGGCCCGCGCCCGTCACGCTGGCGCGGAACTTCTTGAGGCAATCGCGCGTCTCGCGGATGCGGTCGAGCTCGCCCGGGCCGCGATAGCGCTGCGGATCGCCTTCGAAGTGGCCGAAAAAGCGCTCTGTATCGAACTCGACTGCCGCCGGGCCGTTGCCGGGGACGCGGACGTAATCCAGCACTTCGCGCATCGTTTCGTAGACGGAGAAGAAGTCGGTTCCATCACCGCGCCAGACCTTCATGCCGAACGCCTGCGCGCGGCTGGCGATGTCCTTGTCGGTGCCGACCGCGTATTCGAAGCCGGTGTGCTCGGAATAGTGGTTGTTCTCGAACACGAAGATGCAGGCCGCCTTGGTGACGACGGCCATGTTCATCGCTTCGAACGTGGTGCCCTGGTTGCACGCGCCGTCGCCAGAGAAGGCGATCGAAACGTGGCCCTTGCCATTGATCTTGGCGGCAATGCCCGCGCCCACCGCGATCGGCGCGCCCGCGCCGACGATGCCGTTGGCGCCCAGCATGCCCTTGTCGATATCGGCGATGTGCATCGAGCCGCCCTTGCCCTTGCACAGGCCATCACGGCTGCCCCAGATCTCGGCCATCATGCCGTCCAGGTCGCAGCCCTTGGCAAGGCAGTGGCCGTGGCCGCGGTGGGTGGAGACGATCTTGTCGTCAGTCGAAAGATGCTCGCATACACCGACTGCGACGGCTTCCTGGCCGCAGTAAAGGTGCGTGAACCCGGCGATCTCGCCCGTCTGGATATCGATGTGGAGACGCTCTTCGAACTCGCGGATGACTTTCATCTGGCGATATGCGCGCAGCAATTGGTCGCGGCTCAGTTGCACCTTCTGTCTCCCGGTTGCGAGGCCGCGCGGCGGGGTGAGGCGCGCGCGGATCATGGAAGTCACATGGCCATTGGGGGCTCCCCTTGAGAAGCCATAAAAGTGATAGGTCAGTGCTGCGGTGCGCGCCCCGCCCGGTTGCGCGCCCGCCTGCCTCACCCTTCCAGCTTCACCGCACCGGGGCGCGGCGGACCGGCTTCGCGGGCAACCAGCGCGCAGTCGTGGTAGTGGATCGTGTATTCCACCATCAGCCCATCGACGCAGCGCGTGGTTTCCGCGAGCGAAGTGCTGATGCGGTTGCCGGCGAGCTTCGAGGTCATCGTCATGCGCAGTTGCAGGCAGAAGTAGTTCTCGTCCGTCAGGATGCCGAGCCGGTCGACCACCACGTCGTCCCAGTAGCTCCACACGTGCGGGAACAGACGGATCAGCGCATCCTGACCCTTCCAGTCACCGCCGAAGGGCAGCTCCGGCGGCTCGTGGACGACGTAATCGGGCGAAGTAATCGCCATCACGCCGGCCCAGTCGCCCTTGTCGATGCAGCCGAGCATGGTCTCGGCGAGTTCGCGCGGGGTCTTGGTCATCGGGTCAGAACTGCACGCGCTTGGTGAAGCCGCCGTCGATCACGAGATTGACGCCGGTGGAATAGGACGAGGCCGGGCTGGCAAGAAACACGACCGAGCGCGCGACTTCATCCGGCGCGCCGAGGCGGCCCATCGGCATCTGCGCTTTGATGCTCTTGTAGAAGTCTGGCATCGCGCCCTGGATCATCTCCCAGCTGCCGCCGGGGAACTCGATCGGACCGGGCGAGACAGTGTTGACGCGGATGCCCTTGGGCGCGAGCGCCTGCGAAAGCTGCGAGGCATAGGTGATCAGCGCGGCTTTGATCGCGTTGTAGGCCTGCGGCATGATGAAAGTCTCCACCGCGGCGGTCGACGACATCACAATGATCGAACCTGCGCCCGAGGCTTCGAGCGCCGGGGTCAGCGTCTCGATGCCCTTGACCGCAGCCATGATGTCCACGTCGAGGCACTTCTGCCAGTCCTGCGTGGCGCCGGCGCCTGAAACGCTCGCCATGTTGATGAAGATGTCGCAGCCGCGGAGCTTCTCCACCGCGCCATTCAGCCAGGCGACGTAGCCATCGAGGTTGCCCGTCATGTCGAAGGCATCGCCGTAGGCCTTGCCCTCATTGCCCGCAAGTTCGGCCAGCGCGGCGTCGATCTTGGCCTGATCGCGCGAGAAGAACGCGACGTCGGCGCCTTCGGTGGTGAGGATCTTGAGGATCTCGAGGCCGATGCCGCGGGCACCGCCGTTCATGATGACTTTCTTGCCCTTGAGACCCAGATCCATCGCGCTCTCCATCCATAGTTCTTCGTCCGGTGAACCCGGGCCTTTGCCGCGCCAGAATAGTCAAAACACCGCCTCTGACAGCGCGCGGAATTGATAGTTTCTGGCCGTTCTGAATCGCCTTAGGCTCGCCTCAAAATCGGGAGAGACCATGGCTATCACCGGACCCATCGAGGACCAGCTCGCCATCCACGCGCTGCACGACAATTATGCCGATGCCGTGTTCCGGCGCGATGCCGGGGACTGGGGCGCACTCTGGGCGGATGATGCCGTCTGGGATCTTGCCGGCACCACCGTGGACGGCAAGGATGCCATCGTCGGCTTGTGGACCGGCGCGATGTCGACCTTCGCTTTCGTCGCCTTCTTCTATCAAACCGGTACGATCGTCATCGATGGCGAAACGGCGACGGGCCGCGTCTACACCAACGAGACGCTTGAGGACCTCGAAGGCAACTTGCGCCGCAGCATTGGCCGCTACGAGGACACTTACGTCAAGCGCGGCGGCACCTGGCTCTACCAGAGCCGCAGCTTTTCCGTTCTGAAGGGGTATTCGTGATGATCGTGGTTGTTGCAGGTGAGATCGATTTTGCGCCGGAAGTGCGCGACGAGGTGCTGAAAGATGCACAGCCGCTGATCGACATGGCGCTCGCCGAGAAGGGCTGCCGCCACTACGCGTGGAGCCTCGATCCGCACCATCCCGGCCGCATCCATGTGTTCGAAGAGTGGGAGACCGCCGAGGATCTTGCCGTGCATCTGCTCGCCGAATCCTACTTCAAGATGGGCGCGCATCTCGCGGGCTTCACGATCCTCGGCGCCAACACGCGCAAGTATCGCTGCGATATCTCGGAGCCGGTCTACGGGCCGGACGGCGTTGCCACCGCCACGTTCCTCACCGCAAAGGACTGACACGCTATGACCAATCTTTCGGGCAAGGTGGCCGTCGTGATCGGCGCGGCGGGCAAGGACAACATGGGCCAGCATATCGCGCGCACGCTGGCCGATGCGGGGGCGAAAGTCGTCGTTTCGGGGCGCAAGGCCGAACCGCTCAAGACCTTCGCAGGCTGCATCGCGGGCGATTGGGCGCTGTGCGATCTGGCGAAGAAGGCCGATGTGGAAGCGCTGGCCAGCACCGTGTTGGAACGCCACGGCAAGGTCGATATCGCGATCAACGCCACGGGCTGGGGCCTGCTCAAGGGGCTGCACGAGATCACCGAGGAAGAACTCGATCAGATCATCGCGTTGCAGCTGAAGGGCGTGCACTACTTCCTCAGCGCCTTCGTCCGCGCGATGCCGCACGGCGGTTCGCTGGTCCAGATATCGTCGGCCACCACGCAATGCGTGATCGATGACCACGCGGCCTACATCGCGACCAAGGCCGGGTCGGAAGCGCTGATCCGCTGCGTTGCCAACCAGTATGGCCCGCAAGGCATCCGCGCCAACGTGCTCTCGCCCGGCTTCACCTTGAGCCCGATGACCGAGCAATCGTTCGCGGTCCCCGGCCTCGCCGATGCGTTCGTGAAGGAATATCCGCTGGGCCGCGTCGGCACGTCGGAGGACATCGCCAAGGCTGCCCTGTGGGTGGTGAGCGACGATTGCTTCATGTCGGGCCAGAACCTGCAGATCAACGGCGGCCTGACCCTTCGCCGCAACCCGCGTCCGCACGAGATCCAGGCCGCGGTCGGTTCTGCGATGGCGGCGATGCAGGCAGGGAACTGATCACCAACCACCCCTCGTCTTTGCGAGGAGCGTAGCGACGAAGCAATCCAGAGCGTCACGCACTACCGCTCTGGATTGCTTCGTCGCTACGCTCCTCGCAAAGACGAAAGTGGGAGCAGTTTCCCGTCGCCCCGTGCTTGACACGGGGCTGGGCTATTCTTCAGCCGCGGCTCGAACAAGAAGAGCCAAGGCCCGGATCAAGTCCGGGCCGACGATCCCATCCGATGTCATCAGGCTCTAAGGCTACCCCGCCGTCTCGGCGTTCACCTTGTCCTTGATCATCGTGCGCAGCACGTCCTTGCGGATCTTGCCCGAGGCTGTGCGCGGGAAGCTGTCCACCCATTCGATCCGCTCGGGGCACTTCTGCCTGGCCAGCCCCGCCTCGCTGACGAAGGCCGAAAGCGTGGGCAGGTCCGGCTGCTCGGCACCTTCCGGGATCAGCCAGGCGCAGATGCCTTCGCCCAGCCGCGCATGCGGCATGGAGACAACGGCTGCTTCCTTGATCGCCGGATGGAGGTGCAGCACATCCTCGATTTCCTTGGCGCTGATGTTCTCGCCGCCGCGGATAATGAGGTCCTTCTTGCGCCCGGTGATGACGAGCGATCCCGAGGGCGTGATGCGGCCGATGTCGCCGGTCTTGAAGAAACCGTCTTCGGTCAGCGCTTCGCGCGTTTGCGCCGCGTCGGCATAGCCGAGGAACATCGCCGGCCCGCGCACGAGGATCTCGCCGTCGGTGCCATGGGGCACTTCGTTGCCGTCGTCGTCCACCAGCCGCAGCTCATAGTCAAGCGGCCTGCCATCGGTTTCGGCGGCCAGTTCAAGGCTCTCTTCGGGCAGGACACCCGGCGTCGCCAGCGGCACTTCGCTGCTGCCATAGACGCGGTAGGCGCAGGCGTGCGCAAGGCGCTGGTTGGCGGTGTAGACCAGTTCCGAAGGGATCGCCGCGCCGCCGCAGGCAAAGCGGCGGAAGGTGGGGAGCGAGGAGCCTGCCGCCTCGGCCGCATCGCACAGTTCCTGCAGGAAGGGCGTGGCGGCAACGGTGGAGGTCACGCCGTAGCGGTCGATCAGCTCGACCGCGTCCTTGGCCTTCCACACCTCCATCAGCACCACCTGGCTTCCGGAGGCGAAGGGCTTCTCCAGCCCGCCCGAAAAGCCGCTGATGTGCGTGACGGGCGATGGCATCAGTGTCACGTCATTGGGCACGCCGCTATACTTGCGGCCGAACTGCGCGACCCGGTCCAGTGTGTTGTGCGAGTGGAGCACAGCCTTGGCCCGGCCAGTGGTGCCCGAGGTATAGAGAACGAGCTTCAGCGCATTCGGGTCGACCTTGTTCAGCGGGGTATTGAGGCCCCGCCCATGCTGCACCAGCGCCGCATAATCCGGCGCGCGTTCGGTGGGGCGCACATAGATCACGTGGCGGAGTTCCGGCAGGAGCGGGCGCACGCGGTCGATCATTCCGGCGAAGTCATAGCCCCGGAAGCTTTCCGCGACGAAATAGGCCTTGGCCCCGCAATCGCCGAGCATCTGGATCACTTCGGCATCGCGGTAGATCGGCACGATCGGAGCGATCACGAAGCCGCCGAGATTGGCGGCAAGATTGATCACCGAGGCTTCGACCCAGTTGGGCACCTGAAAGCCAATAACGTCGCCAGTGCGCAGGCCCAGATCACGCAGCGTGCGGGCCAGCGCCTCGCCGTCGGCCAGCAGGCTGGCATAGGTCGGCGCAGCGGGATCGCCGAGATAGACCACACGGTCCGGATCGCTCTCGGCCCAGCGGCGCGCGTAATCGCCGATGGTCATGTTGGTCCAGCTGCCGTTGGCGGCATACTGCGCCAAATGACTTGGAACTGGCTGCGCGTGGATCGTGGTCATGTGAGGCCTTTGTCAGTTCGCCAGGGTTTGCTGGAAGAGCGGATTGTTCTCGGCGTGGACGTTGCAGTGGATGCCGCTGGGGACGCGGAAGGGAATGAGCACGCGCGCAATCGGACCGGCGGCGATGTCCTTGGCCGCAAAGATCGCAAGCTCGCTGGTGCCACTGTTTGCGGGGGGCACCAGCGACATCGCATAGCCGTCAGCCTCGTCGGTGCTGCCGAGGCGAGGGGCGAACACGAGTTCGCCTGCCGCCGCGCCTGCGCCGAAATGCCAGATGCCCTCCTCGCCGATCTGCGAGTCATACCACAGCACGGCGTCCATGCCTTCGATTCGGCCATCGCGGGATTTGAGGTTGATGTTGGCGAAGCTGTGGCGGCTCTTGCGCGTGATCAGGCGGTCGTCGGGGTGGGGGAACTGGATGTCGCGCCCGTTGAGCACTTCCTCCTTGATCCAGCCGGTGTTGCCATGGGGGTCGATGGTCCAGCGCCGCAGGTTCTGCTGCGTATCGAGGTGGGTGCGGCGCGCGCCGGTTTCGTCCGGGAACAGCGCGGTGCCATTCGCTGCGGCGACGTCGGCGATGATCTTGCCGTCCTCTTCCCACACATTGAGTTCGTGGAACATGTGGCGCGGCTCGAACTCGAACCACTTGATCTCGCTCGCCGTGCCCTCGCGCGGCATGACCGCGAACTTGGTCGGGCGGTCGTTGACCCACGCCGTCATCGGCCCACCGGCGGCGAAACGCCTCAAGTCGGTGCCGATCGGGACAAACGGGAAGATCGCCCAGTTTCCCGTCAGCGGAAAGGTGTGCATCAGACTGAAGTGCGGCATCGGCATAGTCTCGGTCTTGCGGATCGTCCCGTCCGCCGCGACCACATCATAGCGCATTTCCGCCGGGCCCATCTTGCCGTGGATGGCAGCGCCGGTGTTGATCATCTCGCGCGTCGCGCAATCGATCTTGGGATGCGCGGAGAAGCTGGAGGTGACGAGGTCGCCGTAGGTTTCCTCGTGCAGGGTATCCAGTTTGCGCGGATCGAGCGCGACCGGCGGCGCGCCTTCCATCAGCGCCAGCAGCTGCCCGCCATGCAGGAGCACGGTGGTGTTACCGGTGTCGTAGCGCTTGCCCTGCACGCTGGAGTCGCTTGTCATTGGATTGCAGTGAATGCCGAACAGGCGGCGGCCCGCGGCCTTTTCCAGCTCGGACTTCTCGGTATTCACCCAGCGGTTGTGCATCGAGACGCGGCCGTCGCCGTCGAACCAGTGATAGTCCCCCTCGCGCGGCGGGTAGAGCGGGTCCGGGCCATTGCGGTAGAAGATGCCGGCAAGGTCGTCGGAAAGCTTGCCCGCGATGATCAGGTCCGGTGCATCGGCCTCGAAACGGATTGGCGCGTGGTGGCCGGCAAGGTGGGGGTGATCGACGAAGGGTTCAGCCATGGCCCGGTGGTCCTCTGCGCTGCACTGGGTGACAGCATGCCCTGCAATGTGGGTGCGAAGGGGCGGGCCATCACCTGCCAAAATGGGGAGTGAGGCCCCGGCCCAATGGGCAAAAATGAGAGTCGTCTTGGGGCGGGCGGGGTCTAGGCTCTACCCAGTCGGGAGTCCCCCGTGCAGGAGCTTCTTTCGTGCCAGAATCCGCCGCTGTGAACCGCCGTTTTCTCCTCGTCCACCGCCCCAATGGCGCACCTGTGTCCGAGGATTTCAGCCTCGTATCCGAGCCGCTGCCCGACCTGGCGGATGGCCAGTTCCTGATCCGCAATCACTACGCCTCGCTCGACCCTGCCATGCGCGGCTGGATGGACGATGCGCCGAGCTACATGCCGCCGATCCCGCTGGGCACCCCGGTGCGCGCCTCGACCGTGGGCGAAGTGGTGGCGAGCAAGACCACCGATTTCCCGGTGTGCCAGTGGGTTTCAGGCCTCAATGCGATCGAGGAATACTCGGTCTCGCAGGCAGGCGGCTTCAGTGCGCCCATCGATCCGACCATCGTGCCTTCGCCGACGAACTTCCTCTCGGTGCTCGGCGCGGTTGGGATGACCGCCTATTTCGGCTATCTTGAGGTGTGCAAGCCGCAGCCTGGCGATGTCGTGCTGGTAACGGGCGCGGCGGGCGCGGTGGGCTCGCTCGTTGGCCAGATCGCCAAGATCAAGGGCGCAAGCAAGGTGATCGGCATCGCGGGCGGGCCGGAGAAGTGCAAGCGGCTGGTGGAGCGCTACGGCTTTGATCAGGCCATCGACTACCGCGGCAAGAGCGTGGACCAGCTCTCGGCCGAGATCGCCGAAGCCGCGCCGCAGGGCGTCAACGTGATCTTCGAGAACGTTGGCGGTGACATCCTTGACGCCGGGCTCAACAACCTCGCGATGTATGCGCGCATTGGCGTGTGCGGCCTGATCAGCGAATACAACAATGCGGGCGAGAAGACCGGCGCGCGCAACGTGTGGCAGCTCATCGTCAAGCGGGCCTCGATGACCGGCCTGCTCGTGGCAGACTATGTGCCGCGCTTCGGTGAAGGCATTGCCGCGATGGCGGGCTGGATCACCGAAGGCAAGCTGGTGTTCGACGAGCATGTCGACGACGGTATCGACAATGCCCTCCCGGCGTTCCTGCGGCTGTTCAGCGGCTCGCACGACGGCAAGATGATCCTCAAGCTGAGCTGAGCCATGACGCACACGCTTCTCGTCCTTTCGGGTGGGCATCCTTACGAGGAAGGGCCGTTCGCGGCCTTTCTCGATGCGGTGGCGGGGCTGTTGCCAGGCGACTGGCAGGTGGCTCACCACGTCCACCCCGAGGCCGAGGAGCGCGTCGCGGCGGGTGCTGCGGACAGCGCGAACGCGGTGCTGTTCTACGACATGCCCGGCTACACCTTCGCGGATGGCACGGTGAAGACGGCTGCGCCGTCCGATGCCTTCAAAGCTGCGCTGGAGCGGCGCTTCGCCAGCGGGCGCGGCGCAGTGATGATGCACCACGCCATCGCCGGCTGGGCAGAATGGTCGCAGTGGAGCGAATGGGTCGGCGGCCGCTTTCTCTACCAACCGGGCACGGTGCGCGGCGAAGCGAAGCTCGATTCCGGCTATCGCCATGATGTGGACTACACCGCCCAACTGGTGGCCGAGCATCCCGTGCTCGAAGGCGTGCCTGCAACCTTCGAAGTCAACGACGAACTCTACCTCGGCGAAGTGTTCGAGGACAGCGTCACCCCGCTGATCCGCGCGCGGCATGACTATGTGGCCGAGAATTTCTACTCCGCCGCCCATGCTGTTGCGGGCCGCATGTTTGACAATTCGGACTGGCCGCACCCCCCGGGCAGCAATCTGGTGGCCTGGACCAAGCCGGCCGGCGCGGCGCAGATTGTCTACTGCCAGTTCGGCGACGGGCCGCACACATATGCCAACGCCGTCGTCCGCCAGATCATCGCCAATGCGCTGCAATGGACGGCGCACAACTAGGGAGCGCAGCATGACCCCGCAGGAAGTGGTCGAAGCGTTCATCGCCGCATGGAACCGCGGCGATGCGCCCGCCGCCTTCGCCATGATGGCAGACGATATCGTCTGGCATAACATTCCGATGGAGCCTGCCGTGGGCCTTGCGGGCGTGCAGGCGCTGATGGGGCAATTTCCGCCCATCGAGGGCACGGAATGGATCACGCACCACATCGCCGCCAGCGGCAACGTCGTGCTGACCGAACGGACGGACAAGTTCCTCGTCGGCGGGCGCTGGCGTGCGATCCGGGTCTCGGGCACATTCGAGATCAATGATGAGGGCAAGGTCGCGAGATGGCGCGACTATTTCGACATGGCCGAATTCCAGCGGGAGTTTGCCTGAATGAACATCGCACGCGGCAGAGACCTCACCGGCAGGCGTGCGGTCGTCACGGGCGCGGCGTCCGGCATGGGGGCGGCAGCCGCCACGCGGCTTATGGCAGAAGGCGTGGCCGTGCTCGGCGTCGACCGGGCTGGCGAAGGGATCGTTGGCACGCACACGCTCGTGGCAGACGTCGGCGATGCCGATTCCATTGCAGCCATCGCCGGGGCGGCAGAATGCCTGCTCGGCGGCTGCGATATCCTCATCAACAACGCGGGCGTGTGCCCGAATGGTCCGTTTGCCGATATGACCGACGAGCAGTGGCATTCCGCGTTCGGTATCAACGTCACAGCGGTGATGAAGCTCACCCGCGCGCTCATTCCGCTGCTCGGCGCCTCCGGGCGGGGCCGCGTCGTCAACGTCGGCTCGATCATGTCGCGGTTTGGCGATGCGGGGCTCGTGGCCTACACCACGTCCAAGCACGCGGTGCTCGGCCTTACCCGTGCGCTGGCGATGGAGCTCGGGCCGCAGGGCATTACCGTCAATTGCGTCCAGCCCGGCGCCATCGCCACCGGTATGACCCGCAGCCTGTTCGAGGATACGCCGGGGGCGAAGGACTATTTCGCTGGTCGCTCCGCGCTTGGCCGCGTTGGTCAGCCGGAGGACGTTGCCGACGTCATGGTGTTCCTGGCGACCGATGACGCGCGCTTCATCACCGGGCAGGGAATTATGGTCGACGGCGGGGTGATGGTTCATAGCTGACCGCGTGCCCAGGAGGGCAAGGCGACCTAGCATTTTCGCGTGTGGCACGGGGTATTTGACGGTGCCAAACCGATGCGGAACGGATTGCGGCCAAAGGTTCGGGCCAGGATTGTAGGGATCGCCATGAATGAAATGACCAGCGCCAAATCACTGCTAGATCCCGGAGTGATGCAGAACCCGTTTCCGCTCTATCAGTGGGCCCATGCCAATGCGCCCGTGATCGAACTGCCTGAAACGGGCATGAAGATCGTGATGAGCTACGAAATGTGTTCGGAAGCGGCGGGGCGGCCTGACGAGTTCTCGAATGATTTCAGTAGCGTACTTTCGGGCGCGCTGGCCGAAGATCCCGAAGTGAGCGGCATTCTGGCTGAGGGCTGGCCGCAGATGAACACACTGCTGACGGCCGATCCGCCGGTCCACACACGCTTTCGCAAGCTGGTCAACCTCGCCTTTTCGATGCCGCGTGTAAACGCGCTTGAGGCGGGCATTCGCGACAAGGTGAACAAGCTGATCGATGGCTTCATCGAACAGGGTGAATGCGATTTCGTCGCGGCGTTCAGCATCGGCCTGCCGGTGCAGGTAATCTGCGAGCAGCTGGGCTTTTCCGAAGCCGAGCGCGCCGATGTAAAGCGCTGGTCCGATGCCTTCGCCGACCGCCTCGGCCACATGATCCCGCGCGAGCGCGAGATCGAATGCGCGCACGCGATCGTCGATTTCCAGCGCAAGCTGAAGGTGAAGATCGACGCCCGCCGCGAGAAGCCGACCGACGACCTGCTGTCCGACGTCGTCAATGCCCGGCTTGATGGTGAAATCCCGCTCAATGATGCGGAAATCCTCTCGATCGCGCAGCAGTTGATGGTCGCGGGCAACGAGACGACGACCCATGCGCTTGCGGGCGGCATCGTTCACCTTGCGCAGAACCCCGATCAGCAGGCCAAGGTTCGCGCCAATCCGGCGCTCGTTGGCAACATGATCGAGGAAGTGCTGCGGTTGGATACGCCGACCGCCGGGATGTGGCGTCTCGTCACCAAGGACACCGAACTCGGCGGCCGTTCCTACAAGCAGGGGGAGATGGTCATGCTGCGCTATGCTGCGGCGAACCGCGATCCGGCCAAGTACCCCGATCCCGACAAGTTCGATGTCGAGCGCACCAACGCCCGCACGCACCTCGCCTTCGGCAAAGGCATCCACATGTGCGTGGGCAACATGCTGAGCCGCAAGGAAATGACCGTGGCCTTCATGGAACTGCTGCGCCGGCTCGATGCTATCCGCATCAAGGATAGCGCCGAGCTGCGTGTTTCGCCAAACCTGCTGCTGCGCGGGTTCGTTTCGGTGCCGATCACCTTCAAGAAAGCTGCTGCTGCATGAACTTCGATCTCGACGAGAACCAGGAGCTGTTCAAGGCGGCGGTCGAGCGCTTTTGCCAGGGGCAGGACGTGGCCGCGCGCCGCGCGGCACGTGCTCTGCCGGGCGGCATTGACCGCGCGCGCTGGAAGGAACTGGCGGAGCTGGGTCTGATCGGCCTAGCCGCTGGCGAGGATGATGGCGGCATGGCCGGCTCGCACGGCGATCTCGCCGTGGTGGCGCAGGCGCTGGGTCATGCTCAGGCATTCGAGCCGTGGCTCGAATGCGGGTTCCTGCCCGCGCGGTTGCTGGCGGGCTCGGCGCATCTCGAAGGCGTGATCGCGGGCGATACCATCGCGGCTTTCGCTTTTGCCGAAGCTGGCCGCCGCTTTGTGCTCGATGCCCATGGCGTCAAGGCGAAGAACGGCAAGCTTTCCGGAACCAAGCAGTTCGTGCTCGGCGGCGGCGCGGCGGATATCTTCGTGGTGACCGCCGAGGAAGACGGCAAGACTGCGCTCTATGTGGTCGATGCCAAGGCGGCGGAAGTCGAAGTGCGGCCCTATCCGGTGGCGGATGGCGGCGTTGCGGCGATCGTGACGTTCCACGATGCGGCCGCGCAAGGCCCGCTCGCGGCGAACCTTGGCGCCGTGATCGACCAGGCGCGCCTGATGGCGGCTGCGGAGATGGCTGGGCTTGCCCAACGCCTGTTTGCCGATACGCTGGAATACATCAAGACGCGCGAGCAGTTTGGCCAGCCGATCGGCCGGTTCCAGGTGCTGCAGCACCGCATGGTCGATGCCTATGCGCGGGTCGAGAGCGTGCAGTCCGCGATCCTTCGTGCGCTGCTGCAACCGTCTGCGCCGATGGCTGCGATCAAGGCGCATGTTGCCGAGAACGCGATCTGGGTTGCGCATCAGGCGGTGCAACTGCACGGCGGCATGGGCATGAGTGATGAACTGGGCATCGGCCACGGGCTCAAGCGGATCGTGCTTCTGTCCAAGCTGTTCGGTGATCCGGCGAGCGATATTCTGGATTATGCCCGCGCGGCCTGAAGGCGCGCAGGTTATTGGAGTGCATTGAATGACCAAGCGGATTGACGCCCACTTCGTGGCCGCCGGCAAATATCACGATATCGACTTTGCCCGCCTCGAGGTGCTCAAGCTGCTGGGCGAGCACCCCGAGATCCGCACGACAGTGGCGATGGACTTTTCCAACACCGAGCGGCTGGAGCAGTGCCAGTTCCTCGTGACCTATACCTGCACCGTGCTGCCGACCCCGGAAGAGACGGTGAAGATCAAGGAATTCCTCGATCGCGGCGGGCGCTGGCTGGCGCTGCACGGCACCAATTCGATCCTGAAGTTCGTTGAAGGCGGGGTTGATTGCCCCGAAGAGCGCGACGATGTGATGGAATTGCTCGGCACCCAGTTCAAGGCACATCCGCCGATCGGGCCGTTCCGTGTCGAGGTGGTCGACAAGACCCATGCGCTTACGCGGGGCCTCGAAGATTTTGACGTAATCGACGAACTCTACATCATGAAGCAGAAGGCGCCGATCAAGATTTTGATGCAGACGCGCTTTGATGGCGAGGCGACCGGCTTCACCGAAGCTAACTATTCGAACGTGGTCGTGCCGATCCTCTACTTGCGCAATCACGGCAAGGGCGGCGTGCTTTACAATACGCTCGGCCATTGCCGCAGCCATTTCGATGTTGTTGAATTACTGCCCTTTTGGACGCATCCCGAACGCTGCAGTTGGAACTATCCCGTCTATTATGAAACGCTGCGCCGCGGCATTCGCTGGGCCATGAGTGAGATTGGCTGAGGGATATTGGCTATGGATATGGATTTCGCCCCCGAGGATCTCGCCTTCCAGAAGGAAGTGCGCGCATTCCTCGACGACAAGCTCAATGCCCGCCTGCGCGAAGGCGCCGCGAACACGCCGAGCGTGTTCACCGAGCCTGACATCACCCGCGAATGGCAGGCGATCCTTGCCGAGAAGGGCTGGCTTGCCACCTCCTGGCCGGTCGAGGACGGTGGTCCGGGCTGGACGCCGACGCAGAAGTACATCTTCGAGAAGGAATGCGCGATTGCCGGCGCGCCTTCGCTGCCGATCCTTGGCCTGCGCCTTGTCGGTCCGGTGATCTGCCACTTCGGCACGCCCGAACAGAAGGCCCGCTTCCTGCCCCGGATCATTTCGGGCGAAGACTACTGGTGCCAGGGCTATTCGGAGCCGGGCGCTGGGTCCGACCTTGCCGCGGTGAAGACCCGCGCCGAGCGGGTGGGCGACAAGTACGTGGTCAACGGCTCCAAGATCTGGACGACCCACGCGCACCACGCCAACTGGATTTTCGCGCTCGTGCGCACAGATCCCACTGTGCAGAAGCAGCGCGGCATCAGCTTCCTGCTGATCCCGATGGAACAGCCCGGCGTCAGCGTGTCCCCCATCGTGACGATGGCGAACGACCACGAAGTCAACGCGACCTTTTTCGACAACGCCGAAACCCCCGCCGGCAACCTGATCGGCGAGGAAGGGCAGGGCTGGACGATCGCCAAGTTCCTGCTGGAGAACGAACGCGGCGGTTCCTGCGCGGCACCCGCGCTGCTGGCCAAGCTCGACCGCATCGAACGCTGGGCGCGCGAGGAAGCCTCAGGCACCAACGGCGCAATGATCCATGATCCTAACATTTCGCAGCGCCTCGCCCGACTGCGGCTGGCAGCGCAGGCGTTTGAAGTGACCGAGTTGCGCATCCTTGCCGAACTCGCGAAGGGGCGCCCGGCTGGGCCGCAGACCTCGCTGGTCAAGCTGACGAGCTCGAACCTGCGGCAAGCGATCGACGAACTGGCGGTGGACCTGTTCGGCTACGACGGTTTGCAGCTGCCCGTCACGCGCCCGCTCTATGGCAACGAAGCGCCGGAATATGTCGGCAGCCGCGCGGCGCAGCTTTCGATGCCCGCCTACCTCAATGGCCGTGCCTACACGATCTTCGGCGGGTCGGATGAAGTGCAGAAGACGATCATCGCGAAGCAGGTTCTCGGGTTGTAACGAGCGCGCTGCTTCGCCCTGTCTCGGCCACGCCGAAGCAGCAAAAAACTGTGGCGCAGAAGCCCCACTTCCGATCCATTCCGGATGGGGCTTCCGCTACGGCACGCACTAGGTTAGCATGCGAATCGACCCGGATGCCGGAATAACTGGCACCGACGAGAGGATTCAGCATGGACTGGGCGAACACCACCTTCGAGCAGGTGACGATTCGGGCCGTTGAAGACGTGCGGCCCGCCGCAATCGCCATCCGCGACGTTGCCTTGAAGCTTGATCTGCGCATCGCGGTCTGCCCCGATATCTCGTCGAAGGAGCAGATGCTCGATGCTGACGGCAAGATCATCAACGCTGAAATCTTCGGCTGGACCGCCGATGGCGAGCGCTGGTGGGAGAACGGCACGCTGGCGCTCTCCTCGCCCTTCCCGCGTGCGAGCCGGTATGAAAGCGAGCCGTTCTGGTGCAACGCGCACGGCGCCCTCACTGTCAGCCGCAACAACTACCTTGAGGACCTGAACTTTTCGGAGTTCCACAAGTTCAGCAAGGCGCGGGCAATGATCGTCATCCCCTCGCACCTCTCGTTCGGCCAGATCGCCGCGACGAGCTTCGTGCCGGTCGACAAGACGCTCGACGACCTTTCGCAGGTGTTTGCGGACCACGGTGATTTCCTCGGCGCGCTGACCCGGCGCTTTGTCGCCAGCTACGTGAGCACGATGCGCACGCAGCAGTGGATCCCGAGTGATTGCCGCCTCTCGAAGCGCGAAGTCGAATGCCTGCGCTGGGCTGCGATCGGCAAGACCGACAAGGAAATCAGCCTGATCCTCGCACTGAGCCACGCCACCGTGCGCTATCACATCCAGCGCGCGGGCGAGAAACTCAACGCCGTGAACCGCAGCCAGGCGGTCTTCAAGGCGGGCCAGCTTGGGTATCTCGGCGCGGCAGCCTGATAGCTGCGGCCATGCCCTGATACGAAAAGGCCCGGGGCAACCCGGGCTCTTCTCGTATCAGACGCCCATCATCCCTGCGGTGCTCGCTCCGTCGATCCCGTATTCCGAACCCGAAATGAAGCCCGCTTCATCAGAGGCAAGGAACGCGACCAGCGCCGCCACTTCCTCCACCTGCGCCATGCGTCCGATGGGGGCCATCGCGTTGAACTGCGACCGGGCGGCGGCGGAATCGGGGCTGCGATCGATCACGCTGCGGATCAATTCGGTTTCGACCACGCCGGGGTGGATCGAGTTGACGCGGATCTTCGTCTTCAGTGTGGCGCAATGGAGCGCAGAGGACTTCATCAGCGCAATCAGCGCGCCTTTGCTGGCGGAATAGGCGACATAGTTCGCCAGCGGCCGGTACGCGCTCATCGACGAGTTGACGATGATCGAGCCCGCCGGCCCATCCGGATTGGCGCGCATCGCCCGGATCGCGTGCTGGATGGTGAGCATGACGCCGGTGAGGTTCACGCCCATGACGCGCTCCCACGCCTCCATGGAGATATCCTCCACACTGCTGTCGCCCGTCTCGATCCCGGCATTGGCAAAGGCAATGTCGAGCCGGCCGTGCCTCGCCTTGATGTCAGCCATCAGGCTGTCCCACGCGGCGGCATCCTGCACGCGGTGAGCAACGAACTCCGCGCCGGTTTTGGCACAGAGCGCAGCGGCGGCTTCGGCCTTGGAGCCGGTGAACACCACCTTCGCACCTTCGGAGGCCAGCCGCCGCACGGTGCCAGCCCCGATGCCCGAGGTGCCCCCGGTGATCAGTGCCACCTTGCCCGCAAACCGTCCGCTCATGGCTCATCCTCCTATGATCAGAGGTCCGATGATAGGGCGGCGTTGCGGGTCGGCTACTGCTATTTTGATCTGGAGGCCTACCGCACCCACACCCGCCGTTCGCCCGCGGCGGCAATCGCTCCGCTGGTGCCGACGGGCTCCACCGCCCCGTCCATGAAGAACGCGCATGCGCCCGCATCCGCCACGTTGATATGGCACAGCGTGCGTTTGCCCTCCGGTGTGCGCGCAATCACCACCCCGGCAGATGGCGCACCGTCGCGGCCATGGAACACGGTGTAGCTCTCGATTGTCGCCGGCCCCGCATAGTCCTTGTCGAGCTCGGGGATCGGCCCGCGCGCAGTGTCGGCCGCTGCCTGATAGTCGAAGTCCTGCGGGAACTGCGCCGCCGCCACCGGCTCGCGGGAAACCACGATGCAGTGGTTGTCCGTCGCATAGCCCCCGTTCGCAAACAGGAACCCGGTCTTGCCATCCCCGCCCCGCAGCCGCTCCACCATCGAGACCACCGCATGGCTCATGTAATTGGCGATGGGGCCGCCGCCGAAGGTCAGCCCGCCAAACACCGTCGCGGGCTTCTCCACCGGCCAGCCAAGAATGCGCCGCGCCATCTTGGGGACGCAGGGGAAGCAACTGTAGAGCTCGACATGGTCGAAGTCCGCGCCAGTCATCCGGTTGAGCTCCAGCGTCCGCCGGATCGCGGTATCCATGCTGGAGGAGCGGTCATAGCGGTCTCGGCGCAGGATGCTCGGGTCTTCCTTGGCCGCCGCACCCATGCCGACGAAGATCAGCCGCTCTTCGGGAATGCCGCGCCGCCGCGCTTCAGCGAGGCTCGCGACGAGGAATCCCGCGCCCTGATTGACCGAGGAGTTGGCGACGGTGAGCTTGGTGTAGGGGAAGGCGAGTGGGCGGTTGGTAGGCCCCGGCGTGAGGATCTCTTCCGCCGTAACCGCCTTCCTGATCCACGCTCCGGGATTGGCGGCGGCAACCCGGCTCATGCCCGCCCATATCGCGCCGCTTTCCGCCTGTGCTTCAGCCAGCGTCTGGCCATAAGCCGCGCGGCCCGCGTTCTCGTAGATCGGATAGACGTCGACCGGCGCGGTCAGGCCGTGCGCCTGCGCGTATGTCGGGTCGCGGCGGGTGGAAACATTGCGGACGGCGTTGTAGGTCTTGTCCTCTCCCTTTGCGGCGAGCGCGGCAAGGCCGGCGGCCGTGCGCAGCGCTTCGGCGCCGACCACGGCGGCAAGTTTGACCTCGCCCGCGCCGATGCGGTTGGCTGCTTCGTTGAGCAGGCGGATCGGCGTATCACCATGCGGCGCTTCGGACTGGTAATTGACCGCCGGGTTTGCGCCGATCGCTTCCGCCACGCGATTGCACAAGTTGCCGAGGTGGCGGAAGCTGATCTGATCGACGATGGCGAGACTATCGAGATCAGCGAGCATGTTCCCGCGTTCCTGTCCCTTGGCATCCGTTTCCGCCAACCGCAGCGCAGCGGCCATCAGACCCGGCGGATCGAGGCCGAGTTCGGGGGTTTCGGGCCGGTCATTGAGTTGGCCAACCCCGATGATGACGGGGATGCGTTCGGGATCGGTCATCAAGCTCATCGGGCAGTCTCCAGATAGGATTTGGTGGCGACCATTGCGCGGATCTTTTCCGGGGTCGATTCGAGCACGCCTTCGGCTTCGAGGCGGGCGCATTCGGCTTCGTCCATGCCCAGCCAGTCCTGCATCACGGCGTAGGTGTCCTGGCACATGAGCGGGGCGGGGCGAGCATCGGCATCGGGGATGGACTGCCAAATCGCCGGGCGGCGCTCGGCGGTCATCGGTTCGGGCAGGAGATCGTGCGGTTCCGGCCGGAAGAGCCCGCGCGCGGCGTAGTAGGGGTGATCGGCAAGATCGGCCGCGCGGAGCATGGGGGCGGCCGGAATACCGGCGGCCTGCAGGACCTCGGCGGCCTCATGGGCCGTCCGCTTCGCCAGCCATGCGGCGAGGTTTTCGCTGCCGATCGCCTCGGCAAGGCGATCCCGGTCCGCGCCATCGCGCACGGTAACAACGCACCAGTCGTCCTCGCCGGTGCAGGGGAAGACCCCCCATGGCCGCTCGGGCGTGCCCTCGGTGGCCGGGATTCCGAGTGCGTTGCCCGCGATTTCGGCGGCGAGGTGGGCGAGCATGACTTCGGCCTGGCTTACGTCGACATGCCCGCCCCGCCCGGTGCGCTGGCGGCGGGCGAGGAGCGCCATGACTGCGCTCGCGCCGATGCGGCCGCAGACGTGATCGGGGTAGATCGTGACGGAGTCCGAAAAGCTTTCAGGGTCGTCCGGATAGCGCCACATGTGCGTCAGCCCTGCGGCAGCGCGCACGAGCGGGCCATAGCCCATCCGCTTCGACCACGGGCCGGTCGCTCCGAATGCGCTCGATTCCACCGCGATGAGGCGCGGGTTGATCTGGCTGAGCTCCGCATAGCCGAGCCCGAGCGATTCGAGGGTGCCAGGCTTGAAATTGGAAAGCATCGCATCCGCATCAGCGACCATGCGGCGGAGCAGGGCCTTGCCTTCCTTGGACTTGAGGTTGAGGCCGAGACTGCGCTTGTTGCGGTGCCCGGCGCCAAAGCTGCTCGAAAGGCCGATCTTCAGCCAGGTCTGGCGCGAGCCATCGGGAAAGGCGGCGGATTCGATTTTCACGACATCCGCGCCAAGATCGGCAAGCAGCCGCCCGGTTTCCGCGCCGACGACGATGACGCCGAGATCGAGCACCTTGAGGCCGTCGAGCGGGCGGCCTGGCTTGGCCATGGCAGGCAGCGCAGGGCGCGGGGCGGGGGCACTGGCGTGGATCGGCCCCATCCGCGCGCCGTCGATCACCATCAGGCCATCGGGGAAGGGCACGCGCCACTCCCCGGCAATGCCGCCGGGAAGCGCTGCTTCGGCAAAGGTGCCGCGCGCGCGGATATGATCGGCGGCGAGGCAATCGGCGAGGGTGTTGAGCCCGGCGAGCGGGACGCCGTGCTGCTCGCCCAGCGCCTCGATTTCGGCACGGGTCTTGCTGGCCAGAAACGCCTGCATCGCCGCGAGCAGTTCCTTGCTTTTGAAGCGGACCATGACGTCACGGAAGTCGGGCCCGGCGAACTCGGCAGGAGAGCCCATCATCCGGTGCATGCCCTCCCACTGGCGCGGGGCGAGCACGCAGAGGCGCACGAAGCCATCCGCCACTGGGATAATCGGATACTGGACGCCCTTGGGCGGACGGCCCGGAGGTAGCGCAGCGACGGGCCGGCCATTGGTGGCGCTGCCCGAAATGCCGAAGGCCGGGTCAAGCGCCTGCATCGCGCCATCGAGGGCGGCGAAATCGACATGATCGCCGCGCCCGGTGGCCAGCGCCTGCGTTAGCGCGGCCATGGCAACGAAGGCACCCTGCGCGATGGCGCATTGCAGCGCGATTTCACCGGGCGGGAGCAGCGGCGCGCGGCCCTTGATGCCCGAACGCGATAGCTCGGTGGTCAGCGCATGGAGCACGCCGTCGGTCCACTGCCAGTGGGAGTAGGCATTGCCGAGCCCGAAGCCGGTGGCCGTCATGCGGACGAGCGCCGGATTGGCGGCGTGGATCGCGGCCCAATCGAGGCTGATCGTCGCGGCAGGATCGGCCGAGAGGTCTTCAAGGACCAGGTCGGCGTCTGCGAGGCGGTCAGGGAGGCTGGCCGGGTCAGTGCTCTCGATGCGCTTGCCGAGATTCGCGGTCCAGTATGCAAGCTCGGCGCGCCGATCGTGGGCGGGGCAAGCACCGCGGCCGGCGATTTCGAGGCGGATCACCTCGGCTCCGAGTTCGCGCAAGGTTCTGCCGATTCCTGCAAGCGGGCTGGCGACAAGATCGACCACGTGGAGGCCGGACAGCGGACGGTCGATGACTTCCTGCTGCACGTTCAAACCCCTCCCGCAATATTATTGGACGAATGGCGTCCGTAAAGGATAGGAAGGGGCCATGCAACGCGCATCCGCCGAATCAACGCTTTTGACAGGGCTTTTGACAGCACCGCGTCCGCGCGGGCGTCCGCGCAATCCGGAGTTCGAGGCGCGCATTCTGGCCGCAGCAGCGCAGGTCTATGGCGCGGGCGGCTGGGCGGGCTTCAGTCTCGAAGCCGTGGCGCGGGCAGCGGGGATCGGGAAGTCGACGCTCTATGCTCGCTGGACGAGCGGAGAGGACTTGCTCTGCGCGATGATCGAAGGCCGCTGGCAGGCGCTAGCCGCGATCGATACCGGGAGCCTGCATGGCGATCTGTCGGCCTTCGGCGCGCTGGTGCTCGCGCGCTATCTGGAGACGGGCGGCGGCGTGGCGCGGCATTTGCGGCGCGATCTGGCAGGCCATCCCGAGCTTGCGGCAAGGATCGGGCCGGTGCTCGGCGCGGTGACGGCGCAGGCCATCGCGATCCTGCGCCGGGCACGCGCTCGCGGGCAATTGCGCGATGGGGTGAGCGCGGCGCTGGCCTCCGACCTGCTGCTTTCCGCAATGGAATCGCAAGCGGGGCGGCTCGGCCCGGGCGAGAGCATGAACGCAGCGGCAATCAGTGGCTATGCGGCGCGCGTCGCGGATCTGCTGATCGGCGGGATCGCGGCATGAGTGCGTGCGCTGTCAATATGGGCAGGTTTGCCGTGCCGCGCGCCATAACAGAAACAGGCAGCGCGTCCGCAGAGACGCGAAGAGGGAGCAGGGCATGACCTATCGGACGATCATGGTCGAAAAGCGCGGCGCGGCAGACTGGCTGACGCTGAACCGGCCGCATGAGCTCAATTCCATCTCGCTGGAGATGGTGGATGAGCTCAGCGACTATTTCGGCGCGCTGTTCAACGACCGCGAGACGCGCGTGGTGGTGATGCGCGGAGCGGGGCGGGCGTTTTGCGCGGGCCTCGATATCAAGGACCGGCAGAAGTCTGACAGGCCCGATCCCTTCGGTGGCGGGTTCGGCTTTCAGGGCTATCTGGCTGACGTGTATGTGAAGATGCGGCGCTGCCCGCAGCCGATCCTGGCGCTCGTCCATGGCGCGGCCTGTGGCGGCGGCTTTGCCTTTGCGCTCGCGGCAGACATCCGCGTTGCGGGCGAAAGCGCGAAGATGAATGCCGCTTTCATCAAGCTCGGGCTATCCTCCTGCGACATGGGAGTGAGCTATTTTCTGCCCCGGCTGGTGGGCGCGTCGGTCGCTTCGGAGCTGATGCTGACGGGGCGCTTCATCCATGCGCCGCGCGCGCTGGCGACAGGTCTGGTGAGCGAGGTTGTGCCCGACGACCAGCTAGAGGCGGTGGCCGAAGGCTATGTCGAGGAAATGCTCGCTGCCTCGCCGCGCGGCCTGCGCATGACCAAGGAGGGACTGAGCCTCGCGGTTGATGCGCCGAGCCTCGAGGTTGCGATGGCGATCGAGAACCGCAACCAGTTGATGACCGCCGGCAGTCCCAATTTCGCTGAGGGCATGCGCGCCTTCCTCGAGAAGCGCCGCCCGAACTACATTCCCGATTGAACGGAACCGCACCGATGACGCATCCCAGATATCCGCTGATGTTCTCGCGGCTGACGATCCGGGGGAACCGCCTCAAGAACCGCATCATCATGGGCTCGATGCATTCGGGCCTCGAAGACCTGCCCGATGCGGCAGAGCGGCTTTCGGCCTACTTCGTCGAGCGCGTGAAGGGCGGGGTCGGCATGATCATCACCGGCGGCATCACCCCGCACGAGAGCGGCGGGCGCGGCGCGAAGCTGAGCGAGCCGAGTGAAGTGCCGATGCACCGCGCGGTGACCGATGCCGTCCATGCGGCGGATCCCGAGGTCAAGATCTGCATGCAGATCCTCCATTCGGGTTCGATCGCCAATGTGCGCGAGCCGGTGGGGCCTTCACCGGTGCGTTCGCGGCTCGCACGCGTGGCGCCGGTGGAGCTCGACGAGGACGGCATCGAGGAGCAGATCGCCGCGTTCGCCAATTGCGCCGCGCTGGCGGCCGAGGCCGGCTACGATGGGGTCGAGATCATCGGCTCGGCGGGCTATCTGATTTCGACATTCCTCGTCGAGAAGACCAATCAGCGGACCGATCGCTGGGGTGGATCGTGGGAAAACCGCATGCGCTTTGCGGTTGAAGTCGTGAAGCGCGCACGCGCGGCGCTCGGCGACAACAAGATGCTGATCTTCCGCATTTCCGCGATGGACATGCTGGAAGGCGGCCTCGCGTGGGAGGAAGTGACGAGCCTTGCCAAGGCGCTCGAAGCCGCCGGTGCGGACGTGATCAGCACGCACTTCTGCTGGCACGAAAGCCAGGTGCCGACCATCGCTACCATGGTGCCGCGCGCTGCCTTCGCGCAGGTGACCGGCAAGCTGCGCGATGTCGTGTCGATCCCGCTGATCACCAGCAATCGCATCAACATGCCGCATGTGGCGGAAGAAGTCCTCGCGCGCGGGGATGCCGATCTCATCTCCATGGCGCGACCGATGCTGGCCGATGCGGAGATCGTGAAGAAGGCGTGGGAAGGCCGCGAGGATGAGATCAACACCTGCATTGCCTGCAACCAGGCTTGCCTCGATCACACGTTCACCGGCCAGCTTACCAGCTGCCTCGTCAATGCGCGGGCCTGCCGCGAGACGGAGATGACGGTGGCTCCGGTGGCTGCCGCGCGGCGGATTGCGGTGGTGGGCGCGGGCCCGGCGGGCCTCGCCTATGCGACGATTGCCAGCGGGCGCGGGCACAAGATCACGCTGTTCGATGCGGCGGACGAGATCGGCGGACAGTTTAACCTCGCGCGCAAGATTCCGGGCAAGGAAGAGTTCGACGAGACGATCCGCTACTTCGGGAGGATGATCGAAGTGAACGGGATCGAATTGAAACTCGCCACCCGCGTCAATGCCGATATGCTGGCGGCGGGCGGGTTTGACGAGATCGTGATCGCGACCGGGATCACGCCAAGGAAACCCGATATCGAGGGTATCGATCACCCCAAGGCGGTGCGCTATGTCGATGTGATCACCGGCAAAGCCGAAGTGGGCCAGAAAGTCGCGATCATGGGCGCGGGCGGGATCGGCTTCGACGTGGCCGAACTCATCACCCATGCCGGCGCGCCGGGCTCGCTCGACGTTGAGGTCTTCGCCAAGGAATGGGGTATCGATTTCAAGAACCACCCGCGCGGCGGCGTGACGGGTGTCGTGCCCGAAGTCGCCTCCAGCGGGCGCGAGGTCTGGTTGCTTCAGCGCAAGGCCAGTGCGCTGGGCAAGGGGCTGGGCCGAACCACCGGTTGGACGCACCGCATCACCTTGCAGCGGCGCGGCGTGCAGATGTTGGGCGGCGTGGAATATGACCGGATCGATGATGCGGGGCTGCATATCCGCGTCGAGGGTGAGCCGCGCTTGCTGCCAGTCGATACGGTGATCGTCTGCGCAGGGCAGGAGCCGGCGCGGGGGCTCTATGATGAGCTGGTGGCGCGGGGCCTTGCGCCGCAGTTGATCGGCGGCGCCTATGAAGCAGCGGAGCTTGATGCCAAGCGGGCGATCAAGCAGGCAACCGAACTGGCGGTGGCGGTATAGCAGTCCCGCGCTGCCTGTTTCCGCCTGTTCGTTTTGCATAGGCTGAAAATTAACTAAAGATATGTTTCCTTGCTGGTTTTTCTGACCGAAATCCTCTATTCGGGGGGCTGAAACCGTCGGAAACGTATTGTATGGTATGGCATATCTTGCCCGTCCGGGCGCATTATGCGTCTGAGTGGGGTGCAAACTATCGTTTGTCGGAAGCTGGTGTCGCATCCCCATCCGGGCTGCCGGATGACCTCGGCCCACTGGTTGAACCCTATGCCGATGTGTTCGCCTATGCCCTGAACACCGGCGGCAACAAGGCAGCGCTGTTCGAGGGCCTGCTCCGTCTCGCAACGGCAGGCGCGGCGTACGATGCCAGGATCGCGCCCCTGTGGCGCGATCTCGTGTAAAACGAGCTGACCGTCGCCGAGGACGAAAACAAGCAGCGCGCCGACCGGCTGTTCGGGCTCGATGGCAAGGCGGGGCTGCTGGGGGAACTCAAGCGCAACCGGCAAATCGCGACGCGGGCATTGCTGGTCGTTGCGGGCGCGGAGCAGCGGGAATTTCTCCAGCTCCTTGTGGCCTTTGCGGGGAGGCTCCTGCCCGGCAGCGATGGCGTGGACTTGTGGTCATGGCGCAAGCCGCACGGCGAGGTAGAGCGATCGGCAGCGCTTGCATTGCCGCTCTATCTGCAGGCGCTGGGCCTGATCGTGCTGGTGCAGGGATGGATCGGCGGCCAGCCGAGCCTTGCCGGGCAGGCTGCGATCGGCCGCCACCGGGCCTTTCTGCTCGGCACCGGCAGCGCGGCGGGTTCGTCTCCCGCCGATTGGCACCCTGGATCGGAAGCGCTGACAGCGGTCCTCAATTCCGCCGCGCAAGCATTGGTCCGCTAGCTGCGCGGTTACTGGCTGCGGCCGCGTGCCTGGACAGCAATCCGCCGCGCTTCGACTTCCTCGGGGCGGACGGCGGAATTGGCTGCGGAGGAACGGCTGGCTTCGAGCGCCATGCCCTCTGCGAAGGGCAGGCCATAGCCATCGTTGATCAGCGCCTTGTAATTGCGCAGGAATGCGGGATCGATCGAGGCCATGTCGCGCGCCAGCTGCTGCGCGGCGGGGAGCAAGGCTTCCGGTTCAACCACGCGGTTTACGAGACCCCAGCGCTCGGCGGTCGCGGCATCGAGGAAATTGCCGGTGAACGAGAGTTCCTTGGCGCGGCTGATCCCGATGAGGCGCGGCAGCTTCTGCGACAGGCCCCAGCCGGGATAAACGCCGACCCGCGCGTGGGTATCGGCAAAGCGCGCATTGGTTGACGCAATCAGCACATCGCAGGCAAGCGCAACTTCGAAGCCGCCCGTGATCGCTACGCCATTGATCGCGCCGACCACGGGCTTGCGGCAGATCTCGATGGCTTTGACCGGATTCTCTGAAGCGCCTTCCGCGTTCGCTGCGCCGAGCGCGCCGGCCTGTGAGCCGAGCTCCTTGAGATCGAGCCCGGCGGTGAAGGCGCGGGGTCCGGCACCAGTGAGGACGACGGCGCGCACGGTATCGTTGGCATCAAGCGCGGTCATCACCTCGGCAAGGCGGGCCCGCAGAGCTTTCGACAGCGCGTTCATCGCCTCGGGCCGGTTGAGCGTGACGGTGGCGACACCATCGGCGATATCGACGAGAATAAGGTCGGTCATGAGCTTGGTCCTTCCGTGCACGGGAGGCTATTGACCATGGCGCGGGGTGCCATGCACCTCTGCTTATTGCGGAGGCTGCGAAGTACCGGCGCAAAGATCCATGAAATTGCGCGCGGCGTCGCGCTCCGCCGCATCCTTGAAGGCGATATCGAGATCGGGCGCGCACCCCAGGATATGCATCAGCGTCCAGAGCGCGAAACGGCGCGCGCGATCGGTCTCCAACCCGAAATCGACAGCGAGTCGTTCCGATCCGGCGCCGAGTTCGCCAGTGCTGAGGCCGGCAAGATCGGCAGTGCCGAAATAGCGGCGCATGAGATCATCGAAACCCATCGGCCTGCACTCCCTCAAACGCGAACGGCACGCGAGAGGTATCCTCCCGCGTGCCGTTCCGGCTCAGTCTTCGCGCCCTGCGGGTGCGCGACGGATTAGCCGTTCAGCCAATCAGCCGTTCAGCTTGTCCTTGACCGACTTTGCAGCGGCGAAGGTCAGCTTGCGCGAAGCCGCGATCTGGATGGTGGCGCCGGTCGAGGGGTTGCGGCCTTCACGGGCCGGGCTTTCCTTGACCTTGAACTTCCCGAACGCGCTCAGCGAGACTTCCTCGCCCTTGGCAGCCGCATCGGCAATCGCCGCGAACACGGTGTCGACCAGCTTCTTCGCATCGGCCTTGGTGAGGCCAGCGCTGGCAGCAACGGCTTCGGCGAGTTCAGCAGTATTCATGATACCAATTCTCCAACGGTTGGACGGGCCGGTTAGCTTGGCGCGCGGCCTGCGTCCAGCCTTGGTGTGGCCAAATACGCTGTAATCTGGGGGAATCTGCTCAGCCGGGGCACCTGGGCGACACGCGCAGCCGATCAGCGCCCGTTGACGCGAGTGTCAAATAGGAAGGAAGGAGCGACTTTGGCGGCTTCGGTGAACGCGTGCCGGTGCCGAGTCACAGATTTCCGGGCCCGGTTTGTCCTTTCGGGATCATCCGGTGCGCACAGGAGCGCCACGCTTTCAGCGACGTTAGTCAGGAAAGCGGACGCTTGGGGAAAGTGGGGCAATGGCAGGTGATTTGAGGGACGATAGCCCGTGCGTTGCGGCCTTGCGCTGGCACCGGCCTGATTGTGCGAGGCGCAGACCGGCCATTCTTCGAAAAGCTGCGGCGCTGCTGGTATGGCTGCTGGCCACTCTGCTTCTGGCCCCTGCGGCGCATGCGCGCGAACCGCGGCTGGCACTTGTGATCGGCAACAGCGCCTATCAGGCCTGCGACCGGCTTGCCGCAACGACAACGGACGGAGACCGGATCGCCGCAGCGCTCAATGGTGCCGGGTTCCTCGATGCGACCGGGTCGGGACCGGTGACCGCCCACCGCGATCTGACGCGCGAGCAGATGCTGGCGCTGATCGACCAGTTTGCGGCGAAGCTCAAGGCTGCCGAGCCCAATGCCTTCGGTATGCTCTACCTCTCGGGCCACGGTGCCATGCCGGGCACGTTCGGCGATGTGATGCTGCTGCCGGTGGACGCGGACCATACGCTGAGCGCCGAGGCGACCGGCCTGACCAGGGCTGCAATTGCGCGCAAGCTGCTCGGCTCGGGCGCCCGGAACCCGCTCATCGTGCTCGACATGTGCCGTTACGTGCTGAAGGAGCCCCCGCTCCCGAATACGCTGCCGCCCCCTGACATGGTCGCCGCGCCTCCGGTCTCCGATTCCGGGCCTGATGGCACCAAAGGCCTCAGGCGCATCGTTCCGGCGGAACTGGCGCAGACCGGCTCCCCGGCGAACGAGCCGAAGCGCGGCGGCAACGAGCAGTTGCAGCGCGAACAGCGGATCGAACATCCCTTTGCCATCAGCATCTATGAGGTGACCGTCGCCGAGTGGAACTCCTGCGTGCGCGACAAGGCGTGCCAGCCGGGAACAAGGACAATCCCAACCCGCTGATCCCCGCAACCGGCCTTGGCTATGCCGATGCGCTGGCCTTCACCGCATGGCTTTCGGCGCAGACGGGGAAAGCCATGCGGCTGCCGACCAGCTCGGAGTGGGAATACGCCGACCGCGCCGGAGCGGCTGCGACCTTCCCTTGGGGCGATGCGATCACGCCAAGCGATGCCAACTATGACCAGACGGCATGCCACCGCGAATCCTCGACCGCGCCTTATCGCGGCTATCCGGAGGCGGTGACTGCCTAATCTATACCCACGCGGTCAACGCCGTTACCAGCAAGGCGAGCTGCGACGCTGCGACGCTGACGTTCGGCTACCGCTTCTAGAGCGGCTCGAACCCGCGCGCGAGCCCGGCGATGCAGTCTGCCGGCGTTACCGGACGGTCCTGCTCATGGATCAGTCCCAGCACGTGACCGAATTCATGCACGACCGAAAAGTGCGGGCAGCGTTCCTGCTTGGCTGCGCATCCGCTGAAGCCGGGGCGGCGCCACAGGTGGAGGTTCAAGTAGACGGTCAGCGCATGCTTCGAGAGGGCATTCGTCCCGACCATGGCACGCGGGCATTCCCCATCGCTCACGAGGATGCGTACCATTTTCGCCGGACCGCCTCGTTCGTCGCAATCGCGCCAGCCCGGAAAGCGGACGTCAGCGGCCGCCTCCCAGGTTTCGTGTACGGCCTGGCGAACGATCGCGCGCGCCGGGGCGTCCTCTGCGGCAGGCCCTCTCCGGCGCAGCGGCTTCCCCAGTGGACAGGCCGCCCTTCGATGATCTCAATCTTGTCGACCCAGCTGGCCATGTGCGGGCGGGCATTCATCGGACAGCCCCATTTGTAGCCAGCGCGGAAGTCGTAGAAGGCCTTGCCAACCCGCCGTTTGATGTGCGCGTGGTTGCTCATCCCCACGAGGGCCTCGCTATCGACCACAATTCGATCCGGGTCCGCTATGGCTACTTCCGCATCGCTGTCACCCAGCGCATGCTCCCGCTGGGTCATTGGCAAGGCAGCGAATTCATCGTGAACCATGCGAACGCCCCGGCCGGGACGCACTGGTTCTACGTCTCACTCGCAGATACCGCGCGGCAGGAAGCGGATGTGGCGGTCAAGGTGGCGGTGAAATAACGTGCGGAAGGCGGCGTAAGGCCCGCGCTCCTGGCCAATCCTGCTGCCCTGATCCGCAGGCTGGTGGCTGGACGGACGCCGGTCGGCAGGCCATTGAGGCAAAGCCCCGCCCCGGGGCGCCGGAGCGCCGGGATGTTCGAGAACCGCCTTCTTTCGCTGCTGGGGATCCGCTTGCCGTTGATCCAGGCGCCTATGGCCGGCGTTTCATCGCCGGACATGGCTGTGGCGGTCAGCGAAGCAGGGGCGCTTGGTTCGCTTGCCGTTGGTGCGGGCGATGCCGCTGCGGCGCGCGCGCTGATCGCCTCCGTGCGAGGGCGCACGGCGCGGCCGTTTGGCGTCAACCTGTTCTGTCACGCACCGGCAGTCGCCGATCTGGCTCGGGAGGCGGCCTGGATCGCGCGGTTTGCCCCGCTGTTCGAAGGCTGGGGGGCAGAGCCGCCGACGGCACTGCGCGAAATCTACCGCAGCTTTCTCGTCGATGACGCAATGCTGCGCATGCTGCTGGACGAGCGGCCGCCTGTGGTGAGTTTTCACTTCGGCTTGCCCTCGCCTGCGATCATCGCGGCGCTGCGCAGCGCGGGCATCGTCCTCCTCGCAACGGCGACCAGCCTTGCCGAAGCGCAGGCCGTCGCGGCTGCCGGGATTGACGCAGTGGTCGCGCAAGGCTGGGAAGCCGGCGGCCATCGCGGGGTGTTCGATCCCGATGCAGCCGATGAACAGCTCGGGACGATGGCGCTTGTCCGCCTGATCGCGGCAGCCGTGGAAAAGCCGGTGATCGCTGCCGGGGGCATCATGGACGGGCGGGGCATCGTGGCGGCACTGGCCCTTGGCGCTTCGGCGGCGCAGCTTGGCACTGCCTTTCTTGCCACTGACGAAAGCCTTGCCGATGCAGGCTACCGCGCCGTGCTGGCTGAGAGCGGCGGTCGGCACACAGTGATGACCCGCATAGTCTCCGGGCGGCCTGCGCGGATCCTCCCAAATCGCTTTGCCGCGCTGGAAGGCAGTTGCTCCGCCAGCGATGCTCCTGCCTATCCGATCGCCTACGATCTCGGCAAAGCCGTGCATACTGCCGCCAAAGGGCGCGGCGAGCATGGCTACAGCGCGCACTGGGCCGGGCAGGGCGCGCCGCTGGTCCGGGCAATGCCGACAGCCGATCTTGTCCGCACGCTGGAAGCCGAACTCGCTGAGGCCCTGCGCAGGGGGAGTCGTGACGCATGATTACCTTTGAAACCGCACTGGCAGACCTTGGCCCGGTGAAGACGAGGCCGCTGTTCGTGATGCAGGTTGGCGTCGAGCGCAGCCATACGCTCGGCGCGCCGGGCGGAGCGGATCAGCGCGTGGGTGAGATGGTGGCAGGGCGCTTTGCAGGCGAACGGCTGGCCGGCGCAGTCCTGCCAGGCGGCTCGGACTGGCAGACCGTGCGTGCAGACGGCACCGTCCTGCTGGATGCGCGGGTGGTCTTGTGCACCGACAATGGCGTGCCGATCGGCATGACTTATGAAGGCATGCGCACTGGCCCTGCCGATGTGCTGGCGAGACTGGCCCGAGGCGAACCGGTCGATCCGCAGGCCTACCACTTCCGCACCACCGCGCGCTTCACTACCTCTGCTGCGCAGTATGACTGGCTCAACCGTGTGATCGCGATCGGCATCGGCCATCGCCTGCCCACCGGGCCGATCTACAGCTTGCACGAAATCCTCTGAGCGCTGCGGTTCGGTCGCGGCTTGAGCAGCCGTCTTCGGCGCCACCACTGAAGGATGAAAATCAGGCGCCCGCCACGCATTTGCTGGATCGTCGAGCGAGTGTTCTTGCCAAATCGGCCCGTCGATTTGCGCTTTGTTGTGAGATCTTTTGAGTTGGTTGAGGATTGACAATACGTGGGACAAAGCTGCCGTTCTAAACCGAGATTGTCTGCGGCAGGTTCTCAGCCAAGAGTGGACATGTCACTGAACCGGCCCCTCCATCATACTTCGTGCAAGTGCGATCATGCCTTCCACGAGGCTATCATCCATCGCCGTACTCCAGCAGACATAGGGCGAAAACGCCAAGGCCGGCATATCCTCGACCGGCTCGAGCTGACCAGAACTGATATGGGACTCCGCCAGTCGCTCTGGCACGAAGCCGCTCGAACCTGTCCGTGCGAGCCATTCCAGCGAAAGAACGCCCAGATCGAGCGTCAGACCCGGTGAGGGCAGATCACCAAGCCGCCCCCGCAGTTCATCGTTGACCGCCTCACCCCACTCGGTCCGCACGAAATTCTCCGTCCAGTCGACAGCAGGATTGGCCGTCACCAGAATAAGCCGATCCTCGGCCAGTTGCTCCATCCTCCGGCCCCGGGCCAATTGGGGCTCATAGAGAAACGCGATGTCGAGCTCGGCATCATCGAGAGCACGGTTGAGCTGGACTGGGGCAGCCGCAACCGCGTGGAACGCGATATCGCGATATGCTTCTCTCATGGCATCCAGCCATGGCATCAGCAGCCTTGGCCATAGGGCATGCTGCCCACCGACCCGCACCAGTTGGGTAAAGCGTGATGGCAAGGCCGTCTGCTCGCAGCCATGCTGCCAGGCCCGCTGCATCTTCAGAGCTGGATCAAGGAAGCGCCTGCCTGCGGCAGTTAGCCGGCATCCGCGCTTGTCCCGTTCGAACAGGCGAACACGCAAGACGTGTTCAAGCTGCTTGATGCGCTCGGTGACGGCGGACGGGCTTGCGTGAACGCGGTGCGAAGCTTCGGAAAAGCTCCCCGCAGAGGCCGCTGCGAGAAAGGTTCGAATGGTCACGATATCCATGAATTCAAATTATCGGAATTTAAAGTTCTGACAATCGGGTTTCCCGAAATTCTATCAATGTGGGAGACCATTCCTGCAGCCGCCGCACTAGGCGGCAGGGCCGAAATCAAAGGGCAGTTCGCACAGCTTCTGCTGGGTGACACCAAGGCGCACCAAACCTTGCGGAGCAGGCCACCGCTTCCCGGGCCCCCACCGCGGCACCCGTGCGAAAGCGCATCGAGGAAAGGATCCCCATGGATACGTCATCGGCACCGTCACCTAGGCTGGATGGAAACCGCCAAGCCAGCATTCGTCCCGCGGAGCTCGCGTTCGCGCGCGATGCGCTGCAGCCGCATGTCTCGGCGGAGACAATGCATTACCACTATGACAAGCACTACCTTGGCTATGTCAGCAAGACCAATGCGCTGATCAAGGGAACGGATCTGGCCGGAGCGGCACTCGAGGACATCGTCCGGCAGGCTGCGTGGAAGCGCCGGCGATCCTTGTTGGTCAATGCAGCGCAAACCTGGAACCATGCCTTCTTCTGGGCATCGCTGAGCCCGGAAGGCAAAGCCGGGCCTGACGCCATCCTTGCCTCGGCCTTGGAGAAAGCGTTCAGCAGTCTGGACAGCTTCCGGCAGAAGTTCATCGACAAGGGATTGGCTCATGTAGGCTCCGGCTGGCTCTGGCTGGTCTGCGACAAGCATCGCGGGCTCATGCTGGTCACAACCGACAAGGCCATACCGGTCTGGCTCGGGACAGACCGGGTTCCACTATTGGTGTGCGACTTATGGGAACACGCCTACTATCTCGACTGGAAAAATGACCGGGCGGCGTGGCTTGGCGCCTTTATCGAGAACTGCACCAACTGGGATCATGCAGGAAGGCAGCTTGCAGCACTGATCAAGGGTCAGGCCACCTGGATATATCCCGGGTGATGCCGGGCCAACGCCGCAGCAATCGCAGGCACCCAGCTGGTCTTGCCTAAGTCTACCGAGGGTTTAGACCTTTCAATGCGATGGCAGGCACTGGCTCTGTGATGGCGATATCAGCCATTTTTGCGGTCGGCCTTGTTGGTTTTGCGACTGACAAGGTGCGCCATGATCTTGTCGCGCTTCTCATGCTTTCGACTTGCCTGGCGCTTGGCCTTGTCCCCGCCGATCGCGCATTCGCCGGGTTTTCCGATCCAGTCGTCATCACCGTTGGCGCCATCATGATCATCAGCGCTGCGATTGCTCGCTCAGGCGTACTCGCATACGCGCTGCGCCCGTTTCAGCGCTGGATGAAGGCGGAAACAGGCATCGCCGTGGTTTACGCGATCCTGTGCGGCACCGCATCTGCGTTCATGAACAATGTCGGAGCCCTGGCACTGCTGCTGCCGGCCGCGCTGGCCACCTGCAGGACCGCCAAGGTCTCGCCCAGCCGAATTCTTATGCCGATGGCGTTTGCTTCGCTGCTTGGCGGGCTTGTCACACTGATCGGTACACCGCCGAATGTCATTCTGGCGGAGATGCGCAGTGGCTATGGCAAGCCGGCGTTTGGCATGTTCGATTTTGCCCTTGTTGGCTTTCCTCTCGCGCTCGCCGGTCTCGTCCTGACCCTGCTTCTGGTCCGGTTTCTGCCCATGCGCGCATCCAGTGAAGGCGAACCGCTCAAATTCCGCGTTGCCGATTATCTGTTCGAGTTACGCGTCCCGGCAAATGCCGCGAAGTCCCTCACGGTTGAATCCCTCGCATCGATCGGATCAGGTGATGACCGACTTGCAGTCCATGCGATTGATCGCGGCGGCATTCTGGTCACGGCCCCACGCCTGAGCAGATTGTTGCTGCCGGGCGATGTTATCCAGGTGGAAGGCCGCGCACCGGTCATCGAGTCTGCACTGGAACGGCTCGGGCTCGAATTGGCATCCGAAGCAGAGGATGATCTGCTGGGCGATGCCTTCTTCGAATTTGTCGTGACCGAACAGAGCCAGCTCGTGTCGCAGGATGCCCCGCTTGCTCTGCTGGCAGAACAAGGTGCTGCGCTCGTGGCGCTCAGCCGCCGGGGCAAGAGTATCGCGGCGGGACTTTCGGCGATGCGGCTGCATGCCGGTGATGTGATTTTACTCCAGATCGAGCATTCCCGGACCGCTGAGCTGGCCAATGCCTTCAGTCTCCTTCCGCTTGCCGAGCGTCCGCTAAGGCTGCGCGTGTCAGCAAAGGACTGGTTGCCTGTCGCTGCTCTGGTCGGTGCAATAATCGCCGCATCGACCGGCATTTCCGGTCTGGCCGCAGCGCTTGTGCTCGCCGTCGCCGCACTTGGCCTTGCCGGAAGGCTGCGTGGGCATGTCTATCAGGACATCGACTGGTCGATCATCATCCTGCTGGCGGCGATCATACCAGTGGCGCAGGCCTTTGCGGCTAGCGGGGCTGATGAGACCGTGGCAAGCGTGATCGGTGTCGTTGGAATGGGCCAGCCGATCTGGGTTCCTGTCGGGCTGGCGCTTGGATTGACGATGGCTGTCACGCCGTTTCTCAATAATGCGGCCGCAGTGCTCATCATGGGGCCGATCGCCGCGCGCACCGGGATGGCAACGCATGTCCCTGTGGATGCCATGCTGATGGCGGTCGCGATCGGCGCTTCGTGTGATTTCCTGACGCCGATCGGCCATCAGTCCAACACCCTTGTCTGGGGGCCCGGCGGTTACCGCTTTTCTGATTACGCCCGCGTGGGCGCACCGTTGACGCTGCTTGTGCTGGTGCTGGGTACGGCGCTGATTACTGCAATCTGGGGATAGGATTGATGGACGCTTCTGCTTTGGCTCCGTTTGACGTGGCCGCAATTCTGATCCTCCTTGCCGCCGCGCTTGGTTATGCCAACCACCGGTTTCTGAAGCTCCCGTCAGCCGTTGGCCTGACCCTCATGGGGGCGATTTCCTCGCTCGCGATCATCGGGATCGGCGCGGCCTTCCCGGCCTGGGGCTTGAGACCGATGGTCGAGCAGTTCCTCGCCGGGATCGACTTTCATGCGACTCTGATGGAAGGCATGCTCTCATTCCTGCTGTTTGCCGGTGCGCTTCACGTCGACTGGACGCAGATGCAGGCAAACCGCCTGCTGGTCTTCTCGCTGGCGACGTTCGGCGTCCTGCTTTCAACCGCGCTCATCGGCGCAGGAACCTGGTGGATTGCGGGCATGGCGGGCGTGCCTGTTCCGCTCTCCTGGGCACTCGTATTCGGCGCCTTGATCAGCCCGACTGACCCGGTGGCGGTGATGGCGATCCTCAAGCGCGCCGCGGTGCCGCCGTCGTTGCAGGCGACCGTGGCGGGCGAAAGCCTCTTCAACGACGGCGTCGGTGTTGTCATCTTCGGGATCCTCATCGCGATTGCGACGGGGGCCGAACAGTTCAGTCTGGTCCATGCGGCCAATGATTTTGCGCGGGAGGCGGGGGGCGGTGTTGCCTTCGGCCTGGTGACGGGATGGATCGCCTGCCGCGCGATGGAGACGATAGACGATTACAGTGTCGAAGTGATGATCAGTCTTGCGCTGGTCATGGCCGGATACAGCTTCGCGCACGCGCTTCATGTCAGCGGTCCGGTCGCCATGGCGGTGGCCGGCCTGTTCATCGGCAATGCCGGGATGGCCCGCGCCATGAGCGACACGACCGCAGACTATCTGGTCAAGTTCTGGGAACTGATCGACGAGATCCTGAATGCCGTCCTGTTCCTGCTGATCGGCCTCGAGGTTATCCTCATCTCCGGGCAGATGCGGCTGATGCTGTTCGGCCTCGCAGTCATTCCACTCGGCCTGTTGGCGCGCTGGCTCTCCGTCAGCGTGCCGCTTCGGCTCATTCGCAGCGGAATCGATCTTGGACCTCTGGCAACGCCGACGCTCGTCTGGGGCGGGCTGCGCGGCGGCATTTCCATCGCGCTTGCGCTCTCCCTGCCGGCAACTGCCGCCCGCACTCCGCTGATCGCGGCGACGTTCATGGTCGTGCTGTTCTCCGTCATCATACAGGGCGGTAGCATCGGCGGTCTGATTAACCGGCTCGGGCAGAGGCCCGCGGCGCGCGGGGAGGACGCGGCATGAGCAGCGACGCGCCTTCCCCGGCAGCTTTCTTTGCCAAACTGCGGGGCGGTGTTTCGCGCTCCTTTGCGATGTTCGGCGCCCAGGTGACTCGGACCGGCCTGTTTCCCGACCTTACCGGGGAAGCGGGCAAGGTCTTGCGCCGAGCGGTGCGCGAGGATGGCCAGATCACCAAATCCTACATGCTGATGTGCGGCCTTTCCGCAGGTATCGCCACGCTTGGTCTCTTGCAGTCGTCGACTGCGGTGGTGATAGGCGCGATGCTGATTTCGCCGCTGATGGGGCCGATTGCATCCATGGGCTTCGGCTTTGCTTCGCTGGACGGGCGCCAGATCCGCGAGGCGGCAAAGGTCATCGCGATCGGCGCCGCCATCGGCATCCTGACCGGCATCCTGCTGACCTGGCTCAGCCCGATCCGTAATGCCACGTCCGAGATCGTGGCCCGCACCGAGCCGACCCTGCTGGATCTGGTCGTTGCCGTTTTCTCCGGCATCGCCGGAGCCTACGCAACGGTCCAGCAAAAGGGGGCGACCGCGATCGGTGTCGCCATTGCCACGGCGCTCATGCCGCCGCTGGCGACGGTGGGTTATGGGCTTGGTGTCGCCAATCCGCGCTTTGCTCTTGGCGCCTTCCTGCTGTTCCTGACCAATCTTGCAGCGATTGCGTTTTCATTCGCCCTGATCGCCCGATTGAGCGGAGCTGCACGGCCACTGGCAAAGGTCGAGAACGCCCCGCGCTTCATTCTGGCAGGCCTTGCTGCGTTTTGTGTTCTCGCTGCGCCGCTTGGCCTCACGCTCTACCGCGTCACCGCCGAAGCGAGGGCGCAGGCAACCGTGCGCCGCATGCTCGCGGTTGATCTGAAGCTCAAGCCGATGAACGTCGCCCAGTTGCAGGTCAGGTGGCCGCTGCGAGGCACGCCCTCCATCGACGCCGTGGTGATTGTTCCCCAATACACGAACGACGCAGATCGCCGACTGATGGCCGAGCTTGAGCAGGCGTGGGGCACAAAGCCCACCATCAATCTCCAGCAAGTGGTCGCGGCAGACCTGCAGTCCCAGACGGAGGCGCTGGTCGATGCGGCGGTGGAGACCTCTGCGGCTGGCATTGCCCGGGATGTGCCGCCACTGGTTGCCATTCGCGAAGCCGTTGGCCTGCCGACGCAGGCGCTCTGGGTCAATCGCACGGAGCGGACGGTCCAGTTGGTACCATTTGCCGCCGAGGGCTGGCAGCTGGGCGACTATCGCCGCGCTGAACAGGCTGCGGCACTGGTGGCGGACGGTTGGAACGTGCGGATTGTTCCTCCGGTGCAGTCGACGCTGATCGTTGCCATCGATCTCAAGGGCGGCTCTCCGCTAGGCAATCAGGCGCTTGCCGATGCCATCTGGGCGATCCAGCGCTGGGGCGTGCAAGGCATCTCCGTCGCCGGGTATATGCAAGGGGGCCGAACGGACGCGGCCAAGGCATCGGCGCTCGCGGCGGCGGACTACGCGGTTTCGCAACTCGCCGACGCCGGTGTCCGAGGCAGCGCTCAGGTGCTGACGGATGATCGCCTGCAGCGTGGTCTCCCGGGGGCTGCAGGGGTCGTGTTCACCATCGTGAAACCGCCGGAACGCAAGCAGTGATCTCGCTCATTGCAGTCTTCACCGCTGTAACCGTCTGGGCCGCACTGACATTCGGGTCATTCGCGAGATCGGATACCTGGCGCGCGACTGTCACTCCGCTGGCCTCGATCATCGGTTCGGGTTTTCTGGTCTGCGGCCCGTTGCTGGCAAAAGAATTCGGTTCAGGGGCGATTTTCGCGATGGGCGCCCTGCTGGCGCTGGCCTATGCCGTCGGCGCGGTCATACGTTTCAACATCGTACATGTCGAAGACCACGCGCGAAGCCTTCGCCTGCATGATCCGTTTGCCTGGGCCATGCGCACCGGACAGGTCATGCTCGCTATCGCTTACGCGGTATCTGTCGCCTATTATCTGAAATTGCTGGCAGAATTTACAATCAAGCCCTTCGCCATCGAAGCGGCATCCCACACATTCATCGCCAACCTGATCGTGACGGTCATCATTGTTGTAATGACCTTGCTGACATTTTCGGGCGACATCAAGAAGATCGAACACGCCGCGCATTCGAGTGTCTCGATCAAGCTGGGTCTGATTGCGGGGCTCCTCGCAGGACTGACCGTCTGGTGGGCATCCGGCGCAGCCCCTGCATCGACACTGCCACCCGCGCGCATCACCTGGTCGGGTATTCCGCTCCTGCTGGGCCTGCTGATTACCGTGCAGGGCGTTGAAACGTCCCGCTACCTTGGTGATGCTTACGATCAGCAGATGCGGACACGGACGATGCGGCTCGCGCAATGGATTTCCTCGGCAATCTATCTCGCGTTTCTTGCCCTTCTGACACCAGTTCTCGCCCGCGCTGCCGAAAGCGAGGGCGTCACGGGTATTCTCGATATCATGACGTTCGTTGCCTCCCTTCTCGGCCTCTTTGTCTTGGGTGCTGCGGTGACCAGCCAGCTGGACGGTTCGAAAAACTCTGGCGCTTGTTGACCTGACCTGATTCACTGC
>CAZQEH010000025.1:0-44200 GCA_964592205.1 uncultured Novosphingobium sp.
GGCGCAAGGCCAGGGCCTCACCGCCATCGCGGTCGCCGCACGCAGCGCCGCCGCTGCCTCGCGTCTTGGCCACGAAGCGGAACTCCCCGGCCCGGTCGGTGAACACAATCTCTACCGCCTCGCCCCGCGCGGGCGGGTGGCCTGCATCGCGGGCAGCGTCGAGGCGCTCTGGCACCAGATCGCCGCTGTGCTCGCCACCGGCAATACGGCCGTCATCGCCTGCGGCGGTCCCGTCGCCGCGCGCCCCGCCGATTTCCCCGCCGCGCTTGCCGCCCGCGTGGAATGGGCGCGTGAACCGCTTGAGCGTATCCCCGATCTCGCCGCCGCGCTCCTTGCGGGCGAAGCCGCGCTGATCGCCGATGCCACCCGCCGCCTCGCACAGCGCGAAGGCGCGATCGTTACCCCGCACACCGCGAACGGCAGCGGCTACCCGCTCGATCTGCTGCTCGAGGAAGTCACCCTTTCGATCAACACCACCGCGGCGGGCGGCAACGCCAGTCTCATGGCGCTGGCCTGACGGGAGATTGCACCGCAAGCACCGGAGCGCGCCCCCGCGCTCCGGCAGCTACTCCGCTCCTGACACTTCAGGAGACCGCACATGGCAATCCTCGCCCTCACGCGCTACGCGCAAACCGTGGCAACACCCGATCCCCTCGATGAAGCCCGCTGGCAGCAGGTCACCACGCGCGATCGCAGCGCGAACGGCGCGTTCGTCTATGCCGTGAAGACCACCGGCATCTATTGCCGCCCGTCCTGCCCCTCGCGGCAGGCCAAGCGCGACAACGTCAGCTTCCATGAAACACCCGCCGCAGCCGAAGCCGCCGGGTTCCGCCCCTGCCGCCGCTGCCATCCCGCCGCCGCGCAGGAACCGGCAAGCTCGTTGATGCAGGCGATGGCCGCCTATATCGCCGCGCACGCCGAAGAGGCGCTCCCCCTCGCCCGCCTCGCGGGTGAGGCTGGAATGGCTCCCACGCATTTCCAGCGCGCGTTCAAGGCCGCGCTCGGGGTCTCCCCGCGTGACTATCAGGCCGCCCAGCGGCTCGCCCGGTTCAAGGCAGCTCTGCGTGATGGGGAAGGCGTGCTCGAAGCCGGGTTCAATGCGGGCTTCGGCTCAACCAGTCGCGTCTACCAGGCGGCGGACGGTAGCCTCGGCATGACCCCCAGCGCCTACCGCGCAGGCGGCGCAGGCGAGGTTATCACCCATGCCATGCGGGCAACTGCGCTTGGGCCCCTGATGATGGCCGCAACGCCGCGCGGCGTCTGCTTCGTCCAGTTCGGCGAGGACGAGGAAACCCTCCTCGCCCAGCTCGCCGCAGAGTTCCCCAAGGCGCATCTGGTCCGCGCCGCGCTCGCCGCCTCTGCGCCGCTCGACGCATGGATGGCCGCACTCGCCGCGCATCTCGAACAGTCCGCCCCCCGCCCCGATCTCCCGCTCGATCTGCGCGGCACGGCCTTCCAGATCAGCGTCTGGCACTTCCTCATGTCTGTGAAGCCCGGCGCGGTGGTGAGCTATTCCGAAGTCGCCGCCGCCATCGGCAAGCCCCGCGCGGTGCGCGCCGCCGCCAGCGCCTGCGGTGCCAACCGCATCGCGCTGCTCATCCCCTGTCACCGCGCCTTGCGCGCCGATGGCAGTCTCGGCGGCTACCGCTGGGGCCTTGAACGCAAGCGCGCGCTGCTCGATGCCGAACGGCGCGAACGAAGCGCGATCAACGGATAGCCCCCGAAGCCTAGCCCCGCAAACGCTCGATGATGTACCGTGCCGCGTCGCGCACATCTTCCCAGGTCTGGGCGAAATCCTCGGCGCTGCCGCCATAGGGATCGACCACCGCCGATCCCTCGCGCCCTGGCACGATGTCCATCAGCAGGCTGATCTGCACGGTGGAGCGGCCGATCAGCCCCTTGGGCTCGATCCACCGGAGATCGCGCAGGTTCTGCTGGTCGAGCGCGAAGATATGGCCGAACCTGCGGAAATCCTGATGGCGCACCTGCCGCGCGCGGTAGCCCGAAATGTCAGCACCGTGGCGCGCCGCCTCGGCAATCGCGCGGGGATCGGGCGGCTCGCCCGCATGCCAGCCTCCGGTTCCTGCAGAATCGACGGTCACAGCAAGCCCCGCTCTCACCGCTTCCATGCGCAGCGCAGCTTCCGCCAGCGGCGAGCGGCAGATATTGCCGAGGCACACGAACAGGACGGACGGCTGGCTCACGTTCGAAAGCGCACGCAGTGACCCCATGGATCAGATGGCAACGAGCCGTCGCTGGGCTTCGCGTCCCATTGCGACGAGAAACGGATCCTCTTCCTGCTTCAGTGAAAACACGTATTTGCTGTCAATGTCCAGCCAGCGCTGCGCAACAAGCACTTGCCCAATGGCGCCGCCCAGCGTTTCGCCGGGCCCCAGCAGCAGCACCCGATCGGGCGCGAACTCCCGCAGCGCCACGGTCATCGCCGCGGTAAAATCATAGGCCGCCAGAATCTGGTGCCCGAAGGTATAGTCCCACAGCTCTGCGGGATCGCTTTCAAAGCGCCGCCAGATCTTCCCGCGCCCATCGATCAGCGGCACCGCAGGCGCGCCAAACCATGCCCCCGGCAGCGAAGCGCGCGCTGCATCGGCGCTCGCCTGCATCAGCGGCGTGTGGAACGGCCCATGCCCCGGCAGCCGCAGCGGCGGGCGCGGCAGCGGCGGAAGCTGGGCGTTCAGCGCATCGAGCGCAGCTTCCGGCCCCGCCACCACCAGCATCCCACCGAGCCGGATCGAGGGCAGCACGCCCACTTTCGCGCAGGCCGCTTCCACGGCGCGCGCAGTGGCCGGATCGACGCGCCAGTCTTCTCCGGCCATCACGATCACCGCCTGCCCGCCGGCTTCGTGCCTTTGCGAATTGATCCCCATCGCATCGGCAATCGCAAACCCGTGCTCGCCCGATATCGCCCCCGCGCAGGCGAGCGCGGTGTACCAACCCATCGAATTGCCCGTCACCGCGACGATCTCGAACCGCTCGCGGTCAAGGCTCAGGAAATCCATCCACGCGCAGGCATGGATCAGCGGCGCCGCCACATCCCCGCGCGGATGGAGCTTCGGATCGAACTTCTTCGCACCATCTAGCTCGCTCAGAGTCGGCTTCCCCGCTGCCGCTCTCACCGCATCGAAATGCGCCAGCCAGGGCGACCCGGCATGATACCGCGCGAGATAGCCCAGCTCCGGCGCATTGTACGTGCCCCGCCCGGGGCAGACGACGACGACTGTTTCCTTAGCCACGCACCATCTCCAGCGCCTTGGCGACAATCCCGTCGCGGCTCGGCAGCGTATGCGTCGCCGCACGCGCGAGCGGGATGAAGCTGTCCGTCGCCGCCAGCACGCCGAGCGCCTTGTCCGGCGCCTTGAGGGCCAGCAGCGCCAGCAGCGCCTCGCTCTGCGACCCCGTCTCGCGGCATTCGTCGACCACCAGCACGCGGCCACAAGGCGCCACCGCCTCCAGCAGTGCCTCCTCCGCCACCGGCGCAATCCAGTGCAGATCGATCACCCGCACATTCACGCCCTGCTCCGCCAGCAGCTTCTGCGCCTGCAGCGAAAGGTACACGCCGTTGCCGTAGGTCACGATGGCAAGATCAGCGCCGCCCCCATACACGCCCACCTCACCCACGCGGATTTCGCTCACCCCCGGCGCCTCATAGACCGAGGTCCACAGCCCATCGCCCTCGGCATGGAGATCGCGCGTCATGTAAAGCGCAATCGGCTCGACGAAGATCACGACCCGCTGCTCTTCATGCGCCAGCCGCACGCATTCGCGCAGCATCAGCGTGGCATCGCGCCCAGAGCTCGGCACGGCAATCACCAGCCCCGGAATGTCGCGAAACACGGCAAGGCTGTTGTCGTTGTGGAAGTGCCCGCCAAACCCCTTCTGATAAGGCAGCCCCGCAATCCGCACGACCATCGGATTGGTATATTGGCCGTTCGAAAAGAATGAGAGCGTTGCCGCCTCGCCCCGGATCTGGTCCTCGGCATTGTGGACATAGGCCAGGAACTGGATTTCCGGCATCGGCAGCAGCCCGTTGTGCGCCGCGCCGATCGCCAGCCCCAGAATCGCCTGCTCATCCAGCAGCGTATTGATCACCCGCGCCGAACCGAACCGCGCGTGCAGCCGCGCCGTCGCGTTATATACCCCGCCCTTGGGCCCCACGTCCTCGCCGCAGACAATCGCATTTGGATATTGCAGCAGCAGGTCTGCCATGGACCACGAGATCAGCCGCGCCATATGCTGCGGCTTCTCCATCACCGCCGCTTCATCCGCGAACAGCGCCGCCCGCGCCTCTGCGCTCGCCAAAGGCCGCTCCACGCCCTCGCGCTTCGGCGGCACAATGCTTTCCATCACCGCAGCCGCATCGGGCAGCTTCGGGCGCCGAATCGCCAGCTCCACCTGCCGCAGCAATTGCGCCTCGATGGCATCGTACTCGCGCCGTACATCGGCGGCGGTCATCACGCCTTCCTCGATCAGCAGCGCCGCGCCGGCCAGCAGCGGATCGCGCGCATTGTCTGCCGCGATATCCGCTTTCGACATATAGACCTGCTGCACATCGTTCCCGGCGTGGCCATAGAGCCGCACCGTCTTCATGTGCAGGAACACCGGTTTCCTGAAGCGCCGCGCGTAGTCCACCGCTTCCGCCGCCCCGCGCCATGCGTCCGCCAGATCGCAGCCATCGCAGGCGATGTAGTGCAGCCCCGCGCGGGCGGACCAGTTCGCCTCGATCCACCCCTTGGGCGTGCGCGTCGAAATGCCGATCCCGTTGTCCTCGCACAGGAACACGATCGGCATCGGCGTCCCCTGAAACGCCGCCCAGGCCGCCGTGTTCAGCGCGCCCACCGCCGTCGAATGGTTGGCCGAAGCATCGCCGAACGAGCACAGCACCACGCCGTCCTTCGCCAGCACGGTCTCCTCAAGCCCCATCCGCCGCGCGATCCCGATGGAAAACGCCGCGCCCACCGCCTTGGGCAGATGGCTCGCAATCGTCGAAGTCTGCGGCGGAATCGCCAGCCGCTTCGAACCCAGCACCTTGTGTCGCCCGCCCGAAATCGGGTCGTCCGCGCTTGCGGTGAAGGATAGCAGCATGTCCCACATCGGGTTCTCGCCCGGCACGCGGTTCGCCCGGTGAATCTGGAACGCGGCGTCGCGGTAGTGCAGAAACGCCACGTCATCCACGCGCAGCGCCTCGGCCAGCGCGGCATTCCCCTCGTGCCCCGAAGAGCCGATGGTATAGAACCCCTCGCCCCGCGCCTGCAGCTTCCGGCTCAGCCGGTCGAGCTGCCGGCTCACCATCTGGCTATGCAGGATCGCCGCCGCCCGCTTCGGATCGAGGCCGACCGCGCTGAGCCCCAGATTGCTGCGCCGCTGCAAACTGCCCGCCTCCAGCGCGGCAACAAACTGCTCGTGAACGTGCTGGGCGGCGTCCATCAGCGCGGACCGGTTTCATTCGTGATCATCTGTCACCCACTAGCGAAAGGTACGCAGGGCGTCACCCCTTGTGCGGCTCCACCGCCGCGCGCCCCAGCGCCGGGTCATCGGTGAAGAACCCGTCCACCCCCGCCGCGATAAAGCTGCGCACATCGACCACCATCCCCTGCGGCCAGCGCGCCGCCGGATCGCCGTGCCGCAAGTTCGCGGGCAGGAACTGGTTTTCCGGCCGGAATGTGAACACGCCCACTTTGAGGCCAGCCCGGTGCGCGTCCGCGATCAGCGAGCCTGGCGCCCCTGCATTGCCGTCCGCATCGAGCGGAATAGCCCGCCGCAGCGGCGGCCCGATCCACTGCGCATAGGTCGCGATTTCGGCAAGGCCGCCGGGCGTCACCATCTCGTCAAACGTCAGCGAGCCATCCGCCGCCACCACGTCCGCCGGCTGCTTCACATCAGTCGACTGGATCAGCTGGAACAGCGCCACATTGCGCTGCCCCGCCAGCTCCTTGTGCAGCCGCTTCAGCGTGGCAATCTCGAAGCACTGCACAATCACCGGCGCGCGCCGCAGATAGGCGGAAGCCTTGATCGCGGCGACAAGCTTGCCCGCGATGTCAAAGCCGAGGCCGGCAAAATACGTCGGGTGCTTGATCTCCGGGATCAGGCCCACCGGCTTGCCGCTGGCGGCCCTGCTGCGCGCTGCCAGCGCCACGATCTCGTCAAAGGTCGCGATCTCGAACCGGCCGTCATAGCCCATGCTCTCCGGCCGCAGCGAACCCAGCCGCTCCTTCGCGCGCAGCGTCTTGAGTTCCTTCAGCGTGAAGTCCTCGGTGAACCAGCCTTCCTGCCGCCTCCCGTCGATCACCTTCACCACGCGCCGCGCGGCAAACTCCGGGTGATCGGCAACATCGGTCGTCTCGGTGATATTGCTCTCGTGCCGCGCCACCAGCACGCCGTCGCTGGTCGGTACCAGATCGGGCTCGATGAAGTCCGCCCCGTCAGCGATCGCCTTCTCGTAGGCGGCGAGCGTCTCTTCCGGCCGCAACGCAGATGCCCCGCGGTGCGCGAAGATCAGCGGCTTGGCAGCAAGCGGCGCAGCAATCATCACCATTCCCAGAACCAGCAGAACCAAGCGGATCATCATGGCGAAACTCCCGGTGGAATCCACCCGCTAAGGTGTGTCGATTACAGCAGCGAGACCACCCGCACCGCCGGTAGCGGCCCCGCGCCCGGCTGATCGCGCCAGTCCCGCGCGTTGAGCACGCCGCCATCGGCGCGGAGTTCAGCCACGTGCGCCAGATCGACTTCTGCGAACACCCACTGGCTCTCGCCCTCGGCGCCTAGCGCGATCACTCCGTCCTCCGGCATGCCGCGATCCGGCGGCCCATAGACTCCCGCCGCGCCCCGGTTGACGTCCACTGCCGGCGACCAGTCGGCCACGCCCACCGTCGGCGATTGCACCGCATAGCACTGGCCTTCCAATGCCCGCGCCTGCGCGCCCTGCCGCACGCGCCAGTAGCCGTGCAGGCTATCGGTGCAGCTCGGCACCAGCAGCACCTCGGCCCCTGCATCCACCGCCGCGCGCGCCAGCAGCGGAAACTCGCTGTCATAGCAGATCAGCACCGCGAGCTTGCCCAGCGCCGTCTCGAACAGCGCCAGCCCCTCCACCCCCGCCGAAACGAACCACTGCTCGCGCTCGAAGCGCGTCATCACCAGCTTGTCCTGAACGCCAACCGTGCCACCCGGCGCAAACAGCCGCGCCGCGTTGCGATAGCGCCCGTCCGCATCCAGCCGGGGCAGGCTCGCCGCCAGAACATGCAGCCCGAAACGCGCCGAAAGTTCGGCATGGAGCGCATCCACCCGCCCGATCAGCGCCGCAACAGAGGCCAGAGACCCCGCCAGATCACCCATGGTTTCGGGTTCAAGGCTCGCCAGTTCCATCCCGCCATATTCGGGAAACACCGCCAGCGCCGCGCCGCCGTCAGCCGCTTCAGCCACCCAGCGCGTCAGCTTGGCCGCATAGGCATCCCAATCGGCCAGCTGTTCGATGGGGTATTGTGCGGCGGCGATGGTGTAGCGGGTCATGCCCAGCTCCTTAGCCAATACTGCATGGCCTTCAGGCTCTCGCCCTCCTCGCCATGCTCCTTCCAGCCAAGCTCCGTCACCAGCCCGGACACCACGCCGTAGCCGCGCTTGGTCCAGAACGCATCATGCGGCACATAACGGTCCGGCTTCAGGGGATGGTTCTCCGTGCGGATCACCGCCGCAAAGCATGCCGCGTTTGCACCGCACGCCTTGGCCTGCGCTTCGCGGTGATCGAAAAACGCATGGCCGATGCCGCGCCCGCGATAGTCCGGTAGCAGCACGCTCTCGCCAAAATAAAAGAGCCGGTCCACGTCCAGCCCCAATGCGGCCAAACGCGCCGCGAACGGTTCGCGGAACTCCGCCTTCTGGTGGATCATCGGCGCCGCCGTAGCCGCCCCCACGATGCGCGCGCCATCAAACGCCGCGACCAGCACGGCATCCGCCGCCGCCGCATACTCGGCCAGATACTCGGCCTCGTAGGCGGCATCGCCGTCATAGAGATAGGGGTACGCCGCAAAGACCGTGATCCGCAGCTGCGCCAGATCCCCCAGCGCCGCGCCGATTTCCGCGCCGGTCAGCGGGCGGACCGTAATCGTCACCCAACCACCTGAGCAGTCCAGTCCGCCAGATTGTAATACATCGTCAGGCGCGTGATCTTCCCGCCGTCCACCGCAATGAACGCGCCCGCCGGCAGCACATAAGTCTGGCCATCCGCCTCGGGCAGCCCCTCGTCCGTCGCGAGGTATGCGCCATGAACCACAAACTCCGCCGCCGCGCGCGAACCGTCGTCGGTCGCCATCAGCACGATGTCCTTGAGCTCTTCCTTGTAGCAGCGCTCCATATGGCCGAGGAACGCCGCGAACTTGTCCTTGCCCACCACGCGCTCGCCCTGGTTCACGTCATGCGCAACGGTGTCCGCCAGGCAATCAAGCATCCCCTGCCAATCGCCCGCATTGAACGCGGCGTAGTAGCGGGTCAGCAGGGCAATCGTTTCGGCACGGGCCATGGGACATTCTCCTTCAGCGGCCGCGCTTCTAGCGAGGCCGAAGGTAATGCACCACATTACAAAAACGCAAACAGGCCACCGGCCCTCCCCATTTTTCCCGCAGGGACAAATGGGGAGGTGGCAGCCCGCAGGGCTGACGGAGGGGTATTACCCGAACAGCTTCGCTGCCGTCGTCGCTACGCGCTGGCCCAGATAGCGCGCGCCTTCCAGGTCGGTTTCGCTCGGTTGGCGGCTACCGTCGCCGCCCGCCACGGTGGTCGCACCATAAGGCGCACCGCCGACGACTTCATCATTCCGCATCTGGCCCTGATGGCCATAATCGAGGCCAACGATCGTCATGCCGAAGTGCAGCAGATTGGTGATCACCGAAAACAGCGTGGTTTCCTGCCCGCCATGCTGCGTCGCGGTCGAAACGAACGCCGCGCCAACCTTGCCGTGCAGAGCGCCGCGCGCCCACAGGCCGCCCGCCTGATCCAGAAACGCCGCCATCTGGCTCGAAATCCGGCCAAAGCGCGTGCCGGTGCCAACCACGATCGCATCGTAGTTTTCAAGGTCGGCCACCGTTGCCACCGGCGCTGCCTGATCGAGCTTGAAGTGCGAGGCCTGCGCCACTTCCTCCGGCACCGTCTCGGGAACGCGCTTCACGTCCACTTCGGCACCCGCCGCGCGCGCGCCTTCGGCGATCGCGTTCGCCATCGTTTCCACGTGGCCATAAGCCGAATGATAGAGAACCAGAACCTTTGCCATGATGCCAAATCCTTTGCCTGATCGCGAGAGCATCCGAATCGCGCCCTCCGCGCTGTCCGAAGCCTTCTACCCCGCCGCGATGATGTGGTTCAGTCGGATAAATTCGCGTCTCTTGTTCTGATTTTTCGAACAAGAGACTGTGCATGTGTCCATTTGCGTGGACTGGGATTTTGCCCTAAGGGCGCGTGCGAACTGCCCCGGCCCAGCGCAGGTTTCACCTTCCGGTGAATAACCCGCCCCGCCGGGGCTTTTGATTTACTGCGCCGTGCCTATCTTGGCTCAAGCGCCATTGAAAGAATCGCCCATGTCCCGTCGCCGCCAGATCTACGAAGGCAAGGCCAAGATCCTCTATGAAGGTCCGGAGCCCGGCACGATCATCCAGTATTTCAAGGATGATGCCACCGCCTTCAACGCGCAGAAGCGCGGCACGATCAACGGCAAGGGCGTGATCAACAACCGCATCAGCGAGTATGTGTTCACCCGCCTCGCCCACATCGGCATCCCCACGCACTTCATCCGCCGCCTCAACATGCGCGAGCAGTTGGTGCGGCAGGTCGAGATCATCCCGATCGAAGTCGTCGTGCGCAACGTGGCGGCCGGCTCGATCAGCAAGCGCCTCGGCATCGAGGAGGGCGAACCGCTCCCCCACACCCTGATCGAATACTACTACAAGGACGATGCGCTGGGCGATCCGATGGTCGCCGAAGAGCACATCGCCTGCTTCGGCTGGGCCAGCAACGAGGAGATGCAGGACATCTCCTCGATGGCGATCCGCGTGAACGATTTCCTCGTCGGCCTGTTCGCCGCGATCAACATCCGCCTCGTCGATTTCAAGCTCGAGTTCGGCCGCATCTGGGACGGCGACTACAGCCGCGTGATCCTCGCGGACGAGATCAGCCCGGACGGCTGCCGCCTGTGGGACATGGTCACCGGCGAAAAGCTCGACAAGGACCGCTTCCGCCGCGATCTCGGCGGCGAGGAAGAAGCCTACCAGGAAGTCGCTCGCCGCCTCGGCCTGCTCGAAAACGACGGCGGCCCCAGCGAAGTCTTCGACCTCGGCGCCCACAGGAAACTGCGCGGCAAGAAGTAAGCTCTATGCCCTCCCCATTTTCACGAAGTGCAAGTGGGGAGGTGGCAGCCCGAGAGGGCTGACGGAGGGGCAAGGCCCAGCGCCGCTCCCTATTCCACCACCGGCAGCGCAATATAGCTTCCGTCCGCCCCGCCCACGCTCACCTTCTGCGTCGCCTTCACATAATCTCCCGGCTTCGCGTCCAGGATTGAGGGCACAAACGTCTGCGGATTGCGGTCATACAGCGGGAACCAGCTCGATTGCACCTGCACCATGATCCGGTGCCCCGGCAGGAACACGTGGTTCGCCTGCGGCAGTTCAAACACATAGCCCAGCGGCGCGCCAGCCTTCAGCGGCCGCGCCTCGCTCAGCGTTTCGCGGAAGCGGCCGCGGAAGATGTCCATGCCGACGGCCAGTTCGTATCCGCCCATCGCCCGGTCGCCCGGCACCGCATCGGGGTAGACGTCGATCAGCTTGACCACCCAGTCGCTGTCCGTCCCGCTGGTCGAGGCAGTCAGGTGCACCACCGGCGCACCCGCGATTGTCACGGGCTTATCCAGCACCGGGGTGGTGAACGTCAGCACATCCGGCCGCCCCGAAACCGGGCGCTGGTCGTCTGCCAGCCAGGTCGGCCAGGGATTACCGTCATAGCCCTGCGGCTTGTTGGGCCGCGCTTCATAGGTCACCGGATTGGCCGGATCGGAAATGTAGTCCGCCGTTGCCGCGCTCGCTGCGGGTGTAAAGCCAAGGCCCCCTTCCGGCAGCAGGTAGAGGTTCTTCGCCGCCAGCGTCCCAGTGCTCGCTGCGGGCCAGCCCGGCAGGCGCTGCCACTGCTTGGTGCCGCTCTGGAACGCGGTCACCGTCGCCACATCCATCGGCTTGTCATAGAGATAGTGCGCAAGGAACGGCGCGAGCACGTTCGTGCGCCACCACTTTGCGGTATCCGCATCCCAGCGCAGCGCGCCCAGCATATCGGCGCGGTCGATCCCCTGCCCGTGGTACCACGGCCCGATCGAAAGGTGCAGCAACCCGTCCTTGTCGCTCGCCTTCAGTGCCTTCCACACCGCCGATGCGCCGTAGATGTCTTCCTGATCCCACAGCGAATGGACCAGCATGGTCGGCACCTTGAGTGGCGCTTTCGCCAGTACCTTGTCCATCGCCTGTTCCTGCCAGAAGCCGTCCCACGCCTGATGCGCCTTCAGCTTCTGCCAGAACCCGATCTGGTCGATCCCCTGCGCGCTCGCCAGCGCACCGGCCGAGCCATACTTCATGTAGTGCGTATAGGCGTCGGCCTCGGCCATCTCATACTTGTTGGAATTGTCGCGCGTGGCGATCTGCTCCCAGATGTAGCTCAGGCCAAACTGGCGGAACGCGCCGTTGTGGAACCAGTCGTCCCCGCGCCAGCCATCGACCATCGGGTTCATCGGCACGGCCACTTTCAGCGCCGGATGCGGGTTCACCAGCGCGGCGAGCGCGGTGAAGCCATCATAGCTGATCCCGATGATGCCCACGCGCCCGTTGCTTTCGGGTACGTTCTTCACCAGCCAGTCGATCGTGTCGTACGTATCAGTCGCGTGGTCGGTCTTGGTGGGATTCAATGATGTGCCCACGAATGGCCGGTTCATCACATAGGTGCCTTCGGAACCGTACTTGCCGCGCACGTCCTGCACCACGCGGATATAGCCACCGCCGGTCACCACATCGGGCGCGCTGTCATAGCCATCGAGCGCCACCGCCATCACCGGCGAAGTGTGCTGGCTGGTCATTTCCTCGGCGTTGTAGGGCGTGCGCGTCAGCAGGATGGCCGCACCTTTCACGCCCTTGGGCACAAGGATCACGGTGTGCAGCTTTACCCCGTCGCGCATCGGGATATCGACCGCGCGCCGCTCGTAATCGCGGGGCTGCACCGGTTGTTCGATCTTGGCGGGCCGTTCATCATAGGCCGGGGCCTTGGCGGGGGCTGCCCACGCCGTCCCCGAAGCAGACAGCAGCAAGCCTGCCAGTATCGCCGCACGCATTTTCATGGATTTTCCCCTCAAGCCTGTTGGCGAGAGCTTAACAGCCCAAAGCGCCCTGCCAAGCGGCATCCTGCCCGGTCGCACCAAGTGTCATTGCGCATTCAGCCGCCAGCCGCCAAAACCCCCCGCGATGCTGCACCGCCTGTTCTCCCGCTTCTTCGCCCTCTTCCTCCTCGCTGCCGCGCCACTTGCCCCGGCAGCGGCCAAGGCTCCGCCCGTCTGGGCCTTCGAGCAGAGCGGCCTTGCGCCCGATCCGGCATTCCGATTCGGCCACTTGCCCAATGGCATGCGCTACATCGTGCGCCACAACACCGCACCCAAGGGCACCGCCGAAATGCGCCTGCAAGTCGATGCCGGCTCGCTCGACGAGCGCGACAAAGAACGCGGATTTGCCCATTTCGTCGAGCACATGGCCTTCAACGGCAGCACGCATGTGCCCGAGGGCGAGATGGTCAAGCTGCTCGAACGCGAAGGCCTCGCTTTCGGCGCCGATACCAACGCGCAAACCAGTTTCGAGCAGACGATGTATCTGCTCAGCCTCCCCCGCAACGATGCCAGGCTGCTCGATACGGCGCTGATGTTGCTGCGCGAAACCGCAAGCGAACTCAGCTTCGATCCTGCCGCCGTGGACCGCGAGCGCGGGGTCGTCCTTTCCGAACTGCGTGACGGGCAGGGCTATGCGCTCGAAAACAGCAAGGACCAGATGGCCTTTCTCTACCCGGCGGCGCACTATCCGGACCGCCTCCCCATCGGCACCGTGGATTCGCTCAAAGGGGCCACCGCCGCCGCGCTCAAGGCGTTCTGGGCCCGCGAATACGTGCCTGCCAAGGCCACGCTGATCGTCGTCGGCGATGTCGATGTCGATACTGTCGAGGCTGCGATCCGCGCCCGCTTCGCCGATTGGCCCGCCCGAGCCCCGGCAAAGCGCCCCGCGCAGGGCCGCGTGCTCGTTGACCAGCAGGGCGCCGCGCATGTCCACCTCGATCCTGCCCTCTCCGAACGCGTCACCGTCTCGCGTCACGGGTGCTGGCGCAAGGAACCGGATACCGAAGAGAACCGCCGCGTGGGTCTCCTGCGCCAGATCGGCTACGGCGTGATCAACCGCCGCCTGCTGCGCCTCAGCCGCGCCGCGCAGCCCCCGTTCCGCGGTGCGGGGCTTGGCACCGGCGAAGTCTTCCACATCGGCCGCACCACCAATCTCATCGTCGATACGGCAGACAAGGGCTGGCGCACCGGCCTGCTCGCCGCCGCGCAGGTCTACCGCGAAGCGCTCGTCAAGGGCTTCACTGATGCCGAAGTCGCCGAACAGGTCGCAGGCGCGCGCACCAGCATCGAGAACGCCGCCGCCGCCGCCGAAACGCGCAGCAACGATGCGCTGGTCGGTGCGGCGCTGCTTCTCGTACGCGATGAAAAGGTGCCGACCACACCAGCCTCCGCGCTCGAACGCTTCAACCGCCACGCCGCCGGCTTCACTCCCGCCGCCGTGCTCGCCGCGCTCCGCGCCGATGCGATCCCGCTCGATAATCCGCTGATCCGCTTCCAGGGCCGCACCGCGCCAGATGGCGGGGAAGCGGCCTTGCGCGCCGCGTGGAACGAAGCGCAGGCAACCCGCCTGCGCCTCGCCGCCAGCGCTCCATCGGGCACCTTCGCCTACACGAACTTCGGCCCACCCGGCACCGTCGCCAGCGATACTACCCGCGCCGACCTCGGCCTGCGCGAGATCCGCTTCGCCAACGGCATCCGCCTCACGCTGAAGCGCACCGATCTCGAAGCAGACCGCATCCTCGTCCGCCTCCACCTCGATGGCGGCGAACTGCTCGATACCAGGGCCAACCCGACCGCCACCGAAATGACCTCGATGCTGCCCAGCGGCGGCCTCGGCAAACACAGCCTCGATGATCTGCAAACCCTGCTCGCGGGCCGCTCGGTCGGCACCAACATCGCCTCCTCCGGCGATACGTTCAGCCTCGGCGCGGGCACCACGCGCCGCGATCTCGAACTCCAGCTCCAGCTCTTCGCCGCCTTGATCGCCGATCCCGGCTGGCGCTCCTCGGCGGACGTGATCTACCACCAGTCGATGGCGAGCTTCTTCGCGCGGCGCGATGCCACGCCCGCTGCCGCGCTCACCAACACGCTCCCCGCCATTCTCTCTGGCGGCGATCCGCGCTTCACCATCCAGCCGCCCGAGACTTATCAGGCACTCACCCTCGCCAAGCTCAAGGCCGATATCGGAGACCGCCTCGCCCACGGCGCGATCGAGCTTACGCTCGTTGGCGATTTCGATCCCGATGCCACCATCGCCATGGTCGCCCGCACGCTCGGCGCGCTCCCTGTGCGCGAGGCGGAGTTCCGCCCCTACGAAGCCGAACGCCAGCGCAGCTTCACCCCCACGCGCGGCCTCACCGTGATCCGCCACAAGGGCGCCGCCAACCAGGCGATCGTCCGCTACGTCTGGCCCACCACCGATGATAGCGACCCCGTGACTGCCATTGGCCTCGAACTCCTCGACGAAGTGACCGGCATCGAAGTGCTCGACACCGTGCGCGAGGCGCTCGGCAAGGCCTATTCGCCCGGCGCATCGTCCTCGCTCAGCCGGGTCTGGCGCGGCTGGGGCACGTTCAGCCTGAACGCCTCGGTCGATCTCGCCGATATCGCCTCCACCCGCGCCGCGATCGAGCGGACCATCACCGATCTCGCCGCCGCCCCGGTCGATCCCGATGTCCTCACCCGCGCCCGCGCCCCGATGCGCGAAAGGATCGACAACCTCCTCAAGACCAACAGCGGCTGGCTTGCCCTCATCGACCGCGCGCAGAGCCAGCCCGACCGACTCGACCGCTTCCTCACCGCCCGCCAGCGGCTGGACGCGCTCACCGCCGCCGATCTGCAGGCCCTCGCCCAGCGCTACCTCGCCCCCGATCAGGCGGTCGTCGCTCTCGTCCTGCCCGAAGCCGCCGAAGCGCCTGCCCGTTAGGGAGGATGGGCCTTTGCATGATTAGGCGTAGCCTTTCCTTCGCGGACACCATGCCCGCCGGAGGGACCGCCCGCCTCAGCGTCGATTTCACCGGCAGCCCCGGCAGCCTCTCAATGGCCTACCCGCTCCCCCAAAAGAACTGACCACGAGCTCCTCTCCATTTTCACGAATTGCAAATGGGGAGGTGGCCCGCGCAGCGGGTCGGAGGGGTACTGGTGCTACGCCACCGTATCCTGATACCGCCGCACAGCAATCAATCCCAGCAGCACCAGCATCCCCGCCAGCACGCCCATTTCCGGCAGCGCGTCGATCAATCCCCAGCCCTTCAGCATGATCCCGCGCACCAGCCGGATGAAATGCGTCGTCGGCAGCACTTCGGCCAGCGTCTGCGCCCACACCGGCATGCCGCGATAGGGAAAGGCAAAGCCCGAAAGCAGCACCGAGGGCAGGATATAGAAGAAGCTCATCTGCATTGCCTGCAGCTGGCTTTGCGCCAGCGTCGAGAGCGTGAAGCCAAGGCCAAGGCTGGTAATCATGAACAGCAGCGTCGATCCCAGCAGCAGCGGCAGCGGCCCGGCAAACGGCACCTGAAACAGGAACCGCGCCGCCAGCAGGATCACCGATAGCTGCACCACCCCGATGCCGAGGTAGGGCACGATCTTGCCCACCATCACCTCGAACGGGCGCAGCGGCGTCGCCAGCAGGTTCTCCATCGTCCCCTGCTCCACCTCGCGCGTGACGGAGAGCGCGGTCAGCATCACCATGGTCATCGAAAGCACGATGGCGAGGAGGCCGGGCACCACGTTGTGACTGGTGATCCCTTCGGGGTTGTAGCTCCTGTGCAGCACCAGCTCGACCGGGCTCTGCCCCGCCGCACGCGCCGCGAGGGGCCCGATCAGATCATGCCCGAGCGCAGTGGAAACCGCATCGCCGATGGCGCTCAGCGCCGGGCCGGTCGCCGCAGGATCGGTCGCGTCCGCCGTCACCAGCAGTTGCGGCCGCCGCCCCAGCACCAGATCGCGGCCGAAATCGGCGGGGATCGTCACCACGAACTGCACCTTGCCGTTCTGCAGCAGCGCATCGCCTGCGCCCGGTGTCTCGACCAGCTCGGTCACCTTGAAATAGGTCGTGTTCCGCAGCGCCGCGTCGATCGACCGGGCGAACACCGAACTATCCCCGCGCTCGATCGCCATCGGCAGCCCGCGCGGATCGTTGTTGATGGCATAGCCGAAGATCATCAGCTGCATCAGCGGCATCACCAGCATCATGCCCACCGTGCCCCGGTCGCGCAGCATCTGCCGCACTTCCTTGAACACCATCGCGCCGATGCGCTGCAGAGGGGTGGCGCTCACCAAAGTACCCTCACGCATGCACCACCACCGAATTGTCCTCGGCCCCCCGCATCAGGTGGATGAACACGTCCTCCAGGCTCGGGCTTGCCTCGCGGAACGTGATCGTGTTCGCCCACGGCGCCACCGCTTCATGCAGCGCCGCCATATCCGGCCCGCAAACGTGCAGCGCCGTGCCGAAGGGCGCCGCCATCGCCACCCCCGGCCGCGCCTCGATCACCGCCGCGAGCCGGTCCGCCCCCGGCCCCTCGCCCTGCAGCGCCTTCAAGCCTGAGCCCACCACCACCTCGGCAATGCTGCCCCGCGCCAGCATCCGGCCATAGGCGATATAGGCGATCTCATGGCAGCGCTCGGCCTCGTCCATGTAGTGCGTGGAGACGAGCACCGTCATCCCGCCCGCCGCCAGCCCGTGAATCTGGTCCCAGAACTCCCGCCGCGCCTGCGGGTCGACGCCCGCGGTCGGCTCGTCCAGCAGCAGGATTTCAGGATCGTGGAGCACGCAGGCCGCCAACGCGAGGCGCTGCTTCCACCCGCCCGAAAGCTTGCCCGCCAGTTGATCGCTGCGCGTCGCCAGCCCCAGCTTCTCCAGCGCCTCGGCCACGCGCTCCCGGCGCCGCTCCAGCCCATGCACTCGTGCAAAGAATTCGAGATTCTCCGCAATCGTCAGATCGGAAAACAGCCCGAACTTCTGCGTCATATAGCCCACGCGCGCCTTGATCGCGCTGCGCCTCGCGCGAAGGTCCAGCCCCAGCACGGTGCCCTCCCCCGCATCGGGGATCAGCAGCCCGCAGATCATCCGCAAGGTCGTTGTCTTGCCCGAACCGTTCGGCCCCAGAAACCCGCAGATCCGGCCCCGCGCCACACCAAGCTCCACGGCATCGACCACAGTCCGCCCGCCGAACCGCTTGGTCAGCCCCCGCACGTCGATGACGAGATCGCCCGTCACGGCATCACCGCAACCGGCAATCCCAAGGGCAAGGGCTTGTCCGCCGGCAGCGCGGCTTCCACCATGAACACCAGCTTCGCCCGCGCATGCTCGCTGTAGATCACCGGCGGCGTATATTCGGCGCGCGGCGCGATATAGCGCACCGTTGCGGTCCGCTCCCCGCCGCAACCATCGCACGTGAACGTCACCGGCTGCCCCAGGTGCATGGCAGCCACCTTGTCCTGCGGTACGAAGAAGCGGATCTTGCGCTTGTCATCGGGAATGATCGAGACGACCGGCTGGTTCGCCGGCACCCATTCGCCCGGATTGAAATAGGTCTGCTCGATCTGCCCCGCAGCCGGGGAGACCGGCGCGATTTCCTGGCGCCGCCGCGCTTCCGCGGCCAGCGCTGCCTTGGCGCCCTGCACCTGCGCCGCTGCTGCTGCCTGCTGCGCCTGGCGCCCCACAGTCAGCGCACCGCTGCGCTGCTGCGCCTGTGCCTGCGCCACTTGTGCCGCCGCGCTGTCTCTTGCCGCCCGCGCTGCATCAAGCTGGGTGCGGCTGGCAAAGCCCTTGCCCGCCAGATCAGCAAAGCGGCGGAAATCCGCTTCCGCCCGCACCAGCTGCGCCTGCGCCGAAGCTTCCGCCGCCCGCGCGACGTCGATCTCCGGCGTCCGCTCGCGCGCCGCACCCAGATCGCTGAGCGAAGCCTCAGCCCCCGCCACTTGCGCTGCCACCTGCGCGGCACTCGCATCGGCGGTGCGCGGATCGAGCGCGAACAGCGCCGCCCCCGCGCTCACCCGCCCGCCGCGCTCCACCGGGCGGCTCGCCAGCGTGCCCGAAACCGGCGCCGCCACATAGAGCGCCTCGCCCTCGACATAGCCCAGCCAGGGATCGGGCGCGGCGGGCCGCGTCAGGAACCAGATTGCCGCTCCTGTCAGCACGGCCAGCACCAGCAGGATCGGCAGGCGTTGGCGCAGGCTCATGCGGAAATTCCATCAGTGATCAGGCCGTGCAGCAACAAATCGGCATGGCTCTGGGCCATCGCTTCGATATCCATCGGTGTCGCCCCCACCGGCACGAACACGATGCGCCACAGCGCGGTCAGGATCATGCCCCCCGCCACGCTCCGCGCCGCCAGCGCCGGGTCCGCGCAGGCGAACTCGCCGCGCCGCACGCCGTGGCGGATGATCTGCTCGATCGCGGCAAACACCTTGGTGATCGCGGCATCGTGATAATAGTGCACCAGATCGGGAAATGCCTGTCCCTCGCCGATTATCAGGCGCGGCAGGAAGGCAATGTTCCCGGCCGCCATCCGCGTCATCACCACGCGGATGAAGCGCCGCAGCGCCTCGGGCGCAGGATAGTCGCCTAGATCGGGAATCGCCTCGGGCAGCACGTGCTCGATCATGCCTTCCACCAGCGCGCGGAACAGCGCCTCCTTGGTGTCGAACAGGCTGTAGAGCGCGCTGCGGCTGATGCCCACGCGCTGCGCGATGTCCTCCATCGGAGTCGCGGCGAAACCACGCGTCGCAAAGGCATCGCGGGCAGCCTCGAGCACACGGTCGAGGCGGTCGGGGGGAGTGACTCGGGCCATGCGAGAATAAATAACAGACGCGTCTGTTATTTAAAAGGGGCGCGCACCCCTGCCGCGCTGATTTTCCTACCCGCCTGCGATCTGCTATGACCCGTGAATGCCCCGGCTTTCCGCCATTTTTCCGCTCTACAGCCGTAGTTGGCTGCGCGCGGGCAGGGCCCGTCCGGTTTCGCTCAGGACTGTGTCAACCGTGTCAACTTGCCGCCAGCTTGCGCTTCGCGCCGCGCCGGAGCATAGGCGCGCGCAAGTCTACTCGGCGAGTCTTCCCGCCGAGCCCAGGAAAGGCCCCTCGCCCATGAAAATTCGCGTTCACGTCAGCCTCAAGAACGGGGTTCTCGATCCGCAGGGCCGCGCCATTCACCACGCGCTCGAAGGTCTCGGCTTCGAAGGCGTCAACGATGTGCGCGCCGGCCGCCTGATCGAAATGGACGTGGCCGACAGCACGACTGACGCCGCGCTCGAAGATATGTGCCGCAAGCTCCTCGCCAATCAGGTGATCGAGAACTTCCGCATCGAAAAGGTCGCGTAAGGAGCATACCGCCATGGGTTTCCCAAGTTCGTTTCGGGCCGCCGTCATCACTTTCCCCGGCTCTAACTGCGATCGTGACATGGCGGTGGCGATCGAGAAGATCACCGGCGGCACCGTCCACCGCGTGTGGCACGGCGACGCCGATCTGCCCGCTGGCCTCGATTTCATCGCGCTGCCCGGCGGCTTCTCCTATGGTGATTATCTGCGCTCGGGCGCGATGGCCGCGCGCTCGCCGGTCATGCAGGCGGTCGTCGCCGCCGCGAACCGCGGCGTCACCGTCCTCGGCGTGTGCAACGGCTTTCAGGTTCTTACCGAAGCCGGGCTCCTGCCCGGCGCGCTGATGCGCAATGCCGGCATCCGCTTCGTCTGCCGCGATGTGCCGCTGGTGGTCGAAAACAACCAGTCGCTGTTCACCGCGCGCTACAACGCTGGCCAGCGCATCACGATTCCCGTCGCGCATCACGATGGCAACTATTTCGCCGATGCCGAAACGCTGGACCGCCTCGAAGGCGAAGGCCGCGTTGCCTTCCGCTATGGCGAACCGGTCAACGGCTCGCAGCGCGATATCGCAGGCGTCCTCAACGCATCTGGCAACGTGCTCGGCATGATGCCGCACCCCGAACGCATGATCGAACCCGCACAGGGCGGCAGCGATGGCCGCGCCTTGTTTGAAAGCGTGCTGGCAGGGCTCGGCGTCGCCGCCTGACCGTTCAGGCGGCGCCTTGCTCCTGGCGCCACGCGATGGTGTCAAACAGCCCGCTGGCGTCGCGCGCAGACATCGGGCGGCCGAAGTAGTAGCCCTGGATCTTCTTGCAGCCGAGGCGGCGGATCACGGCAAGTTCTTCTTCGGTTTCAACGCCTTCCGCGGTGGTTGACATCTCGAGGCTGTCCGCCATCGCCACCACGGCGCGCACGATGGCAAGGCTCTCGGCATTGTCCTTTGCCGCGCCCTGCACGAAGCTCCTGTCCACCTTGATCGTCGAGAAGCGCAGTTTCCTGAGGTAGCCCAGCGAGGAGTAACCCGTCCCGAAATCGTCGAGCGCCACGCCGCAGCCCAGGGACATGATCCGCTCCAGCGTCTGCTGCGCCGCCGTCCCGTCGCGCACGAAAATGCTTTCGGTCACTTCGATCTCGAGCCGGTGCGGCGGCAACCCGCTGGCTGCCAGCGCGGAGACCACCACTTCGGCGAAGCTGGGCTCGAGCAGCTGCTCGCCCGAAACGTTGACCGCCACCTTGATCGGATCAGGCCATTTGGTCGCCTCGAAGCACGCGGTGCGCAGCACCCACTCGCCAATCGGCACGATCAGCCGCGTATCCTCGGCGAGCGGAATGAACTTGGCGGGGCTGATCGGACCATGGTCCGCCGAATGCCAGCGCAGCAGGGCCTCGAAGCTCACCGGCGCTTCGGTCACCGCGTCAACCACCGGCTGGTAGGCCAGCGCGAATTCGCCACGTTCGAGCGCGTGGCGCAGCGCGAACTCCAGCTTGCGCCGCTCTTCGGCATGAGCATGCAGCGCCGGCTCATAATCGAAGTGCAGCCCGCCGCCCTCGTCCTTGGCGCGGTAAAGCGCGAGATCGGCATTGCGCATCAGCGTTTCGACCGTCGCCCCATCGCGCGGCCCGATCGCCGAGCCGACGCTGGCGCCAACATAGAGCGTGTGGTGGTCGATCTCGTAAGGCTGCGAGAGCGCGGTGATGGCGGCATAGGCCACTTCGCGGATCCGCGTGCCATCCCCCGCATCGCGCACCACGATCGCGAACTCGTCACCGCCAAGCCGTCCGCACAACTCGTTCTCGCTCATCAGCGACTTCAGCCGATCCGAAACCTTGGCAAGCAGCTGGTCGCCAACGAGGTGCCCCAGCGTATCGTTGACCGCCTTGAACCGGTCGAGGTCGATCATCATGAAGCCGCAGCGCATCCGCCAGCGGTCCGCCTCGCGCATCGATTCGCCCAGCGTCTCGGTCAGCATCAGGCGGTTGGGCAGGCCCGTCAGCGTATCGTAGCGCGCGAGATACGCGATCTTGTCGGCGCTCTCGCGCTGCTCGGTGACATCCGATCCCACGCCGCGGAAGCCGATGAAATTGCCGCCATCACTGAACCGCGGCGAAGCGGAAAGCTCCCACCAGCGGCTGTTGCCGTGCAGGGTCACGTGCACCAGCAGGTTCGAAAAGCTCTCGCGCCGCTTCAGCCGCTCGGCCAGATCGTGCAATGAGGAATGGAAGTGTCCACTTTCCCACGCCGAACCTGCAATCAGCTGGATCAGCGGCTTGCCATCGATATCTTCGGGATCCTCGCCAAGCGCGAAGGCAAAGCGCGGGGAAGCTGCGCGCACGCGGCGGTTGGAATCGGTCTGCCACAGCCAGTCGGCTTCACCTTCCTCGAACTCGCGCAGCAGCAGCGAGACGACTTCGCTCTTCTCAGCGACGCCCGCTTCCGCCACCTTGCCGGCGAGGAACATCCGCGCGGCTTCGAGGCTGCCGACCCACAGGAAGATCACGAAGGTGACCGCGGCAGCGGCTGCCGTCACCTTGCCGAACCAGAGGAAGGTCATGAGGCTGGCCGCGCCGAGGATCGCGTTGAACAGCACGGCGCCAAGCGGCACTGCGGCAAAGGCGAGCGCGGTTCCGGCCATGAGCATGGCCATGATCGTCCACACCAGCAGCCGCTGCTCGGGCGAAGCAAAGGGTGACATCGCGACGATCGGGACAACCCAGATTACCGCCGCCGCCACCGTACAGATGGTGTGGCGGTGGATCTCGTGCCGGGTCATGCGGCGGCGATCGGCATCCTGCAGCGTGCGGTCGAAATTGGCATCCCAGAGCAGCACGCCGGCGAGCACCCCCGCCCAGCCGAACAGCACCGCAGCCGGAATAGCGCCCCACAGCGCCTGGACGACGAGCATCGCGGCAAGGCCATGCGCGACAAGCCGGGGCCGCGTCAGCCGCGCGAGGCCCGAATATTGCAACCCGCGCAGCCGCCCCCAATCGCCTTCCGCCGAATCACTGAGGCCCAGCACGGCCATTGCCGGAAGATCTCGAGGCAGCGCGGGCAAGGATTGATCGGTCGTTCGGTTCACCCGCGCTGGCCTAGTGGAGAAACCTTGCACAATGGTAAGCGGGTAGAAATATCCGCACCCCGCCAGACCCCCGCAAAACCGCACAAGTCATTGATGTAGAACAGGTAAAATACCCGGTAAGGAATCTTTCCAACCCGCATGCTGCATCTCGCCAACCGACCGCCCCTGCCGCTCCCGCAACGGCCGTGCTAGCGGAACCGGAGCGACCACGACGAGAGCACAATTCCGGCCATGACAGCCCCCCTCCTGATCCTCGATGGCGGCACTGGCCGCGAGCTTGCCCGCAGCCGGGCGCCCTTCCGTCAGCCCGAATGGTCGGCATTGGCGCTGATCGAGGGACCGCAGTTCGTCAGCGCCGTCCACCGCGCCTATGTGGCGGCCGGGGCCGACGTGATCACCACCAATTCCTACGCGGTCGTCCCCTTCCATATCGGCGAGGAACGCTTTGCTGCCGAGGGTGCAGCGCTTGCCGCCCTCGCCGGCCAACTGGCGCGCGAAGTCGCTGATGCGGCGCCTCGCAAGGTCCATGTCGCTGGCTCGCTGCCACCGATCTGCGGGTCCTATCGCCCCGATCTCGTTGATCTCGACCGCGCTCGCCCGGTGCTCAAGGTGCTCGTCACAGCCCTCGCACCGAGCATCGACCACTGGCTCGCAGAGACGCTGTCCTCGCTCGTCGAGGCGCGCCTTGCCGCCACGCTCACCGCGCCGACGGGCAAGCCGCTATGGCTTTCCTTCACGCTGGAGGACGAGAGGCCGACCGCCGAGCCCGCCTTGCGCTCGGGCGAAAGCGTGACAGAAGCTGCCTGCCTCGCGCGGGACATCGGCGCGGCGGCGCTGCTGTTCAATTGCAGCCAGCCCGAAGTGATGGAAGCTGCCGTGTGCGCCGCACAGGCAGAACTGGGTGCGGACAGCCCGATCCGCATTGGTGTCTATGCCAACGCGTTTCCCCCGATGGCCGCCGATGCCGAAGCCAACAACGCGCTCAGCCCGATCCGCGAGGATCTGACGCCCGAAGGCTATGGCCGCTTTGCTGCGGCCTGGCACGATGCCGGCGCCTCGATCCTCGGCGGGTGCTGCGGGATCGGCCCGGAACACATCGCGGCGCTGCGGGCGAGTGCCGGCTAGGACGGTCCCGCCGACCGACGCTGCCACAGGATCAGGCCGTCGCCAAGGATGAGATAGCGCTCCGCTTCGGTGTAATGCGCGCGCATCTCGTCCCGCACCGTCGGCCAGGTGTAGGAGCCAGCATAGAGTTTGTCGTCCGACCGGGTCAGCACGAACATCGGGCGGCGGGCCAGAAACTCGCTGACGATCTGTTCCTGCGGCCGCCCCAGCGCGCCGTGCTCGAAGTATTCGGCGCTGTGGAAGGGGAAGGGATACTTGGTCTTCGGGCGCGTGCCGGTCGCCGTGTAGGTCGCCGTCGGCCCGGAGAAGACATAGAGGCTGCGCTGCCCGCCTCCGGCGTTGATCCGGCTAACCAGCGCGCGGAACTGTGCCACATCCGCACGCCCGCCAGCGATATTGGCGGGGAAATTGCCAACCACCACGAGCGCCGCGACGAGCAGGCCCGCGCCGAACCAGCCCGCCCGCTGGCGCAGATCGTAGAACGGCACCGCGAGCAGCACCGCGAACGGGGCAAGGAACGCATAGTAGTAGGCCAGCACGTTGCTCGGAAAATAGATCGAGGCGAGCGCGCCGCCCGTCATCACCACAACGAGCGCGCAGGCCCGGCGCGGATAAGTCTGCCCCAGACGAAACCGCGCCCAGACCCCTGCCCCGATCATCAGCAGGAACGGCGATATGACCGTCAGCGTCTTGGGATGAAAGCGCCCGACGCTCGTCTTGCGCTCGAAGATCGAGATGAAGTTCGCATACCAGAAATCATCGAAATGGCCCGCCGCGGCATACCACGCGGCAATCACGAGCGTGGGGGCGAGGCCGACCAGCGCGTAAAGGCAGGCCCGCCCCAGCAGCGACAGCAAGGCCCGGTCGCGGCGATAGTCCTCGATCAGCACGAAGGCGGCGAACACGGCGCAGAACGGCGCGGCGGTATACTTGATCTGGAGCGCAAGGCCGCCCAGCAGCATGGCGAACAGCGCTGCCCGCAGCGATCCGGGCGCGGCCAGCACGAGGTACATCATGCCAAGGCACAGCGGGGTGAACAGCAGTTCGCTCTGCGCGCCGCGGCAACCGAACACGGTCATCGCAAGAAGATAGAGCAGTGCCGCGACCCAGCCCGTGCGCCGGTCTGCCAGCAACGCGGCAAGGCGATAGACCAGCCACGCCCCGGCGCAGGCGAACAGGTTTGCCATCACGAGATAGGCCGCGGCCCCGCGCCCCAGCAAGGCATGGGCGCCCTCGAACAGCAGGAACAGCCCGATCGGCTTGCGATCCCAGATGTCGACATAGGGCACCTGCCCACCGAGCATCGCTGTCGCGACATAGGAGTAGAACTGCTCGTCGTGATCGACGACCGGATTGTTCATCCACCAGATGCGTATGAGCAGCGAACACGCGGTTATGAACAGCAGAACCGGTAGCTCTCGCAGCAGTGCACCGATCCAGACGCCGCCCGCAACGCGCGCCTGCGCTGCGGTCATTCGACGGTGACCGATTTCGCCAGGTTGCGCGGCTGATCGACGTCCGTGCCCTTGGCCACCGCCACGTGGTAGGCGAGCAGTTGTACCGGCACGGCATAGACCAACGGCGCGATCAGCGGGTGCACCTTGGGCATCTCGATCGTGGCGAGGCAGCCCTCGCCCGCTTCCTCGATCCCCGCAGCATCGGAGATCAGCACGACCTTGCCGCCACGCGCGCGCACTTCCTGCATATTGCTGACGGTCTTCTCGAACAGCGGCCCTGATGGCGCGAGCACGATCACCGGCACCGCCTCGTCGATCAACGCGATCGGCCCATGCTTCATCTCGCCCGACGCATAGCCTTCGGCATGGATGTAGCTGATTTCCTTCAATTTCAGCGCGCCTTCCAGCGCCAGCGGGTAGTCCGGACCGCGGCCCAGATAGAGCACATCGCGCGCCGGGGCGATGAGGTGCGCCATGGCGGCAATCTCATCATCGTGGCCCAGCGCGGCGTTGAGCGCGGCGGGTGTTTCGGCAAGCTGGTTGACGATATCCGCCTCTTCCTCGCGCGTGAGCCGCCCGCGCTTCACCGCAAGGTGCGCGGCGAGCGCCGCGAGCACGGCAAGCTGGCAGGTGAACGCCTTGGTCGAGGCTACGCCGATTTCGGGCCCGGCATGGGTGGGCAGCAGCAAGTCCGCCTCGCGCGCCATCGAACTGGTCGGCACGTTGACCACGACCGCGATGGTCTGGCCTGCCGCCCTGCAGTGGCGCAGCGCCGCCAGGGTATCCGCCGTCTCGCCGCTCTGCGAGATGAACAGCGCAAGGCCGCCCGGTTCCAGCACCGGATCGCGGTAGCGGAACTCGCTGGCCACATCGATGTCTACCGGCAGGCGCGCAAACTGCTCGAACCAGTATTTGGCGACCATGCCTGCGTAAAAGCTCGTCCCGCAGGCGACGATGGTCACGCGGCTGATGCGGGAAAGGTCGAAATCGATCTGCGGCAGCGCCACCGTCTGGTCGATCCGGCGCAAATAGCTGCGCAGCGTCTGCGCCACCACGGTCGGCTGCTCGAAGATTTCCTTTTGCATGAAGTGGCGGAATTCGCCCTTTTCGATCGCCGCCGCTGTCGCGCCCGAAGCCACGATGGGCCGCGTCACCTGATTGTTGTCGACGTCGAAGATCGTCGCGCCTTCGCGCGTGATGACAACCCAATCACCTTCTTCGAGATAAGTGATCCGCTGGGTGAGCGGCGCAAGCGCCAGCGCGTCGGAGCCGAGATAGGTCTCGCCCTCGCCGTAGCCCACCACCAGCGGCGAGCCGAGCCGCGCGCCGATCAGCATGTCGTCATGCTTGCGGAAGGCAATTGCCAGCGCAAACGCGCCGCGCAGCGTGGGCAGCACCGCCTTCACCGCATCCTGCGGGCTTAGCCCGGTCTCGACCTGTTCGGACACGAGGTGCGCGACGACTTCGGTATCGGTCTCGCTCTCGAACGTGCGGCCGCGCGCGATCAGGGCATCGCGCAACGGCTTGAAGTTTTCGATGATCCCGTTGTGGACCAGCGCCACTTCGCCTGTGGCGTGCGGGTGCGCATTGCTGGTGGTCGGCGCGCCGTGGGTCGCCCAGCGGGTGTGGGCAATGCCGATCAGCCCTTCGGCGGGATGGCGCGCCAGTTCGAGCACGAGATTACCCAGCTTGCCCTCGGCCCGGCGGCGCACCAGCTGGCGATCCGCGACAAGGCAGATGCCCGCGCTGTCATAACCGCGGTATTCCATGCGGCGCAGGCCATCCACCAACCGGTCTGCGACCTGTTCCTTGCCGACAATTCCGATGATTCCGCACATGGGAGAGGGACTTTCGCTTAGAGAGTATAGGGCACGCGGATGCCCGGCATTTCGGCCGGGAAATCCTTGGTATTGCGGGTGACGAGAACGCGCCCGCGCGTGAGCGCGGTGGCAAGGATGATGGCGTCCGGGGATCTTAGTCGTGGACGTTCGCGCCGCAACGCAGCGGCGCGTGACGCGATTTCCATGTCGATCTCATCGATGGCGAACCGGTCAAGGAAGGCTTCGGTCTCGCGCAGGGCCTGACCTTCGCCTTTCGAAAGGATCTCGATCCGGGCCATGCGGCTCAGCCACAGCCGCCGTCCTCCCGATGCGGCGCGTTTCAGCTCGATCCGCGCACGATCATAGCCAAGCAGTGCATCGATCACGATATTGGCATCGAACGCATAGTCGCTCACGCAGCGCCATCTTCCGGCTTGGGGGCAGGGCCGCGCATAGCGAGGTAGACGGCGCGCTGGCGATCATCTTCAGCATCGAGCAAATCTGGAAACTCCGCCTTGGTCGCCTCGTAGTCATCATCCCAGGGCCGGGTCCACGACGCCCGCTCGCGCCGCTGCCATTCGACGGAATCGCCAATGTCCGTGCGATCTTTCCACAGGCCGAAACCCAGATCGATCCAGTCCGTCCCCGGAGACGCGGCCTGCGCCTTGTACGTCGCTACCGCCTCGCGCAGCACCGACGCTCGGGACTTGCCCTGCTCCGCCGCACGCGCATCAAGCCATTGAATATCTTCTTCCGGAAGGTCTGCGAGGATGCGCGTCATGGTGATATACCGATATCATATCATGATATCATGTCAAGCATCTTGCCCGGCGCCTGGGGCCTGCCCACGGTGAGCCCATTCTGCCTCAAGCTCGATGCCTGGCTGCGCACGACCGGGATCGCGCATGAAGCCGTGACCGCCGCCACGCCCTTCGCCGGCCCCAGGGGCAAGGCCCCGTGGATCGAGCTGGACGGCGAGAAACTCGGCGATTCCACCTTCATCATCGCGCACCTTGCGCAGCGCTTCGGCGTTGACACCGATCACCATCTCACGCCGGCCCAGTGCGGGCAGGCCGTGGCCATCCAGCGCCTGATCGACGAGAACCTCTATTGGACGATGGTCCATGATCGCTGGATGAACGAGGCGAACTGGCAGCAATTCCGCGATTTCGTGCTCGGCGGTCTTGCTGTGCCGCTGCGCCGCGTGCTTGGCCCCGTGGCGCGGCGCGGGGTGAAGAAGCAGCTCCGGGGCCGCGGCACGGGCTTCCACAGCCCGGAGGAAATCGCCGCCATCCGCCGCCGCGACGTAGACGCGCTCGCCGCGATCCTCGGTGGTCAGGACTGGTTCTTCGGCGATACGCCGAGTTCGACCGACGCGGTGGTCTATGCGCAGCTCGTCAACATCTGGCGCGCACCGCTCGAAAACGAAGTCCGCCGCGCCATCGGCCAGACGCCCAACCTTGTCGCCTACATCGACCAGTTTGCGGCGCGGTACTACTGGCGGTTCTCGCGCCACCAGCGAAAGGTGAACACGGCAGCGCTCGGCCCGTCACGGCCCAGCTGCGCTAGCTTGTCCAGCGCTTCCGCCACGCTCGGGACATGCCCCTCCGGCACTTCCCACAGCGCCAGCGAAGGCTCCATCGGATCAAACCAGTCGCTCCGCCGCGCCAGCACGGCACGGTGATCGGCCTGCCGATAGGCGAAGGCTTCAAGCGAGGGCACATCGCGCCAGACCGAGAGGTTGACGATGAAATCCGCGTCTCCCGCCACCGCCTCGATCGCGGTCGCGTCATTCGCGTCACCTTCCCCCACCAGCCGCCAGATGAACCCGTCCGCCGCATCGGCCTGCGCATTCACATGGTCGAGTGCGTCCATGAAGGCCTGGTTGGCGGGGTCCGCCTTGGGGCGGCGGAAGCGGGCGACATTGAGTTGGGCGATCGGCAAATCAAAGCTCCTGCCGGAAATAGACGACGCGCTCGGCTTCCGCGAATCCGGCGGCAAGGTGGAAGCCATAGCTTTCAAGGTCGTCGTGCTAGGTCTCCGACGCAAATTCGCGGCACCCCCGCGCGCGGCCCCACTCGGCAACGGCTTGCACCAGCCGCCGGGCCACGCCCTGCCGCCGCACTTCGGGCGCCGTGCAGATGCCTGCGAGGAACAGGGCCGGTGAGGTTTCGCACCCGATCACATTTTCGCCTCGGCAAAGCCGACAACCTCGTCGCCCCGCAGCGCCACGAGATTGAGGAACCACCCGGACTCCGCCAGCTGCTCCTCGACCTCAGTGCGGTGCTCACTTGCCGGAGTCTCATCCCACAGTGCTTGCCGCAGCGCCGCCCAGCCATCGAGATGATCGGGGCCCGCCGCGACAATCGCGATCATTTCCGCTCGGCCTTCTTGCGCTTCATCGCATCGTGGAAGCGGTCGGCCCAGCCCGGCTTGACCAACTGCTCGGCGCGCACGAGCCTGAGTTCGCCGTCCGCCACATCGCGGCTCACCGCGCTACCCGCGGCGACAATCGCATCGGCGCCGATCTTCACCGGCGCGATCAGCGCGGAATTCGAGCCGATGAAGGCCCGCTCGCCGATCACGGTGCGATACTTGAAGTAGCCATCATAATTGCAAGTGATCGTGCCCGCGCCGATGTTCGCGCCTGCGCCCACATCGGCATCGCCCAGATAGGTCAGGTGATTGACCTTGGCGCCCGCGTGAAGCACCGCGTTCTTCACTTCGACGAAGTTGCCGACACGCGCCGTTTCCTCGAGCACCGCGCCGGGCCGAAGCCGGGCAAAGGGGCCGACCGACGTGCCGCCCTCCAGCCGTGCGCCCTCGATATGGCAGAAGGCGTGGATCACTACATTGTCCGCCACGCTCACGCCGGGGCCGAACACGACGTTCTGCTCCACAGTCACATCGCGGCCGAGCTTCGTATCCCAGGCGAACCACACCGTTTCGGGCGCCACGAGGCTTGCGCCATCGGCCATGGCCTGCAACCGCCGCTTCTTCTGCCAGCGCGCTTCGGCTTCAGCGAGTTCCGCGCGGCTGTTGATGCCGGCCACTTCATCGGGATCGTCCGTCACCACGACCGCGCAGATGCGGCCATCACCGTTCGCCACGTTGACGACATCGGTGAGGTAGTACTCGCCCTGTGCGTTGTCGTTACCCACCCGCGCGAGCAGGGCAAAGAGCTCGTCCCCGCGCACCGCCATCAGGCCGGAATTGCACAAGCGGCAGGCGCGCTCGGCCTCGCTGGCGTCCTTATGCTCGACCATTTTCTGCACCACGCCGTTCTCGGCGATCACACGGCCATACTGAAGCGCATCCTCGGGCTCGAAGCCCAGCACGACCACTGCCGGATTGTCCGGCCCATGCAACCGCTCCAGCATTGCGCGCATGGTATCGGTGCGCACGAACGGCACATCACCGTAGAGGATCAGCACGTCGCCTGCGAACCCCGCCAGCGCGCCTTCCGCCTGCTGCACCGCGTGCCCGGTGCCGAGCTGCGGATCCTGCACCGCAAGCTCCGCACTATCTCCCAGCGCCGCGGCAAGTTGCTCGCGCCCCGCGCCAACAACAACGACCTTGCGCGCCGGCTCAAGCGCATCGGCGCTTGCCAGCAGGTGCATGAGCATGGGCCGCCCGGCGATCGGATGCAGCACCTTGTGGAGGTCGCTTTTCATGCGGGTGCCCTTGCCGGCGGCGAGAACAACAAGTGCGAGGGGGGAGGAAGCTTCGGTCATGCGCGTTCCTTGCCAGCATTTGCTTGCAGTTTCCAGAACGCGCCGCCACGGAGCGCGCCATGACGGATTTTCCCTTCCAGATCGTCGGTTTCGACCTCGATGGCACGCTGCTCGATACTGCCTATGATATCGGCCACGCGCTCAATCACGCGCTCGCGCTGGTCGACCGCCCGCTGATCCCGCTCGACGAGGCGCGGCGCTATATCGGCGGCGGCAGCGCGCAGCTCCTCCACAATGCGCTCGAGGCCAGCGGCGGACAGGACGGCATCGATTTCGCCGCCCTGCAGGAGCGCCTGCTCGGCTTTTATGCCGAGAACATCGCCCGCCACTCCGCGCTGTTCCCCGGCGGCGAGGCAATGCTCAAAGCCCTCGCCGCGCGCGGCGTCCACCTCGCCATCGCCACGAACAAGCGCGAGGATCTCGCCCGCCGCCTGTTTGACGAGCTGGGCCTCACGCCCCGCTTCGCCACGATCATCGGCGGCGATACGCTCGGCCCCGGCCGCGCCAAGCCTGCGCCCGACATGCTCCACGAAATGGTCACGCGCTGCGGCGGCGGACAGGCCGCGTTCGTCGGCGATACGACCTTCGATATCGGCGCAGCCCGCGCGGCTGGCATGCCGGTCGTGGCCGTCAGCTTCGGCTTCAACGATCTGCCCGCCCACGAACTCGGCGCCGATGCCGTGATCGACCATTTCGACGAACTTGTCCCCGCGCTCGAAGCCCTCGGCGCCAGATAGAAATAAGTGGGCCGCCAGCAGAATATCTGCGCGGCGCCTGCGCCTTGCCATTCGCCGATCGCAACGCCACTCTTGGGGTAAGCATACCATCCCCAAGGAGATTTCCCGATGTCCGAAGAATATGTGCCCCCCAAGGTCTGGACCTGGAACAAGGCCAATGGCGGCGCCTTCGCCGGCGTGAACCGCCCCACCGCCGGTGCGCAGCGCGAAGTGGAGCTGCCGGTAGGCGAGCATCCCATCCAGCTCTATTCGCTCGGTACGCCCAACGGCCAGAAAGTCACGATCCTGCTCGAGGAACTGCTCGAGCTTGGCATCAAGGAAGCCGAATACGACGCCTGGCTGATCAAGATCTTCGAAGGCGACCAGTTCGGCAGCGGCTTTGTCGATATCAATCCCAATTCCAAGATCCCCGCGATGGTCGATCGCAGCGGGCCCGAGCCGTTCCGCCTGTTCGAATCGGGTGCGATGCTGGTGCACCTTGCGGAGAAGTTCGGTCACTTCCTGCCCAAGGAAGGCCCCGCCCGCGCCGAAGTGCTTTCCTGGCTGTTCTGGCAGGTCGGCTCGGCCCCGTTCATGGGCGGCGGTTTCGGCCACTTCTACGCCTATGCGCCGGTCAAGATCGAATACGCGATCGATCGCTTTTCGATGGAAACCAAGCGCCTGTTCGATGTTGCCAACAACCAGCTCAAGAAGACCCGCTTCCTCGCTGGCGATGATTACACGATCGCCGACATGGCCGCCTACTCGTGGCTCGGCAACATCTACCGCGGCGATGCCTATGGCGATGCAGCGACCTTCCTTTCGATGCACGAATACGAAGCCGTTGGCCGCTGGGTTGCCGAAATCGACGCGCGCCCGGGCACGCAGCGCGGCCGCCTCGTCAACACCAACAAGGGCATCCTCGAACGCCACAGTGCCGCCGATTTCGCGGCGCTGCCCGAAGGGACGCTCTGAAAGGTTGGCGGATGGGGCAAAATCCTGCCCCACCCGCCCCTTTTCATTCATGAACGCGCCGCTATAAGCCCGCCTTCCTGTTGGGGCGTCGCCAAGTGGTAAGGCACCGGTTTTTGGTACCGGCATTCGGAGGTTCGAATCCTCCCGCCCCAGCCAGCATCCCGCCAATCCTGCCCCGTCCAAACGGGCAGCCATCCAGCCCGGCGCTTGTCAGCCGCGCAGGGCGCGCTAGCGTGGCGGGCGATGACCCACTTGCGCCTCAATCCCATCTACGCCGGAATGCCCGTCACCGTGTTCGAGCACATGTCGGGCCTTGCCCGCAGTCTCGGCGCGATCAATCTCGGGCAGGGCTTTCCCGATACGCCCCCGCCCACCGCGCTGACAGCTGCCGCCATGCGCGCGATGGAAACGCGCTCGCAGCAATATCCGCCGAGCATGGGCCTGGCCGAACTGCGCGATGCGGTTGCCGCATACTATGGGCGCGCGCAGGGCCTTGCCCTCACCCGCGAGCAGGTCGTCGTCACCTCGGGCGCGACCGAAGCGATTGCCGCCGCGATCCTCGCCGTGGTGGGGGCAGGCGATGAAGTCCTGCTCTTTGCGCCAGCCTACGATGCCTATGCGCCGCTGGTCCGCCGTGCCGGGGGTGTGCCGGTCTTCATCCCCCTCGCCCCGCCGACGTGGAGCTATAGCGAAGCCGCCATCCGCACCGCCATCACGCCCCGCACCCGTGCGCTGATCCTCAACGATCCGCTCAATCCCACGGGCTCGGTCGCGAGCGCTGCGGAACTCGCGCTGCTCGCCCGCATCGCCTGCGAACACGATCTCGTCGCGATCTGCGATGATGTGTGGGAAGCCGTACGCTTCGATGGCCACCCCCACCGCTCGCTGCTGGCCGAACCCGGCATGGCCGAGCGCACGATCAAGATCGGCTCAGCGGGCAAGATCTTCGGCGCGACAGGCTGGAAAGTCGGCTGGATGGTTGGCGACGGGGCGCTCGCTGCGGTGCTTGCCAAGGCGCACCAGTTCCTTACGTTCACCACCCCGCCGATGCTGCAATGGGCCGCTGCCGAAGGGCTTTCCGATCCGGCGATCACCGCAGCACTCCATGTCGAATGGTCCGCCTCGCGCCTGGTGCTGATCGAAGGCCTCGCGCGCGCGGGCTTTGCCGTGCTCGAAAGCAGCGCAACCTGGTTTGCCTGCATCGATCTTGCCTCCAGCGGCATCGCGCTCGATGATCGCACCTTCAGCGAACGCGCGGTGCGCGAGGCTGGCGTCGCTTCGATCCCGCTGTCCGCGTTGTGGGAGGGAGAAGGCGGTCCCACCACCATCGTCCGCCTGTGCCACTGCAAGCCGCCCGCCATGCTGGAGGATGCGGTCGCGCGGCTCAGCGCGTGGCGTGACGGGCTTTAGACGGCGAGGCCATCCAGCCACTCCGCGATCATCGCCCGCCCGGCGGAAACCGCCCCCCGCCCATGCGCTGCGTGCGCCGCGCGCAGCTCACCGTGGCATTGACCGGCGGCAGTGAGGTAGTCCATGTCCTGCGCAATCCAGTCCTCAAAGCGCTCATCCTCGCCCATTTCGGCGTGGAACTGCAGCGCCAGCACGTTGCGCCCCTTGCGAAAGGCCTGGTGCGGATAGGCCGGGCTTGATGCCAGCAGCTCGGCGCCTTCGGGGAGTGTGAAGGTATCGCCGTGCCAATGCAGCACCGGCACATCGGCGAGGTGGCGCAGCGGGCCATCGCGGTCATGGATCGTCACCGGCGCGAAGCCGATTTCCTTGACCGGCCCGGCATAGACCTCGGCCCCGAGCGCGGCAGCGATCATCTGTGCACCGAAGCACACGCCCAGGGTCGGCCGCTCCGCTACGAGCCGCCGCGCAAGCAGCTTGAGCTGGCATGAAATCCACGGATGCGCCTCAGTTTCATAGACCCCCATCGGTCCGCCCATCATCACCACCAGATCTGGCGAGACGAGATCAACCGCATGGAAATCGTCGTCGATGACGTCCACCCGGTCGATCACATAGCCCGCCGCTTCGATCGGCGCACGGAAGCCCGCGACGCCCTCGCGCGGCACATGGCGGATGATCAGCGCGGTCTTCATCGAGTCGTCTCCTGATGGGCCCCGCGCTTCAAAGCCCGAGCTTCTGCCAGAAATCCTCAGCCGAAATCGACCGCCCCGGCATTTCGGCATCACCGGAAAGCCGCCACGAAGGGTGCGGCAGGCGGATGTTGGCCGCGACAGGGCGCGGCGCGGGCTTGCGGGCCATACGGGGCGGGTTCGAACCTCGCTGCATCTTCGTATCTCCATCATCGGAACACGAATCTGGCGCGGTCGCCCCGGTTCGTGCGCTTTAGCCGTTGGTGACGCGGAGCAAGCTGACATCCATCAAAAGCCGCGATGCGCCGGAGACGGGGAGAGGATGATCCCCGGCGCACGCAAAATCTCTACTACTTTGATTGAATATTGTCACTTCAGAAAATCTGAAGCCCTGCCAACCTTTGCTTTGGGGGATCGCGCCCCGCCCCCTCCGAGACGAAAAGGCCCGCCGCGCGATCGTGTCGCACGGCGGGCCAGCTTTCCTCCCCAGGAAAGTATCATGTGGAGCGTGGAGGCACCTGGGGTGTGGGGGGATTTGGCTCAGGGTGGAGCGAGAATGGCTGATTTTCGGGCCCCGGAGCGCAGCGTACGTTCAGTACGTGAGCACCGGAAGCTCGAAAAACGGCCATTCGCAGCCCGCCCTGGGGCAAATACCCGCGCACCCTAACGACCCATGGCGCTCCCGAGCCGGTGGTAGAGGTGCGAGAACTTCACTGATTCCGGCTGGTCCTCGATCACCTTGAGGTAGTGCAGCACGGCCTCGCGGATCAGCTTGAAATCTTCGGTGGAAAGGACCGCACGGGCCCGGGTCGGTTCAGCCATTGTCCTTGCTCCTTCAATCCCCCCTTCCGCTTGCGGGAGGGGCCGGGGCGGGCCTGTTGGGGCCCAGATCTGGTCAGCTTTGCCAGCCGTCAGGCAGCAAACTGGTTCATGGTGTTGTGTGCGCCGCCCGCCTTGAGCGCGGACTCGCCCGCAAAGTATTCCTTGTGATCATCGCCAAGGTCGGACCCGGCCATGTTCTGGTGCTTCACGCAAGCGATGCCCTGGCGGATTTCCGCACGCTGGACATTCTTGACGTAGCCGAGCATGCCTTGCTCGCCGAAATATTCCTTGGCGAGATTGTCGGTACTGAGCGCCGCAGTGTGATAGGTCGGCAGCGTGATCAGGTGGTGGAAGATTCCCGCCTGCCTGCTCGATTCGCGCTGGAAAGTACGGATGCGCTCGTCGGCTTCGTTGGCGAGCGCGCTTCCGTCGTAGTCCACACTCATCAGCTTGGCCCGGTCATAGGCGCTCATGTCGCGGCCTTCGGCGGTCCAGGCGTCGAACACCTGCTGGCGGAAGTTCAGCGTCCAGTTGAAGCTGGGGCTGTTGTTGTAGACCAGCTTGGCGTTCGGGATCACTTCGCGAATGCGATTCACCATGCCGCCGATCTGGCCGATGTGCGGCTTCTCGGTCTCGATCCACAGCAGGTCAGCGCCGTTCTGCAGGCTCGCGATGCAATCGAGCACGCAGCGGTCCTCACCCGTGCCAGGGCGGAACTGGAAGAGGTTCGAAGGCAGGCGCTTGGGGCGCATCAGCTTGCCGTCGCGGCTGATCAGCACATCGCCATGACCAAGGGTCGCCGCATCGACTTCCTCGCAATCGAGGAACGCATTGTACTGATCGGCCAGATCGCCCGGCTCCTTCACGAAGGCGATCTGCTTGGTGAGGCCCGCGCCAAGGCTGTCGGTGCGGGCCACGATCACGCCGTCATCCACGCCAAGTTCCATGAACGCGTAACGGACAGCGCGGACTTTCGCGAGGAAGTCCTCGTGCGGCACGGTGACCTTGCCGTCCTGATGGCCGCACTGCTTTTCATCCGAGACCTGGTTCTCGATCTGGATGCAGCAGGCGCCCGCTTCGATGAACTTTTTGGCGAGGAGATAGGTCGCCTCGGCATTGCCGAAGCCCGCGTCGATATCGGCGATGATCGGCACGACATGGGTCTGGTATTCGTCGATCTTGTGCAGCAGGCGGTGCGTGTTGACCGCATCGCCCGCAGCCTTCGCCGCATCGAGCTCGTGGAACAACATGCCCAGTTCGCGCGCGTCAGCCTGACGCAAGAACGTGTAGAGTTCCTCGATCAGCGCGGCGACGCTGGTCTTCTCGTGCATCGACTGATCGGGCAGCGGGCCGAACTCGCTGCGCAGTGCGGCAACCATCCAGCCCGAAAGGTAGAGGTAGCGCCCCTTGGTGGTCCCGAAATGCTTCTTGATGGAGATCATCTTCTGCTGGCCGATGAAGCCGTGCCAGCAGCCGAGCGACTGCGTGTAGTTCGCCGGATCGGCATCGTAGGCCACCATGTCGGCGCGCATGATCTTGGCGGTATGGCGCGCGATGTCGAGCCCGGTCTGGAAGCGGTTCTGCAGACGCATGCGCGCCACCGAAGCGGCGTCGATCCCGTCCCAGGGCTTGCCGTAGGCCGCGATCGCCTTGGCGGCTTCGTTGATGGTCTGGGAATAGGTCATGGGTCTCGCTTCCTGTTTGGGGTAGGCTTGATGTACCCCCGGCTAGCCCCGCGAACCGCACGGCGAAACCCGCTGCGCAGTCATATTGTCAAACTTTACAGAATATGCTTGTAAAGTTGTATAGATTGCACAGGACCTCCCGAACCCATGGAATCGCGCCCGCTCTATCTCGGCCCCCGCCTGAAGCGCCTGCGCCGCGAACTCGGCCTCACGCAAGCGGTCATGGCCGATGATCTCGCGATTTCACCTAGCTACATCGCGCTGCTTGAACGCAATCAGCGCCCGCTCACTGCCGATCTCCTGCTGCGGCTTGCCAAGGCCTACAAGCTCGATGTCAGCGAACTCGCCGCCAATGAACGTGACGATTATGCCCGCCGCCTATCCGATGTGCTCAAGGATCCGATCTTCGCTGAAATCGACTTGCCCGCGCTCGAAGTGGCAGATGTCGCCACCAGCTACCCCGGCGTGACCGAGGCGATGCTGCGCCTCCACACTGCCTACATGCGCGAACAGCAGGCGCTGGCGTCCTATCGCGGCGGCGCTGGCGCCGATGCCGCCGATCCGCTTGCCGAAGCGCGCCGCTTCGTCGCTCACCGCCGCAACTACTTCCCCGCGCTCGAAAGCAAGGCAGAGGCGCTTTCCGAGGAAATCGAGAAGCTCGGCGGCCTGCAGGAAGGCGGCCTCGCCGAATACTTGCGCGGGCAGGGCCTGCGCGTGCGCCTCATGCCGACAGACATCATGATGGATGCGCTGCGCCGCTATGATCGACACGCCGAACAATTGCTGATCGATGAAACGCTGAGCCCGCAGGCGCGCCGCTGGCAGATCGCACTGCACATCGCCTACACCGCGCTGCGCCCGGAAATCGCCGCTCTCGTGCGCGGCGCCAGCTTCGCGAGCGAAACCGCCGCCCAACTCGTCCGCCGCGCCGCCGCCGCTTATGGCGCTGCCGCGCTGATCATGCCTTATGACCGCTTCGCCCGCGCCGTCGAAGCCCGCGCCTACGATATCGAGGCGCTTTCCGGCCAGTTCGGCGCCAGTTTCGAGCAGGTCGCCCACCGCCTCACCACCTTGAACCGCCCGGGGCAGGAGCGCGTGCCGTTCTTCTTCATCCGCGTCGACGCCGCCGGCAATGTCTCCAAGCGGCTGGACGGCGCGGGCTTTCCCTTCGCCGCGCATGGCGGCGGCTGCCCGCTCTGGTCCCTGCACGATTGCTTCCGCCGCCCGGGCGAAGTGCTCACCCAGTGGCTCGAACTGCCCGGCGGCGAGCGCTTCTTCAGCGTCGCGCGCAGCGTCACCTCGGGCGGCGGCGCGCATGGCCGCCCTGCCGTGCTGCGCGCCATCGCGCTGGGCTGCACGGCCGAACATGCGCCAAAGCTGATCTACGCGCGCGGGGAGCAGCCCGCCGCTACACCCATCGGCGTCACCTGTCGCCTGTGCAACCGCGCCACCTGCACCGCCCGCGCCGAGCCGCCCTTGGGCCGCGAGATCCTGCCCGACGACTACCGCAAGACGCCCGAACCCTTCACGTTCGCGGAAAGCTAGGCCGGTTGTTGTTCCCGGTCGAGCCGCCTTGCCACTGGCATCGCCGCGACAATCGCCAGCGCGCAGATCACCCCGCCCACCGGCCCGATCAGTGTATAGGCCCCAAAGCCTTGCGCCATCGCGCCCGCCGCCAGCGAGCCGAGGCTTTGCGCGAGCAGCCATGTCCCCGTCGTCATCACCGCCAGCCGCTCGCCCGCTGGCTGCGCATAGGCGAGGCGCAGCAGCAGTGGATAGGTCAGGAACCAGCTGACCATGAAGGCGATGAACGCCGCCGCAAACGCGGCCTCGCTCGCCACCGTAGTCAGCAGGCCGCACATCAGCGCGCAGGCCCCCAGCGCCGCCGCCAGCGGCCAGGCACGCGGCAGACGGCCGATCACCAGCGCGAGGCCCGCATTGCCCACCGCACTCGCGAGCACTGCCGCGCTCTGGTAAAGCCCGAACTGCGTGGCGGGAATGCCGATGGCATGGGCCGTGCGCTCGATGAAGGGCCAGATCGCCAGCGATCCGAAGGCAAACAGCGCCATCGCCGCGAGCACGCGCAGGCCCTCCGCCCCGATCGGCGCCGTACCGGCCTGAGCGCTCCTGGCGCTGCCTTTTCCTCCTGGCAGCAGCAGCGCGCAAAGGCCGAACAGCACCGAAATCCCGGCAAGGCCAAGGAACATGCCTTCCGCGCCATAGTCCCGCCCGATCCGCGGCACGAGAATCGCGATACCGCTGTAGAGCAGCGTCTGCACCGCGATGCCGAGCGAGATCCACCGCGCCGGATTGCCCGTGCGCCCCGCCGCCAGATTGAGCGCGCTGTTCATCATGCCGAAGCCCAGCCCGGTGCCGATCCGCCCTGCAAGGAGCAGCGGGTAGGCCCCTGTCAGCGCCGAACCTGCCTGCGCGGCGATCACGACAAGGCTCGCCGCGATCGCCAGCACCCGCGCATCCAGCCCCCGCGCGCGGGGTGCGACAAGGAACATCGCCGCAGCGTAGCTCAGCGTCTCGGCCATGTTCCACGCGCCCATCGCGACGGGGGTAAAGCCGAAGCGGTCCATCAGTCCGCCGACGAGATAAGTCGTGAAATTGTTGCCGATATGCGCCGCCGCAGTCGCCGCGCCGATACCGATCAGAGTGGGGACAAACGGGGCAGTGCCCCGTGCCGGGCCGGCAGCGCTGCCATGCGAGTGATCCATCATCCGCAGGGGTGGCATGGCGCGCCGCGCGTGGCAATCTGTTGCTGCGCCGTTTTGCGCTTGTTGCAACGTCGCGCAAGGCATAGGTTACGGCGTTATGACATTCACCTGCTCAGACCTTGCACACGGCCGGCGCCCCGCGTCGATCCGCTATGGCAAGGTGCAGGACTGGCGCCCGCCGCCACTGGGTTGATCCGCCACTCTGCGATCACCCACGTGACATGACGGGATTTCACGATGACACTTGTGAACATCGAGGTGTGCCCTGACGCGCTCCTCGCCACCTGGGCGGACGGCACGTCTGCCACCTTCCCCGCGCTCTGGCTGCGCGACAACTGCCCCAGCGCCTTCCACCCGCACACCGAAGAACGTGTGCTCGATCTGCTCACGCTCGATCCCGAACCGGTCCTCCTGAATGCGGAAAGTGCTGGCGAAAGCGTGATCCTCCACTACGCCGATGGCCACACCAGCCGCATGCCGATGGCCTTGCTGGCAGGCCACCGCCCCGGCTGCGCTGCCAGCGATCCGGCTGCGATCCCGCCCCGGCTCTGGCGCGCTGACCTTACCCCGGCAGGCGTCCCGCGCTTTTCGGCCAGGCGCATCCTCGAGGATGACACGGTGCTCAGGGAATGGCTGGAGCACACGGCCGCGGTCGGCCTTTCGATCATCAACCGGCTCGATGACCGCATCGATGCCGGCGTCGATGTTGCCTGCCGGATCGGCTTCCTGCGCGAAACCAACTTCGGCATGACGTTCGAGGTCATCAGCAGGCAACTTCCCAACAACCTCGCCTACACTGCGGTCACCCTGCCGCTGCACACCGATCTCCCCAATCAGGAAGTGCCGCCCGGCTTCCAGTTCCTCCACTGCCTCGCCAACGAAGCGCAAGGCGGCGGGTCGCTCTTCGCCGATGGCTATGCACTGGCCGAAGACTTGCGCGCGAACGACCCCGAAGCCTTCCGCCTGCTGAGCGAAATAGCCATCCCCTTCCGCTTCCATGACCGGGAAGCCGATATCCGCACCCATGCCCCGGTGATCACGCTCGACCGCGCCGGTGCCGTCAGCGAAATCCGCTGGAACGCCCACATCGCCGCCACGTTCGATATGCCGGCAGACGTGATGCCCGCCTACTACCGCGCCTATCGCACCTTCATGGCGATGACGCGCGATCCCGCCTATCAGATCACCTTCAAGCTCAAGGCGGGCGAGATGATCGTGTTCGACAACCGCCGCGTGCTGCACGGGCGCGAATCCTTCGACCCGACCACCGGCTATCGCCACCTCCACGGCTGCTACGTCGATCGCGACGAATTCAACTCGCGCTTGCGCCTGCTCGCGCGCACGGCAAAATGAGCGCATCCGTTTTCGTGCCTGGGGAGAGCCCTGATGCCCGCCACCCGTCCCGTCGCGCTCGCGGCTGAAATGGCCAAGCAGGGCTACCCCCGCACCGCCCTTGCAGATCCAGCTCGATGCGCTCGTCGGCGATTTCCGCGTCAATGTCGGCGGCACGCTGGCGGCGGTGCAGGCAGTGCTGCCCGGCATGCAGGCGCGCGGGCGCGGTTCGATCCTGCCGACGGGTGGCGGCCTCGCGCTCGATCCCACCGGCTGGCTCCCCGCCGCCTCGCTGGCGGTGGCCAACCCTGCGCCGGTCGGAGTCATCCTCTAAACGCGCAGCTTGTACCGCACCCGCTTGGCCGCTATCGGCGCGCTTCCGTTCATCCCGCGAAAGCCCGCCCATCTTGGCCACGCTGATCCCGCTTGCCGATATCGATTCCGCACTGATCGAGGACGTGCTTGATGCCGCCTTCGGGCCGGACCGTTTTGCACGCACGGCATACAAGGTACGCGAGGGGACCGAGTGGCTCCCCGGCCTCAGCTTCGCCGCGCTTGATGATGGCGAGCATATCGCCGGCACGATCCAGTGCTGGCCAGTCGCGCTGAACGACGCCAACGGCCGCGCACATCCGATGATCATGGTCGGCCCCGTCGCCGTACTACCCGGCCTGCAGGGCACGGGCTTCGGCAAGGCGCTTGTCACCGCCAGCCTCACCGCGATCGATCCGCGCGCGCCGCTGCCGCAAGTGATGATCGGCGATGCGGACTACTATGGCCGCTTCTTCGGTTTCTCCGCCGCGCACACCGGCGGCTGGAAGCTCCCCGGCCCGTGGGATCCGGCGCGCCTGCTCTGCCGCACGGCCAATCCCGCCGTCCTCCCGGGCGAAGGCATGCTCGGCCCTTGGCGCGGCTGATCTGATCTGGCATCGCGAATGCGTGCCATATGAACCGCCTGCCGAACTCGCTGCGCTTTCCCTCGCCGATCTGGCCGAGGCCATAGCCGGGCGCCGCCTGCCTGCGGTCGATACATGGGCGCCCGACCGAATCGGAACAAGCCACATGCGCATCGCCGCAGACGGCACGTGGTTCCATGATGGCGGCAGGATCACTCGCCCCGCCATGGTCCGTGCCTTCTCCTCGCTCCTCACGCGCGATGCCGCAGGCCAGCATTGGCTCGTCACCCCCACCGAGAAGCTTGCCATCGAAGTGGACGATGCCGCCTTCATCGCGACCGACATGGACGTGCACGCAGACGCCGAGGGCCGCCCGGTCATCGCCTTCCGGCTCAACACCGACGACGTTGTGCTGGCCGGCCCCGACCATTCCTTGCGCGCCGCCGGCACCGCCGAAGTCCCCGCCTTCTACCTCGCCGTGCGCCACGGCACCGAAGCGCGGCTCAACCGCAGCACCTATGGCCAGCTGATCGACCACGCGCTCACGCTCTCCGAACCGGAGGCGCTGGCGGTCGAAAGCCACTGCGCGCGCTTCAGCCTGCTGCCCGCATGAGCCTGCGCGCCCGCCTTGCCGAACTGTTCGACATCGGCCACGCCGGACCAGTCCCCCCGGCCTACGAGGACTGGCGCCCCCTCCCCGATACACCGCTGCGCCCCGCCGCCGTGCTCATCGCCGTCACCGACCGGCCGAACCACCCGGAAGGCCCCGGCGTGCTCCTCATCCACCGCCCCTCGCACATGCGCGCGCATCCCGGGCAGGCGGCGTTTCCGGGCGGCAAGGTTGATGCCGGGGAAACCCCGATCGAGGCCGCGCTGCGCGAAGCCAACGAGGAGCTTGGCATCGATCCCGCGCTCGTCGACGTGATCGGCGCGACGGACCAGTACCGCACCGGCACGGGCTACGACATCACCCCCGTCCTCGCGATGGTCCCGCCCGATCTCGCCCTGCAGCCCAATCCCGCCGAAGTGGCGAGCTGGTTCGAGCCGCCGCTCGGCTTTGTGCTCGATACCGAGAATCACGTCCGCCGGGAAAGCGAGTGGGCCGGGCGGCGCGGCAGCTACATCGATATCCAGTGGAACGAGCACCGCATCTGGGGCGTCACTGCCGGGATCATCGCGAATCTCGCGCAGCGGATCCGCTGGCATGGCTGAGGTATTTCTGCCTGCTGCCGAGTGGACGCGCCGCGAAGACCTCGCCGCGCTCATCGCTGCGCTCGATCCCGCCTGCGATGGCCTCGTCCGCTATGTCGGCGGCGCGGTGCGCGATACGCTGCTGGGCATTGCGGTGAAGGATATCGACATGGCGACCCCGCTCGAACCGCAAGCGGTGATCGAGCGCCTCAAGGCGGCCGGCCTCCGCAGCGTCCCCACCGGCCTCGCCCATGGCACCGTCACCGCCGTGCTGGAAGGCGGCCCGGTCGAGATCACCACGCTGCGCCGCGATGTTTCCACCGATGGCCGCCACGCCACGGTCGCTTTCTCGCAGAACTGGGCCGAAGACGCCGCCCGCCGCGATTTCACGATCAACGCGCTCTACGCCGATCCACGTGACCTCAAGGTCCATGATTACTTCGGCGGCCTCGATGATCTCGCGGCACGTCACCTCTGCTTCATCGGTGATGCGGAAGCGCGCATCCGCGAGGATTACCTGCGCATCCTGCGCTATTTCCGCTTCCAGGCCCGCTTCGGCTCGCGCCCGGCGGACGCCGCCGCCGAAGCCGCCTGCAGCGCACTCGCGCCCGGCCTCAAGGGCCTCTCGCGCGAACGGATTGCGAGCGAACTGCTTGCCCTCCTCGCGCTGCCCGATCCCGCGCCGACGGTGCGCCGCATGGCCGAACTCGGTGTGCTGGCGGTCGTGCTCCCCGAAGCGGACCCCGCAGCACTGCCCCCGCTCATCGCCGCCGAGCGCACCGAGGCCCGCACCCCGGAAGCCTTGCGCCGCCT
>CAZQEH010000026.1:0-43503 GCA_964592205.1 uncultured Novosphingobium sp.
ACCATTGAAACTACGCCATAAGACACAACTTGGTGTTGATATATGTTAAATGAAAGAGCGCAACCTCAGCGCCGATATCCGGCAAACGCCAGCGCGGCCGCCAGAACGATCACCATCCACACCCCGGCCATCATCATGCCGGACGACAGCTTCAATCCGTGCAGCCTGCCGTTCGCCAGCACAAGGACCAGCGCCATCACGATTCCGATCAGCGCGACGAATTTGTCCGGCGTCACAGTTCGATTTCCATCCCGTCATAGCCCGGCTCGACATGCGCCGGCGTCTCGTCGCACAGTGTCTGGTAATCCATGCTCTTGTCGAGATGAGTCAGCACCGCATGGCCTGCCCGGCACGCCTCAATCAATTCGAGCGACATCGCCAAATGCGCGTGTGTCGGATGTGGTTGCCGCCGCAAGGCATCGACCACGAGCAGGTCAACGCGGTCAAACAGCGCGACCATCTCGCTGGTAATCGCGCTGAAGTCCGTAGCGTAACCAATTGACTTGTCGCCTTGATCAAAGCGATACGCGGTCGTCTGCGCAGGTCCATGCGGCATCTGGCAATGCGTCACGCCAATCCCGGAGACCATGCGAACGCGGTCCAGATTATCGAGATTGCAGATCGTCGGATAACCAAATTGCCCGGCAAAAACATAACCGAAGCGCATCCGCAGCCGCCGCACAGTCTCGTCCGCCGCGTAGCCGGGTATCGGCGCACCGCGGCCCATGCGCAGCGGCCGCAGATCATCGATCCCGTGCGTATGATCGGCATGGTCATGCGTCCAGACCACGCCGTCGATCCGCGCAATCCCGGTCGAAAGCAACTGTTGCCTGAGATCCGTGGGGGTATCGACAAGGATCCGCCCGCCGTCCGCGCCTTCGACCACGATTGCCACCCGCGTGCGCCGGTTGCGCGGTTCTTCTGGATCGCAATCGCCCCAGTCGTTGCCGATGCGCGGCACACCGGTCGATGTGCCCGAACCCAGTACAACCAGCTTCATGCCCGCGCCTTGCCGAACAGGCGGAAGAAATTCGCGCTCGTCAGGTCGGCCAGAGCTTCGGCTGAAGTCCCGCGCAGCGCCGCGACAACGGCGCAGGTATCCGCAACGAACCCCGGCTCACAGACCTTGCCCCGATGCGGCACTGGCGCGAGGAACGGCGCATCGGTTTCCACGAGCAGCCGTTCATCGGGTACTTCGGCAACAAATGCCTGCAAATCCTTGGCGTTCTTGAATGTCACGATGCCCGAGATCGAGATAGTGAGGCCCAGATCCAGCACCGCGCGCCCAAACTCTGCCGTCGCGGTGAAGCAGTGAATCAGCGCGGGAAACGTGGCTGCCGCCATCTCCTCGGTCAAAATCCGCAGCGTGTCGTCCTCGGCATCGCGGGTGTGGATCACAATCGGCAGCCCCGTCTCGCGCGCCACGCCGATGTGGACGCGAAACAAGTCCTGCTGCACCTGCCGGTCCGAATGATCGTAGTAGTAGTCGAGCCCGGTCTCGCCGATGGCAATTACCTTCGGGTCCGCTGAAGCCATCCGCAGCGCCTCGGCGCCGAGATCGGCATGAGCATCGGCTTCGTGTGGATGGATGCCGATACTCGCCCAGACGCCAGGCTCGCGGTGCGCCGTCGCGACCACCGCGTCCCACTCGCTGCGCCGCGTCGAGATGTTGAGGAAGCCCGAAACGCCGCGTGCCCGCGCCCGCGCCAGCACCTCGGCCTGCGACTCGATCAGGCCCTTGTAGTTGAGGTGGCAGTGCGAATCGATCAACATCAGCCTGCGCCTTCCTCCGGGAGCTCCAGCCGCGGGAACGCCGGACTTGGCGCTGCCAGACGCTCTCCAGTGCTTGTGCGAGCGAGGAACCAATCCGCCTGCGTGAGTGCGGTAATACTGCGCTCGTCGCCTGGAATTCCGAGCTGATCCAGCACCTTGTCCGCTGCAGTTGGCACGATCGGGCGGATTGCGATGGTGAGATCGCGGATCGCCATGAACAGCGTCATCAACACCGCACGCATCCGCTCCGGATCGGTCTTGCGCAGTGCCCAGGGCGCTTGTTCATCGACGTACTGGTTGCATGCGAACACTGCGCGCATCCAGGCCTCGATCCCGGCCGAGAAATTGAGCGCGGCAAATTCATGCGGCAGATCGTCGTGGCACGCCTCGAACACCGCCGCGAGCAACTCGTCATCCGCCCCGGCGCTCGTGAACTTGGCAATTTCGCCGTCCATGTTCTTGAAAATCATGGAAAGCGTGCGCTGAACAAGATTTCCGTAGCTGTTCGCCAGTTCAGCATTGCAGCGCGTCACAATCGCCTCGGGAGAATAGGAACCATCCTGCCCGAACACCACATCGCGCATCAGGAAGTAGCGCAGCGTATCGACCCCGAACTGCTCGGCCAGCGCTAGCGGATCGGTGACGTTGCCGACCGATTTCGATTCCTTCTGGCCTCGATTGAGCAGGAAGCCGTGCCCGAACACCTGTTTCGGCACCGGCAGCCCGGCGCTCATCAGGAAGGCTGGCCAGTAGATCGTGTGAAAGCGCACGATGTCCTTGCCGATTAGGTGCAGATCGGCTGGCCAGTATTTCGCATAACCGCCTGATTCATCGGGAAAACCAAGGCCGGTGATATAGTTGGTCAGCGCATCGACCCACACGTACATGACATGGGTGTCGCTACCTGGAACCTTGACGCCCCAGTCGAAGCTGGTGCGCGAAACCGAAAGATCGCGCAGGCCCTGGCTGACGAACGCAATCATCTCGTTGCGCCGGCTTTCCGGGCGAATGAACTCTGCATTGTTCTGGAACAGCGCGAGCAGCGGCTCCTGATATTTCGAGAGGCGGAAAAACCAGCTTTCCTCGACCGTCCATTCGACCGGGGTACCCTGAGGCGAAAGCTTCTCCCCCCCTTCTCCGTCGATGAGCTCGCTCGCATCATAGTAGGCTTCGTCGCGCACTGAATACCAGCCCTCATACCGGTCAAGGTAGAGGTCGCCGTTCGCTTCCATACGGCGCCACAGCTCCTCCGTCGCGGCATGATGGCGCGGCTCGGTGGTGCGGATGAACACATCATAATCGACATTCAAGGCATCAGCCATGGCAATGAAATGGCTTGTCATCTTGTCGGCAAGCTCGGCCGGGGTGATCCCCAGGTCGCGCGCCTTCTGGGCCATCTTCAAGCCGTGCTCGTCCGTTCCGGTCTGGAAGCGCACATCGCGCCCCATCGCCTTGTGAAAGCGCGCGATCACATCGGCGGCAATCGCCTCATAGGCGTGGCCGATATGCGGCTTCCCGTTGGGGTAGCTGATGGCGGTCGTAATGTAGTAAGGCTCGCCCATGGGCTGCGACTGTCCTTGGCCTGGAACGGCCAAAGGTCAAATACACCTCAGGCCGCGCTCTCCCTAGTGCGCGCCACCGAAGCCAGCAAGCCGCCGATTTCCAGAAGCAGCAGCGCAGGCTCGAAGTTGTAGGTTGGCACTTGGGCGGAAAGGCCAGTGATCGTGGCGTGGGCTTCGACGATCCTGAGCCGCTTGGCATCGTCGCTGCGCGGCATGGCTTCGACCAGCGTCTGGCGCGCAGCTTCAACAAGCGCGAGCAGCCGTTCCCGGTCCGGCCGCTGCCCGAGCGAGGTGGAAAGCTCCGCCCGCAGCGCAAGATCGGGATCACCCTCGGCCACGAGCCGGGACATGATTTGCCATGCCCCGCCAAGCTCCAGTTCGGCGAAGGCCAGAGCTGCGCCCGGAGCACCGCGCCCCGCTGCGATCGCCGCTTCCAGCGCAGCCCCGCCCAAGTGCGGCGCCTCGGCCGCCATCGCCTTTGCCATATCATCCGGCGCCAATGGTTGAAACCGCAGCACCGTGCAGCGCGAGCGGACGGTGGGCAGCAATCGCCCTATCTGGTGCGTCACCAGCAGGAAAAACGTGCCTACCGGCGGTTCCTCAAGGCTCTTGAGCAGCGCGTTGACCGCACCTTTCTCAAGATCGTCTGCCGCATCGATGATGACCACGCGGCGCGCGCCCAGAGTTGGCCGTGTAACCAGCCGCCGCTGCACGCCGCGAATCTGGTCCACGCTGATGTTGCGCTTCCGGGTGTAGGGCTTGCCCTCGTCGCGCTTCTTCGCCTCGTCATCGGTGCTGGGGAGTGGTTCAAGCACGTGGATGTCGGGATGGACTTCGAAGGGAGGCTGCGAGACGCCGGGTTCCGCGAGCAGTTCCGCTGCTGCCGCACGTGCGAAGCCCGCCTTGCCTAGCCCTTCCCGCCCGGCAAGGATCCAGCCATGGTGCATGCGGTTCCCGGCCCGGGCCGCGCGCCAGGCGGCCCATGCCTCGTCATGCCCGATCAAGCGCCGCACAATGCGTCCACTGCCGCAAGCACGCGGGCGTGGACGGTGTCCGGCGCACCGTCCGCAGCCACCAGCGCAAACCGCTCCGGCTCCGCTTCAGCATAGCGCAGGAATCCGGCGGCCACGCGTGCGTGAAAATCCGCCCCGCGTCCGCCAATCCGGTCCAGCGCACCCGCGTCGCGTTTCTCGACCCGCGCGGCTGCTTCCGCGGGATCGAGCGTGAGCAGCACTGTGCAATCGGGCAGAAGACCTGCGCTGCCGATGCGGTGCAGGGTGAGGATATCCGCATCGTCCAGCCCGCTGCCGCCGCCCTGATAGGCCCGGCTGCTATCAATATAGCGGTCGCAGACGACCCATGCCCCGCGCGCCAGTGCCGGGCGGATCAGCGTCTCGACATGATCGGCGCGCGCGGCGGCAAACAGCAGCGCTTCGGCCCGCGCACCCCAGCCCAGGCCATCCTTCGTCGGCCCGCTCCCGTCCAGCAGCAACGCCCGGATGGCCTCGGCTCCCGGCGTCCCACCCGGTTCGCGAGTGGTGACGACATCGAGGCCGCGCGCCCTCAGCGCCTCAGTCAGCAACCGGCTCTGGGTCGATTTACCGACCCCTTCCCCACCCTCGAAGACGACAAATCTGCCGCTCATTGCCCCAACATCGCAAGCAAGCCATTGCGCAACCGTGCCAGCGCGCCCGCTTCAGGTACGCCTTCTGCCGCCACCAGCGGCAACCGCGTTTCACCCTCGCCCGGCACGCGCACGATGAGGCTGGCGACCTCATCCCCCTTCGCGATCGGCGCGCGCAGCGGCCCTTTGTAGCGCAAGCTGAGCGAATAATGAGTGCCCGCCCCGCGTGGCAGGGTCAGTGCAAGCGGGTGCGGCGCCATGAGATCCACACTGCGCGCTTCGCCCCCCTGCACCTTTGCCGTCCCGATCCGGGTGCCCTCCGCGAACAGGGGATGCGCCTCGAATGCGGCAAAGCCCCATTCGATGAATGCGCGCGATTCCTTCGTGCGGTCGATCGGGCGATCATACCCGCCAACGACCATCATCAGCCGCCGTCCATTGCGGATAGCGGAGCCGACAAGGCCGTAGCCCGCTTCGTTGGTGAACCCCGTCTTGACCCCGTCCGCGCCATCGACATGACCGTAGAGCGGATTGTGGTTCGGCTGCTCGATCCCCCGGAAAACCAGCCGCTCGTGCCCATAGAAGCGGGCATAGAGGTCCGGATGCCGCGTGATCAGCGCCGTGCTCAGCGTGGCAAGATCGGCAGCCGAGACATACGTCGCACCCTCGTCCATCCAGCCATTTGCGGTGTTGTAGTGCGTGTCCTTCATGCCGAGCTTCTTGGCCTCGGCATTCATCATTTCGGTGAACGCGCCCACGCTTCCCGCCACGCCTTCGGCCAGCACAACGCAGCCATCGTTGGCCGAAACCGTGACGATGCCGTCGAGCAGTTCAGCGACGGAGGTATCGCTCCCGTCAGCAAGGAACATGGTGCTGCCAACCCGGTGCCACTTCCTGAAGGCCTCGTGGCTCATCGTGAAACGTTGGTCGAGCTTCAGCTTGCCGGCCTTGATCAATTCGAAGGCGACATAGCTTGTCATGATCTTGGTAAGCGAGGCGGGCACGAAGCGGCGGTGCGATTGGCGCTCGAACAGCACGCGGCCGCCATTGACGTCGATCAGCAGCGCGATAGGAGCCGAGACCTGCGGCATCGCCAGCGCCGCTCCCGCTATGGTTTCAGGCGCGGGAGCCGCCGCACGCACTGGCAAGGCAGCCAGTGCGGCGATCAGTACAGCGGTTACGATCCTCGATTGCAAGCGCGGGGTCCTCAGCCAGTTCGGGACTGCGCTGCGACGAGGCTAGTCGCGCACGATCCGGGCACCCGCATAGCCCGCAGAGCGGGCCTTCGCCAGTCCGCGCTCGGCCTCATCCCCGGTCGAAAACGGCCCGCTGCGCACGCGCCAGAACGATCCTGCCTGCGCCATTGATCCGCCCGCCTTGCGCGCCGCCGCTTCGGCATTGGCGCGCTGCGAAAAGGCGCCGATCTGCACATAGAAACGCGCTGATGCCGCAACCGGTCGCTTGGGCGCCAAACTTGCCGACGGTGCAAGCTTTGGCGCGGTGACCGGCTCGGGCTTGGGAGCAGGCTTCTGGACAGGCTTTGAAATGGGCTTCGGAAGCGGCTTATCCGGGGCGGCGGGCGCATCAGGTGCGGGCTTCGCGGGCGCGGGCGCAGGCTTGGGCGTGCCGGTCGCGACCACTTCTGCCGGATGAATTGTCACCGGCAGATCGGTGACCGGCGGTTCAATGCCGAGCTTGCGGCGCAGCGCCGCGAGCAATCCCGCTGGCGTATCCATGCGGCGCGGCGCGGCTTGCCCGGTGCGCAGCAGCGCACGCTCGGGCTCGGGTGGATTGACCCGGCGCACGCGCACGGGCGCAGAAGCGTCGCCAGGCAGGCCCAGCTCGGACCATGCCATGGGCGAGAGCGCGACGAGTCCATCGCCGCTCATTGGCCCGCGCCGATCGATCCGCACAAGGATCGTCCGCCCGCTCGAAAGCGATGTCACCTCGACATAGCTTGGAACTGGCAGTGTGCGATGCGCGCCGTTGATTCGCGCCGCTGCGGCCGCTTCTTCACCCATCAGCACGGCCTTGCCCACGGCGTCGTAGTTGAGCGTATCGGCCGGCGTATAGGTCACCCCGTCCACCACGAAGGGATCGCCCAGCGTTACCGGATAATCGCCCGCCGGGCCGGTCACTTCGCTCGGCAGCGCCTTGTGTTCACGCGCGGCGAGCGGGGCTGCGAGCCCACTGCCCAGTGCCAGCACCATGGTCAGCGCCAGCACGCCGTTGTTCCTGTTAACGGGCAATTTCATCAGCCAGAAGTCCCACCGAGAGGGCGTAGAGATTCGAGCAGTTGTAATCGAGGATAACTCGATAATTTCCGGTTAGCAGGTACGCCGTCTGGCCTGCGCCATCGGGTTCGAGCAGGCTGGCGAGGGTATCGTCAGGAAGCGTTGGCGACCGCGGCATGACACCGAGTGCCTTCCATTCGTGCACCGTTTTCCACCGCGAATGGCGCGCAAAAACCTGTGGACAGCGCGGGCTCGCCAGCGCGGTGCCCAGCGCAGGCCGGTCCAGCGGCAGTGTCACATCCGCCGCAACGCCCCAGGGCTCGCCAGGCCGCCATCCCGCGTCGCGGAAGTAATTGGCGATCGAGGCGAGCGTATCGGCCTTGCTTGACCAGATGTCCGCAAACCCGTCACCATCGCCGTCCTGCGCCACGCGCAGATAGACCGACGGCAGGAACTGCGGGTTGCCGAAAGCGCCAGCCCAGCTGCCCACCAACTTGCTGCGCGGCACACCGCGATCGACCATCTTCAGAAGGGCGACGAACTCCTCGGCAAACAGCGCGCGCCGCCGCCCTTCATAGGCCAGCGTGGCGAGCGAGCGGGCGAGATCGAAATCGCCGGTATAGGAACCATAGTTCGTCTCATGCCCCCAGATCGCCAGTACGATCTTGGGCGGCACGCCGTAGCGCCGTTCAAGCGAGGCCAGCGTATCGGCAGAGGCCAGGTACTGCCGCTTCCCGCCGGAAATCCGCGCGGCATCGACATGCGTACGGCGATAGCCGGCAAAGGCCGGGATCGAGGATGAGGCCCCCGGCTGCGCCCGGTCCAGCGCGATGACGCGCGGGTTTTCGGTGAGCCCGGACATGACCGAGGCAATGGTTTCCTCGCGCACGCCCTCCGCGCGGGCCTTGGCCGCAAGGTATTGGAGATAGCCCTGGAATCCGGCCGCCGACTCGTCACCCTGCGCCCCCGCCGGTCCGGCAAGAAGCGAGAGCACCAGCGCGGCAATAAGGCCAAGCTTGCGCGGCACACGAAAACGGAAGGGCAGCTGCATCGTGAAGCGACAGTCGCACAGCGCGGCGGCGCTGGGAATCCCTCAATCGATGAATCGCGTGGGAAGCGCCGCAGGCCCCGCCGCGCAAAACCTCTTTGCGAGCCACCGATCCCCCGCTATCGGCTCTTTTGCGCGCAAGGCGCTGCGGACAGGTGGCCGAGTGGTTTAAGGCAGCGGTCTTGAAAACCGCCGTGGGTGGAAGCTCACCGTGGGTTCGAATCCCACCCTGTCCGCCAGCTACGGCGTCACGCACCCAGCGCCATTGCGGCGGCGTGCGCGCTCGCCCAGGCCCATTGGAAATTGTAGCCGCCGAGCCAGCCCGTCACATCAACCGCTTCGCCGATGGCATAGAGCCCGGGCATTGCTTTCGCGCCCATGGTGCGCGAGGAAAGCCCGGCGGTGCTGATCCCGCCGGCAGTCACTTCAGCCTTGGCAAAGCCTTCGCTGCCGTTCGGGGTGAATACCCAGCGCCTCAGCCGCGCTTCCGCTGCGCGCAGCACCTTGTCCTGCATCTGGCCGAGTTCCCCCGCAACGCCGACGCTTTCGGCGAGCCGCGCTGCCAACCGTTCCGGCAGTGCCGCACCCAGCGTTCGCGCCAGCGCCGCACGGGGCCGTTCGCGCTTGGCGGCAAGCAGCCAGTCCGGCGGCGCATCGGGCAGGAAATCAATCTCCACCGCGCTGCCCGGCCGCCAGTAGGACGAGACCTGCAGGATCGCCGGGCCAGACAGCCCGCGGTGCGTGAACAGCGCCGCCTCGCGAAACGTGGCCTTCCCGGCGCGCGCGATTACCTCGGCGGAAACGCCGGAAAGCTCGCGAAACAGCACATCCTCACCGGAAAGCGTCAATGGCACCAGCGCCGGGCGCGGCTGCACCACTTTCAGGCCAAACCGCCGCGCCAGATCATAGGCAAAGCCGCTCGCCCCCATCTTCGGGATTGAAGGCCCTCCGGTCGCGATCACCAGCGCCGGCGCAGCAAGGGCCTGAGAACCAAACTCCACCCGGAACAGCCCGTCACCGTGTTCCACCGCGCCCACCGGTTCGCCGCCGCGCAGGTCCACCCCGCCAGCCCGGCATTCCTCCACCAGCATCGCCACGATCTGCCGGGCAGAGCCATCGCAGAACAGCTGCCCCAGCGTCTTCTCGTGCCAGGCAATGCCATGGCGCTCGACCAGCGCAATGAAATCGGACGGCGTGTAGCGGGTCAGCGCCGAGCGCGCGAAATGCGGGTTCTCGGAGAGATAGCGATCCGGCGCAGTGTGGAGATTGGTGAAATTGCACCGCCCTCCCCCCGAAATCAGGATCTTCTTGCCCGGCGCATCGGCATGATCGACCAGCGCGACCCGCTTGCCGCGCTGCCCGGCAAGCCCCGCGCAAAAGAGGCCTGCCGCCCCGGCGCCGAGCACGATAACGTCATGCGTCGGCGCCATGGGACGAGGATCAGATATGCAGCGCGCGCCCGTAAGCTGCCAGCACAGACTCGTGCATCATTTCCGAAAGCGTCGGGTGCGCGAAGACAGTGTGCATCAGCTCGGCCTCGGTCGTCTCCAACGTCTTGCCCACGACATAGCCCTGGATCAGCTCGGTCACTTCCGCGCCGATCATGTGCGCGCCGAGAAGTTCGCCGGTTTCGGCATCGAACACCGTCTTGATGAAGCCTTCCGCTTCCCCCAGCGCGATGGCCTTGCCATTGCCGATGAAGGGGAAATTGCCGACCTTCACGGTGTAGCCCGCTTCCTTGGCCTTGGCTTCGGTGAGGCCGACGCTTGCAATCTGCGGGTGGCAGTACGTGCAGCCGGGGATATTGCTGCGGTCCATCGGGTGCGGATGGACTTCGGTGTTGCCCAGCGCCTGCGCGATGGCTTCGGCCGCGATCACGCCTTCGTGGCTCGCCTTGTGCGCCAGCCACGGACCCGGCGTCACGTCGCCGATGGCCCAGACGCCGGGGACATTGGTGCGACCATAGCCGTCGATGGCGATGATCCCGCGCTCGGCCGCAACGCCCAGCGCTTCGAGGCCGATGTTCTCGGTGTTGGGCACGATGCCGACCGCCACGATCACATGGCTGAAATCATGCTCGGCGGCGGCACCATCCTTGCCCTTGATCTTCGCCTTCACACCCGCCGCGCTGGTGGTGATGCTCTCGACGCCCGCGCCGGTCACGATTGTGATCCCCTGCTTGGTCAGCGATTTCTCGAGGAACGCCGAAACGTCCGCATCTTCCACCGGCACGATCCGGTCCATCATTTCGACGACCGTAACGTCCGCGCCCATGTCGTTGTAGAAGCTGGCGAATTCGATGCCGATTGCGCCGGAACCGATGACCAGCAGCTTCGTCGGCATCGCGGGCGGCACCATCGCGTGGCGGTAGGTCCAGATGCGGTCCCCATCCGCCTTGGCAAAGGGCAGATCGCGCGCGCGCGCGCCAGTCGCGACGATCACGTGCTTGGCCGAGATCGTCTCGGTGCCCTTGTCGCTCGTTACTTCGACCTGGCCCGCACCCTTCAGAACACCGGTGCCCATGTGGACAGTAATCTTGTTCTTGCGCATCAGGTGCGTGACGCCCTGGTTGAGCTGCTTGGCCACCCCGCGCGAGCGCTTCACCACCGCATCGATATCCGCGCGGATATTGTCCGCCGCCAGACCATAGCTCGCCGCATGCTTCATCTGGGTGAACACTTCCGCCGAACGCAGCAGCGCCTTGGTCGGGATGCAGCCCCAGTTGAGGCAGATCCCGCCAAGCAATTCGCGCTCCACGATGCCCACCTTGAGGCCCAGCTGCGCCCCGCGGATCGCCGCGACATAGCCGCCGGGGCCCGAGCCGAGAACGAGAAGATCGTATTGGTCAGCCATATTTATCCGCCCTCATAAGCGCAAAGATCCGGGTCATCGACAATCCAACGCCTTAAAAGGATGTCGTCTTTCACCACAAAATACCCACGTGCGATCCGAGTGCGGCGATTGAAAAACGCGACGGCTGGATCAAGGTTTAAGAATGCACAGTTAGAGCCATCTAGACGTTCTTCACCGGCATCCTTCGTAACTTTCACGAGCTTTATAATTTTCTCTACAGCGATTCCGCCTCTTTCTGTCCTCGCCAGCGGCGCAACGAGTGCGACGATGTCCTGATCGACGCCTTTCCTTCTGAAAACGGCATAAGGCTGATCTTGCGAACCGAGGGCACTCGTAGACAACTCCCAACCACGAAAGGTCTGGCCTGGATCAATGGCGAAAATATCTCCTATGCTTGGCTCCTCGCCGTGCGCAGCCACTGCGACAGACGCAACAAGCAAAAACAACAGGAGCCTAATGCAATTCACGCAACCAGTGCCAACGGCGCTTCCACCAGCGCCTTGAACGCCTGCATCAGCTGCGCGCCTTCCGCACCGTCGATGGCGCGGTGGTCGAAGCTGCCGGTGGCGGACATCACGGTCGCGATCCCCAGCGCATCATCGATCACGTAGGGGCGCTTCTCGCCCGCACCGATCGCCATGATCATGCCCTGCGGCGGATTGATCACCGCCTCGAACTGCTTGATCCCGAACATGCCGAGGTTGGAAAGGCTGGCCGTGCCGCCCTGATACTCGTGCGGCGCCAGCTTGCCCGCCTTCGCCCGCGCGGCAAGATCGGCCATGTCCTTCTGGATTACCGAGATCGACTTGACGTCGGCGCCCGTCACAATTGGCGTGATCAGGCCGCCGGGAATCGAAACCGCCACCGCGATATCGGCGCGTGAATAGCGGATCAGCGTATCGCCCGCGAAGCTCACGTTGGCATCGGGCGCAAGGATCAGCGCCTTGCCCAGCGCCTTGATCAGGAGATCATTGACCGAGAGCTTCACGCCCTCAGCGGCCAGCGCCGAGTTCAGTTCCGCGCGCAGCTTGAGCAGCTTGTCGAGGCTGATGTCGACGGTGAGGTAGTAGTGCGGGACGGTCGCCTTGGCTTCGGTCAGGCGGCGGGCGATGGTCTTGCGCATCGAGGAAAGCTTGACCGCCTCGTGTGGAATATCGGTGCTGAACGGCGCGGGAGCCGGGGCCAGAGCCGCTGCTACCACAGGCGCGGCAGCCGGAGCTGCCGCAGCGGGAGCTGGAGCCGCAGCCGCCACGGGGGCCGTATCGAGATCGGCCTTGATGATCCGCCCATGCGGGCCGCTGCCGGTCACCGTGCTGAGATCGATGCCCTTCTCCCCGGCGATACGCTTGGCGAGCGGGCTTGCCACGATGCGATCCCCCGCCGGGGCCGCAGGAGCCGGAGCAGCCGCTACAGGAGCCGGAGCCGCCGCAACAGGAGCGGGAGCCGCCGCAACAGGAGCGGGGGCCGCCGCAACAGGAGCGGGGGCCGGAGCCGCAACCGGTACGGCAGCCGCTGCCGGCGCTGCATCCACTTCGTCGTCGCCCGCAATCGTCGCGATCACGGTGCCCACCTTCACACCCTCGGTACCTTCGGCCACGTCGATGGCGACCACGGTCCCTTCGTCGACAGCCTCGAATTCCATCGTCGCCTTGTCGGTCTCGATCTCGGCCATGATGTCACCGGATTTAACGGTATCGCCCACCTTCACCAGCCACTTGGCCAGCGTGCCTTCCTCCATCGTGGGCGAAAGCGCGGGCATCTTGATCTGGATCGGCATGGTCAGCTCTTTTCCCTATATGGTTACAAGGGCGTGGTTCGGACTTGTAGCTTCGGTACAGGCAGCCAAGGCGTTACAAGGCCGTCGCGCTTCCCTTGGCACATGGACCGCCATTTCGCCACCCGCGCTCGGTGGGTCAAGTCTCTTGGCGCTTGCCCCGCATACGAATTAGGCCAATACGCATAACCCTGCCGAATGACCGGCAGTGCGATTGGCGTGTAACGTGACCTTATCGCAAGGAGGCAGGCATGGTTGGCATGGCAAGCGAAGCGGATGGCAGGCCGGGCGCCGAAGCGCGGGCGAAGCAGCGCGTCTATCTCGTCATCATGGACGATACCGAGGAAAGCGCCCGCGCACTGCGCTTTGCTGCGCGCCGCGCCGTGCGCACCGGCGGCACCGTCCATATCCTCGCGCTCGTGCCCCGGCAGGAATTTGTCGTTTTCGGCAGCATTCAGGCAACCATCGAGGGCGAAGCCCGCGAACGCGCCGAAGACCTCGCCCGTGCTGCCGCCGGCAGCCTGGCCGACGAGTCGGGCCTCCGTCCCGCCGTCGCCGTCCGCATCGGCAGCGGCCCGCAAGTCGTCCGCGAATACCTCGCCGAGCACCCGGAGGTTTCCGCACTGGTGCTGGGGGCGGCTGCAGAAGGCAACCCCGGCCCGCTCGTCACTCACTTCACCACGCAGATCGGGCAATTGCCCTGCGTGCTGATGATCGTCCCCGGCGGCATCGACGAGCGCGGCATCGATTCGTTTAGTTAGGATGGCTTACCGTTTGCGCCCCTGATGCCGGATATTCCGCGGCCGCCCGCGCGGACCTTGCATGAAACCGCCCGCCTTCTTCGGGCCCCGATCCTGCGGCCGCCCTCCACGCGGCTCGATCCGCCCCGCGCCTTCCGGTAAATCCACCGGCTCGAACTTCAACGCCCCCGTCAGCGGATTGGCCTCGGCCAGACGCAGCTTGAGGATCATGCCCATCGCAAAGGTCTCGCCGGTCTCTTCGCCGATCAGTACCTGCCGCTTCTCGTCATGGCCAAACCGTTCGGCTCCCAAGGTCGAGATCGGCACCAGCCCATCCCCGCCAAGCCCGATGATCGTCGCAAACAAGCCGAATTTCTGCACGCCGGTGATCCGCGTATCGAACACCTCGCCCACCCGGCCCGAAAGCCAGGCCGCGACGTAGCGGTCGATCGTCTCGCGCTCGGCTTCCATCGCACGGCGCTCGGCCTTGGAGATGGCATCGCTGATCCGCGCCAGATCGCTGCGGTCCCGATCGGATAGGCCGGAAGTACCCGGAATCTCGCGGGCCTCGGGCCGGGGCTGCTCGAGATGATAGGCATCGACCAGCGCGCGGTGCACCAGCAGGTCCGAATAGCGCCGGATCGGCGAGGTGAAGTGGGCGTAGCTCCCCAGCGCCAGACCGAAGTGCCCAGCATTGCGCGGCCCGTAGTAGGCCTGCGTCTGGCTGCGCAACACGGCTTCCATCACCAGCGCCTTCTCGGCCTCGTCGCTCACATCCTTGAGCATGCGGTTGAACAGCCCCGGCGTGATCACTTGCCCCAGCGCCAGCTTGCGGCCGAAGGTGGCGAGATAGTCCTTGAGCGCCACCAGCTTTTCGCGGCTTGGCGGTTCGTGGATACGGTAGACCACCGGCGCAACCTTGGCTTCCAGCGCCTTGGCCGCCGCGACATTCGCCGCGATCATGAAGTCCTCGACCACGCGGTGCGCATCGAGCCGTTCGCGCAGGGCGATTTCCGCGATCTTGCCCTTCTCGTCGAGCACCACCCGCCGCTCGGGCAACTCCAGTTCCAGCGGATCGCGATTGCTGCGGGCCTTCTCCAGCAATCGCCATGCCGCCCACAGGTTCTGCAGATGCGGCGCGGCTTCCCGCGCGTCGATCCGCCGCTGCGCCTCTTCATAGGCAATCACCTCGGCAATCCGCACCAGCGCACGTGTAAAACGCCACGCGGTGATGCGACCCTCGGCATCAATTGTCAGGTGGCAGGCCATCGCCGCCCGGTCCGCGCCAACTTTCAGCGAGCACACGTCCGAGCTCAGCACATGCGGCAGCATCGGCACCACGCGGTCGGGGAAGTAGACCGAATTGCCGCGCTTCCTCGCCTCGCGGTCAACCGCGCCGCCGGGCCGCACATAAAAGCTGACGTCCGCAATCGCGACGACCGCGCGGAAGCCGCCCTCGCCGTCGGGCTCGGCCCAGATCGCATCGTCATGGTCGCGCGCATCGGTCGGGTCGATCGCCACGATGGGCAAGGCCCGCAAGTCCTCGCGGGCGCCTTCCGAAAGCGCCATTTGCGCCGCCAACGCGGCTTCATTCAGCGTATCCTGCGCAAAGGCGAAGGGAATGCCGTGCTTGTGGATCGCGATCAGGCTGAACGCGCGCGGCGCCAGCGGATCGCCCAGCACTTCGGTCACCTTGAGCCCCGCGCGCGGGCTCTTGCTGACCGGCTCGCCCAGCACGAGCTGCCCTTCCGCCGCCCCGCCGAGATCCGCGATAGCCACAGCATTGCGCACACGTTTGTCCACAGGCGCCAGCCAGGGCTTGCCCGCCCCGTCGAACTCGATAACGCCAAGCAACTGTTCGGTCCGCGTCGGCAGCTTCTTCATCACATGCGCGATGAGGCCCCGGCCGGCTTCCTCGGTGCGGGCCAGCACCCGGTCGCCCACCTTGAGCGCGGCCTGCGCGCTCTTGCCCTTGCCCCGCGGCTCTATGATCCGGATCCGCGGCGGCGGCGCACCATCATCGGGCTGCCATGTGTCAGGGATCGCCAGCGGCTGCCCGTCCTCGATCTCCAGCACGCGCAGCACCGTTACGCGCGGCACACCGCCGAGGCGGTGGAACGCGCTGCGGTTGCCGTCGATCAGGCCTTCCTCGGCCATGTCCTTGAGCAGTGCCTTGAGCGCGATCTTCTCGGTGCCTTTCAGCCCGAAAGCCTTGGAAATCTCGCGCTTGCCCGCCGGTTCCTCGCTCTCGGAAATGAAAGCCAGCACCTGTTCGCGGGTGGGAAGGCCATCGGGCCCATTCGGCGTCTGCTTGCGAAGTACCATTAGCGACCTCTGTGCGCTGCGCGGCCCAATAGCAAGGTCGTCAGGGCTTGACCTCCGGCGCGTAGGCACCGCCGGGCACTGCCGAAGCAATCGGGCTTTCCGCGCCGTCTGCAGCCACGGCACTCACCCCGAAGAACCAGTCGTCACCGCGCACGCCGTCAAGGCGCAGATGCGTCTCGGCAGTCTCGGCCAGCGGCTTGGCATCCCAGCCCGGCGCATCGGTTCGCCGCTGCCACACATGATAGCGCGCTGCGCCGGGCACGGCCGTCCAATCAACATCGGTAAAGGTCTGCACCGCCGCCGTAACTTTGGCTGCGGGCGGCATCGGCGCCGCGGCCAGCGCTGCCAGTGCCCGCACGTTGAGCCGCGTCACCCGTGCGAGATAGGGAAAGTCCATCGCCTCGGGCAGATCGCCAAATGGCCGCCCGGCTTCGGTTCGCACGTTCTGGTGCTGGCGCTCATAGTTCTCGACCGCCACGGTAAAGCGCACCGCCGGATAGCCCAGCGCCTGAAACGGCAAGTGATCTCCGCCACGCCCCATCCGGTCCGCGCGCCAGACCTGCCGCACGGCAAGGCCATCATCGCCCAGCCCTGCCAGCCACCGCGAGAGATTGCGCGAAGGGCTGTCGTTCTCTCCGCCGATGGATCGCTGTGCACCGCGCGCGCGCTCGCTCGCATCACCGCGCGGCCCTTCGGAGAACACGCGCACATGCGCATCATCGACCAGCCCGTCCGACCCGCGCGAATTGCCGACGATATCGTTGTTGAGTACGGCCTTCACCGTCCAGCCTTGCACCTTGGCATAATCTGCCAGCAACTTGCCGCCATACAGCCCCTGCTCCTCGCCCGAGAGCACGGCGTAGACAATCGTCCCGGCAAACTTCTGCGCCGAAAGCGCCCGCGCCGCTTCGAGCACCAGCGCGGTGCCCGAACCATCATCATTCGCCCCCGGCGCTTCGCCCTTGGCATCGAGCGCATCGGAATTGCGGCTGTCGATATGCCCCTGCACGATCACGACGTCATTGGGGCGCTCACGGCCGCGCTGGATCGCGACGACATCGACAAGCCGTGTCGGGCTTGGCACGCGCTCTCCCTGTACCGTGGTTTCGGGCAGCACGATTTCGAGGCAGCCTCCGCAGCTTGCGCTCGTCTTGCGGAACTCGGCTTCCGCCCACTTGCGCGCCGCGCCTATCCCGCGTTTGGGATCTTCTTGCGAAGACAGCGTATGGCGCGTGCCGAATGCCACGAGGCGCGCAACATCGGCTTCAAGGCGGGCCTGCGTGACGCCGTCGTCCGGCGCGGCAAAAGCTATGGTTGGCAAGGCAAGGGCGAGCAGCGGGAGCGCTAGAATCGTCTTCATGCGCAAACCCTTACCCCGATTTCGAATGAAGTCGAGGCACCCGCTCCAAGGTTCAGTACGCCCGCGCCACCAGAATGCGCTCGATCGCCGGCTCGCCGGTGAACGGGCACAGCCCTGCCGCCGGTGCCGCATCCATCGGCGTGTTGCGGATGGTGAGCTTGAGCGCCTTCAACTGCTCCACCACCTTGTCGAGCGCGGCGCCCGTGGGCCGCGACCAGCTGAGCTCCACCCAGCCCGGAAACGCCTTGTCCTCCGAGAAGAACGCCGTGAGACCAGCAAGATCGCTGATCCCGCGCTCGATCTGCGCATCGCGCCGCTCGCGGGCTTCCTCATGCAGCGCGGTCTGGATCGCTTCCAGTTCGCCCGTCGCAGCGGCGACGAAATCGTCCTGCGCCATGCCGGTGAAGTTCGCCTTGCCATCCTCGCGCCACAGCCGGTCGCGGCACAGCACGGAAACCTGGCCACCCTCGGCATCGCGCCCGCCAATCTCGAGGATCAGCGGCACGCCCTTCTTGACCCAGCCCCAGCGCTTGGCGGTCGCCTTGCCCGGACGCTTGTCGAGCAGCACGCGCACCTTCTCGTCAAACACCGAGAGTTTGGCCAGCTTCGCGCGCAGCTGCGCGCAGTATTCGAGCAGCGCGGCATCGCCATCATTGTCGCGCAGCATGGGCAGGATCACGATCTGCTGTGGGGCGATGCGTGGCGGGGTGCGCAGCCCGTCATCGTCGCCATGCGTCATGATCACGCCGCCAATCATGCGCGTCGAAACACCCCAGCTCGTCGTGTGGCACAGCGCCTGCTGGCCGTCCTTGTCCTGATAGCGGATGCCCGCAGCTTGCGAGAACGTGGTGCCGAGATAATGCGAAGTGCCCGCCTGCAGCGCCTTGCCGTCCTGCATCATCGCCTCGATCGAGAACGTCTCGACCGCGCCGGGGAAGCGCTCGTTCTCGGGCTTGGGCCCCGCGACTACCGGCATCGCCAGCACCTCTTCGGCGAAGCTGCGGTACATTTCGAGCGCGCGCAGCGTTTCCGCCATCGCGTCGGCCTCGTCGGCGTGCGCAGTGTGGCCTTCCTGCCAGAGGAACTCGCTCGTTCGCAGGAACATGCGCGTACGCATTTCCCAGCGCACCACGTTCGCCCACTGGTTGGTCAGCAGCGGCAGATCGCGCCACGATTGGATCCAGCGCGCCATGGCAGCGCCAATCACGGTTTCGGACGTCGGCCGCACGATCAGCGGCTCTTCCAGCTTCGCCTCGGGATCGGGCACCAGTCCGCCCTTGCCATCACCGATCAGCCGGTGATGCGTGACGACCGCCATTTCCTTGGCAAAGCCCTCGACGTGCTCGGCCTCGCGGGCGAAGTAGGACAGCGGAATGAACAGCGGGAAATAGCAGTTCTCGACGCCCGCTTCCTTGATGCGTTCGTCCATCAGCTTCTGGATGCGTTCCCAGATGCCATAGCCCCACGGCTTGATCACCATGCAGCCGCGCACGCCAGATTCCTCGGCGAGCTCGGCTTCGGCGATCACCGCCTGATACCACTGGGCGAAGTCTTCCTGCCTGAGGACAGGCAGGGCGTGCTTGATCGATGCGTTCTGGTTCATGCTGGCCGGTTAGGGCCCAAACGGGATTCGGGCAATCCCGCTTGGGCGCCCGCTCCCTGCGGGGCCGCTTCAGCCTGCGAGCTGGTCCAGCTTTTTCTGCATGTCAGCCATCTGCTTGCGCAGCACCGCCAGTTCATCGTCCGCAGGCGCTGCCGCCGACTTATCCGCCTCGGCCGCTTGCACGGCGCCGGGCACGAACGCAGCCGTCGCAGCCTTGAACAGTTCCATGTTGCGCTGCGCGATTTGTGCGAGCGGATTGGCGCCGATGCTGTCCTCGATCGCCTTCCTCAACTTGACCTGGTTCTCGCGGAAATGCTCCATCGAGGCTTCGAGATAGCCCGGAAGAAGCGCCTGCATCGAGTTGCCATACATAGCAATCAGCTGGCGCAGGAAGTTCGTCGGCAACATCTGCTCGCCGCTGGCTTCTTCTTCCATGATGATCTGGGTGAGGATCGTGTGGGTCAAATCAGCCCCGGTCTTGGCATCCAAGACCTTGAATTCAATGTTTTCTTTAACCATCTGTGCGAGGTGATCAAGCGTGATGTAGCTTGAGGTCCGGGTGTTATACAACCGCCGGTTCGCATACTTCTTGATGATGACGGTATCGCCGTCCTTCGCTGCGTTTGCCATTTTCTTTGCGCGCCCTGTTGGGATTATGCAGTTGCTATTAGCAGATGCGGTATGTGCAGCGCAATAAACCTTGAAGGGATAACAACAATTCATTCGCTGCGGGCAAAGCGGCGTCCCAGCAAAGTCAGCAGTTCGTATTGCGAGAGGCCGTTCGTCGCGGCAGCCTCGGGAAGCGCGTAGTCAAGTGCCAGCCAATCGCCTTCGCCGCAGTTTTGTGCGGCCGAAAGGTCAACGATTGTCATGTCCATCGAGACCCGCCCCAGCACCGGCAGCCGCTCGCCCTGCCAGAGCATTTGCCCCCGGCCCGACCAGCAGCGCAAGTATCCATCAGCGTAACCTATCGCGATTACCCCGGCGCGCATCTTCCGGGGTGCGGTGAACGTGGCATTATACCCCACCGAATCGCCCGCCGCGAGGTCGCGCACCTGGATCACCGCCGCTTCGGGATAGGCCACTTGCGCAATCCGCCCGAAAAATTCGCCGCGCGGCACGCCGCCATAAAGCGCCAGCCCCGGCCGGGTGAGATCGAAATGATAGTCGGCCCCAAGCGCAATCCCGGCGCTGTTGCACAGGCTGTAGCGCCGCGCCTGCACGGTGCTGGCCGCCTCGCGGAATCGCGTCAGTTGCGCCGTATTTTGCGCACAATCCTCGTCTGCGCTCGCCAGATGACTCATGCAGGTCTCGATCTCGAGCATACCGATCGCCGGATCGCCGATTTCGGCCATCGGCAGTCCGAGCCGGCTCATTCCCGTATCGACCATCAGATCGCAGGCACCGCCCCCCACGGCCAGCCATCGCCGCACTTGCGCCAGCGAATTGAGCACCGGCCGCACCCCGAGCGCGCGGGCATAGACCGCCTCGGCATCCGTCATCGGCCCATGCAGCACGGAAATCTGTGCGGGCGGAACAAGGTGCACTGCCTCAGCCGCTTCCTGCCAGTGCGCAACGAACCAGTCCCTGCACCCCGCTGCCGCCAGCGCCGGCACGGCTGCACGCGCGCCCAGCCCATAGCAATCCGCCTTGATCGCCGCCCCTGCCCGCGCCGTCCCCGAAAGCGCATCGAGCGCAGTCCAGTTCGCCGCCAGCGCCGCCCGGTCAAGCCGCAGTCGCAGCGCCGCCGGGGGCAGCGGCACGGGTTCAGGCATCATCGTGCGCAAAGTCCTTGGGCGGCCCGCCTTTGAGGCCCCAGAGCCCAACGACGAACGCCACCAGCACCACCACCCAGGTGTACCACAGCCCGGCATAGGGATCGCCGGTCTTGGCCACGATCAGCGCCGAAATCAGCGGCAGGAACCCGCCGAGATAGCCCGTGCCGATATGGTAGGGGATGGACATCGAGCTGTAGCGGATGCGCGCGGGGAACATTTCGGCGAGCACGGATGCCGCCGGGCCATACGTTGCCCCCGTCAGCGCCATCAGCACGACAAGGCCGAACACGATCACCGCACTGCGGCCGAAATCGGGTTTCACCTTGGCAAAGTCATAGCCTGCCTCGCCCAGCTTCGCCTGTAGCACCTTGCCCCGCGCCGCGCTCTTTTCAGCCCAGGGATAGGCCTCCAGCGAAGTCGCCCTCGCGCCGATCGTCACGGCAAGCGTTGGCCCAACGCCCAGCGAATAGCGCACACCCGAGGCCGAAAGGTCCGCCAGCAACTTGCCGCACTGCGTGGCTTGCTCTGCCGCGAAGGGATTGTAGCCGCAATCGGGGCCGCTCACCGCCACCGGCTCGCGCCGCGCCATGTCGGCAAGGCCGGGATTGGCCGCGCTGCCAATCATCCAGAACACCGGGAACACCAGCACGAGCATGGCGAGATAGCCGAGCACGATCGGCAGCTTGCGGCCGACCTTGTCCGAGATAAAGCCAAACAGAACGCTGAACGGCATGCCGATAACGCAGGCGAGGCCCACGATCAGTTCCGCAGTCATGTCGTCGACCCGCATCGGCCCCTTGAGGAACGACAGCCCGGTAAACATCGCGGTGTAGAAAATCACCGTCAGTCCGGCCGCCACCCCGAACAGCGCGACAAACAGGCGCTTCATGTTCCCCGGGTAGGTCATGCTCTCGATGAATGGATTGCCGGCGATCTCGCCGCTGTCCTTCATCGCCTTGAACACCGGACTTTCCGAAAGCTTGAGCCGCATCCACAGCGAAACCGCGAGCAGCGCGAGGCTTAGCAGGAACGGCACGCGCCAGCCCCATGCTTCCCAGGACTCCTTGCTCATCACCCCCTTGCACACCAGCACCACCGCAAGGCTGAGCACGAAACCGCCCACCACGCTCGACTGGATGAAGCTGGTGAAGAACCCGCGCCGCTCAGGTCCGGCATGCTCCGCAACATAGACCGCAGCGCCGCCATACTCGCCGCCGAGCGCCAGCCCCTGCAGCACGCGCAACAGGATGACGAGGGTGGGCGCGGCATAGCCGATCGAGGAGGCGGGCGGGATCAACCCCACCCCTGCGGTGGCAATGCCCATCAACGTCACGGTGATGAGGAAGGTATATTTGCGGCCGAGCCGGTCCCCCAGATAGCCGAACAGCACTGCGCCCAGCGGACGAAACCCGAAGCCCACCGCGAAAACGAGCCAGAACAGCAGCATTTCGAGCGTGGCATTGCCCGTCGGGAAGAAGGCCTTGGAGAGAATCGCGCCAAGCGTGCCGTAGATGAAGAAGTCGTACCACTCGAACACGGTCCCGACCGACGAGGCCGCGACCACGAGGCGGATCTCCGCTGCGGTCGGTTCCGGTGCGCCATTCACCTCATGCATGCCCAGACTTTTCCCATCCCCTGGCCAGCGAACTTTGATCCGTCCGGCGCAATCCCTCGAAGCGGCGGCTGTAGCGAAGCAAAGCGCAGCGGGAAAGTGCGCCGATACAAAGAATTCCGGCCAATTTTCATGCCTCGCATCTCGTGATTGGGTGGCGCAAAGCATCGCAGCAACACCCAGCGTCCGAGACCAACGCGCGCCGTCACCCCAATGCTGCCAGCGCGGCATCCCACGCCAGCATGATCGCGCCGTGCCGCGCCGGATAGCCGAGTGCCGGCTCGACGAGTGCAATCCCCGGCCAATCGGGCATCGCGCCGGAACCTTCCAGCCAATCCGCCAGCGCCACACGCGCTCCGGCGATCTGATCCCGGCTGCGACCTTGCGCCGCGCTCGCGAAAGCAAACGCTGAGGCCTGACCGATCGCACAGGCGTGCGGGCGCAGGCCAACCGCGCTGATCCGCCCCTCGGCATCGAGGGCGAGCCCCAGCGCCAGCGTGCTCCCACAGCGCCGCGAACGCGCATCACCGCGCAAAGGCAGGCTTTCATCCCACGGAAAATCCGCCAGTGCTGTCGCCGCGCCGAGGATCTCGGGCGTGTAGAGCGTGCGCGCCGGGGCTTTTACAGGGGCCGTCATTCGCCGTTTGCCGCTTTGCTGATCCGCCGCTGCAATTCGCGCCGAGCCGCCTTTTTCGCCGCGTTCCGCGTGGCGGTCGCAAGCTCGCTTTCCTTGTCCGCCTCGGCCTCTTTCGCGGCCTTGGCGGCTTCCTCGCGGCGGCCGTCGATGATCGTCATCAGTTCCTCGCTCGCGGCATTGAGGAACGGATACGTCCGCGCCGCCGTGATCCATGGCGGCCGCCCGTCAACGCCCCAGACGATGTCATAGCCGAACACTAGCAGCGAGAAGCCGAGGACCATGATGACAAAGCCCTTGATCGCCCCGAACCCGAACCCGAGCACGCGGTCGATCGGCCCGAGCACCGAACTGCGGCTCGCGCTGCCGACCGACGAGGCCAGCATCTTCGCCCCGAAGAACGGCACGATGGTGAGGATCGCGAATGCGAGCACGCCCGCACCGGTCTCGTTCTTGAGGTAGGGCGCGAGGAAGTGCGTCAGCGGCTCATGGCCATAGCGGATGGCGAAGAGCCCGACGCACCACGCCAGTAGCGAGAGCACTTCCTCGACAAAGCCGCGAAAGAACCCGCCGATCGCGCAGACCGCAACGATCAGGAAAACAACATAATCGAAGCCGGTCATCGCTGCGAAATCTACGTGCCGCCCATCACCCGGTCAACCAGGTTCGGCAGAAGTGTTATCGGGGCATAGGCGATCCCCGGCACTTTTTCCTGCGCGCCCGCAGGACCATGTGCCTTGTCGAACCCCAATTTCGCTGCCTCACGCAGCCGGATCGAGGAATGCGCCACAGGGCGGACTTCACCCGCGAGCGAGATTTCGCCAAACCACGCCGAGGCTCCCGATAGCGGCCGATCCGAAAGCGCCGAGATCAGGGCCGCCGCAACCGCCAGATCGGCTGCCGGATCGGTCAGCCGGTAGCCTCCAGCAACGTTGAGGTATACTTCCGCACTTGAAAAGTTGAGCCCACAACGTGCTTCGAGCACCGCAAGCAGCATCGCAAGTCGCCCGCTGTCCCAGCCCACCACCGCGCGGCGCGGCGTCGCCCCACTCTGCAGCCGCACGGTCAACGCCTGGATCTCGACCAGCACGGGCCGCGTGCCCTCGAGCGCCGGAAACACTGCGCTCCCCGGCACCGGGTTCTCCCGCCCCGAAAGGAACAGCAGCGAGGGATTGCCGACTTCCTCGAGCCCCGCCCCCTGCATCGCGAACACGCCGATCTCGTCCACCGCGCCGAAGCGGTTCTTGAGCGCGCGCAGGATGCGGTACTGGTGGCTGCGCTCGCCCTCAAAGCTCATCACCACATCGACCATATGTTCCAGCACGCGCGGCCCCGCGATCGTCCCATCCTTGGTCACGTGCCCCACCAGAACCAGCGCCGCCCCGCTCGCCTTGGCATAGCGGATCAATTCGAACGCACAGCCGCGCACCTGACTTACCGTCCCCGGCGCGCCTTCGATCTGGTCCGAATACATCGTCTGGATCGAATCGATCACCACCAGCGCCGGCGGTTCCATCGTGTTCAGCGTCGTCAGGATATCGCGCACAGATGTCGCCGCCGCGAGCCGGATCGGCGCACCGCCAAGGCCGAGCCGGTCCGCCCGCAGCCGCACCTGATCCGCAGCTTCCTCACCGCTGATATAGACCGCATCGCCGCCCGCGGTGGCGATTCGCGCCGCCGCCTGCAGGAGCAAGGTCGATTTGCCGATCCCCGGATCGCCGCCCATGAGAATCGCCGAGCCCGGCACGAGGCCGCCCCCCAGCGCGCGGTCAAATTCCGCCAACCCCGTCTTGCGCCGCTCTGGCAGCTTTACCGGCTGATCGAGCGCCACGAAGGCGACCGGGCGCCCGCCGCTCGACAGATCGTGCTTGGAGGAAAACACCGTCTCCGGCGCGTCTTCCTGCAGCGTGCTCCATTCCCCGCAATCGGGGCACTGGCCCTGCCAGCGAGGCGAAACCCCGCCGCAGGCCTGGCATACATATCGACGTTTGGGTTTGGCCATAGCGCAGGACTACTGCGAACATATCGGGAACGCAAGGCCCCCTGTCACCGCTCTGGACAAGTTGCCCCTACTCCAACCCGCTCATGCTGAGCTTGCCGAAGCATCACGCACAACCGCCGTGCCAACACCCTTCGACAGGCTCTGGATGAGCGGAACAAGGTTCCGGTCATCCAGGGAAGGAATGGTGCCCCTGGCCAGACTCGAACTGGCACATCTCTCGATAACCGATTTTGAGTCGGTCGCGTCTACCATTCCACCACAGGGGCACTCTCGCGGGGGTTTAACCGCCCCCGCCTGGGGCATCAAGCCGTCTTGATCGCGGCCACGACCAGCTTGTGCAGCTTGGAATGCAGTGCATCGTTGCCCGCCAGCACTGTTTCGGCACAGATCGGGTGCGAGCGGCCACGATAATCTGAAACGAACCCGCCAGCCTCACGCACGAGAAGGCACCCGGCGGCCGTGTCCCACGGCTGAAGCGAGCTTTCCCAGAAACCGTCGTAACGGCCAGCCGCCACCCATGCGAGATCGAGCGAGGCTGCGCCAAACCGGCGGATGCCCGCAACGCGCGGACCCAGTTCGTGATAGATCCGTGTCCACTCGCCCATGTCGCCCCGGCCCGAAAACGGAATGCCGGTCGCGATCAGCGCTTCATCCAGGTTGCGCCGCGCCGAGACGCGCAGGCGCCGGTCCTGCAGCCATGCCCCGCGGGTCTTCTCCGCCCAGAAGCTTTCGTCGGTGATCGGATTATAGACGATCCCCGCGGTCACCTCGCCCCAGTCCTTGCCGTCGAGCGTCGGCTCCTGCACCGCGATCGAAATCGCGAAGTGCGGAATGCCGTGGAGAAAGTTGCTGGTGCCGTCGAGCGGATCGATGATAAAGCGCGGCTTGCCGGGCTCCCCCTCGATCGTGCCGCCTTCTTCCAGCTCGAAGCCCCAACCGGGCCGCGCCGCGCGCAGCTCGTCCCACAGTGTGCGCTCGGCGGCCTGGTCGGCCTTGGAGACGAAGTCCGCCGGACCCTTGCGGCTCACCTGGAGATGCTCGACCTCACCGAAATCACGGCGCAGCCGCTGGCCGGCCTTGCGGGCCGCCTTCTCCATCACCCGCATCAGGCCGGAAATTGCTGACATGATGCTTCAGCCCACCTTGCTGACGTAAGCGCGCTCGTAGACGTCGACGATGATGCGCGTGCCGCTTGCGATATGCGGCGGCACCATCACGCGCACGCCATTGTCGAGGATCGCGGGCTTGAAGCTGGACGAGGCGGTCTGCCCCTTCACCACGGCATCGGCCTCGACGATGGTCGCCTCGACCTGCTCGGGCAGTTGCACCGAAATCGGGCGCTCTTCCCACATTTCGAGCAGCACGGTCATGCCGTCCTGCAAGAAGGCCACGGCATCACCCAGAAGATCGGCCGGCAGCGTGATCTGGTCGTAGGATTCCACGTCCATGAAGATCAGGTCATCGCCTTCCTTGTAGAGGAACTGGAAGTCCTTCGTATCGAGGCGCACGCGCTCGACCGTATCGGCGCTGCGGAAGCGCACATTGGTCTTGCGGCCATCGATGAGGTTCTTCATCTCGACCTGCATGAACGCGCCGCCCTTGCCGGGCTGGGTATGCTGGGTCTTGGCAACCTTCCAGATGCCCTTTTCGTATTCCAGGATATTGCCCGGACGGATGTCCACGCCGCTGATCTTCATGATGGAAAGAGCCCTGCTTGGGATGCACGCCGAACGGGTGCTGGAGCGCGGCCCTTAGCGCCAAGCGGCGATTGCTTCAAGCCGCCGTCGCATGCTAGCCACGCCGTCATGATCCGCGCTGCCACAATCGCCCTCGTCCTCCTTGCCGCTGCGCCTGCCATGGCCGCGCCCGGCGGCGCGATGTGGACGGTGAGCCAGGGCCGCTGGAGCTGCGAATTGCCGGGTGACGCAATCACCCCGCCCGTCCCGCAGCCGGAGAGTGATTTCAGCATCGTCCCCGATTCAAGCTACGTCGTTGGCGGCGTGCGCGGAACCTATCTCCTGCTCAGCAATACGTTCACGATGACCTCGGGCCCCTTTGCCGGGCGCCGCTTTGCGAAGGTTGGGCTCTCGCTGATCAGGCTCGGCCCCGATGGCAAGCGAGAGAAACTGCGCTGCGTGCGCGCTGGCGCCGTGCGCGATGATTACAGCGCTGACGAGGCATCGCCAGCGGAATAGCCGCTCAGCTGGCCGCCTTTGCAATGGCTTCGTGCAAGGCGCGCGCACCCGCCGCCTCGTCCCCGCCCCACACGGCATGGCTCACCGCAAGGAAATCCGCGCCTGCCTGCACCAGCGGCGCACAATTCGCCGGCGTGATCCCGCCGATGGCGACACTGGGCAGTTCGAACAGCCGCGACCACCATTGCAGCAGCTCTGGCTCGGCGACATGCTTGGTATCCTTGGTCGAGCTTGGGAAAAACGCCCCGAAGGCGACATAGTCCGCTCCCGCCTCGCCCGCTTCCATCGCGAGGTGGCGGCTTGCATGGCACGTCACACCGATCTGCGCCGCCTTGCCAAGCCGCGCGCGCGCATCGGCAACCGAGCCATCGTCCTGTCCGAGATGCACGCCATCCGCACCAAGCCGCTTCGCCAGCGCCACCGAATCGTTGACGATGAAGGCCACTTCACGGTCCGCGCAAATGCGCAGGAGCGGTTCGGCGAGACGAGCCGCATCATGCTCGGCCACGTCCTTGACGCGAAACTGGAACGCCGCGACCGGCCCTGCATCAAGCGCGCGGGCAAGTCGGTCAGGGAAAGCACCGCCCACATCGAGCGGCGAGATCAGGTAAAGCTGGCAATCGGTCATCGCGTGGTCCCTAGCGGCTGACACCGACTTAGTCGATGGTAACCCCAGCATCAGCCATGCCGCGATCAAACGCGGCGGGATCATCTAGCCGGATCGCCAGTGCGCAGGTTTGGCGGCGATCGGAGAGCGGTTCCGTCAATTCCACGATCCGGTTGGGATAGGCGAGCACCACCAGCTTGCGAGTTCCCTCGCGGGACAGCGCCGCATTGTCCACCTGGCCCACGATGCGGGCTATCCGGGCGATGGGCACCGCCACCCGCCGAAGCGATCCCATGTGGAGGACAAGCATGCCATCCGCCAGACGGTGCGGAAGCCGTTTCCACGAGCGGATCCAGCCTACCAGCCAGACCAGCGTCAGGGCGGACAGCATGGTCAGAGGCCAGGCGAGCATCGGCCATTTCAAAACGAGAAACAAATGAACCGCGAGCATTTCGCCGACGGCGAGGCCGAAGAAGGCCCACAGCATAGGCACGACACCGCGATGGTTCGCAAAAGTCAGAACCGACGCTTCCATGCTGCAAATTCAGGCCATCTTCACGGTCGACCCGCGATGGATCTCGTCAATCGCCGCGCCGAGCGAGGCATCGAATTCCGCATCGCTCATCTGCGCGCGCAGGTCTTCGAGCAGCGCGCGGCTGAAGCTGGCGATGATGGCGTTGTTCTTGGCGAGCTCGACGCAGGCTTCCGGCCGCTTGTAGCCGCCCGAAAGCGCGACCACGCGCAGCACGCGCGGATGCGCCACCAGCGGATCGAAAGTGCCTGGCACGACAGGCAGCGACAGCTTGAGCATGACTTCCTCACCCTCGGCGAGTCCATCAAGCGCCTTCAGCGTCTCTTCGAGCAGGATCGTGTCGCACTCTGCACGCGTCTCGCTCTTAATGTTCACTTCGGGCTCGATGATCGGCATCATCCCGTGGCTCAGCACCTGCCGCCCCACCTCGAATTGCTGCGCCACCACGGCGGCAATGCCCTCGCGGTTGGCCGAATTGATCACCGAACGCTCCTTGGTGCCAAACACGCCGAGCGCCTTCGAACGCACCAGCAGGGCATCGAGCGTCGGCATCGGCTTCATCAGCTGCACGCCGTTCGCTTCGTCCTCGAGGCCCTTGTCGATCTTGATGAAGGGCACCACGCCCTTGGCGATCAGCGCTTCGGGAACCGGCGTGCCATCAACATCGCCGTCCATCGTGCGCTCGAACAGGATCGCGCCGATGACCTTCTCACCGGTGAACGCGGACGAACGGATGATCCGCGCGCGCATGGCGTGGATCAGGCCGAACATTTCCTCGTCATTGGTCCACGCGCCAGCTTCGATACCATAACCTGCCAGCGCCTTGGGCGTGGAACCGCCGCTCTGGTCCAATGCCGCGATAAAGCCCTGTCCTGCAGCGATCTTGGACTTCATTTCGGCAAAGTTCATGGCAGGCCCCTCTGGATAGCGCATTCGTATGCGCGGTCCCATAAAGCGGTTCCTGCCGCACTGCAATATCGCAGCGCCGCCGATCCGCCATAATTCTTGGCTTCAGGCTTCGAGCGCGGCCACGCCTGGCAGCACGCGGCCTTCCATCCATTCGAGGAAGGCGCCGCCCGCGGTCGAGACATAGGAGAAGTCACCCGCAACCCCGGCATGGCTCAGCGCCGCAACGGTATCGCCGCCGCCCGCCACCGATACCAGCGAACCTTCGCGGGTCAGCGCTGCTGCCGTGCGCGCCAGCGCCACGGTTGCCGTGTCGAACGGAGTCGTCTCGAACGCGCCAAGCGGCCCATTCCACACCAGCGTCTTGCAGACCTTGAGCACATCGGCCAACGCTTCAGTCGCTGCCGGGCCAACATCGAGGATCATCTCATCCGCCGCCACCTCGTGCACGTTGCAGGTGCGCAGGGAAGGAGGATTGGCCGCAAACTCCTTCGAGACCACGACGTCATACGGCAGATGCACGGTGCACCCCGAAGCGTCCGCCGCATCGAGGATCGCCTCGGCAGTCTGCGCCAGATCATGCTCGCACAGCGACTTGCCGACATTGACCCCGCGCGCGGCGAGGAACGTGTTGGCCATGCCCCCGCCGATGATCAGGTGATCGACCTTGCCGACCAAATGCTTCAGAACATCGAGCTTGGAGGAAACCTTGGCCCCGCCGACCACAGCCGCAACCGGTCGCTCCGGTTCGCCCAGCGCCTTGCCCAGCGCTTCGAGTTCGGCCTGCATCGAGCGGCCCGCATATGCCGGCAGTACATGCGCCAGGCCCTCGGTCGTCGCATGCGCGCGGTGCGCTGCGGAAAACGCATCGTTCACATAAATATCGGCGTGCTCGGCAATCGCCTTCACGAGCTCCGGATCGTTCTTTTCCTCGCCCTTCCAGAACCGGGTGTTCTCGAGGCACGCGATCCCGCCTTCGGGGAGAATGCCGACAACCTGGCCGATCACCGGCCCGGCGATCTCCGAAACAAACATCACCTCGCGACCGAGCACTTCCTCGACCGCACCGACGACCATGCTCAAGGACTGGGTCGAAACGCGCTCACCCTTGGGCCGCCCGAAATGCGCCAGCAGCAATACCTTGGCGCCCTTGTCGGCCAGTTCGAGAATCGTCGGCTTGGCGGCCTGCACGCGGGTGTCGTCGGTGACTGCGCCGTCCTGCATCGGCAGGTTGAGGTCCACGCGCACCAGCACGACCTTGCCGCGCACATCGCCGATATCGTCCAGCGTCTTGAAGCTCATTGCTCGATCCTCACTTCGTCGCCCAAGGCAATCTCGCCTTCGCTGATCACCCGCCCGCAAATCCCGCCGCGCCAGTCCGGCGTGAGCGCTGCGCGCAGGCCTTCGCGCAGAACGTCCATGCGGCTGCATGGATCGCATTCACAGCGCACCTCGATGCGCAGGCCCTTGCCGATCGCGATCACCTTGCCCGCCTCGCGCGGCAGGCGCACGCCTGAAACGAGCAGATTGGCCCGCCGGTCAGACCAGACAAGGCCGTCGGCGCCGCCAAGATCCCGCATGGCGGCAGCCCAGCTTTCCACCTCGATCACGGTGATCTGCCGGTTGCCCTGCTTGCCTTCGGGCACTACCCCCCGGCAATCGCCCTCAAGCCCCCTGTCCGGAGTCACGCTGGCCCGGTCCAGCGTTTCCATGGCCCCGCGGGACACCTTGTGCCGGGCGATCCCGTCAAGACGTCCCGCAGCCCTCATGGCTCAGAGCAGACCGCCCATCACGCCGGCCGTATCGACCATGCGGTTCGAGAAGCCCCACTCGTTGTCGTACCACGAAAGCACGCGCACCAGCTTGCCGTCGATTACGGAGGTTTCGAGGCTGTCGATGGTCGAGCTGTGCGAATCGTGGTTGTAGTCGATCGAGACCAGCGGCTCGTCGCTGAAGCCCAGCACGCCCTTGAGCGGACCTTCGGCAGCAGCCTTGAGCAGCGCGTTGACTTCTTCCTTGGTCGTGTCACGGCCGGGCTGGAACGTCAGGTCCACCACCGAAACGTTCGGGGTCGGCACGCGGATCGCCGAACCATCCAGCCTGCCCTTCAGTTCGGGCAACACTTCGCCCACCGCGCGGGCAGCGCCCGTCGTGGTCGGGATCATGCTCATCGCAGCGGCGCGCGCGCGGCGCGGATCGCTGTGGATCTGGTCAAGGATCTTCTGGTCGTTGGTATAGGCGTGAACCGTAGTCATCAGCCCGCGCACGATGCCGATGCTGTCGTTCAGCACCTTGGCAAACGACGCGAGGCAGTTGGTGGTGCACGAAGCGTTCGAGACCACGGTGTGCTCAGCCGTCAGCTTGTCGTGGTTCACGCCGTAAACGACCGTGAGGTCGACGTTCTTGCCCGGCGCCGAGATCAGCACCTTCTTGGCGCCCGCCGCGATGTGCTTCTCGCACGAAGCGCGGTCGGTGAAGAAGCCGGTGCATTCCAGCACGATGTCGACCCCTTGCGCGCCGTGCGGCAAGTTGGCGGGATCACGCTCGGCCGTCACTGCAATGCGCTTGCCGTCGATCACGAGGTCGGTGCCGTCGACTTCGACCGTGCCCTTGTAGGCGCCGTGCACGCTGTCACGCTTGAACAGCAGGGCGTTGTCCTTGGCGCTGGCGAGGTCGTTGATCGAAACCAGCTCCAGCCCGCAGTCCGGCCGCTCCAGAATAGCGCGCGCCACATTGCGCCCGATGCGCCCGAAACCGTTGATCGCAACCTTCGTCGCCATTGAACTAACTCCTTCTCAAAAATCCATTCTGATCTTCGTCATTGTAGGAAGCGAAGTGACAAAACAAACCAGAGCGCTCGCATGAATAGCTCTGCATTGCCTCACTTCGCCCGCAACGACGAAGAAACTCAGCCAAGCCGCGCCTTGATGCGCGGCAGGATCTTCTCGGGCACAAGGCCAAAGTGGCCATAGAGCACCGGCGCAGGGGCCGAAGCGCCGAAGCTGTCGATGCCGATGGTGAGCCCATCGCCGACATACTTCTGCCAGCCCAGCGTAACGCCAGCCTCGATCGAAACCTTTAGCGCATCCGCCGGCAGCAGGCCGGCACGGTAGGCCGCGTCCTGCTCGTCGAACAGCTCCCAGCACGGAAACGAGACAACGTCCGCGCCCACGCCCTCGGCTTCGAGCGCCTTGGCCACATCCATCGCAATCGCCACTTCCGAACCGGTTGCCATCAACACGACCTTGCGCGGGGCACTGGCGCTGACGAGGCGATAGGCCCCCTTCGCGCTCTTCATCTCGGCATCGAAGCGGACCGGCGGCAGGTTCTGCCGGGTCAGCGCCAGCACCGTCGGGCGGTGCGCATTGGCCAGGGCAAGGCTCCAGGCCTCTGCCGTTTCGATCGCATCCGCCGGGCGGAACACGAGAAGGTTCGGGATCATGCGCAGCGACATGACATGCTCGATAGGCTGGTGCGTCGGCCCATCCTCGCCCAGCCCGATGGAATCGTGCGTGAACACATAGACCGCGCGCACATGCTGCAGCGCCGACATGCGCACGGCATTGCGGCAATAGTCCGAGAACACGAGGAACGTGCCGCCGTAGGGAATCACGCCCCCGTGCAGCGCCATGCCGTTCATCGCGGCGGCCATGCCGAACTCGCGGATGCCGTAATAGACATAGCGTCCGCCATAGCTGTCCCTGGTCAGCGGACCGGTCGCCTTGGTCTTGGTATTGTTCGAGCCTGTGAGGTCCGCCGAACCGCCGATCATCTCGGGAATCACGGCGGTCATCGCCTCAAGCGCCATCTCGCTCGACTTGCGCGTCGCGACCGTGGGCGGATTGGCGATGAGGCTTGTCATGTAAGCATCGACAGCGCTCATATCCGCCGGCAGTTCACCCGCCATGCGCCGTGCGAGCTCTGCGCCTTGCGGATGCGCGGCCGCGCGCACTTCCCATGCGGCCCGCGCCGCAGCGCCCTTGGCCCCTGCCGTGCGCCAATTGGCCAGAATGTCCGCCGGGATCTCGAACGGTGCCGAAGTCCAGCCCAGGTATTCGCGCGCCGCCTCGATCTCGCTCTTGCCGAGTGGCGAGCCGTGGACGTTGTGGCTGCCCTGCTTGTTGGGCGCGCCCTTGCCGATCACCGTCTTGCACGAAACCAGCGAGGGGCGCGGATCGGCGGCAGCTTCAGCCAGCGCGCGGGCGATATCGGCAAAGTCATGCCCGTCGCAGCTCGTGGTATGCCACCCGCTCGCGACATAGCGCGCCAGAATGTCTTCCGTGGTCGAAAGCGAGGTATCGCCGTCAATGGTGATCTTGTTGTCGTCCCACAGCACGTTGAGGTGCCCAAGGCCCAGCGTCCCCGCAAGGCCGACCGCCTCGTGGTTCACGCCTTCCATCAGGCAGCCATCGCCAGCAACGACCCAGGTCTTGTGGTCGACGAGATCAGCGCCGAATGCCGCGTTGAGGTGCCGCTCGGCAATCGCCATGCCCACTGCCATGGCCAGACCCTGCCCCAGCGGACCGGTTGTACATTCCACGCCTGCCAGCATGTCGTTTTCAGGATGCCCCGCGCAGGGACTGCCCAGCTGGCGGAAATTGCGGATGTCATCCATCGTCGGCGCGGAGTAGCCGGTCAGATGCAGCAGAGCGTAGATCAGCATCGATCCGTGGCCGGCCGAAAGCACGAAGCGGTCGCGGTCTGCCCACTTGGGCGCGGCGGGATCGTACTTCAGGAATTCGGTGAACAGCACGGTTGCCACATCGGCCATGCCCATTGGCATGCCGGGGTGCCCGGAATTGGCGGCCTCCACCGCATCCATCGCCAGCGCCCGAATGGCATTTGCCATCGGTACCAGTACGGCCTGATCCCGTTCCCCAGCCAACGTCATCGTCTGTCCTAGCCTTCGATCCTGCGGCAAGGGCCGCTCACGCGCGCGGCCGATTCGGCAGCGGGATCTCTTTGGGAGCGGCACTTCATAGCGTCAAGGCTGGGGCCGTAGCGTCAAGGTTGGGGAAAGGCGAGCGGTTCCCGGCTTGCGGGGCTAGGCAATTGTGCTAGCGATGGCCGCCATGACGACCGAGGCGCAGAATTCCCCGCTCGATGCGGCGCTTGACAGGATCGAGCAGGCAATTGCCCGGCTCGAGGTTGCCGTCGCCGCCGCCCCTGCTCCCGCCGAAGTGGCCGAGCTGCGCAGCCGCCACCGCAAGCTCAAGGAACGCGTCAGTCAGGAAATCCAGCAGCTTGATCTGCTTCTGGCCAATCTCCCGCAATGAGTAACGTGACGCTCACGATCGGCGGCCGCCCCTACACCGTCTCCGCGCCGGATGGCGAGGAATCGCATATCGAGATGCTCGGCCGCATGGTGGGCGAACGCGTCGCAAGCGGTGGCACCGCTGCCGGGCAGAGCGAAACACGCATGCTCCTGTTCGCCGCGCTCATGCTGGCAGACGAATTGCATGAACTGCACCGCCAAATGCCGCCTCCCAGTGAGCAGGTGCCCGAAGGCGCACCCGAACCCGCCCAGCCCGCCGCCGAAGTCATCGCCCGGATCGAGCTCTTGGCCGCCCGGGTCGAGAAGCTTGCCGCCCATCTCGAAGAACCCGCTACTTGAGAAAGCGGCGCACGCGCCCTAGATAGGGAGCGACGGGTACTGCCCGGCACGTGCCACATGAAATCCCTGAGGCTATAAGCAAATCCTTGGGGGCTGTCCCTGCTCGGGCCCTGGCCCTGGTACATGGTCCCCACCTGACGTGAACGCGTCAGAGGATTCTCCTGGAAACGACCCATGGTGGTCCCGTCACCCCGGCACGGTGCCCTTTCGCCAAGGCCAGAGACTGTAGAGATGACCTTGGAAACCTCCGATATCGCCAACGCCAAGGCCGCCTTGCGCAAATCGCTGCGGGCCGCGCGGCGCGGACACGTCGCCGCGCTCGAACCACGCATCAAGGCGCTGCTGTTCATGCGCCCGCCTGCAGCGCTTGCCAGCCTGATCCCGGCCAGTGCCACGATCGGGTTCTATCATGCCATCGGTGATGAAGCGCCTACTCTCGCCTATGCGCGGTATTTCCATGATGCGGGGCACAAACTCGCCATGCCCTACTTCGCCCGGCGCGGCGCGCCGATGGAATTTCGCCACTGGGCCTCGCCTTATCACGAAGAGCTTCTGGAACCCGATCCCTACGGCGCCCTGCAACCGCTCGCCGATGCCGAGCCGTTGACGCCCGATGTGCTGTTCGTTCCCCTCATCGGTTTTACCGCCAATGGGCAGCGGCTCGGTCAAGGCGGCGGCTACTATGATCGGTGGCTTGCACAATACCCCGATGCCCCCGCCATCGGCATGGCTTGGGACAGCCAGCTTGCCGAAAACCTGCCACTAGAGGCGCATGACAGGTCGCTCACTGCAGTGGTAACGCCGACCCGGCTATACGGCCCCTTCTGAACGGACGCACGATGAACGAACCCGAAAGCTACAAGCCAACCTGGCGCAAGCCTTTCGGCATCCTTGCGCTGGTTCTGGGGCTGTTCGGCTATGCGCTGATCGTGGCGGGCCTTGCGGGCCCCATCGGAAAGATGCCCGTGCTTGTGCAGACACTCGTCTACGTGATTCTCGGAACCGTGTGGCTCCTGCCGCTTCGCCGCTTCCTGATCTGGATGGAAACCGGCCGCTGGGGCTGATTCCAAACGATTTTCCGCAGAGGCAAAAATAGCCGCTCAAGGGCGTTGACAGCCAAGGGCTCCTCCCATAAATGCGGCGCTCCCAAGGCGAGCGGGTGTAGCTCAGTTGGTTAGAGTATCGGCCTGTCACGCCGAGGGTCGCGGGTTCAAGTCCCGTCACTCGCGCCATTGGGAAGACGAGAAAGGCACCTTCGGGTGCCTTTTTCTTTGCCTGAAGCCCGGGCTTGCCCTCCAGATCCCCGCGCCGCCCGTATCCCGGCATTAACCAAACTTTATCGCCGGGCGTGCCAAAGATCGCCCCATCGGCGCAGCGCGCGCAGAGGGGGCAATGCAAGCAATGTACAAGGCTGTCCTTCCGGCGATGGTGGTCGCAGGCGCTGCAAGCGCCGCGCTGATCCCGGCCCCGGCCCACGCTGCAGGCGGCGTCCATTTTGCCAGCGATGTCTTCATCGAACGCTTCCAGCCCGCCCCCGGCGGCCGCACCGCCCGCATCCTCGAACGCGCCGATCAGCTCCGTCCTGGCGACCGCGTTATTTTCGTGGTCAACTGGTCGGGCCGCAAGGAAGGCGGCTTCACTGTCACCAACCCGCTCCCGCGCGCCATCGCCTTCGCGGGCGCGACGGACGGGACACAGGAAGTCTCGGTCGATGGTGGCCGCACCTGGGGCGCGCTCGAAGACCTAGTGGTGCGCGATAGCATCGGTCGCCCCCGCCCGGCCCACGCCGAAGACGTCACGCACTTGCGCTGGCGCATTCCGACACCGCAGGCGCTCGCCGGCACCGGCCAGATGACCTGGCGCGGCGTGGTGCGTTAAATCCGGCTCAGTCCACCAGCAGCAGTACCGGTGTCTCGATCATCCGCTTGAGCGCCTGAACAAAGCTCGCCGCATCCCAGCCATCGACCACGCGGTGATCGCAGCTGATCGAGATGTTCATCAGCTTGCGCTTGGCCACCCGCTCGCCGCCCGTCCAAATTCCATCCTGGCCATCGGGCACGAACATCGGCCGCTCGACGATCCGGTTGGGGCCGATGATCGCCACTTCCGGTCGGTTGATCACCGGCGTCGTCGCGACCCCGCCCAGCGCGCCCAACGATGTCACTGTAATCGTCGAACCCGATAGCTCCGCCGAGCTGGCCGTCCCCTTGCGCGCCGCCTCGGCCAGCCGCGCGATCTCATGCGCAAGTTGCCACAGGTTGCGGTCCTGTGCATCGCGGATCACGGGCACCATCAACCCGCCCGGCGTCTGCGTCGCCATGCCAAGATGTACCGCGCCGTGCCGTGTCACGACGCCCGCCTCGTCATCATAGCGCGCATTGAGCATGGGATAATCCGGCAGCGTCTTGCAGATTGCGGTGATCAGCAGCGGCAGCATGGTCAGCTTGGGCTTCGCGCCTCGCCCCTCATTCATCTGGCCCCGCATCTCTTCCAGCGCAGTGACGTCGCATTCCTCGACGTACGTGAAATGCGGAATATGCCGCTTCGCCGCTGCCATGTTCTCGGCAATCCGGCGCCTCAGGCCAATGACCTTGACCGTCTCGTCCGCGCGCCTTGCGCCCGCCGCCCGAAACCCTCCGCCCGCGTTATAGGCCAGGAACTGGTCAAGATCCGCATGCCTCACCCGGCCTTCCTCGGAAGGCTTCACCTCGGCCAGATCAATCCCCAGCGCATCGGCCCGCGCCCGCACGGCAGGGCTCGCCAGCACCTTGGGGGCTGCCTCCCTCTCCCCTTCAGGGGCGAGGGCCGGGGAGAGGGGAATGGCGGGTGAGGTTTCGATGGCCTCCTCTCCCAACCCTCGCCCCTGAAGGGGAGAGGGCTCGACGGATGTTTCAACCGGTGACGGTGGTGAAGCCTCATCCCCCTCGGTCTCGATCACCACCAGCGGCGAACCGATCGCGATCACATCGCCAACTTCGCCAGCTACCGAAATGATCCGCCCGCTGACCGGGCTTTCCATCTCGACCGTCGCCTTGTCGGTCATCAGATCGGCGACACGGCCATCCTCGGCCACCACATCGCCAACCTTGACATGCCAGGCGACAATCTCGGCCTCGGCAATGCCCTCGCCAATATCAGGCAGTCGGAACGTGAAAGTACCCATCGCGTCAGGCTTTCAAAAGACGGTCGACAGCCTCGCCAATGCGGACCGGACCCGGAAAATACGCCCATTCAAGGCTGTGCGGATAAGGTGTGTCGAAGCCCGTCACGCGTTCGATGGGAGCTTCGAGGTGGTAGAAGCAGCGCTCCTGCACCAGCGCGGAAAGCTCCGCGCCGAAACCGCTGGTGCGCGTCGCTTCGTGGATGATCAGGCACTTGCCCGTTTTCTCGACCGAAGCCTTGATCGTCTCGATATCGAGCGGCACCAAAGTGCGCAGATCAATGATCTCGGCATCGACGCCCTTCTCGGCCAGCACTGCCTCGGCCACATGGACCATCGTGCCATAGGCGAGCACGGTCAGCGCCTCGCCCTCGCGCACCACCCGCGCCTTGCCGAGTGGGATGCGGTAATACCCTTCCGGCACCGCCCCATCCTTGTGCCTCGACCATGGCTCGACTGGCTTGTCGTAGTAACCATTGAACGGCCCGTTATAGATGCGCTTGGGCTCGAAGAAGATTACCGGATCGTTGTCCTCGATCGCGGCGATCAGCAGGCCCTTTGCGTCGTACGGCGTGCTCGGGATCACCGTCTTGAGGCCCGCCACATGAGTAAACAGCGCTTCCGGGCTCTGGCTGTGGGTCTGCCCGCCAAAGATGCCGCCACCGAAGGGCGAACGCACCGTGATCGGCGCGGTAAATTCCCCCGCTGACCGATAGCGCAGCCGCGCCGCTTCTGAGATCAGCTGGTCCAGCCCCGGGTAGATGTAGTCGGCAAACTGGATTTCGGGCACTGGCCGAAGCCCATAGGCCCCCATGCCCACCGCAACGCCGATGATCCCGCATTCGCTGATCGGCGTATCGAACACGCGCGTGCGGCCATATTTCTTCTGCAGCCCAGCTGTCGCGCGGAACACGCCGCCGAAATAGCCGACATCCTCGCCCATCACGACGATATTGCTGTCGCGCCCCATCATCACATCGAGCGCGTCGTTGATTGCCTCGATCATGTTGAGCTTCTTCATGGAAGCCTGCTCGCTCATGCCCAAAGTCATGAGTCCTCCTCCTTCCATTCGGGCCACTTGATCCGGCGCTCGCGGATCGCCTGTTCGCTCTGCTCCTTGAGATGCCAGGGCAGTTCCTCGAACACGTCCTCAAACAGCGTGCGGAACGGATGGTGCAGGCCATGCCCCAGCACGCCATTGGCTTCCGCCGCCTTGGCCGCTGCCTTCACCTGCTCGGCCAGTTCCAGATCCATCGCCGCGTGCGCTTCGCCCGTCCATTCGCCCAGCGCTTCCAGATGCGCCGCCAGCCGCGCAATCGGATCGCCCAGCGGCCATTCGCTGCGTTCCTGGACCGAGCGGTACTGACCCGGGTCGTCTGACGTCGAATGCCCCTCCGCCCGATACGTGAAGTGCTCGATCAAGGTCGGCCCGCCATTCGCCCGCGCCCGGTTCGCCGCCCAGCGCGTCGCCGCATAGACCGCCAGCGGATCGTTGCCGTCCACCCGCAGCCCGGCAATGCCATAGCCAATCGCCCGCGCCGCAAACGTCGTCCGCTCCGCCCCCGCAAACCCCGAAAAGCTCGAAATCGCCCACTGGTTGTTGACGACATTGAACACGACCGGCGCGTTGTAGACCGCCGCAAACGTCATCGCCGAATGGAAGTCACCCTCCGCAGTCGATCCCTCGCCCAGCCATGCGGCGGCAATCCGCGTATCGCCCTTGATCGCGCTCGCCATCGCCCAGCCCACGGCCTGCGGATACTGCGTGGCGAGGTTGCCCGAGATCGAGAAGAACGAAGCCTCCTTCGCCGAATACATGATCGGCAGCTGCCGGCCCTTCAGCTTGTCCGCCTTGTTCGAATAGATCTGATTGATCATGTCGACCATCGGGTAGCCGCGCGCGATCAGGATGCCCTGCTGGCGATAGCTGGGGAACACCATGTCATCCGCCGCCAGCGCCATGGCCGGCGCAATCGAGGTCGCCTCCTCGCCGGTGCACTTCATGTAGAAACTGGTCTTGCCCTGCCGCTGCCCGCGGTACATCCGGTCATCGAACGCGCGGGTCAGCGCCATCAGCCGCAGCATCCGTCGCAAGGACTCGGCATCGAGCATGGGGTCCCACGGGCCGACCGCCATGTCGTCCTCGCCCAGCACGCGCACCAAATCGAGGCACAGCGGATGTGTCTCCCTCGCCGCGCAGCTCTCGTCGGGCCGCGCTTGCGCGCCCGCCGCCGGGATCACCAGATGGCTGTAATCCACTGCATCGCCGGGGCGAAACTTCGGCTCCGGCACATGCAACTGCAGCGGCGGCAGGTTGCTGCGCTTGGTCTCGGTCATGCGAAGAACGCCAGCATCGAACACTCCCGGCGCCTCCTTGATCAGAGACGCATTATTAGCTCATGACATAATAATATTACAACGAACTTTCCGAGTCAATCAAACCGCAACCGGCGCTGAAATGGGCGCCTGCGGGGCATACCCCGTCACCACAAAGTCCTCGATCCGGTAGTCGAACACGCTCTCCGGCCGCCGCACGATATCCAGCTTCGGGCTTCCCTCCGGCACCCGCGCAAGCTGCGCTTCCACCAGTTCGGCATGGTTCAGATAAAGGTGCGTATCACCCCCCATCCACACCAGCTCACCTGGCTCCAGATCGCACTGCTGCGCCAGCATGCGGATAAACAGCGCCCCGCCCCACAGGTTGAACGGCAGCCCCAGCGCCACATCGCAGCTGCGCTGATAGACCAGCCCCGATAGCTTCCCGTCCGCGACATGGAACTGATAGGTCTTGTGGCACGGCGGAAGCGCCATACCGCCCAGCTCCGCCACGTTCCACCCTTCGACGATATGGCGCCGGCTGCCGGGGTTCTTCCTGAGGCTCTCGACCAGCTCTGCCACCTGGTTCACGCCCTGCGCCCGCTGCGCAAACAGCCCGTTACCCGCCGGTTCATAGACCGGCCAATCCGTCCACTGCTTCCCGTAGACCGGCCCCAGATCGCCCCATTGCTGGGCAAAGTCCTCATCCGCCACGATCCGCGCGGAAAAGTCCTCGCGGCTGATCTCCTCGCCCGTCTCGCGCCGATACCGATCGAGCGGCCAATCGGTCCAGATTTCGACCCCTTGCGCGCACAGTTCCCGGATATTGGTGCGTCCGGTCAGGAACCACAGGAACTCGCGCGTCGCAGTCTTCCAGTAGACGCGCTTGGTCGTCAGCAGCGGCATGACGCCGCCCGCCAGATCGAATCGCAGCTGCGTACCGAAGATCGAGCGTGTCCCCACGCCCGTGCGGTCCACCCGCTCGTCACCCTCCTCCCAGATGCGCCGCATCAGGTCGAGATATTGCTGTTCGGGATGCGCCGAGCGCGTCGGGACTCGCGAAGGGGAAGCGGCAGTGGCCATGCCATCTTGTCTAGCCATGTCCCGCCGCACTGACCAGCGCCGGGAATACGCAGTTAGCCCTAACCGTGCACTGCCGGGCCGTAAGTCCGTATCGGACTAGGCAGCAACAATGCCTTCCGCGATCGCCAGCCCCACCAGCCCCCGCTTGGCACTGGCGATTCAAAGCATTGTTCTCGCCGTCGTCGTCGCCATCGCCGAATTCGCCCCCCGCTCCGGAACCGCCGCGCTTTATCTCCCGCTCGTCCCAGCAACGCACCACACCGCACTTACCTGGGCGCTCGCCAACGGCGGCGCCCTCAACGGCCCCGGCCGCTTCAGCGGGCAGATCCTGATCGCCCCGCCTCCCGGTTTCGCTGCCCGCGCCCTTAGCGAAGGCGCGCTTGCCATCGCCATCCCGTCCTTCCTCTGCCAACCCCCGGAAACCCGATCCCATGGATGAACTGCTCGCCGTCCGCCGCAACGGCCTCAAGGTGCTTGCTGCCACATGCGTGCTCGCCACGCTCGTCATCGGCGTGGGCAGCGCATTCGCCGGGACCGGGCTGCTCCCGCTTGTCCTTGCCATTGCCGTCGGGATTATTCCGCTGGTGCTTGTCGCGCAGGGGCAGGCCGATGGCGGCACCCGCCTCGCCATGGGCAGCGCGGTCGCAGCTTATCCGATGATTCTGCTTTGGCAGTGGTCCGGCCAGGCGCTGATGATCGATATTCACATGACCTTCTTTGCCGCGCTCGCCATGCTGGCCGTCATGGCCGATTGGCGGCCGGTGATCCTCGCCGCCGGACTCACGGCCGTCCATCATCTCCTCGCGAATTTCCTCGCGCCCGATTTCCTCTGGATGGGCGGCCCTGCCTTCGCCCGCGTCCTCTTGCACGCGGTGATCGTCGGTGCCGAGACCGGCGCGCTTGTGATCCTGTGCGAGCAAGTCGCCCGCCGCATTCAGCACCAGACCGAATTCCACGCGCAGGCCGAACGCAACGAAGCCGAAGCGGCCGGCGAACGCAACCGCACCGCTGCCGAACAGAACGCCGTCATCGCCGCCATCGCCGCCCGGCTTGAGGCCATGGCCCGCGGCGATCTGGCGCTGCGCATCACCGATCCCTTCCCGCCTGCCTATGAAACCTTGCGCACCTCGTTCAACGCGGCCACTGCTGATCTCGATCAGATCCTCGGCCGCGTCACCGCCGCCGCGCGCCAGATCGCCGTCGGCTCTTCGGAAATCCGCAGCGCATCGGATGATCTTGCCCGCCGCACCGAAGCGCAGGCCAGTGCGATTGCCGCCAACAGCAGCGCGACCACTACGCTGGCCACCGGTATCCGCGCGACCGCCGCGCGCGCCGAGGCGGTCAACCGCACCACCGCCGAAGCCGAGACCGATGCCGCGACTGGCGGCGCCGTCGTCGAACGCGCGATTGCCGCGATGACCGGGATCGAGCAGTCCTCCAGCGAAATTGCCCAGATCGTCTCGATCATCGACGGGATTGCCTTCCAGACGAACCTGCTCGCGCTCAACGCCGGAGTCGAAGCCGCCCGCGCTGGTGAGGCTGGCAAGGGCTTTGCCGTGGTCGCGACCGAAGTGCGCGCACTCGCCCAGCGCAGCGCCGATGCCGCGCAGGAAATCAAGAATCTCATCGGCGCATCCTCGGCCCAGGTTGGCGCCGGCGTCGAACTCGTCGGCGAAACCGGCACGGTGCTGCGCACCATCGTCGACCGTGTGAGCCAGATCGGTAGCGCGATTAGCAGCATCGCCGGCGAATCCGCCAGCCAGGTCGAAGCGCTCGGCACGGTGAGTGCCAGCTTCAACCGTATCGATCAGGTCACCCAGCAAAATGCCGCGATGGTCGAGGAAAGCAACGCCGCCGCACACAACCTGTTGCGCGAAGCGGAAACCTTGCGGGAGCTTGTCGCACGCTTCCGGCTTTCGGGCGACCGGCAGGCTCAGGCACCGGGCTTGCGCCACGCTGCCTGAGCCCCCGCGCACCGACCGATGAAAATCCTGCAAAAGGGTGCTTGTCACCCTCGAATCCCCCGCCTATAGCGCGCCCCTGCCTTGCGTCCGGGTACTCCTTATCGGGTCTCGGAAGCGAACGATCGGTCGGGGAATAGCTCAGCCTGGTAGAGCACTGTCTTCGGGAGGCAGGGGCCGGAGGTTCGAATCCTCTTTCCCCGACCA
>CAZQEH010000027.1:0-43418 GCA_964592205.1 uncultured Novosphingobium sp.
CCTCAGTCTGGTCCGGTCACGCCGGATGAACAACCTCCTGAAAGCTCGCATCTAGCGAACCGCTTCCAGCAGGTGTTCGGTGAGCCAGCTCTGTGCGTCTTCCCCGGCGAAGCTGTGGCCACTGCTCGCGTGGCGCTGGATGCGCTGATTGCTTTTGGGCCAGACCGCTTCGAACATCTGGGCGGTGCGGTCGCCGCTCGCGAGCAGGATCGTGACCGGCCCGGAGAATCGCGCGAGGTTGGCTGCCATGGTGTCAACCAGCGATGATTTGACCGGAGCAGAGGCCGCCTGCCGCAAGCCCCGCGCAAGCCTGGCGAGGTTCACCCCGCCAGTGAGAAGGCGCAGCACTTCGCGCGGATTGGCAAGCTTGGCGAGATAGCGCTGGCGCAAGGCGGCCGAAGGCGCAGCTTCGGATTCATCGTGTTCCAGCGTCCACGGATTGGCAAGGACGAGGCCTTCAAGCCCGAGTTCGGCGGCATGCAGCATGAGCGCAGCGGCGGCGTCGCAATTGCCGAAGGCGATCACCCGGCGCAGCATGGGCACGGCGGCGCGGAAGGCTGCGAGCGCCGCGGCGATATCCTCGCGGGTGTGCTGGAAGCCCGGATCGCTGCCTTCGCTTTCGCCGACACCGCGGCGGTCGTAGCGGAAGACGGGGACACCAGCAGCGGCAAGGAGTGCTGCGATCTGCGCCTGGCCACCCCAACTGCCAGCGCGCACTTCGCGCCCGCCCGAGATGAGGAGCACGCCGGTGGAGCCGGTCGCGGCCTCCATGTCGAGCGTGCCGACAAGCGTGTCAGGGCCGCAAGGGAAGGCGAAGTGGCAGCGCATCAGCCTTGCACCTCTGCGGCGATCAGGCGGGCAAGCGCTGCGGTTTGGGCCGGGTCTTCGCCCGGCTCGCTACGCATCCAAAGCGCGCTGCCGCCGAGTTCGGACTGGCGGATCACGATCTGGCCTTCGTCCTCGGGCACGGCGGCATCGAGCCCGGCGACGAGCGCTGCGGAGAGGCGATATCCGGCGAGCTCAAGGCCGTGGTTGCGGCCGTGCTCAAGCAGGTCGGCGCTGTTTTCCTCGCGCCCGGCTTCCTTCGCAGAGAGCACGCGGGCGCGCAGAAGTTGGCGCAGGATCGAGCTGCCTTTGAGCGGTTCGAGCACCCAACCCGGCAGGTTGGTGGGAAACACCAGTGCCCCGCCGCGCACGGCGAGGACATGGGTGGCGGCAAAGTGGCGGGCGGCGGCGGCCATCGCATCGCGCCAACTGCCAAGGCTTTGGGCGGAAAATACCTGCAGGCTTTCATTGCAACCGGGCAGATCAGGGAGCATCGAATCGACGCCGAACCGGTCCAGCTGGCGCTGGGTTTCGATAAGCATGCGCCGGGTGCGGTTCATTTCCTCGAACAGCGGCGGCACGATCAGCAGGCGTGCCGCGCGTGCGCGGTCGAACACCACAGCGTATTCCTCGGCAATGCCGGCTGGGCCGGGGCAAGGCCAGGTTGTCGGCATGTGCGCGCTCAGGCCTCGCCGCGTTTGGCGTGGATGAAGGCGAGGAGATCGCCATACGTGCCGAGCAGCTCGCCATCGACTTCATCATCGTCGATCACGATGTCGAAGCGGTCTTCGATCTCGGTGAGGAGCCCGGCGACGGCCATGGAATCGAGTTCGGGCAGGGCGCCGAAGAGGCCACTGTCCGCTGTCAGTGCTGCAGCGCGCGCGGGGCCGAGGCCGAGCACATCGTTCAGCAGGTTGCGCAGGGCGGCGTCAGTCTGATCATTCAAAGTCACGGGTAAGGCCTTGTCACAAAAGGAATGGTGCGCGCTTTAGCCAGCAGCCTGCGGGGAGACAAGCGCAGGCGAACTGCTCCGGCGAAGCATCTTGCGGGCGGCGAGGCGGGCGAGCGCAGGCCAGTGCCCGACAGCGGCGGGGCGATAGAACTGCAGAGCATAGCGGGGGCGCTGCGCCTCCATCCAGTCGCGCTTGTAGAGGTCGTTGCCGGTGCCGAAATCGACAGTGTGGACGCGGTCCTCGTCGATCACGTGGCGGAACAGTGCGGCGGTGAGCAATGTGCCGGGCGAGTGCGCGCGGTGCGCTTCATCGTGCGCGAGCTTGTGAATCCACGCGGTGCCGCCCTCGACCGTCCAGAACTGCGCGGCGACCGGTTCCCCATCGATCTCGGCGATGCCCATGCGCAGCATCCCGGCGGCGCCTTCTGCTTGCGCTAAGGCGCGCAGGAACACAGGATTGCCTTCTTCCGGCTTCCAGCTCTTCGCGTAGATCGCTTCGTAAGCTGCCCAACCGGCTTCGCTGAACGCTGTCTCGATGCGCAGCGAGACTTTGCCGCGCGCGGACTTGCGGCGTACGGTTTCGCGCAGCTGGCCGGGGCGGGCTGCCCAGTATTCGGCGAAGCTGCGGCCGTGCAGTTCAAGGATGTGGTTGGTGTCGCAGGGTTCGGCCACGCCGATCCAGCCAGCAGCGCGGAATGCTGCGGCAACCGCGGCGGCTTCGGCTTCGGGCATCGGCGAAAGCTGCGCGGCGCCGCTTGGCGCAAGGCTGCAGGCGAGGGCTTCGAGAAGCTCATGCGCGCGGGCGGGATCGTTTGTCAGCGGGCGGACGAAGAAGCTGTACCATGTGCCGAGCGGAACGACGCCGCCCGGGCCTTCGCGGAACGGAAGGACGGCCAGCGCATCGCCATCGCGCGCGACGGCGAGCTTGCAGGTGGCGGCAGGGAAGCAATGCTCGGCCAGCAGCACGAGCCAGTCCAGCCGGTCGAACGGCGCGCTGGTGGGCGTGCGGCCGAGCAGCGCAGCAAGCGCCGGGTCGGCTTGCGCTTCCCGCAAATCAGCGTGATAGACCGTCACACCCAATTGTTCGTTCCTGCCCCAGTTCCTGCCATCACACCCGAGAGAGCCGCTTGCCTGCAGCGCCCGATCCTACTGTCTATCCGCTCGATCACCTCGCCCTGCGAGGGAGGCCCGATGCGGCAGCGCTTGTCTTCAAAGATCGCACGCTTAGCTATGAGGCGTTAAATCGGCGTTTAGGGCAACTCGCGGCGTGGCTGGCGGCGGAAGTGACGGAGCCGGGCGCGCGGGTGGCGACATGGCTGCCCAAGAGCGAACTCGCCTGCCTGATGCCCTTGGCGGCGGTGCGCGCGGGGCTGGTGCATGTACCGGTGAACCCGCTGCTGAAGCGCGGGCAAGTGGCGCATATCCTTGGTGATAGCGGGGCGCAGCTGCTGATTTCGGGCGCGGGACGGCTCGCCACTCTGGCGCCGGGCGATCTTGCCGAGGCGGCGGTGCGGGAAGAAAACACGGTCTGGGCTGCGGCAGGGGAGCTTGCGCCGCTCGGGCCTTCGGATTCCGTGCCGGATGCGCTGGCGGCAATCCTCTATACCAGCGGTTCAACCGGGCGGCCGAAGGGCGTGATGCTCAGCCATGCCAACATGTGGCTCGGCGCGGCGAGCGTGGCGCACTATCTCGGCGTCGGTGAGGACGACCACGTGCTGGCAGTGCTGCCGCTGGCGTTCGATTATGGGCAGAACCAGCTGCTTTCCACATGGCATGCGGGTGGTGCGGTGGTGCCGCTCGATTACCTCACGGCGCGCGATGTGATGAAGGCGGTGGAGCGGCACGAGGTGACGACTATCGCCGCAGTACCGCCGCTGTGGCTGCAATTGACCGAGCTCGATTGGCCCGAGGCGGTAGCGGCGAAGCTGAAACGGCTTACCAATAGCGGGGGAGCGCTGACCGAGCCACTGGTGCGCGCGCTCAGGGCGCGGTTTCCTGCGGCGCAGCTGTTTCCGATGTACGGCCTGACCGAGGCGTTTCGCTCGACCTATCTCGATCCCTCGCTGGTCGATGCGCATCCGACCTCGATCGGCACGGCGATCCCGTTCGCCGAGGTTATGGTGGTGGCGGACGACGGGCGAGAGGCAGGGCCGGACGAAGAGGGCGAACTGGTCCATGCCGGTCCGCTGGTGGCGCAAGGCTACTGGCGCGATGCCGAACGGACGGCGGAGCGGTTCAGGCCGGCGCCGGCGTTCTCGCGGATGGGCGGCATGGCGGTGTGGTCTGGTGACCGGGTGCGGCGCGATGCGGCGGGGCTCCTCCACTTTGCCGGGCGGCGCGATGCGATGATCAAGACGTCCGGCAACCGGGTGAGCCCGCAGGAAGTGGAAGATGCCGCGATTGCGACCGGGCTGGTGGCTGAAGCGGTGGCGCTGGGCTTGCCCGATCCGGCGCTGGGGCAAGCGATCCATCTGGTCGTTCGCGCCAAGGGCGATGCGGCTGAAGCAGAGGCTGCGCTGTCCTCCGCACTGGCACGCGATCTGCCGGGTTTCATGGTGCCGCGCGTGATCCACTGGCGCGCGGAAATGCCCTTGAGCCCTAATGGCAAGCTCGACCGGACGGGTCTTTACCAGGAATTATCGGCCGCCGTGTCAAAGGGCTGAGCCATGAAGCCGCTTGGCCCCATTCCGCCTGGATATACCACGATCGATGGCGAGCTTGCCATCGGTGGGTGCAAGGCGTCCGATCTGGTTGCCGAAGCCGGATCACCGCTGTTCGTTTATGATGCGGCGCTGATGACGGCACGTGTCGCGCAGTTGCGCGCGGCGCTGCCCGAGCGGCTGGGGCTGCATTATGCAATGAAGGCCAATCCCTTCGCGCCGGTGCTGCGGCATATGGCGGGGTTGGTCGACGGGTTCGACATCGCCTCGGGCGGTGAACTGCTCATGGCCGAAGCAGCGGGCGTGCCGGCGCAGCGGATCAGCTTTGCCGGTCCCGGCAAGCGCGATGCAGATCTTGAGGCGGTGATTGCGCGCGGGGTGACGCTCAACCTCGAATCCGCGCGGGAGGCGGAGCGGGCGCTGGCCATTGGCGACCGGCTCGGGCGCGCGCCAAGGCTGGCTATCCGGGTCAATCCCGATTTCGATCTCAAGGGATCGGGGATGAAGATGGGCGGCGGGGCCAAGCCCTTTGGTGTCGATGCAGCGCAAGTACCCGCGCTGGCGAAGTGGATCATCGCTTCGGGCGCGGTGTGGCGGGGCTTTCACATCTACGCCGGCAGCCAGGCGCTCGATGCCGCCGCAATTGCAGAGATGCAGGCGGCGACGCTGGCGCTGGCAGCGCGGCTGGCCGAGGGCAGTGGCACGGCGCTGCCTGCCTGCAACCTCGGCGGTGGGTTCGGTATTCCCTATTTTCCGGGCGATGCCCCGCTTGCACTTGCAGCGGTGGGAGAAGCGCTGGGCGCACAGTTCGCCGCCTTGCCGCATGTACTGGAAGAGACCGCGTTCTGCATCGAGCTGGGGCGCTATCTTGTTGGCGAGGCAGGGGTTTATCTGACCCGGATCATCGACCGCAAGGAAAGCCATGGCGAGGTATTCCTCGTGACCGATGGCGGGCTGCATCACCAGTTGGCCGCCAGTGGGAACTTCGGGACCGTGGTGCGGCGCAATTATCCCAGCGCCATCGCCACGAAGTTCGATGCGCCGGTGGAGGAAGAAGCCAGCATTGTTGGCTGTCTGTGCACTCCGCTGGATCGGCTGGCCGACAAGGGCGGCTTTCCGCGCGCGGAAGAAGGCGATCTCGTCGCGATGTTTTGCGCCGGGGCTTATGGGGCAAGTGCGAGCCCGGTGCACTTTCTCGGACATGGTCCGGCTGCCGAACGACTGGTTAACCCAAGCCTCTGATTTTTAGGTATTAACCTTTACGTAGTTCGCCGTCCTGTTTCGGGACTTGGGCGGAAATGCGCTTGTGCGGACTGCGCCTTGCGGATCAGGACTAACGGTATCTTCACCCTTTTTGGCGATAGCTCGGAAGTGATGGGAGGTCCCCGTGGTCCCGCTGCGGGACGAATGGGACAGCCAGCCCAGTGCGCGCAAAGGACGGTCAATGCCCAAGAATACGCGTGTTTCCAGCCTGCTGGCCCGGTCATTGACCATTGTGGCCACGCTGAGCCTGTTGCTCGGCGGCTGTGCGGGCGGGGGCGGGGGCGCACAATTGCCGCCCGCTTCGTTCGTGGCCCTGCAGGAGGGCCCGGGCGAGGAATACGTGATCGGACCGCTCGATGATCTCACCATCTTCGTATGGCGTAATCCCGAGCTTGGCGCTTCGGTGCAGGTGCGGCCCGACGGGCGCATCACCACGCCGCTGATTACCGACATGCCGGCCGTGGGCAAGACGCCCTCGATGCTGGCCGAGGACATCAAGCTCCAGCTTTCGCAGTACATCCAGGAACCGATCGTCTCGGTCATCGTCAACAAGTTCTCCGGCACGTTCAGCCAACAGGTGCGCATCGTGGGCGCGACCAGCAAGCCGGCCTCGATCCCCTACCGCGCCAACATGACGCTGCTCGACGCGATGATCGCGGTGGGCGGCCTTTCGGAATATGCGGCGGGCAACAAGGCGCGGCTGGTGCGCTTCGACAAGCAGACCGGCAAGCAAAAGGAATACAGCGTGCGGATCGGCGATTTGCTCCGCAAGGGCGATACGCGCGCGAATGTCATGCTGATGCCGGGTGATGTGATCATCATCCCCGAAAGCACGTTCTGAGGATGCGCGCCCGATGACGAGCATCTACGAAGAAGTGCGCATCGCGCTCTACGGCATCTGGCACCGGCGCTGGCTGGCGCTGGGCGCTGCCTGGCTGGTCTGCCTGCTCGGCTGGCTGGTCGTGGCGACAGTGCCCAATACCTACGAATCGAAGGCGCGCATCTTCGTCCAGATCGACGATGTGCTCTCGGACCAGATCGGTATCGGCGGCGATCGCAAACGCGATATCGAGCGCGTGCGCCAGACGCTGACCAGTTCGGTCAACCTCTCCAAGGTCGTGCGCGCCACGCGGCTGGGCGACAAGGTCACGTCCGACAAGCAGATGGAAGCGGCGGTCGCGGCGCTCGCCAAGAACGTCAAGGTGGTGAGCCAGCAGGACAACCTGTTCGAGATCACCGGCTATTCGGGCGGCAAGGCCTATTCCGACGTCCAGAATTCCAAGCTGGCGCAGGACATCGTCCAGAAGATGATCGACATCTTCCGCGAGGAAAACCTCGCCGGCGGGCGTGGCGAAATGAGCGATACGCTGGCCTTCATGGACCAGCAGCTGGCCGACCGGCAGAAGGATCTGGAGGCCGCCGAGCAGAAGCGCCAGGCCTTCGAGGCCAAGAATGCCGAGATGATGCCGGGCAACGGCTCGCTTTCGAGCAAGATCGAGGGCGCACGGGCCGAACTGCGCGGGGTGGAATCGGATCTCCTCGCGGCGCAGAGCGCGCTGGCCTCGATCCGCGGCCAGCTTTCCGGCACGCCGCCCACTATCATGATGCCCGGCGTAAGCGGCGGTGCGCGTGGTTCGCTGGCGCAGGCGCAGGCCGATCTCAGCGCTCTGAGGGCGCGCGGACTGACTGACAGCCATCCCGACGTGATCGCCATGAAGGCGCAGGTCGCTTCGCTGCAGCGCGCTGCAGCGGGCGATGCCGGGCCCGGCGGCATGCCCAATCCCGCATATTCCTCGCTGCAATCGATCAAGGCAGACCGCGAGGCGAGCCTCGTCGCACTGCAATCGCGCCGCGCCTCGCTGACCCAGGAGCTCGCCGAGCTTACCGGCCGCCAATACAGCGAGCCCGGCCTTGCCGCCGAGGCTGCGCGCATCAACCGCGATTACGATGTGCTCAAGGAGCAGTACGACAAACTGCTGCGTGACCGCGAGCAGCTCCGGCTGCGTGGGCAGGTCGAAACCGAGCGGAACGCAGTGAAGTTCGAAGTGATCGATCCGCCGACGACGCCGCGCGCACCGTCCGCACCGGACCGCCCGATGCTCCTGTTCCTCGTGCTCATTGTGGGCGTAGCGGCAGGCTGCGGCAGTGCCTTCGCGGTGGGTCAGCTGCGCTCAACGTACGCGACGACTGGGCAGCTGGAACGCGCCACCGGCATGCAGGTGGTCGGCTCGGTCACACTCACGCTCTCGCGCCGGGCGCGGGCGCAATACTGGCGCCAGCTCAAGTGGTTCGGTGGTGGTGTCGCCAGTCTCGCCTTTGTGCTCGTTGTGCTGCTGGCGGTCGAATTCATGAAACGCGGCATGGTCGCCTGAGGGAACGGAAAAGATCATGACCGAACAGAGCAAGATCCCGGTTCCCAAGGACAGCTCCGAGGCGCGCTCGCTGATCGAGCGGGCGGCCGGCACCTTCGACCTGCGCGCTTTTCAGGCGCCGGTGACGCCCAAGCTGCCGGAACTGCGCGAGCAGGCCCCCGTCACGTCCGAAGCGCCGATCCCGGCGGAACCGGTGCAGCGTCCGGCCGCGCCAGCGCGCCCGAACCTTGCCCCTCCGGTGTTTGACGGAATTCCTGCCCGGCAATCGTTTCGCGGTACTTTCCATGCCATCGACCGCAAGCACCTTCGCGAACAGTGCCTGATCGAACCCGAAGGTCCGGTGACGGGCCTGCTCGAGGAATTCCGCATCGTGAAGCGCCAGCTCCTGATGACGGCGGCGGAATCGCGTGCCGGCCGGGGCGCTCGCCACGGTGAGCGCATTCTCGTGTGTTCGGCACATCCGGGCGAGGGCAAGACTTTCTGCGCGGTCAATCTCGCGCTGTCGATGGCAGCGGAGAAGGACACCGAAGTGCTCCTCGTCGATGCCGATTTCGCCAAGCCGAGCGTGCTTTCCGCGCTCGGCCTGCCGGGCGGACGCGGGCTGATGGATGCGCTCGCTGATCCCGAAGTCGCGGTCGAGGATTGCATCATCGGCACGGACATCGCCGGCCTGTTTGTCCTGCCCGCCGGCAATTCGACCGGGCACGACACCGAACACCTCGCTTCGGCTTATACCGCCGAGGTGCTCGATCGGCTGACCTCGCAATCACCCAATCGCATCGTGATCTTCGACAGCCCGCCGGTGCTGGCAGCTTCGCCCGCGTCCGAACTGGCGCACCATGTCGGCCAGGCGCTGATGGTGGTGCGCGCGGATCAGACCGGAGAAGCCGCACTGCGCGATGCCGTGAGCATCCTTGCGGGCTGCGAGGACATCAAGCTGCTGCTCAACTGCACGCGTTTCTCACCCACCGGACGCCGCTTCGGCTCCTACTACGGGTACAAGGAATGACCATGGCGCGCACTTCCGACCATGCGTTTGCGACCGCCATGCTGGCGCTGGCTCTTGCCGCCGGTACGGCACATGCGCAGTCGCTCCCCTACGGCGATCCCGGCGACAGCGAATCGATCTCAGGCGGAGATAGCGCACCTTCGGGATCCGGCGATGCCGCCCGCTCGCGCGGTTCGCGGCGCGGCGAGGGCAGCATGGGCAGTGCCGGCGGATCGGGGCGGATGAAGATCCAGCCCTATATCGAACTCAGCCAGAGCGTGCTCGCGCGGCTCGAGCCGGTGCACGAGACCTTGACCTATTCGAGCGTCGCGGTCGGCGTCGATGCGTCGCTCAAAGGGCGGCGGACCGAAGGCGCGGTTTCCGTACGCTATGAGCGGCGCTTCGCAGAAAGCGGCAACATCGTCAGCAATGATACGGTTTCGGGGCTTGCGCGGGTGCGCCACGATCTCATCCCGCGCCAATTGACGGTCGAGGCGGGCGGGCTCGCCACGCGCACCACGTTTGATCAGAGCGGCGCCTCCCGCCTTGGCTCGGTGCGCACGGGCGATCAGGTGGCGCAGGTCTATTCGGTCTATGCAGGGCCCGCTGTTTCGACCCACGTGGGCGAAGTCGCGCTCAAGGGCTCCTACCTCGTCGGCTATACCAAGGTAAACACGCCGCGCCTTCCAGTGACGGGCCTGCCGTCGGGCCAGCCGCAGCCGCAGGGCGACATTTTCAACCACTCCGTCGCGCAGGCTGCGCAGGTTTCCGCTGGCATCGCGCCGGGCACGGTGCTGCCGATCGGGCTGACCGCAAGCGCTGGCTACAATCAGGAAGACATCGCCAACCTCGACCAGCGCGTGCGCGAGTTGCGCGCCGGTGTGCAGGCGACGCTGCCGGTCAATTCGGAACTGGCGCTGATCGGTGATGTGGGCTGGCAGGATGTAAAGGTGTCATCGCGCGATGCCGTGCGCGCGGCTGACGGGACGCCGGTGGTCGGCAGCGACGGCCGCTATGTGACCGACAAGTCGAAGCCGCGCCAGATTGCCTATGATGTGACCGGGCTGACGTGGGATGTCGGCGTGATGTGGCGCCCGAGCCGGCGCACATCGCTCAGCGCCTTCGTCGGTCGCCGCTATGACAGCATGACGTATTACGGTTCACTTTCCTACACGCCGAATGCGCACAATGCGCTGCAGATCGACGTATTCGATGCAGTCAGCGGCTTCGGCTCGACCATCGGCAATGCGGTGCGCGGCCTGCCGACTGATTTCACGACGGATCGCAATCCCTTCAGCGGGGACATCTCGGGCTGCGCGGCAGGTGCGCAGGGCGGCGGCTGCGTCAATGGTGCGCTTGGTTCGATCGCCTCGGCAGCGTTCCGCACGCGCGGCGTTTCGGCGTCCTACAGCCACATGGCCGGCAGGCTGCGGATGGGGCTGGGCGGCGGGTATCTGCGCCGCAAGTTCATTGGCGCGCAGGGCACCGTACTCGCCTCGGCCAACAACCGAACCGACGAGACCTTCTACGTGAACGGGCAGATTTCGGGGCCGATCGACCGGCTCACTGCGTTTACCGTCGGGGTCTACGACAGCTGGTACAAGTCCGGCGTATCGAACTTTGCCGATGTCAACGCCATCGGCGTCAACGCCGGTCTTTCGCGGCAGTTTACCCGGCGCCTTGTCGGCAGCGCGGCAGTCGGGCTCGATTCGCTCAACCGCAAGGTTTTTGCCGACGAACTGATCGCCACCGGTCAGGTCGGCCTGCGTTACAATTTCTGAGAGAAGGGCGTCACCCAAGATGTATGACAGGTTTTACGAACTGACCGGACGGCCCTTCCAGCTTACTCCCGATCCGGAGTTCTATTTCGAGAGCGGAACGCACCGCAAGGCGCTGTCCTACCTTGGTTATGGGCTGGCGCAGAGCGAAGGCTTCATCGTTATCACCGGCGCGGTGGGGGCGGGCAAGTCGACGCTGGCGGCGCATCTCCTTGCCACCATCGACCGCCAGCGGCTCACCGCCGCGCAGATCGTGACCAGCCGCCTTGATGGCAGCGAAATGGTGCACATGGCAGCGCGTGCATTCGGGCTTGCCGCCTCCGGGCATGACAAGGCCAGCGCGCTCGCGCTGATCGAGGCGTTCCTTCATGAGGAAGCGCGCGCCGGGCGGCGCTGCCTGCTGGTGGTGGACGAGGCCCAGAACCTTTCGATCGAAGCGCTGGAAGAGCTGCGCATGCTCTCCAACTTCCAGCTTGGCGCGCATCCGCTGTTGCAGATTCTGCTGCTGGGCCAGCCTGAATTCCGCGATCTCCTTCAGAACTCGCCCCGGCTGGAGCAGCTGCGCCAGCGGGTCATCGCAACGCACCACCTTGAAGCGATGGAGCCCGGCGAAGTCGGTCCGTATGTGCTGCACCGGCTTGCCTGCGTCGGCTGGAAGGGGAACCCTTCGTTCGACGCGCTTGTCTTCGCCGATCTAGCGCTGGCGACCGGCTGTCTGCCGCGCCGGATCAATCAGGTGGTCGGTCGACTCTTGCTGATGGGCGCGGTCGAGCAGAAGTCATATATCGACAGCGCAATGCTTGCCGAAGTGATCGCCGATCTAGAGCGCGACGGCACGTTGGCTGACCCGGCTGCACCCGCGCCCGCCCCGGCGCCGCTGATCGCGCCCGAAGTGGCCGCTGTGCCGCAGGCCGACCTGCCGGCCGCTGCGGTAGCCGGGCTCGCCGGGCTGCAAAAGGCGGTTTCGGGCCATGCCGAGCAGATCGTCGAGCTGCAGAAGGCCGTGCTCGAACTGGCCGACTTGCCCGCGCCGCCCGCTGCGCTGCCGCAAACCGATGCCCGGTTCGATACGTTCGAAGGCGCGCTTGGCGCCTTGCAGCAGCGCATCGTCGCGCTCGAAGCACGCGGTGCGGAGCAGGAGCTGGCGATCCGCCACGTGCTGACGATGCTGATCGAGTGGCTCGAAAACGACACCCCGCGCCGCGCCGCCTGAAGGAGCGATGACGCTGTGTCCCGCCCCGATCCCGCTTATCCCCACTCCTCAGGTGCCGTGCTCAACGGTATGTCGGTCGACGTCGAGGACTGGTTCCAGGTCGGCGCATTCGAACATGTGATCGCGCGGGGCGAGTGGGATGGGCTGGATCGCCGCGTGGAAGCAAACTGCGACCGCGTACTGGCGCTGTTCGGCGAGGCCGGGGTCAAGGCAACGTTCTTCACGCTTGGTTGGGTGGCGCAGCGCCATCCCGCGATGATGTGCCGGATTGCTGCCGAGGGCCATGAGATCGCCAGCCACGGCTGGGACCACAAGCGCGTGTTCGCCCTGGGCGAAGCGGCATTTGCTGAAGATATCGCCCGGGCGCGCGGCGTGCTCGAAGATACCAGCGGCAGCGCGGTGACGGGCTACCGCGCGCCGAGCTTTTCGATCGATGCGCGCACGCCGTGGGCACATGATATGCTGGCGCGGCAAGGCTATGCCTATTCGTCCAGCGTCGCGCCGATTGTCCACGATCACTATGGCTGGCGCGAAGCACCGCGCTTTGCATTTCGCCCGGTGGCCGGATCACCGCTGGTCGAAGTGCCGGTGACGACAGTGGAACTGGCCGGGCGGCGCATGGCGGCGGGCGGCGGCGGGTTCTTTCGGCTTCTGCCTTATGGCGTTTCGCACTGGGCGGTGGACCGGGTCAACCGGCGCGAGGGCCGCCCGGCGGCGTTCTATTTCCATCCGTGGGAAGTCGATCCCGATCAGCCGCGCCGCGCCGATGCGCCGCTGCGCTCGCGCTTTCGGCACTATACCAATCTTTCGGTGATGGCGCCCAAGCTCAGGCGGCTGCTGGGGGCGTTCCAGTGGGACCGGATGGATGCGGTGGTCGCCGCCGAAGCCGCACGGCTCGATGCCGAGCAGGTGGCGGCATGAATGCACCGTTTCGGCCCTGGCTGACGCGGGTCCGCCTTGCCGATCCCGGGGATCGCGGCGCGCTTGCGCGTTTTGTGGCGGAAGCTGAAGGCGCGGCGCCGTTCCATCGGCCCGAGTGGCTGGAGGCAGTGACCCGCGCGGCAGGGCATCCGGCGCACGTGCTGCTAGCCGAACGTGATGGCGCGATTGCCGCTCTGTTGCCGCTGCATGCAGTCCATTCGCCGCTGTTTGGCCGCGCGCTGGTATCGAGCGGATTTGCGGTCGACGGCGGCCTGCTGGGTGACGCCGATGCCGCGCCGGAACTCTTTGCGGCGGCGACCGAACTCGCGCGGCGGCTTTCGTGTCCGACCGTCGAGGTGCGCGGGGGAGCGATGCCCGCAGACCCCGGCTGGCACATCAAGCGTGACAGCCACGCCGGTTTCGTCGCGCCGCTCGCCTCCGATGACGAAGCGCAGCTCACCTGGATCCCCCGCAAGCAGCGCGCCGAAGTGCGCAAGGGGCTGGCCAATGCCATGGAAGTGCGCGTCGGCCGCGGAGTGCAGGACCGGGACCAGCACTACGCCGTCTATGCCGAATCAGTCCGCAATCTCGGCACTCCGGTGTTCCCGCGCGCGCTCTTCGAGGCGGTGATGGACGCGTTCGGCGAAGATGCCGATATCCTGACAGTGCTGCACGAGGGCCGCGCGGTGGCTTCGGTGCTCAGCCTTTATCATCGCGGTGCGGTGATGCCCTACTGGGGCGGCGGGGTGCATGCTGCGCGCGTGCTCAGGGCCAATGACGTGATGTATTACGCGCTGATGTGCCACGCGCGCGCCAAGGGCTGCGACCGGTTCGATTTCGGGCGCTCCAAGACCGATACCGGCGCCTATCACTTCAAGCGCAACTGGGGTTTCGAGCCGCAACCGCTGAGCTACGCCGTGTGGAGTGCCGATGGCGCGCCGCCGCGTGACGTCAATCCGCTGAGCCCGCGCTACAAGGCCAAGATCGCGCTGTGGCAGAAACTGCCGCTGGGGATTGCCAACCGTGTCGGGCCGTACATTGCGCGGGGTCTGGCATGAGCGAGGTCCTGTTCCTTGCGCACCGCGTGCCGTTTCCGCCGGACCGGGGGGACAAGATCCGCTCCAACCACTTGCTGCGCCGGATCGCGGAAATTGCGCCTGTGCATGTCGGCGCGCTGGCTGATGATGCGGCGGATCTGGCGCAGGAAAGCGCCGTGGCCGCGCTGGCGGCAAGCCACTGCATCATCCGCCGCAGCGCGCCGCTACCGCTCACGGCCTTGGCCGCGCTGGGACAGGGGCTGCCGATCAGCCTTGCCGCCTTTGCTTCCGCCAAGCTGCAGCGCTGGGTGAACCATGTGCTGGAAACCCGGCCGATTTCCGCCATTTTCGTCTTTTCCGGGCAGATGGCGCAATATGTCCCGCCCGAATTCCGGGGCCGGGTAGTGATGGATTTCGTCGATGTCGATTCGGCGAAGTTCGAAGCCTATGCCCAGACCGGCGCGTTGCCACGCCGCCTGCTATATGCGCGCGAGGCGCGGCTGCTGCGCCGCTTTGAGGAATTGGCGGCGCGCCGCGCGACGACGAGCCTGTTCGTCAGCCGCGAGGAACGCGCGCTGTTCGAAAGCCGGCTTTCCGGCAGCGCACGGCCCGATGTGCGCGCGCTCGGCAACGGCATCGATACCGAATTGTTCGACCCGGCGGCCGTTGCTCCAGCCCCCGAGCTTGCTGGTGAAGGCCCCGGCATCGTGTTCACCGGGCAGATGGACTATCCGCCCAACGTGACGGCGGTCCAGCTGTTCGCGCACGAAGTGATGCCGCGCATCCGTGCAGTTCATCCCGAGGCGCGCTTCGCCGTCGTCGGCCGCGCGCCGACGTCGGCCGTGCGCGCGCTGGAGGGCGTGGATGGCACGTTCGTGACCGGCGCTGTCCCCGATGTGCGGCCATGGCTGGCGGGGGCCGATCTGGTCACGGCGCCGCTGCTGATCGCGCGCGGGGTGCAGAACAAGGTGCTGGAGGCCATGGCCATGGCGCGCCCGGTGCTGCTGACGCCCTCGGCGGCGACTGGCATCGGCGCTCGCGATGGTGAACACTTCGCGCTCGCCGAAGCGCCGCTGGCGCTGGCCGAGCGGGCGCTGGCGCTGCTGGTGGACCGCAATGCTGCTGCGGCCATGGGCGCCGCTGCACGGCGCTTCGTTATTGCCGAGTGCGGGTGGGACCGCGTGCTCGCGCCTTTGCGCACGCTGATTGCCGGCCCGCCCGAGGCCGGATCCGATGCTGCCTGATACTGCGCCACCGGAGCGGCTCCACAGCTTGCCGGCGCGCCTCGTTGCCCATGTACCGGATCACTGGCGCGCACCGCTGATCCGTCTGGCTGCGGTGTGGCTGGCGCTGATCGTGCTGTTTCGCGGCGATTGGCGCGACATGGCGTGGCAGTGGTGGGACAGCTCCACCTACAACCACATCCTGCTCATTCCGCCGATCCTCGGCTGGCTGGCCATGCAGCGCGCCGCCGAGACCGCGCAGATCATGCCGCGCGCGTGGTGGCCGGGCCTTGTCGTCGTGGGCGGCGCAGTGTTCCTGTGGGTGCTGGGTGATTTTGCCGGGCTCAATCTGGCGCGGCAGCTGGCGGTTGTCGTCATGCTGCAAGGCGCAGCGCTGGCGCTGCTGGGGCCGCGCGTTGCCGCCGCGCAGCTGTTTCCCTTGGGCTATATGCTGACGCTGGTGCCCTTCGGCGACGAGCTCATCCCCTACCTTCAGACGATCACCGCCAAGCTGACGATGATGCTCCTCGCGCTGAGCCATCTGCCCGCGACCATCGACGGCGTCTTCATTTCCACCCGCTTCGGCTACTTCGAAGTGGCGGAAGCCTGTTCAGGGGTAAAATTCCTCATCGCGATGATTGCCTACGGCGTGCTCGTTTCCAACGTGTGCTTTGCAAGCTGGCGGCGGCGGTCAGGCTTCATGGCTCTTTCGCTCGTAGTGCCGGTACTGGCGAACGGCGTGCGCGCTTGGGGTACGATCTACATCGCCAGCTGGCGCGGGATCGAGTTTGCCGCGAGCTTTGACCATATCTTCTACGGCTGGGTGTTCTTCGCGCTCGTCATGGTGCTCGTCATGGCGGCGGGCTGGCGCTTTTTTGATCGGAAGATCGACGCGCCACTGGTCGATGGAGCGGCCATCGCGGCCTCGCCGCTGCTGGCGCGGCTGGAACGCATGGCGCTGCCAGTGCCGGCTGCGCTGGGCGAGATCGCCGCGTTCGCCCTGGCAGGCCTTGCCTGGAGCGCGGCGGCGAGCCGGATTGCTGCACCGATGCCCGATATCATCATGCTGCCAGCAGTATCCGGCTGGCACATCGACGATGGCAGCCCCAGCGCCGAATGGCATCCGCTGCATACCGGTGCCGATCACCGGCTGGTCGCCCGCTATGCCGATGGCAGGGGGCACGTGGTCGATCTCTCCTTCGCGCTTTATGCTGCGCAGGGCGATGGCAAGGAGGCGGGCGGCTTTGGCCAGGGCGCGCTGCCGCTGGGCAGCCGCTGGGCGTGGGAAGAACCGGGAGCGACCTTTGCCGATGCCAAGAGTGACGTGATTCAGGCGCCAGGACCGGTCCACCGCCTCGCCGTGACCTGGCTGCGCACCGGAGACCTGCTGACGGGGAGCAACACCCGGCTCAAGCTTGCCAACATGGAAGACCGCCTGCTGCTGCGCCCACGCGCGACGATGGCACTGATTCTGTCCGCCGAAGCGGGCGAGGGCGCGCCGCCGCCGGACGAATCGATCCGTTCCTTCCTTGCTGCCACTGGCCCCATCGCGCCATGGATGGACGGCATGGCGCGCGTCCGGTAAGCGCTGGCCCATGTGTGGCATTGCCGGGATCTTCCATACCGAGGGCCTGAAGTCCGTCGATCCGGATCGGGTCGCGCGGATGTGTGCAGTTGCCGCGCATCGCGGGCCGGACGGGCAGGGTGTGTGGACCGCGCCGGGCATCGGACTTGGGCACTTGCGCCTCGCCATCATCGATCTTGCCGGATCGCCGCAGCCGATGGCTTCTGCCGATGGCGGGGCGATGCTGGTGTTCAACGGCGAGATCTACAATTTCCGCGAACTGCGCCGCGAATTGCAGGCCGGGGGTGCCGTGTTCCGCACCGATGGCGACAGTGAGGTGATCCTTGCCGCCTGGCAGCGCTGGGGCGTAAACTGCCTGCCGCGCCTCCACGGCATGTTTGCCTTTGCGCTCTATGATCTGCGGCAGCGCACCTTGCTGCTGGCGCGCGACCGGCTCGGCGTGAAGCCGCTCCACATGGCGACGCTCGCTGACGGCAGCGTGATATTCGGCTCGGAGCTCAAGCAGCTCCTTGCGCATCCCTCGCTGCGGCGCGAGATCGATCCGCTGGCGGTGGAGGACTACCTCACCTGGGGCTTCGTGCCCGATACGCGCGCTATTCTGAAAGGTGTCGAGAAACTGCCGGCGGGCCACTACCGCCTCTTGCGCCACGATGCCCCGCCGCCGCCGCCGGAACAGTGGTGGGATATCTCGTTCGAAGCGCGCGAGCGCGGGAGCGAGGCGGACCTCGGCGCGCATCTGCTGCACCGTCTGCGCGAAGCGGTGACTTCGCGCATGGTCGCCGATGTGCCGCTGGGCGCGTTCCTTTCGGGCGGGGTGGATAGCTCAAGCGTCGTGGCGTTGATGGCCGAGGCGAGCCGCGAGCCGGTCAAGACCTGCACCATCGGCTTCGATGTGAAGTCGCTGGACGAGACCGAATACGCCGGGCGCATTGCCGCGCAATATGGCACCGAGCACCATCAGCGGATCGTGGGCGCGGATGATTTCGCGCTGGTCGAGACGCTGGCGGCCATGTTCGACGAACCCTTTGCCGATGCTTCCGCCCTGCCAACCTATCGCGTCTCGCAACTGGCGCGCGAGCATGTGACCGTGGCACTATCGGGTGACGGCGCGGACGAGGCTTTTGCCGGATACCGCCGCCAGACCTTTCATCACCGCGAGGAACAGGCGCGCGGTATCCTCCCCGCCGCGCTGCGCCGCCGGCTGCTGGGCGGGCTGGGGGCGCTCTATCCCAAGCTCGATTGGGCCCCGCGCCCCTTGCGTGCGAAAACCACGCTGCTGAGCCTCGCCGGGAGCGGTGAGGAGGGCTATGCGCGCGCGCTGGCGGTGACCGGACCCGAATTGCGCGAGAGCCTCTACTCCGCCGAATTCAGGCGCCTTCGCGGTGACTACCGCGCGGAGCAGCCGTTCGTGAAGCTTATGCGCGGGGCTCCGGCCCGCAGCGGGCTCGATCGGGCGCAATATGCCGACCTCAAGTTCTATCTGCCCGGCGATATCCTCACCAAGGTCGACCGCACCAGCATGGCCGTCAGCCTCGAGGCACGCGAGCCGCTGCTCGATCATCGCCTGATCGAGTTCGGCGCGTGCTTGCCCGAGCGTATGCGCGTGCGCGGAAAGACAGGCAAGTGGCTGATGAAGGACGCCATGCGGCGCTATCTGCCGGAGGATATCCTGTTCCGCCCGAAGATGGGCTTTGTCACGCCGATCGCTGCGTGGCTGCGCGGGCCACTCGCGGCGGAAGCGCGGCAGGTCGTTTCGTGCGGCACTCTGGCGCGCACCGGCTGGTTCGATACAGCGCGCCTCGCCGGGCTTGCCGAGGCCCATATCGCCGGAACAAGCGATCACAGCCGGCTCATTTGGCAATTCCTTATGTTGGACCGTAGTTTGCATATTGTTTTGTAGATTCAGATACTTAAAAACCTGCACTACTGAATCTCGGGCTTGAAACTTAAAGCAATATAAACCATTTCGGACTAGGCACAGGTGTCAACATCCCTTCTGGGCGGTCCATGCGGCAGTTCCTGCGTACCTCTTTCGGCATTTCGCTGCTCGCCACATTGCTTCTGGCAATGATGGCGGCTGGCGAGCCGTTGGCGCATACCTACTGGAACGTTTTCTACAAGAATGTGCAGCGGCCCGCCCCAGTTTCGACCGTACTGCTGACCATCGACGATCAGAAAAGCCTCACTTCCGCCCGCCTCACCGAGATCCTTGACCGCCTGCGGCTGCGCATGCCGCGCCGCGTGCTGATTGATACAGCCTTGCCAGTCGGCGAAAACGTCGCTGATGACGCCCGGCTGGCGCGGGAAGTCCGCAGCTATGGTCCTGACATTGCCTTCATCGCTCGCTCCGACAAGGTCGACAACTTCGGCAAGGATGCCTTCGTCTTTCCTCCGCGGCAGATCACCGGCAATGCCGAAGTGCTGGTCTCGGCGTGGCGCGGGAACTTCGTGCTCTATGCCGATTCCGCCCCTTATGCGGTCGATATTGACGGGAAGAAGTACAGCACGGTTTCCGCAGCGCTGGCTGGCATTCGATCGGGTTCCGAAGGCGATTACTATCCTGATTTCAGGGTCGATCCCGCAACGATCCCCCGCCTCGCTTCGAGCGAACTCGTTCCAGGAGCTACTGGCGCCAGCAATCTGACGGGGCGAACCGTCATCGTGACGGGACTGAACAAGTCTCTGTCCGTTCTGTATTTCGGCCATAGCTACACACCGGCAATCGCGCTCGACATCGCCGGAGCCGAGGGGCTGAAAGCACCTTTCTCCCTGTCGTTCGGACCGCGGCTCGGCTCGCTGCCAATCCTGGCGCTTGTTGCATTGCTGGTCTTGTTCGGGCGGCGTTCGAAGGGCTGGCGCAAGGCTGCGACTTACGTTGCTGCGCTGGTCTCGGTCGCACTTGTGCCTGCCGTGCTGCGCACGCAAGGCCTCGTCTTTGGGCCAGACACCGCCCTCATCTTCATCGGGATCTACGGCACGATCCGGCTGTGGCAGAAGCGCGCCCGGCGTATCCAGCTCACCAGTGCTTCGGGGCTGCCCAACCTGCTGGCGCTAGGCAGCAAGGCCATTCCCGTCGGCTCGGATGTCGTGGTGGCGGTCGTCGCTCGCTACGAAGAGATTCTGGCGACGCTGCCGCCCGAGCTATACGGGGAATGCGCAAGGCAGATCGCGCGGCGCATTGCCGCCGGTTCGGGGACCGACACGATCTACCACGGCGACGGCGGCCATTTCGCATGGGCTGAAGAAGCCCGCCCGCTCGAGATGCAGCTTGATCACCTCGAAGGCCTGCGCGCGCTGTTTGCGGCCCCGTTGCTGATCGGAAGCCACACCTTCGATACCAATATCCACTTCGGTCTCGATCGCAATGAAGGGCTCGATTCTCCCACCCGGGTCAATTCCGCCCTCGCGAGCGCCAACGAAGCGTTGTCCAACGGCCGCGCGATCGAACTGTTCGAGGCCAGCCGCCTGGCCGAGGCGCCCTGGGAGCTTTCCCTGCACGCGCGCATCGAGGAAGGTCTGCGCAATGGCGATATCTGGCTGGCCTTCCAGCCGCAGTGGAACCTCAAGGAAAACCGCATGTGCGGGGCCGAAGCGCTGATCCGCTGGAACCATCCCACACGCGGGCCGATTGCGCCCGATGCCTTCATCCTGCAGGCCGAGCGCGCCGGACGCATCGATGCCCTGACGTACTGGGTGCTCGATCTGGCGATCACCGCTGCGCTGGCGCTCAATGCGCGTGGTCCCCGCTTCCAGATGAGCATCAATCTATCTGCGCAGATGGTCGACAAGCCCGATCTCGTGGCCAATTTTTCGGGAGCAGTGCGCCGCCGCGACATCGATCCGAGCCTGCTCACTATCGAGATCACAGAAACGTCCAGCGTCCGCAATCGACCCGCCGCATGCCAGAATCTGACCCGGTTGCGCGAACTGGGCTTCCGCCTGTCGATCGACGATTTCGGGACCGGAGAAGCCAGTCTCGCCTATCTCGCCGACTTGCCCAGTGATGAGCTGAAGATTGACCGGCGCTTCATCGACCGCCTCGGGACCAGCCCGCGCGATCAGGCTATCGTGGCCAATACGATCACGCTGGCGCATGCGCTTGGCCAGACCGTTGTGGCTGAAGGCATCGAGCGGGCCGAGACTCTGGCCATCCTTCAGGGCATGGGCTGCGATTTTGCGCAGGGGTATTTCTTAGGCAGGCCGGTCACCTATCCGGATCTGGAAAAGACCTATGCAACCAGCTTGGGTCGAGCCGCCGGGCAAGTTTAAGAACTTGTTAACCAGACCAATTAAGCATATAAGTGCCTCATCGCTATCTGATGGAGGCAGCTATGATCTGGCACTATCTGTTCCGTTGATTCCGCAGATTGCTTCGGATTTCCTGCATCTTTTGATGTTTTCCGGAGCCTGAGTGAGTTGCATTCGGTACCTTCGAGAGGGGCCGAAAAAATGCAAAAATCTCCAAACTCGAAGCGATTGTGATGACGTCATGACGTCATCACAATCGCCGAGAATGGGGATTTTTTGTTTTGATTAACCAAAATTGCGATGGGCGGACTACCGCTGCGAGGCGTGCATTAGGCGCTAGCGCGCCTAGTCTTCGCCGTGCCCCAGCGCGAGATAGTCGCGGCTCTGCATTTCGATGAGCCGGCTCACCGTACGCTCGAATTCGAATCGGCCATCGCCGGCGGGGTAGAGGTCTGCGGGCTCCGCATCAGCCGTTGCGATCAGATTGACCTTGTGCTCGTACAGCGCGTCGATCAGCGTCACGAAACGCGCCGCCTCATTGCGCTGATCAGGGCCGAGGCGCTGGATGCCCACAAGGATCACCGTGTGGTAGTTGCGCGCAATGGCGAGGTAGTCCGCCGCGCCCCGCGCTTCGCCGCAGAGGCGCTTGAAACTGAACACGGCAACGCCCTTGAGGCTCTTGGGCACATGCAGCACGCGTCCGCCTCCCAGATCGAGCGAGCCGGAGGGCACGTTGAGGCTGTCTTCCGGCGGATAGTCGGTCAGGCGGAAGAAGGCCTCGCGCACCGCGGCTGTCGCTTCCGGGCCATTGGGGACATGCCACGTGCCCACGCCTTGCATGCGGGCCATGCGGTAGTCCGTGGGACCATTGAGGGCAACCACATCGAGCCGGCTTTCGATCAGCGCGATGAAGGGCAGGAAATGCTCGCGGTTGAGCCCGTCCTTGTAAAGCTCGCTCGGCGTCCGGTTCGAGGTGGTGACCACGGTAACGCCAAGATCGGCGATGAGCGCGGTGAACAGGCGGCCCATGATCATCGCATCGGCGCTGTTGTTCACCACCATCTCGTCAAACGCGAGCACGCGCGCCTCCGCGGCAAGCGCGGCGGCGACGGGCGGGATCGGATCGCCGCGCTCCTTCAGGCGCTCCACGCGCAGGCGGGCGTGCACGTCGAGCATGAATTCGTGAAAGTGCGCACGGCGCTTGGGGTGGGCTTCCAGCGTATCGTGGAATAGGTCCATCAGCATTGATTTGCCGCGCCCGACGCCGCCCCACAGGTAAAGCCCGCGCGGGCTGACAGGAGGCTTGCTGCCGAGCAGGCGGCTCACGAACCCGGGCTTGGGGGCAGGGCGCTCCAACTCCCGCTGCAGGGCATCCAGGCGGGTGGCGGCGGAGGCCTGTTCGGGATCGGGCTTCAGTTCACCCGCCGCCACCAGCGCGGCGTAGCGGGCTGCAAGGCCGCTCATCGCGCAGAGGGCTTGCGCACGGTCCCGTTGAAGGCGGCGACGAGGTGGTCTTCCTGTACCACCGTGCCGCGCAGGAACAGCAGGCGGCGGGTTTCGCGCAGGACTTCCACCACCGCATCAAGCGGCTTTCCGACGATTCCGGCGCCGATGAACTGGGTGGAGAGATCGAGGGTCACCGATCCCGCCGCATCGCCATCGATGGCATGGCGCATGCAGGCAAACAGCGAGACGTCGATCAGGGACAGCGTGATCCCGCCATGCACGGCATCGAGCAGATTGCTGTGGCGGCGCTCGGGGAACATGCGCAGCCGCACGGCCGGCGCACCGCCGGGAAGATCCTCGCGGCGGACCAGCAGGCGGCCCATCACATAGGTGTTGAACCGGTCCTGATCCTTCAGGTCCCACGTATACCACCCCGGATGGTCCTCTGACGGACCATAGGTGAAGGCGGCGTTGTTCACCTGCATGTCGGACTGCGGCACGGCGATCCGATCAGAGCGTACGCTCGACCTGCATCTTCTTGATTTCCGCGATCGCCCGCGCCGGCGAAAGGCCCTTGGGGCAGACGTTGGCGCAGTTCATGATCGTGTGGCAGCGATAGAGGCGGAACGGATCTTCCAGCTCGTCAAGCCGCTCGCCGGTCATCTCGTCGCGGCTGTCAGCCAGCCAGCGATAGGCCTGGAGCAGGATCGCGGGGCCGAGGAACTTGTCGGAGTTCCACCAGTAGCTGGGGCACGAGGTGCTGCAACAAGCGCACAGGATGCACTCATAGAGACCATCGAGCTTCTCGCGCTGTGCGGGGCTCTGCAGGCGCTCCTTGCCCGAAGGCGTGGGCGAGACAGTCTGCAGCCAGGGGCGGATCGAGGCATACTGCGCGTAGAAGTGCGTGAAATCGGGGACGAGGTCCTTGATCACTTCCATGTGCGGCAGCGGCGTGATGCGGATCTCGCCCTTGAGGTCCGAAATGGCAGTGGTGCAGGCAAGACCGTTGCGGCCATTGAGGTTCATCGCACACGATCCGCAGATCCCCTCGCGGCACGAGCGGCGGAAGGTGAGCGTCGGGTCCTGCTCACCCTTCATCTTGATCAACGCATCGAGCACCATCGGACCGCACTGGTCGAGATCGATCTCGAACGTGTCATAGCGCGGGTTCTCGCCGCTGTCGGGATCGTAGCGATAGACCTTGAACTTCTGGATCTTCCCTTGCGTGGCCGCCGGGAAATGCCGCGACTTGCCATTGACCTTGGAATTCTTCGGAAGTGTGAAGGTCGCCATCGAGCCGTCCTTGCTGATCTGGTTCGAAAAAAGGGATGAACAGTCCTTAGCGAAACCGACGCGGCGGGCAAGGGGGCAGAGGGCGAACTTGGCCTACCCAAAATGACTCTGGCCCAAACAGGCCCTGGCCCAAGGCGGCAGACCCGCTCGCCCCGGCACAAACGAAAGGGGCGGGGAACTTGCGTTCCCCGCCCCCGAACGTTTCGCTTGCGCGAAGCTCTTAGAGCTTGCTGTCCGAAGCGTTGTCCATCTGGGTCGAAACCAGGTTGAACGTGTTCGACAGCGAGTTGCCCAGCGCGCCCATGGCGGTGATGGCAGCAACAGCGATAAGAGCGGCGATCAGGCCGTATTCAATGGCGGTTGCGCCTTCTTCGTTCGCGAGCAGGTTCTTGAAAAGCGTCATGTTCGATCTCCTGAGTTGGCGCCCCACGCGCCACCCACCCCTCAATGTCTTCCGTGGTGAGCAAGGTCTTATCTACGCATAACCTTCTAACAATCCCCTAACGGTCGATGCCCTCTGTACAATTGTGCTCCGAATAAAAATATATGTAAAACAATAGGATGATGCGCAGAAAGGGGGCGTGGCGGCAAAAGATCAGGCGCAAAATGGATATTGTTCGACTCGGTGAAACGCCTTCTCGAAGCGCTTGTCTGCCTGCGGCGGGGCGTGCAACAACAGCGCCAGTCAGCATGGGAGGGGAACCGCCAATGGGTTTCAAGGCATTCTGGGACCAGCACATGGTGCCGCGGCTCATCCGCACGTGCTGCGGTGCCGACGCGATCATGGATCTGCGCGGGCAGGTCGTGCCCAAGGCACGCGGCGCAGTGTTCGAGATTGGCTGCGGCGGCGGCTTCAACCAGCAGTTCTATGACCAGGGCGCGGTGACGAGCTTTGCCGGCATCGATCCTTCCGACAAGCTGCTTGATTTCGCGCGCGGGGAAGCCGCCAGGAAGGGCTGGGCGGCGGATATCCGCCACGGTGTGGGTGAGGCGATTCCTTTCGCCAGCGAGAGCTTCGATACGGTGGTCTGCACCTACACCTTGTGCTCGGTCATCGATCCGCAGCGCGTGCTTTCCGAGCTGCGGCGGATCCTGAAGCCGGGGGGCCAGTTCCTGTTCCTCGAGCATGGCAGTGCGCCCGATGCCGATGTGCAGCGCTGGCAGCAGCGAATCGAGCCGTTCTGGAAGCCGATTGCCGGGGGCTGCCATCTGACGCGGCCGGTCACGGCGGCGGTGCGGCATGCCGGGTTCGAAGTCGAGCCTATCGGCAAAGGATATCTGCCCGGCAATCCGCGCTGGGCTGCGTGGATGGAATGGGGCACCGCGACACGCCTCGCTTGATCAGGCGAGCCGCCCCAAACGAAAAGCCCTCCCCGGCGTAGGTGCCGGGGAGGGCCTTTGTGTTTCTGCGTCAGATCGCCGGGATCAGGCGCCGAACGTGCGCTGCCACCAGCCGCGACGCGTTTCGCCCGGCTTGTCATCAGCCTCGGCAGCAGCGGTGGCTGGTGCCTCAGCGGCGGGCGTTTCCGCCGCCGTCACTTCCTCTGCCGACGCAGCGGGTGCTTCGGCTTCGGGCGAACTGCTCTTCTTGCGGCGCGTGCGCTTCGGCTTGGCCGGAGCTTCGGGCTCGGCCGCGACCTCAACCTCGGCGACGGGTGCTTTGACCACCACTTCGGCAACCGGCGTTTCAGCTTCCGCAGCTTCAGCCACATCGGCCTTCTTGCGGCGCGTGCGCTTGGGCTTGGCGGGGACTTCGGCTTCCGCTTCGGCCGCTACCGGTTCTGCAGCCGGCTCCGCTGGCGCAGCTTCGGCCTCGAGGGCAGCCGGCTCGGCATCAGCCTTGCGGCGGCGCGAACGGCGCGGCTTGGCGGGCGCATCCTCGGCAGCTTCGACCGGGGCGGGCGCTTCGACAGTGTCCACAGCCTCGTCGCCCGCGGTTTCGGCGTCGCCACCTTCGGCATCGCCGCCTTGCGCTTCACCATCACCGCGTCCACCGCGCCGACGACGGCCACGGCGGCGGCGCTTGCGCGGGCCGCGCTCATCGGGGTGCTCGTCGGACCGTTCGCCGCCTTCGCTGGGCTCGCCGCTTTCGTCCCCCTCGTCCTCACCTTCGGCGTCGCCCACTTCGCCTTCGCCGGCGGCGGACTGGGCGATTTCGTTGCCATCACGGTCACGACCGCGACCCCGGCGACGCTTGCGACGCTTGCGACGACCGCCTTCGCCTTCGCCGTCGCCTTCATCGCGCTCGCGGCGTTCGCCGCGCGGCTCGTCCTGGCCCTCGGCGTCGTCCTCTTCGGCGTAGTCGTCGTCCTCGTCGATTTCCGCTTCAGGTTCGATGATCGGCTCGAAGCGCGGCACGAACGAGGGTTTGGGCCCGCGCGAGGCGACGCGCATCTTGGCGCCTTCGTTCTCGCCCTCGGGGATGACCTCCACTGTCACGCCAAAGCGCATCTCGATCTCGGCAAGATCGCCGCGCTTGGCATTGAGCACGTAGATCGCGGCTTCCTGGCTGGCATAGAGCGTGATGATCGTGCCCTTGCCCTTGGCTGCCTCGTCCTCGATCATGCGCAGCGCCGAAAGGCCCGCCGAAGAGGCGGTACGCACAAGGCCCGAGCCATCGCAGTGCGGGCAGGCGCGTGTGGTGGCTTCAAGCACGCCGGTGCGCAGGCGCTGGCGGCTCATTTCCATCAGGCCGAAGCCGGAAATGCGGCCGACCTGGATGCGCGCGCGATCATTGCGCAGCGCGTCCTTCATCGCCTTCTCGACCTTGCGGACGTTGGAGCCGTACTCCATGTCGATGAAGTCGATCACCACGAGCCCGGCCATGTCGCGCAGGCGGAGCTGGCGGGCGATCTCGCGCGCCGCTTCGAGGTTGGTGGCGACCGCGGTTTGCTCGATCCCGTGTTCCTTGGTGGAACGGCCCGAGTTGATGTCGATCGAGACTAGCGCCTCGGTCGGGTTGATCACGAGGTAGCCGCCGCTCTTCAGCTGGACCACCGGATCATACATTGCGGTGAGTTGGTCTTCCGCACCATAGCGCTGGAACAGCGGGACCGGATCGACATACTGCCGCACCCGCTTGGCGTGGCTTGGCATCAGGAGCTTCATGAAGTCCTTGGCCGCACGGTAGCCGTGCTCGCCTTCGACGACCACTTCCTCGATATCGCGGTTGTAGATGTCGCGGATCGCGCGCTTGATGAGGTCGCTGTCCGAATGGATCAGCGCGGGCGCGGAGGACTTCAGCGTGCGTTCGCGGATCTCGTCCCACAGCCGGGCGAGGTAGTCGAAATCGCGCTTGATCTCGGGCTTGGTGCGCTGGAGACCGGCGGTGCGGACGATGCAGCTCATCGTGCGGGGCAGCTCGAGCTCGGCCATGATCGACTTCAGGCGCTTGCGGTCTGCCGCCGAGTTGATCTTGCGGCTGATGCCGCCGCCATGGCTCGAATTGGGCATGAGCACGCAGTAGCGGCCGGCGAGGCTGAGGTAGGTGGTGAGGGCGGCGCCCTTGTTGCCGCGCTCTTCCTTGACGACCTGGACGAGGAGTACCTGGCGGCGCTGGATCACGTCCTGAATCTTGTAGCGGCGGCGCAGCGCCATGCGGCGGGCGCGCAGATCATCGGCCTCACGCGCCTGGGCGCGGGGCGCGCGCTGGCGGCGGGGGCGCCGCGCACGGCCGCCTTCGTCGTCGGAACCTTCATCGCCCTGTTCATCACCGGCGTCATCGCCGCCGTTACTGTCCTCGTCCTCGAAGCTGTCTTCGACAACGCCGCCCTCGATCGTGGCGACTTCGTCCTTTTCCGAGGTGTCGACTTCGGTGACGCCTTCGTCGCCATCGTAGTCGTAGCGGTCATCGCCGCCTTCCTCGTCATCGAGGTCGCCGTGTTCGGCTTCATCGGCAGCGCGCAGCGCGGCTTCTTCCTCGGCGTGGGCGGCTTCCTCGGCAAGGAGCCGCTCGCGGTCTTCCTTGGGGATCTGGTAGTAATCGGGATGGATTTCGCTGAAGGCGAGGAAGCCGTGGCGATTGCCACCAAAATCGACGAACGCCGCCTGAAGCGACGGTTCGACGCGGGTTACCTTGGCGAGATAGATGTTGCCCTTGATCTGCTTGTGATCGGCAGATTCAAAATCGAACTCTTCAATCCGGTTGCCATTGAGCACCGCCACCCGGGTTTCTTCCGGGTGGCGCGCATCGATCAGCATGCGCGTGGTCATTACAAAGTCTCCAGCCGCGCGGCCGCGGGGGTGAACCCGGGTTCTGGGCGCGGTTCAATGTGAAAGCGCGATAGCCGTCTTGGCCGGGCCTGGCAGGTGCCGGGGCCGGAACAGGGCGTTTCGCGAATGCGGATTTGCCGGTTCGCAGCGCGGGAAGGGACGCATGTGCAGTCCCCAAGCGCTCGCCGCCCGGCGGCGGTTGGTGCGTGTCTGTCTTGATGATGGTCCGTGGCGACTGGCACGGACCGATGCCCGCCAAGCCCGCACGGGCCCCTGAAGGGCTCCTCGGCTCGAACGGTGCACGGATTTCCATCAAGACATCAACCTCTGGCGCGAAAAAGGCGGGCCTGGGCCGGTGCCGCTTCGCTGGTACTTCAGGCACGAGTCAAAAAATTCCAGCCAGGGCAGCGCCTTGTTCCGGCAACCTGTGCCACGGGATCATTCGCCGCAGCACGTTTCGGAGGCGGAGCCGAGGCCACTATCGGGCTCGTTCCAGGTTGGCACTGCTAGCACCGGATTTGCCAACCAGCAATTAAAACCATGACAGTGTCGCTGCGGGCCTGTGGCGACCCCAAACGAACCACGTAGCAATTCCGCTGGACCGGCTGGCAGTCGGCATTGCATAGCCGCGAGCCATGACGAGGAGGGTGCTGATTGCGGTGGGGCTCGGGGCTGCGCTGGCCGTGGTGGCGGCTGCCGCGATCCTGTTTGCGTTGGCGAAGTGGGAACCGGCGCGCCGGCCCGATTATGTCGTGCGCATCACCTTGCCCGCGCGGACGGGTGCGATTGGGCTTCCTAAAGTGGAAGGCCCCCCGGATGCGAGCCGGCCGCTGGTGGTGATCGATGCCGGGCATGGCGGACATGATCCGGGGGCAAGCGGGCAGCGCGGCAAGAAGGAAAAGATGGTCACGCTGTCGCTTGCGCTGGCGCTGCGCGATGCCCTCTTGGCAGACGGACGGGTGCGCGTTGCCATGACCCGCGACGGCGACCGTTTTCTGGCGCTCGATGAACGGTCAGGCATTGCGCGCCGGTTGAAGGCGGATCTGTTCGTCTCGATCCACGCCGATGCATCGGAATCGCCCGATGCGACGGGGGCTACTGTCTACACTCTTTCCGACCGGGGATCCGACGCGGTTGCCGATGCCGTGGCGCGGCGGGAAAACCGTGCCGATACGGTGAACGGGGTTGAACTCGGCGGCAAATCGGATGCGGTTTCAGCGATCCTCGTCAGTCTTTCGCAGCGCGAAATGCGCGAGCGTTCGAAGTCCTTTGCCGCGCTTGTGCTGCGTGAAGGGGAGGGCAAGGTGCGTTTCCACACAGATCCGGATCGCGAGGCGGCCTTTGTCGTGCTGAAATCGCTCGATCTGCCTTCGGCGCTGATTGAAGCCGGCTATATCAGCAGCCCGGACGATGCCCGCGCGCTGGGCAATCCCGCCTGGCGCAAGAGCTTTGCCGCCGCTGTCGCCTCGGCGATCGAGATCTACCTTGCGCGGACGAATGTCGCCTCGGCCATTCCCTGAAGCTGGCCACTGGCAATCGGGCGAAAGGCCATGCTAAAGCGCGGCGCAGATGGCGAACGACCCTGGACTTCCCGACCCCGACGGTACTTCTGTGCGCTGGCGCATCCAGCGCAATGCCGCGGGCATTCTGGGCCGTGCGCGGCAGTTCTGGCGCGAGCAGGTCTGGGTGCGGCGCGCCGGGTATGCGCTTGGCGTGCTGGTGCTGCTGTACGCGCTGCTCTGGGTTACGGTGATCCGCACGCTGCCATCGGCGGACAAGCTGCTGACGTATCAGCCGCCGCTGCCGACCATTGTGCGCGGCAACGATGGCGAGATCGTCTCCAGCTATGCGCGCGAGCGGCGGGTCCAACTGCGCTATGTCGATTTTCCCGAACCATTGATCCACGCCTTCCTTTCGGCTGAGGACAAGTCGTTCTTCAGCCACGGCGGGGTAGACATCACCGGCCTGATCGGCGCGATGATCGACTACACGCTGAAGTTCGGATCGGGCGAGCGCGCGCGGGGCGGCTCGACGATTACCCAGCAGGTTGCCAAGAACATCCTGATCGGCAACGAATATTCGGTCACGCGCAAGCTCAAGGAAATGATCCTCGCGCGGCGCATCGAGAGCGTGCTGACCAAGCAGCAGATCCTTGAGCTCTATCTCAACGAGATCCCGCTGGGGCGGCAGAGCTTCGGCGTGCAAGCCGCAGCGCGCGCCTATTTCGACAAGGACGTGGGCGATCTCAAGCTGCACGAAGTCGCGTTCCTCGCGATCCTGCCCAAAGCGCCGGAGACCTATGGCCGGGCCAAGTTTACGGAGAAAGCGCTGGAGCGGCGCGCCTATGTGCTTGATCAGATGGTCAAGAACGGCTGGGCGACGCCCGTCGAAGCCGCGGAAGCCAAGGCGCAGCCGCTCGGCCTCGTGCAGCGGCGGGCGGAGAACTACACGGCGGATGCGGGCTATTTCCTCGAGGAAGTGCGACGCCAGCTGATCGACAAGTTCGGCGAGAACGCCGATGATGGCGCCAACAGCGTCTATGCGGGCGGCCTGTGGGTGCGCACTTCGCTCGATACCGAATTGCAGACGGCGGCGCAGTCGGCGCTGCGCACGGGGCTCCTGCGTTTCAGCGGCGGGCGGGCGTGGAGCGGGCCGATCGCAAAGCTCGATGTTTCGGGCAATTGGCAAGCCGAACTGATCACCAGCAACCTTTCGATCCATTATCAGGACTGGCGGATCGGCGTGGTGCTGGATCGGCACGGGAATGACGGGCGCATCGGCTTTGCCGATGGCAGCACCGGGCCGCTCTGGGCACTGCCGCAAGCGATGAAGGCGGGTGACGTGATCGCGACGGCGCCTTCGGGCGGCGGCTGGGCGGTGCGCGTGGTTCCCGAGGTTTCGGGCGGCATGGTGGTGGAAGATCCGCAAAGCGGACGCGTGCTTGCCATGCAGGGCGGGTTCGATTCGCGGCTTGGCTCGTTCAACCGCGCCACGCAGGCGGTCCGCCAGCCCGGTTCGACGATCAAGCCGTTCGTCTATGCGACTGCGCTCGACAACGGGATGACTCCGGCCTCGATGGTGCTCGATGGCACGTTCTGCGTCTATCAGGGCGCGGCGCTGGGGCAGAAGTGCTTCAGGAACTTCGGCGGCGAGGGTGGCTCGGGCAGCCACACGATGCGCTGGGGCCTCGAACAATCGCGCAACCTGATGACCGTGCGCATCGCCAATGATATCGGGATGGACAAGGTGGTCCGCACGATCAAGGGCGTCGGGATTGGCGATTACCAGCCCTATCTCTCGATGGCGCTGGGCGCGGGCGATACGACCGCCGCGAAGATGACAAATGCCTATGCAGCGCTTGCCAACCATGGCCGGCAGCATGAGCAGACGCTGGTTGATTACGTGCAGAACCGCGATGGCAAGGTGATCTGGAAAGCGGACAACCGTGATTGCGCCGGCTGCAACATGACGCAGTGGGACGGCCGGCCGATGCCGCGCATGAACGTGACGGGCAAGCAGGTCATGGATCCGCGCACGGCCTATCAGGTAGTGCACATGCTCGAAGGCGTCGTGGTGCGCGGCACTGCGCTGACGCTGGCAGATCTCAAGCTGCCGCTGTTAGGCAAGACCGGCACCACCTCTGGCCCGACCAACGTGTGGTTCGCCGGCGGTTCGCCCGATATCGTGGGCGCGCTGTACCTTGGCTATGACCAGCCGCGCAGCCTTGGCGGCTATGCGCAGGGCGGGCGGATCGCGGCGCCGATCTTCAAGGACTTCATCCAGCTCACCCGCAAGCGCTGGAGCGACACGCCTTTCACCGTGCCCGAGGGCATCCGCATGGTGAAGATTGACCGCGTGAGCGGGCGGCAGGTCTTTGGTGGCACCCCGCAGGATTACGAACGGCAAGCTTCGACAATCTGGGAGGCGTTCAAGCCCAATAGCGAGCCGACGCGAACGTTCCGGCCGGAGGATCAGACGCTCAAGGATGCGGTGCTCGAGGCGATCCGCAAGGCACGCGCGGCCAAGGGCGCCGATGCCGGCGGCGAGGACGTGCCGGTCGAAGAGGGCGATTTCGTCGAAGACAAGGGCGGCATTTACTAGGGACGGCTTGGGGCGGGCTGCGGACGGCCTGCACCAATTGCCGGTTCCCGCTCCGCCATCTTGCTGATAGATAGTGCGGTATGATCAAGCACATGCTGGCCGCGGCTGCGGCGTTCGCCCTTTTCGTTCCAGCTGCGGCCAACGCGGAACTGGCGCCAGGCGCCAATGCGCCTGACTTCACCACGATGGGGGCCCTTGCCGGCAAGCGGCTGAAGGTCAGCCTCAAGGCGCTGCTCGCGAAGGGGCCGGTCGTGCTCTATTTCTATCCCAAGGCCTTCACCCAGGGCTGCACGCTCGAAGCGCACGCCTTTGCCGAAGCGACGGCGGACTTTGCCGCTGCGGGCGCCACGGTGATCGGCATGTCGAATGATGATCTGCCGACCCTGCAGAAGTTTTCCACTGCCGAATGCCGTGACAAGTTCACCGTGGCCAGCGCGACGAAGGACGTGGTCAAGGCCTATGACGTTTCGCTCAAGGTCGCCGGTATTTCGAGCGGACTGACCAAGCGCACCAGCTATGTGATCGCGAAGAACGGCAAGATCGTGATGGTCCATTCGGACATGGACTATCGTGATCATGTGAAGCTCACGCTTGAGGCGGTCCAGAAGTTGAAGAAGGGCTGAGCGCGAGGCGCGGAGCCCAAGCGCCTCTTTACAAGGCGCGCGGCTTCGCTAAGCGGCTCGGTTTGGAAGCCGCACCGCTATGCTCAGCGGCCCGGCTCCCGCAAACTGGAGTGAGACCCGTCATGCGTGCCGAAGGGCAGGCCCATATCGACCGCATCGAAGCTGCGCTTCGGCTGGTGCGCAAATTCCTTGACTGGGACCGCGCGGTGCGCCGGCTAGACGAGCTCAATGCGCGGGTCGAGGATCCCAAGCTGTGGGATGATCCCAAGGCGGCCGAGGCTGTGATGCGCGAGCGGCGGCGGCTTGATGCCTCGATCGGCGCGGTCAACCAGATCAGCGGCGAAATGGCAGATGCGATCGAGTTCATCGAACTGGGTGAGGCAGAGGACGACGAAGCGACGGTGGCCGAAGGGCTTGCCACGCTGGCGGCACTGGCTGCGCGCGCGGATGAGGACAAGGTCCAGGCCCTGCTCGCGGGTGAGGCCGATGGCTACAACGCATTCCTCGAAGTCCATGCAGGTGCAGGCGGGACCGAGAGCCAGGACTGGGCCGAAATGCTCCAGCGCATGTACACGCGCTGGGCGGAGCGCCACGGGTTCAAGGTCGATCTGCTCGATTATCACGCGGGCGAAGCGGCTGGCATCAAGAGCGCGACGCTGCTGATCAAGGGCGAGAACGCCTACGGCTACGCCAAGACCGAAAGCGGTGTGCACCGGCTGGTGCGGATCAGTCCTTATGACAGCTCGGCGCGGCGGCACACTTCGTTCAGCTCGGTCTGGGTCTATCCCGAAATCGACGACAACATCGAGATCGAGATCAACCCGGCCGACCTCAAGATCGATACCTACCGTGCTTCGGGCGCGGGCGGGCAGCACGTGAACACGACCGATTCGGCCGTGCGCATCACCCACGTGCCTTCGGGCATCATCGTGGCGAGCCAGATCGACCGCAGCCAGCACAAGAACCGCGCGACCGCGATGGGCATGCTGAAGGCGCGGCTCTACGAAGCCGAACTCGCCAAGCGCGAAGCGGCGGCGAGCGGGGAGTATGCCGCCAAGACCGAGATCGGCTGGGGCCACCAGATCCGTTCCTACGTGCTGCAGCCCTATCAGCAAGTGAAGGACTTGCGCACGGGCGTCGTCAGCACCAACCCGACGGATGTGCTCGACGGCGCGCTCGATCCCTTCATGGCCGCGGCACTGGCGCAGCGCGTGACGGGCGAGAAGGTGACCGTGGAAGACGACGATTGAGCACGCGCTCGGTCCCGGTGCCTGGACTGCTGGCTGGGCTGCTCGCACTGTCCGCCTGCCGCGCAGATGCAGACGATGCCGATCGCGCACCGCAGGACCGGGCCTTTCCGCGTGCTGAGCGGCCGGTGGCCAAGGTGGTTTCAACCCAGTGGTCGACCGAGCAGCTGCGTGACAAGCAGGGCGAGGCGACAAGCGTGATGGACGAGGCTGAAGTCGCGCCCGGCATGACAGTCGCGGACATCGGCGCGGGCGAGGGCTACTATACCGTAAGGCTTGCGGCGCGCGTCGGCGGAAAAGGCCGCGTGCTGGCGCAGGACATCGACGAGGGTGCCCTACGGCGGCTCGGCGCGCGCATCGAGCGCGAGCAATTGGCGACCGTTTCAATCAAGCAGGGCGCGCCCGATGATCCGCGTCTGCCGCCGCGCAGCTTCGACCGGGTGTTCATGATCCACATGTACCACGAGATCGCCGAACCCTATCCGTTCCTGTGGCGGCTGTGGCCGGCGCTGCGGCCCGGCGGATCGGTGATCGTGGTCGATGCGGAGCGGCCGACCGATCAGCACGGCACGCCTTCTGCCTTGCTTTTTTGTGAATTCGAGACAGCGGGCTTTCGCTTGGCCGCGTTTCGCCGTAAGCCGGATGTATCAGGCTATTATGCTCAGTTCGTACCCGCTGGCAGCGGGCCGCCGGAGCCGAGCTGGATGCGATCATGCCGTGTCGGCTCCTATGCCGGTGGTGGCAAGGTTGGGGGTCTCTAAGGGAAGACGATGTCTGCGTTCAAGGGTTTGAAGCCGATCCTGTATGGTGGCCGCGAAGTGTGGCCTCTTGTCGAGGGTGGGAAGGGTGTCGCGGCGTCCAACCATGCCAGTTCGGGCGCGTGGGCGGCGGCCGGCGGCATTGGCACGGTCAGTGCGGTCAATGCCGACAGCTACGATGCGACTGGCAAGATCATTCCGCAGGTCTACGAACAACTGACCCGCAAGGAACGGCACGAACAGCTCATCCGCTATGCCATTGATGGCGCTGTGGAACAGGTGCGTCGCGCCTATGATCTGGCCAGTGGCAAAGGCGCGATCAACATCAACGTGCTGTGGGAAATGGGCGGCGCGCAGCCGATCCTCGAAGCGGTGCTGGAAAAGACGCGCGGGCTGGTGGCGGGTGTCACGTGCGGCGCGGGCATGCCTTACAAGCTCGCCGAGATCGCAGCGCGCCATGGCGTGAACTATCTGCCGATCGTTTCCTCGGGCCGCGCGTTTCGTGCGCTGTGGAAGCGGGCCTATCACAAGGTGCCCGAACTGCTGGGCGCCGTGGTCTACGAGGATCCGTGGCTCGCCGGCGGGCACAACGGCCTGTCCAACGCCGAAGATCCGAAGAAGCCCGAAGACCCCTATCCGCGCGTGAAAGTGCTGCGCGAGGTCATGCGCACCGAAGGCGTGCCCGACAGCGTGCCGATCGTGATGGCGGGCGGCGTGTGGTTCCTGCGCGAATGGGCCAACTGGATCGACAACCCCGAACTCGGCGCGATCGCCTTCCAGTTCGGTACCCGGCCGCTGTTGACCGAGGAAAGTCCGATCCCCAAGGCGTGGAAGGAGCATCTGCGCACGCTTGAGCCGGGCGATGTGCTGCTCCACCGCTTTTCGCCGACGGGGTTCTATTCCTCTGCCGTGCGCAACCCGTTCCTGCGCGCGCTAGAGGCTCGCTCCGAACGCCAGATTCCATATTCCAAGGTTTCCGCTGGCGAACATACGGTGCAGCTCGACGTGGGCGTCAAGGGCAAGAACTTCTGGGTGACGCCGGCGGACCGCGACCGCGCACGCACGTGGTATGGCGCGGGCTTCACCCATGCGCTGCGAACACCTGATGACACTGTAGTATTCGTGACGACGGCGGAGCGCGGGGAAATCCAGCAGGACCAGAAGGACTGCATGGGCTGCCTTTCACACTGTGGGTTCTCTTCGTGGAAGGACCACGACGATTACACAACGGGACGCCTCGCCGATCCGCGCAGCTTCTGCATCCAGAAGACCTTGCAGGACATTGCGCATGGCGGGCCGATCGACGAGAACCTGATGTTTGCGGGGCATGCGGCCTATCGCTTCAAGCAGGATCCGTTTTATTCCAACAACTTCACGCCCACGGTGAAGCAACTGGTGGACCGCATCCTGACGGGGGACTGAGGGCTTGGCAGCAGGGTCCGATCCCGCTCGGGCAAAAGCGCCGCCGCGCTGGCGTTGGGCGCTCGAATTTCTGGCGCTTCCCAAGGTCCACGCAGCCCCCTTGCGCGCACCAGTCGCGGTCGCACCGTTCGGGTGCGGTCGTCCCGTAATCGTGGTGCCGGGCCTCCTTTCCTCCGACCGCGCCACCGCGCTGCTGCGCTCTTCGCTCGCAAGGGCGGGGTTCGTGGTGGAAGGCTGGGGGCAGGGGATGAACACCGGCGCCCAGCCAGAAAAGATCGCGCGGCTCGAAGAGCGGCTCTGCATTCTTGCGAAGCGATCCGGAGAACCGGTCGTCCTGATCGGCTGGAGCCTTGGCGGCATGTTCGCGCGTGTGCTGGCACAGCGGCATCCCGGTGCCTGCCGGCTGGTGGTGACGCTGGGCTCCCCATTCTCGGGAGACCGCCGAGCGAACAATGCCTGGCGCGTCTACGAAGCGCTTAACGACCACAAGGTCGATGAGCCGCCATTTGCCGAGGATCCGGGCGAGAAACCGCCGGTGCGCACGATCGCGGTGTGGTCAAGGCGCGATGGGATCGTCGCCCCGAGCAGTGCCGCGGGCGAAGCGGGGCAGGCAGACCGCGTCCTCGAAGTACCCTTCAAGCACTTCGAGATGGCCAGCGCGAGCGGAGCGGTGCGGGCTGTGCTTCAGCTCCTGCGCGAGGAGTTGGCGTAGGGGCGCCCGATTTGCAGGCCTCCGCCCACGCTCAGCCCCGATTTGCCTGCAATTGCTGGAACACTCCGAGCCGGTCGGCGATTTGCCAGTGGCCGGTGATGCGATCTTGCGTGTCGAAGCCATAGGCCGTCGCGCCCGACATGCGGATCGTGCGGCCGGTGGCGGGGAAGCCTGGGAAGTCGCCGAGGTGGGTGGCTTCCCACGTCCATGTCATGATCACGGCATCCGCATCCTCGGCCATGCGCAGTACGGCGAAGCGCTGATCCGGGAAGGGCGCGCGCGACTGGGCCAGGCGCTGGGCAAAGCCGGCGGGATCCAGCGTGCGGCCTTCCCACGGATCACCGGGATCGTGGTGAATGGTGTAGGCCGGGGCAAGGTAGGCGGGCACGGCCTCCGCCTCGCCCCGGTTCCAAACGGCCTCGATGAAGGCGGCAAGGCGGGCCTTGCGGTCGCTCATGTCATTCAAGTTCCCAGGCACGTTCGCCGTGGCTGGTGAGATCGAGGCCTTCGCGTTCCTCGTCCTCGTTCACGCGCATCGGGATGACCATGGCGACGGCAAGCGCGCAGATCACGGTGCCGAGCGCGCTCCAGCCTGCCACAACGCCAACCCCGGCGCCCTGCGCGAAAAGCTGGCGGACAAGGCCCATGCCTGCGTTGTAGCCAGTACCGCCCAGCGAGGGTTCGAGGAACACCGCCAGCAGCAGCGAGCCGATGATGCCGCCCATGCCGTGCACCGCGAAGACATCGAGCGAATCGTCGATTTCGATGCGGCGCTTCACGAGAAGGATCATCGGGTAGCACACCGCGGCAGCGGCCAGGCCAAAGACGATCGCTGCGCCCGGGGCGATGAAACCCGCGGCCGGGGTAACCGTGGCAAGCCCGGCGACCGCGCCGGTGGCAAAGCCCACCGAGGTCGGCTTTCCAATGCTGATCTTTTCGATGGCGAGCCATGCGAGCGCGGCGGCACAGGCAGCAGCATGGGTGTTGATGATCGCGGAGGCCGCATCATCAGTCGCGGTCAGTGCGGAGCCGCCGTTGAAGCCGAACCAGCCGACCCACAGCATCGCCGCGCCGATCATCGTCAGCGCGGGTGCATGCGGCAACATCTGCGCCTTGGGAAAACCGGTGCGTTTGCCGAGCAGCATCGCGACGACAAGCGCGGAGACGCCTGCCGTGGTGTGGACGACGATGCCGCCGGCAAAGTCCATCGTGCCGAGCCGGCTCGCGAGCCAGCCGCCGCCCCAGATCCAGTGCGCGACGGGGGCGTAGACGATCAGGGACCACAGCGCGGCGAAAGCCACCACCCAGCCGAAGCGGGCGCGATCAACCCATGCACCGACCATCAGTGCGGGCGTAATCACCGCAAACATCATTTCGAACAGGGCGAAAGCGCTTTCAGGAACGAGCGTGCCATCGCGCACATTGCCAAGCTGGGCGAGCATCCAGGCCGAGCCGCCACCGATCCAGCCGTTTGAAACCGGGCCGAACGCCAGCGTGTAGCCGACCATGATCCACAGCAGTGAGGTGATCGCGGCAATCGCGCCGATCTGGATCGCCACCGCAAGGAAGCCCTTGGCGCGCACGAGTCCGCCGTAGAACAGCGTGAGGCCGGGCAATGTCATCAGCAGGACCAGTGCCGACGACGCGAGCAGCCAGGCCGTATCGCCGCTGTCCGCCGCATCGAGCGCTTCGACGGGCTGGGCATGGGTCAGCGCGGGCAGCGCGAGAGCGCTGGCGGCAAATGCCGCCGCGATGAGTTTCTTCATTGGCGATTCTCCCCCACGCGGCCCGTTCTGCTTTACGCCCAGCCTTCGAGTACCTGATCGGGCGGACGGTGGCCATCGGCCCAGAAGCGGATATTGGCAATGACCTTGTTTCCAGAGGCGGTGCGCCCCTCGAACGTGGCGCTGCCCATGTGCGGCAGCAGCGAGACATTGCCGAGTGCAAGCAGGCGCGGATCGATCTTCGGCTCATGCGCGAAGACGTCGAGCCCGGCGCCGCCGATGCGGCCGGCCTGCAGCGCCTCGATCAGCGCATTTTCATCCACCACATCGCCGCGCGCGGTATTCACGAGATAGGCTTCGGGCTTCATCAGTGCGATGCGGCGCGCGTCCATCAGGAAGTGCGTCTCGGGAGTCGAAGGGCAGTGGAGCGTGACGATATCCGCCTCGCGCACCAGCGCATCGATATCGGCCTCATACCGCGCGCCGACCATGCGCTCGAAGGCTTCGGGCAGGCGTTGGCGGTTGTGGTAGACAATCTCGAGCCCGAAGGCGCGGGCGCGGTGGGCGACAGCCTGGCCGATGCGGCCCATGCCGATGATGCCAAGGCGCTTGCCGCTGATCCGGTGGCCGAGCAGCGTGGAGGGCGCCCAGCCGGCCCAATCGCCCGAGCGGATCACGCGGCCGCCTTCGGCAAGGCGGCGCGAGACGGCGATGATGAGCCCCATGGTCATGTCCGCCGTATCTTCGGTGAACACGCCGGGGGTGTTGGTAACGAGGATTTTCCGGGCGCGAGCGGCCGCAAGGTCGATATGGTCGGTGCCCGCACCGAAGCTGGCGATGAGGCCGAGCTGCGGTCCGGCGGAAGCGATAAGCTCTGCGTCGATCCGGTCCGTCACGGTGGGGACAAGTACATGGGCATCCTGCAATGCCGCCCTGATCTCGTCCTGCGAGAGTGCCTGGTCGTGCGGATTGAGCGTCACGTCGAACAATTCGGCCATGCGCGCCTCGGTCTCGGGCAGCAGGCGGCGGGTCACGAAGACGCGGGGGCGACCTTCGATCCGGCGAGTGGGCCGGTAGTCGGCGCCTGGGGAGCCGGGAGGGGTGTGTGCGGGAGGCATGGCTTATCGCTATGCCGCCTCGCCGCCTCCGGTCAAGCACCCGGTTGCCCAAGGCGGTGAATGCTGTATCGCAGCGTGGAACACGGGTGATGGAGGACGGTTGAACGTGAGGCGTAGCGGACCCCGGTTTGCAATCCTGATGGTGCTGGCCATGCTGATGGCCGCGCCGGTGCGCGCTGCGGATGATGATGGCGGCCCCTACTGGGCCTCGCTACGCGGCCAGCCGGCGAATCTGCGCGTGGGGCCGGGGCGCGAATATCGCATCAGCTGGGTCTATGTGCGTGCAGGGCTGCCGGTGAAGGTGCTGCGCATGATTGGCGGCTGGCGGCTTGTCGAGGATGTTGACGGCGCGCGCGGGTGGATGCTCGCGCAGTTCCTGTCACGCACGCGCACCGCGACGATAAAGGGCGGGATTGCCGAAATCCGTGAGAATTCCGATGGTTCGGGCCGCCTGCTGTGGCGTGCCGAGCCAGGCGTGACGGGCAAGCTGGGCGATTGCGGCCCGGCCTGGTGCAAGCTCGATATCGACGGCCGGCGCGGCTTCGTGGCCAAGGCCGCCGTCTGGGGCGCGGACTGAGGGGGCCCGCCGAGACAGGCCCCCCAGGCTTTCAGGTTCAGACCAGTTCGATCGCAACCGCGGTTGCTTCACCGCCGCCGATGCACAGGCTGGCAACGCCGCGCTTCTTGCCGTGGCGCTGAAGCGCGCCGATCAGCGTGGTGACGATGCGGGCACCAGAAGCGCCGATGGGATGGCCGAGCGCAGTGGCGCCGCCATGGACGTTGATCTTCTCATGCGGGATGCCGAGATCGTGCATCGCGAACATCGCGACGCAGGCGAAGGCTTCGTTCACTTCGAACAAATCGACATCGGCGGCGCTCCATCCGGCGCGGTCGAGGAGCTTGGTGATCGCACCCACGGGAGCGGTGGTGAAGTCCTTGGGCGCCTGCGCATGCGCGGCCATGGCGACGACGCGGGCGACGGGGGTGAGGCCGTCAGCGGCGGCGACGCTTTCGCGCGTGAGAACGAGCGCGGCGGCGCCGTCGGAGATCGACGACGAAGTGGCCGCAGTGATCGTGCCGTCCTTGGCGAAGGCGGGCTTGAGCGCCGGGATTTTGTCGGGCTTGCCCTTGCCGGGGGCTTCGTCGGTATCGACCACGGTTTCACCGGAGCGGCTGACGACCTTTACCGGAGCGATTTCGGCGACGAAGGCGCCTTCGGCAATCGCGGTCTGCGCGCGGCGCAGCGATTCGATGGCGTAGGCGTCCTGCTGTTCGCGGGTGAGTTGGTATTCGTTGGCGGTGTCCTGCGCGAAAGTACCCATGGCACGGCCGGGTTCGTAGGCGTCTTCAAGGCCGTCGAGGAACATGTGGTCATAAGCGGTGTCATGGCCGATGCGCGCGCCCGAGCGGTGCTTCTTGAGGAGGTAGGGCGCGTTCGTCATGCTTTCCATGCCGCCTGCGACGACCATGTCGATGCTGCCCGAGGCGAGCGCCTCGGCGCCCATGATCAGTGCCTGCATGCCCGAACCGCAGACCTTGTTGACCGTGGTCGCCTGCACCGATGTGGGCAGGCCTGCATGGATCGCGGCCTGACGGGCAGGGGCCTGACCGAGGCCGGCGGGGAGCACGCAGCCCATGTAGAGCCGCTCCACCTTCTCGCCCGAGATTCCGGCGCGCTCGACCGCGGCCTTGACGGCGGTGGCGCCAAGCTGGGTTGCGGGGACATCGGCAAGCGAGCCCTGCATGGCGCCCATCGGGGTACGCGCGAACGACAGGATGACGACGGGATCGGCAGCGGAGAATTGGACCATGGCAACTATTCCTGTGCTAAGGGACCGTGCCTGGCCCCGGAGGCTGCAGGTCATGTAGGCGCCAGAGGAGACGAATTCAATTGATGTGGGGACGCAAAGCTATGCGAGGATCAGTGGCTTGACGGTGGTTCTAGTTCTGGCGGCAATCGTGCTGGGCGCAGTCGTCGGCAGCTTTCTCGGCGCAGCGCTGGTGCGGCTGCCCGATGGGCGCTCGGTGCTGATCGGGCGTTCGATATGCGATACCTGCGACAAGGAACTTGCGCTCGCCGAGCTTGTCCCGATCGTGTCATGGATGATCCAGGGCGGGAAATGCCGCGCATGCGGCTCGGCGATCGATCGCTGGCAGCTTGCGGCGGAACTGGGCGGGGCGGTGATCGGCGCCTGCGCGGTGCTGCTGAGCTACTTTCCAATCTGGGCCATGCTGCTCGGCTGGCAACTGCTGCTGCTGGCGATGCTGGATCTGCGCCATATGTGGCTGCCGCGCCAGCTTTCGGCGCTGCTGGGGGCTTCCGGCGCGCTGTTTGCGCTGGTCATGGCGTACTGGGCCGATGACGTGATGATCCTCGTCCAGTCGCTGGTCGGCGGGGTCTTCGGGTTCGCGGCCTTGTGGTTGCTCGGGCAGGGCTATCAGGCATGGCGCGGGCAGGAAGGGCTGGGTGGTGGCGATCCGCCGCTGCTGGGCGCGATCGGGCTTTGGCTCGGGCCGCTAGGGGTAATCCACACGCTGTTGGTCGGCTGCCTTGGCGGGCTGGCAGTGGCATTCGTGCTGTGGCGCGCGGGCCAGCGGGTCACGCCCGATACGATGCTGCCGCTGGGCACCTTGCTGGCGGTGGCGGCATGGCCGGTGTTCTTGTGGCAGGGATTATGAGAATGCGAAGCGTTATTACTTCCTGACCATTCGCATGCACCACCAAAGAGCGCGGAAAACTGCGCAGTGCGGGGTCATCCACAGACTAAAGCGAGATATTAGAGCCTCACCGGGTTAAGCCGCACTTGCGCGGGGCGCGTGCCGGGACTAGGGCGCGCACGACATAGAAACAGGCGAGTCAGCCCCTTGGCCCAATCACTGCCCTATCTCGCGCACTATCTGCCGATCCTCATCTTTCTCGGCATCGCGCTCGCGCTTTCCTGCGCTTTCGTGTTCCTGCCGATGGGGGTGGCCCGGCTAACCGGCGCGCACAATCCGAATGCCGAAAAGCTCAGCGAGTATGAGTGCGGCTTCCCCGCGTTCGAAGATCCGCGCAGTCAGTTCGACGTGCGCTTCTACCTCGTGGCGATCCTGTTCATCATCTTCGACCTCGAAGCCGCGTTCCTGTTTCCCTGGGCGGTGAGCCTCAAGCAAAGCGGCTGGGCCGGCTGGGGCACGATGATGGTGTTCCTGTTCGAACTGGTCATCGGCTTCATCTATGCGTGGAAGAAAGGGGCGTTGGACTGGGAATGAGCACAATGTCACCCTCTGCGACGCCCTCCTCCTCGATCATCCCGGCGAGCGCGGCAGATCTGCCGACCGCGCCGGATCAGGCTTTTTTTGACAGCCTCAACGCCGAAGTTTCGGACAAGGGCTTCCTTGTCGTCGGCACCGAGGAACTGTTCCAGTGGGCCCGCACCGGCTCGCTGTGGTGGATGACTTTCGGCCTCGCCTGCTGCGCGGTCGAGATGATCCACGTCAACATGCCGCGCTATGATATGGAACGCTTCGGCGTCGCCCCGCGCGCTTCTCCGCGCCAGTCGGACGTGATGATCGTGGCGGGCACGCTGTGCAACAAGATGGCGCCGGCGCTGCGCAAGGTCTACGACCAGATGTCGGACCCCAAGTACGTCATCTCGATGGGCAGCTGCGCCAATGGCGGCGGCTATTATCACTACAGCTATTCGGTGGTGCGCGG
>CAZQEH010000028.1:0-39893 GCA_964592205.1 uncultured Novosphingobium sp.
TTCGGCTGCGGCGGCAGCATCGCGCCAGCGCGCGAAAATCAGCCGCGCCTCGGCCACGCGGACGCGCTCGGAAAGCTGCTTGTAGCGCTCTGCCGCGCGCGCCTGCCGCCGCAGCGTGCCAACTTGCGCCTCAAGCGTGAGGATAAGGTCATCGAGCCGGCCGAGGTTCGTCTCGGTCGCGCGCAGCTTGGTCTCGGCATCCTTGCGGCGCACGTGGAGCCCGGCGATGCCCGCCGCTTCCTCCAGCATGGCGCGGCGCTCGGCAGGCCGTGCAGCGATCACCGCCGCAATGCGCCCCTGGCTCACGAGTGCAGGGCTGTGCGCGCCGGTCGCGGCATCGGCGAAGACCAGCGCGACGTCCTTCGCGCGTACATCGCGCCCGTTGACGCGGTAGGCGCTGCCCGCGCCGCGCTCGATGCGGCGGACAACTTCAAGTTCGCCGCCGAAAGGCCCGCTCGGGTCCGTTTCGGCATTGAGCATGACTTCGGCAAAATCGCGCGCAGGGCGGCTGGCGGTCCCGGCGAAGATCACGTCTTCCATCCCGCCGCCGCGCAAGCTTCGGGCCGAGCCTTCGCCCATGACCCAGCGGATCGCTTCGAGCAGGTTGGACTTGCCGCAGCCGTTGGGGCCGACGACCCCGGTGAGGCCGGGTTCGATCCTCAGCTCGGCGGGTTCGACAAAACTCTTGAAGCCCGAAAGCTTCAGGCGCGTGAACTGCATGGGAACGCGGCTGGCCGCGCTGCCCTCCTCAGCCATGCCAAGCGCCCCCGCACAGCATGGATCGGTTCAGCTCCTGCCGATCAACGCGCGCCCGCCTGCTTGAGGATGGGCTCAAGCGCCTCCCATGTCGCGACCTCGACATTCTTGCCGTTGACGAGGAAGGTCGGGGTGCCGGTTACGTTGTAGGTGTCGCCCGCCTTGGAAGTATCGTTGGCAAGCTTGGTCGCGGCGTCAGACTTGGCGAGGCACTGCGCGCCCTGATCCTTGGCGATCCCGCGCGCGGCGAAGAAATCGATCAGCCCGCCCTGTTCGCCGATGGCCTTGAAGATCTGATCAGGCGGCAGATTGGCGGCCTGCAGCTTCGGGCCGACCGGCTGGAGCTGGTCGAAGATCGCCTTCTGGTTGGAATAGACCTGCTCGGTCAGCGCAAAGAAACTGTCCGGCGAGCCGCAGCGCACCAGCATGGCCATCGTGGTATCATAGGGATCGCGCACGAAGTTGCGGAATTCGAGGCTGACCGTGCCCTTGGCGACATAGTCGTCGCGCAGGTGCGGGAAGCCCTTCTCCTCGAACTCGGCACAGTGCGGGCAGGTGAGCGAGCCGAACTCGACCACCTTGATCGGCGCATTGGGATTGCCCATCACGTAGCCGCCTTCGGGCGTGACCGCGATGACATCGGTCCAGGCCTTGCCGGCCGGTGGCGGCACGGCATTGAGCGGCGCGCCGACGGCGACTGCTGCGGTGTCATCCTTCTTGCCGCAGGCGGTGAGGCCGAGCGCAAGCGGAAGCGCGATCAGCGCAAGGAGAAGGCGGCCGGGCGTGAAGAGCTTGGTCTGCATGGGATCGGGGTTCGCTTCGCTCGTGAAAGTCAACAGACAGTGTGGTGCTAGCCGATTGGCCGGCGGGATTGAAGGGCCGCGCGCAGGAGGCCGGGGATTATCGCCGCTCAGCGCAGGCGTGCTTCGATCTGCGGCTTGAGCACGGCCCAGGAGTATGTCCCGCTCAGCGGAACGCCATTGAGGAGGAAGCTGGGGGTGCCGGTGACGAAATCCTTGTCGCCTGCGTCCTTGGTGTGCTGGGCAAGGCGTTCGGCGAGCGCCTTGTCGCCAAGGCAGCGATCGATCTCCGGCCGGTCATAGCCGCGCGCTTCCATCAGCGAATAGAACCCGAGGTCGCTGGCAATCGCCCGCGTCCGCGCGCTGAAATCGGGGTTCGACCAGCGCGCCTTCTGCGCTTCGTTCAGGCTGGCGAGCGGAGCCATCCACGTGGGCTGGTGCCGCAAGAAAGCGCTGTGGTTGCCGAAGAACTTCGATGCCGGGCCGCAGTGCGTGAGGAGCGCGACGGTAAGGTCGATCGGATCGCGCACGAAGCTGCGCACCTCGATCGAACCCTTGCCCGTGGCGATGAAACCGATGCGCAGCTGGGCATCGGATTCCTCTTCGAAATGCGCGCAGTGCGGGCAGGTGTAGCTGATATATTCGACGAGCTTCACCGGCGCGTTCGGATTGCCGAGCAGGTGGCTATCGACCGGGGTGCGGACGACGACGGTGTTCCAGTTGAGCTTGGGCGCGGGGGCGGCGGGCTTGCTCGCCGCCGTCAGTAACACGGCTCCACACAGCGCAGAGATAAAAAGGATAAACGTTTTCAATATCTTGCACATCGTCAGTCTTGCTTCCCGTTTATTTCGCCCCGTTCGCATCACCCAGGCTGCGTGCCAGCGATTCCAGCACCGTCCGCAGCTCCGGATCGCCGATATCGCGCAGGCTGTCGCCGAGTTCCATCGGAATCGGCTTGAGCGATGGCGGTGCGGTGCGCAGCGGGCGCTGCGCATCAGTGGAGGCAGGCGGCTGAACGGCGCCTTGCCGCAGCTTGATCCGCGCGACGGCACGGTAGCCGAAGAACTGGTTCACTCGCTCCATGATCTCGGGGATCACGTGCTGGATCAGGGGGGCATGCGCGGGTGTCACCACCAGCTGGAGAATGCCGTCCGCCTTTTCGCCGGGCGGAAACCGGATCGATTCGGGTGCGCAGTGCCGCGCATGTGCGGGGCCGACAATCTCGCCCCAGCGCGAGACGACCGAGCTCTGCACGAAACCGAAGCGGCGGAAGGCAGTGCGCCCGATCGTGGGCATGAGATCGGCGATGGCGCGCGCCTCGCCGCCGCGCGGGCGTTCATAAGTGCGCGCCGCCGCATGCGGCGTGGCCGCCTTCCTGGCGCTTTTGGGAGGGGATGGCGGATCGCGTTCCATTGTCGCCGCCGCCATGCCATAGCCGCGCCATGCAGGCCAGTGGCGAGAGCGTTCGGAACGGTGAAGAAGGCACTGCCGCAGCGGCGCTGCCTGAGGCGCTTCTGGCGTGGTACGACGTCAACGCGCGCCGCCTGCCGTGGCGAGCGCTGCCGGGTGAACCGGCGCCTGATCCCTACCGCGTCTGGCTCTCCGAAGTCATGCTCCAGCAGACGACCGTGGCAGCAGTGCGGGCCTACTACGCCAAGTTCCTCGAACTCTGGCCCACCGTTGACGCGCTGGCTGCGGCGCAGGACGCTGATGTCATGGCCGCGTGGGCAGGCCTCGGCTACTATGCCCGCGCGCGCAACTTGCTGGCCTGCGCGCGCGAGCTGGCACGGCGGGGCGGCTTTCCCGAAACCGAAGATGGCCTGCGCGGCCTGCCCGGGCTCGGCGCCTATACCGCAGCGGCCGTTGCGGCGATTGCGCTTGGCCAGCGCGCGGTCGTCGTCGATGCCAATGTCGAGCGCGTGGTCTCCCGCCTCTTCGCGATTGGCGAACCACTGCCGGGTGGCCGCACCGCGATCCGCGCCGCAACCGATACGATCACGCCGCAGCGGCGCGCGGGCGATTTCGCGCAGGCGATGATGGACCTTGGCTCCTCGATTTGCACGGTGCGCGCGCCTCGCTGCCTGCTCTGTCCGCTGGCGGACCACTGCACCGCGCGCGCGGCGGGCACGGTGGAGGTCTATCCGGTCAAGGCCGCCAAGAAGGCCAAGCCGATGCGCACCGGCACGGCCTTCTGGATCGAGCAGGGCGGCGCAGTCCTCCTCGTCCAGCGCGAAGGCAAGGGCATGCTCGGCGGGATGCGCGCGCTACCTGATGATGGCTGGTCGGCCCGGGCCGATGGGCACGGCTCCCCACCGGTAGCCGGGGATTGGCGCGCCGCCGGGGTGGTCCGCCACGGTTTCACGCATTTCGATCTCGAACTGCAATTGATGCTTTGCCGCGGCGCCGATTGCGCTAGTCTGCCGCCGGGAGAGTTCTGGCCGGTCGACACTGTCGAGGCGGCGGGGCTGCCCACCGTTTTTGCCAAGGCCGCTCGCCTGGCGCTCGCAAACAGGTAGTCCATGGAAGATCAAAGGCTTCAGCTTTCCCGGCGCTCCCTGCTGCGGTCTGCGGGCTGGCTTGGTGCGGGCCTGGCCGGGTCGGCCATGTTGCCCGGCCGCCTTCTCGCGCAGGCTTCTGCCGAGGAAATGTACCCGGCGGTGACCAATCTGGTCTACGACTATGTCGCCTCGGGCAAGCTTCCCGGCGCGGTCGTCGCGCTTGGCTGGGGCGGCGCGGCCCCGGCGCAGATCGCGCGCGGCACGCTGGCTCTCGATTCGTCCGTGCCGGTCGATCTCGATAGCCTCTACCGGGTCTATTCGATGACCAAGCCGATCACCGGCATGGCGGCGATGATGCTGGTCGATGAAGGCAAGATCGATCTCGACCAGCCGATCAGCGATTTCCTGCCCAAGTTTGCCAAGATGCAGGTGCAGGTCACGCCCGATGGTTCGATCACCGATCTCAGACCTGCGCAAACCGCGATCACCCTGCGCCACCTGCTCACGCACACCGCCGGCCTTGGCTATTCGATCATCCAGAAAGGGCCGCTCAAGGAGGCTTACGAGGCAGCCGGGCTGGTCCCGGGGCAGGCCTCGCGGCTCTCGATTCCCCCCTTCAGCGGGGTCAAGACCGTGCCGAGCCTCACCGAATTTGCCGACAAGCTGGCCGAAATGCCGCTCGTCTACGAACCGGGCACGCGGTGGAGCTATTCGGTCGGGCTCGATCTCGCCGGACGGATCATCGAAGTCGTCTCCGGGCAGGATTTCGATGCCTTCCTCGCCCAGCGGATCTTCGGCCCCTGCGGCATGGCGAGCACCGGTTTCCGGGTCAGCGCGGCGCAGGCGCCCCGGCTCACCACCAACTACCTCCTGCACGATGGCAAGACCGATCCGCTCGATCCGGGCGCGACCTCGATCTATCTCGATCCGCCGGCCTTCCCCTTTGGCGGCGCCGGCCTCGTCAGCAGTCCGCGCGATTATGACCGCTTCCTGATGATGCTCGCCGGTGGCGGCACGATCGGCGGCACCCGCGTGATGAGCGAGGCGGCGGTGCGCCTTGGCACGAGCAACCTCCTGCCCGCCAGCGCCGATCTTTCGGCGACCTGGGTCGCGGGCGCAGGCTTCGGCGCAGGCGGCCGCGTCGGCCTCGGCTCCGATGCGGGCACCTATGGCTGGTCGGGCGCGGCGGGCACGGTCGGCTTCGTCAACACCCGCGTCGGCCTGCGTGCGGGCCTCTTCGTGCAGTTCATGCCCTCGTCCGCGCTGCCGATCCCCGAGGAATTCCCCAAGGCGGTGCTCACCGATATCTCGGCCATGAAGAAGGCGGCGTGACCTGATGCTCTACAGACCCGATCCCCTGATTGCGTTCACCGGCGGGGGCCTTGACCGTGCCGACCATATCCGCGCCGATGCTGATAAGCTCGCCGAACTGATGAACTGGCGCGCGCGCCTCTTGCGGATGGACGGGCTCGATCCCGTGATCGGCGATGAAGGCACGCTCGTATGGGGCACGCTCGCCGATGCCGCGCTGGAAGACGAACTCGTGTTCCTCGGCCTCGATGGCGAAGGCCGCGCCTGCTTTGCGGCGGTTTCGCCCAGCAACAAGGGCAATCCCGGCCCCGCCAATCCCCGCCTGTGGGGCGCGATGTCCTCGCTCCCCGCCGGTGATCTCGCGACCTACGGCGGCGCCCGCGCGCTGGTCGATTGGCACGCCCGCCACCGCTTCTGCGCGCGCTGCGGCTATACCACGAAGCTCGGCAAGGGCGGCTGGCAGCGCAAGTGCGTCAACCCGGACTGCAAGGCCGAACACTTCCCGCGCGTCGATCCCGTCACCATCATGTCGGTCGAATGGCAGGGCCAGCTCCTCCTCGGCCGCCAGCCGCGCTTCCCGGCCAAGCGCTACTCCGCGCTTGCCGGCTTCGTCGAACCCGGCGAATCGATCGAGGAAGCGGTGGCCCGCGAAGTGTTCGAGGAAGCCGGCGTGCGCGTGCGCGATGTGCAATATGTCGCCTGCCAGCCTTGGCCGTTCCCCTCCTCGCTGATGATCGGCTGCCATGCCTATGCCGACGATCCCGCCATCACCATCGACACCACCGAACTGGAAGACGCGCGCTGGTTCACGCGTGACGAAGTGGTCTATGCGATGGAAGCCCTCAAGACCGGCGCCGACGACGGCGCCTTCATCGCCCCGCCGCCGTTCGCGGTGGCCCATCACCTCCTCAAATGGTGGATCGAGCAATGACTCAGCCTGTTCCGGTAACGGTCGATATCTGGTCCGATGTCATGTGCCCATGGTGCGTCATCGGCCACAACCAGCTCGAAACTGCGCTGGCGGGCATGGCAGGCGAAGTCTCCGCCACCATCCGCTTCCACCCCTTCGAACTCAATCCTGACATGCCCGAACAGGGCGAGGAAAGCGCCGCGCACATCCAGCGCAAATACGGCCGCACCCCCGATCAGGCCGCCGAAGCGCGCGGACGCATGTCACAAGCCGCCGAAGCCGCCGGCTATTCGTTCGCCTACACCGGTGCCAAAGACGAGGGGGGCGATCCGCCCCCCGCGATGATGTGGAACACGCGCCTCGCGCACCGCCTCCTCGTCCACACCCTGCGCGAACACGGCCCCGAACTGCAGGTCAAACTCAAGCGCGCCCTGTTCGACGCCCACTTCCAGCAGCGCCGCCGCATGAACGACCCCGCCGTCCTCACCGAAGTGGCCGCCTCCGTAGGCATAGACCGCGCCGAAGCCGCCGCCGCGCTCAACGATCCCGAGATCGACGCCATCGTCGAGGCCGGCGAACAACAAGCCTGGGACTGGAACATCAGCGGCGTCCCCGCGATGGTGATCAACGGCAAGTACATGGTGCCCGGCGCGCAGGACCCGGCGACCTATGCGAATATGCTGCGGCGGGTCGTGGCGAAGGAAGCGGCCATGGCGGCGGGCTAACCGTTACAACTCCACCGCCCCCGTCGGCCCGTGCTTGACACGGGCCTTGGCTTTTCTTGTCAGCAAAGGCGAGCCGAACCCCGTGTCAAGCACGGGGCGACTAGGCAATACAGGGCATGCGCTCCAGAGACACTCCGGGTGATCCCCATCCCCGCACCAACCCCCAAATAAATAACAGACGCGTCTGTTATTTATAAATCGCTGTCCTACAGCCGCCACCTTTCGGCATAAGCTGGGAATGGTCTTGGGATCCCTACAAATCCGCCACTTCCGGCCCGCGCCGGGTGTCTCGAAAGGGGGCAATCGGGGCCTCGGAGTTTTCGCTCAGGACTGTGTCAACCGTGTCAACTTGCGGCCACTTCAGCCCCGCGCCGTCCGGTCGTCAGGCCAGCCCCAGCTTCGCCAGTTCACCTGCCAGGCTCGGCGGCAGCATCTCCGCGCTTTCGCCGTCGGCCAGATCGGCGGGGGCATCGGCCGCTTCCAGATAGCGCCAGCCCTGGTGCGCGCGCTTGGGCTTGGGGTGGACGTCGATCAGCTTCGTGCAGATCACGATATGCGTCCGCCCGCCTTCGGCTTCCTCGAAGGCGAGGATTTCGCTGCGCGCCACAAGCTGGTGCTTGAAGATCCAGTAGAGCGAGCCGCCGATCATCTCTTCGTGGCGCTTGGGCAAGTAGCGCGTGGTGAGCCGGGCGGTATCGCTGCGCGTCTTGAACCAGCTGTGGAGGTCTTCGAACGATGTCGCGCCGTAGGCGACCTTGGTCATGTGGAGTGGCATGCGCGTCAGGCCAGCCCGCTCAGCACGGCAAGGCCGAGGAACGAGAAGAAACCCATCACGTCGGTTGCCATTGTCACGAACACGGCGGAGGAGACCGCGGGGTCCACTTTCAGCCGGTCGAGCGTGACGGGGACCATGATGCCGGCAAGGCCTGCCACGAGGTTGTTGATCACCATCGCCGCGCCGATCACGCCGCCGAGCAGCGGGTTCTGGAACAGCAGCGCGGTGCCGCTGCCGATCAGCACGCCGAGCGAAAGCCCGTTGGCCAGCGCGATGCGCAGCTCGCGCAGGATCATGCGCACAGTGTTGGAACTCGTCAGCTGGTTGGTCGCAATCGCGCGCACCACCACCGCCAGCGTCTGTGTCCCCGCATTGCCGCCCATGCCCGAAACGATCGGCATCAGCACCGCGAGCAGCGCCAGTCTGGCAATCGCGCCCTGGAACATGCCGACGACCGAGGACGCGATGATCGCGGTGCCGAGATTGACCACCAGCCACGAAAGCCGCGTGCGCACGGTGAGGTGGATCGGCTCGTTGATGTCGCCGTCGCCCGCACCGGAGAGGCGCAGGATATCCTCGCTCGCTTCTTCCTGGATGATGTGGACCACGTCGTCGACGGTGATCTGGCCGACCAGCCGACCGCTTTCGTCGACCACGGCGGCGGAAATCAGCGCGTATTTCTGGAAGCGCAGCGCGACTTCTTCCTGGTCCATCGTTACCGGGATCAGTGTCTGGTCGCGCTTCATCACATCGGAGAGCGCAATCGAGCGCGGGGTGCGCAGGATCCACGAAAGCGCGCAGGTGCCGACCGGGTGGTGCTTGTGATCGACGATGAACACTTCCCAGAACTCGGTCGCGAGGTCCTGGTCTTCGCGCAGGAAGTCGATCAGATCGCCGACGGTGAGATGCTCGGGCACCGCGATCACGTCGCGGCTCATCATGCGGCCGGCGGAATCTTCCGGATAGGCCAGCGCACTTTCGATCGCGGCGCGGTCTTCCGGCTCCATCTCGGCGAGGACGGCCTGCTGGTCCTCCTCGTCGAGATCCTGGATCAGCGCGACCGCGTCGTCGGTTTCCATGTCGCCGGCAAGCTCGGCGACTTCATCGGGATCGAGATCCTCGACGAGATCATCGCGGACGTAATCGTTGAGCTCGGCGATCACTTCGCTGCCGAGCAGGTCGTTGATCGCGCGGGCAAGATCGACGCGGTAGTCCGGCCCGATCAGCTCGAACAAGTCGGCCACGTCGGCCGGGTGGAGCGGCTCGACGAGGTTGTAGACGGTCTCCTGATCGTCCGCATCGAGCGCTTCGGTAACGCGGCGGATAAACGAGGGGCGGAGCGTGTTGTCCGCGTCGTCCAGGCTTTCCGAATTGCGCGCAGGCTCGGCGATCACCGTCGTCTCCGTTATCACGGAGCCGCCATCCATCTGAGCGGAGTCGTGCAGGTCTTCGCCAGTCGCCATGCTGGCAGGCGATACGCATGGGGCAGGCAAAAGCAACCTCTAGAGGTATACTTTGGCGGGCAAGGGATTATATGCCGAGGCAAGACAGAAGGGATTAGGTGACCATGGCAGACGAAAAACTGGTTCTTACGCTTGATGGCGGTGATGTTGTGATCAAGCTGCGGCCCGATCTGGCGCCCGGCCATATCGAACGCATCAAGGAACTGGTGGGCGAAGGCTTCTACGATGGCGTGAAGTTCCACCGCGTGATCCCCGGATTCATGGCGCAGGGCGGCTGCCCGCAGGGCACCGGCATGGGCGGTTCATCCAAGCCCGATCTCAAGGCCGAATTCAGCGATGCGCCCCATGTGCGCGGCGTCTGCTCGATGGCGCGCACCAGCTATCCGCATTCGGCCAACAGCCAGTTCTTCATCTGCTTCGATGATGCCCGCTTCCTCGACAAGCAGTACACCGTGTGGGGCGAAGTCGAGAGCGGCATGGAACATGTCGACGCGCTGCCCAAGGGCGAGCCGCCGGCAAAGCCCGGCGTGATCCAGAAGGCGGCCATCGTCGCGGCCTGAGGGCACGCGATGAACCTTGATCTCAGGCCTCCCACCGGCGCCGACCGCGCCGCGTGGGACCGCCTGTGGCAGGGCTACCAGCGCTTCTACAAGGTCGAGATCGCCGATGCGGTCAGCGACCTGACGTGGGAGCGCCTGCTCGGGTCTGCCGAGCCAATGCACGCTGCGCTGGCCTGGCAAGGCGCGCGGGCAGTCGGCATGGTCCACTGGATTTTCCACCGTTCGACCTGGACGGTGGGCCCCTATTGCTACCTGCAGGACCTCTATGTCGACGAAGACGTGCGCGGCAGCGGCGCTGGCCGCGCGCTCATTGCCCATGTCCGCGCCGCAGCGGAAGCGGCAGAAGCCTCGCGGCTCTACTGGCTGACGCACGAGACCAACGCCGATGCGATGGCGCTCTACGACAAGGTCGCGGAGCGCTCGGGCTTCGTGCAGTACCGGGTGGTGCTGTAGCGAGAAACTAAAGCCCCGCCTTGATCATCCAGTCGTGGAATAGCCGAACCGGCCGCGATTGCAGGGCGCGGGGACGGCAGACGAACCAGTAGGAATAGGGGCTGTCGACCTCGATATCATAGAGCCGCGCCACCCGTGGATCGTGGCCGCGCTTGTAATGGTCATCGTGCATGATCGCGATGCCGAGGCCCTGCGCCGCCGCTTCCAGGATCAGCTGGCCGGAATCGAAATGGTCGATCGCGGCGGGCTGCAGTGCTTCCAGGTGCAGCGTGCGTTTCCATGCCTCGAAGCTCATCGGCAGATCGTTGTGGACGAGGAACGTCTGCTTGTTGAGCTTGGCAAGATCGGGGCGCGGGCCCAGTTCCGCCGCCAGTTCGGGCGTGGCGATGGCATAGACGCGGTTGTGATCGAGCCGGACCGAATGGAGCGAACCATCCGGCCCTTCGGAGAGAATGATCGCGGCGTCGATCGTATCGCCCAGCTTGGTTTCCGCAGCGGCCGAGCTATCGATATCGATGTGCAGCTGCGGGTGCAGTTTCCTGAGCTCGCCAAGGCGCGGGAACAGGCGTTGGCTGCCGAACAGCGGCAGCACGCCAAGGCGCAGGCGCAGCACTTGTCCGGTATCGATCAGCCGGTCGATCCGGTCCGCCATTTCGTCGATCAGCGGCGCGACGGCGTCATAGAGCTGCTGGCCTTCTTCGGTCAGCTTGAGCAACTGGTGCTTGCGCTCGAATACCGGCTTGCCAATGAACTCTTCCAGCGCGCCAAGCCGGCGGGAAAGCGCCGAGGGACTGAGCGCAAGCTCTGCCGCCGCCGTCTTGGCCGAGCCAGTGCGCACGACGCGGATAAACGCTTCGAGTGAGCGCAGTGGGGGCAGGCGGCGAATCATATCAGGCTTTGAACTCAGTCTTCTTCGGGCTTCTTGGGCATGGGTGCATGGAGCCGCAGCCGAGTGAGCCTGCGCTCGTCCCCTGCCGTCACCTCGATCCGCCACCCACTGTCATGTTCCAGCACGCGGCCGACCGGAGGAACTTCACCTGCCAGCACGACCGCGAGGCCGCCAAGAGTATCCACATCCTCGTCTACGAGCGCAAGCCGCGGATCGATGCGTTCGCCCACGTCATCAAGTTCGGCACGGGCATCGGCATCCCAGGTGAGTTCGTCGATGGGGCGCAGCAGCTCCTGCGGGGCATCGTCGTGCTCGTCCTCGATCTCGCCAACGATTTCCTCGACGAGATCCTCGATGGTGATGATCCCGTCGGTGCCGGAATACTCGTCTATCACGATGGCAAGGTGCGTGCGGCTGGAGCGCATGTCGGCCAGTACATCGAGCGCGCCGCGTGCCTGCGGCACGAACAGTGGCTGACGCATCAGCCCGGTCCAGTCCTTCGGGGCAGCCTTGCCTGAGAGCGCCATGCCCGCAACGATCGGGAACAAGTCCTTCACGTGGAGCATGCCGACCACTTCATCAAGCGAATCGCCATAGACCGGCAGGCGGCTGTGGCCATGCTCGGCGAACGCGGCGATCACGTCCTCGAACGTTGCAGCGGCCGGGATCGCCACGATCTCGCCGCGCGGAATGGCGACGTCGTCGGCATCGTTCTCGCTGAAATGAAGCAGGTTCTTGAGCATCTGGCGCTCAAGCGGGAGGAGGTCACCATTGACACTGCTTGCGCCGCCAGCTTCGCCTTCGTGCTCCTCGATTGCTTCCTCGATCTGCGCACGCAGTGATTGATCCTGATCCGGCCCCCGGAAGAATGACCTGAGCGCGCGCCACAACGCGCCGCAACTGTCTCCTTCGCCCGACCGGCTTTCGCCGGCAGGCCCGCCCACTTCAGGCACTGCGCCAAACTCCTGTGCTGCTAAAGCGTTGCATATGGGTCGGCGAGGCCCATCAGCGCAAGCGCCTTTGTCTCCAGGGCCTCCATTTCCGCCGCGTCTTCCTCGCTGGTCTCGTGATCGTACCCAGCCAGATGAAGCAGTCCGTGAACGATGAGGTGCGCGGCATGCGCTTCCACCGCGATACCCTTGTCCGCCGCCTCGCGCTCGCAGACACCGCGGGCCAGGATAAGATCGCCGAGCATACCCGGCGCGTCCGGTGCAGCGGCAGCAGCGAGCACTTCCTCGCGCGCGAGCATCGGGAAGGACAGCACGTTGGTCGGCTTGTCCTTCGCGCGCCACTGCCTATTGAGCGCGTGGACTTCCTCATCATCGGCCATGACGAGGCTGACGAGCAAGTGTTCGTGCGAGAGTTCGGGGGCTACCGATCCCGCCGCTCCGGCTGCCCGTGCGGCAAGGGCTTCCCAGTCAGTCGAGGAAGGCCAGACGGGATCGATATCGAGTTCGAGCGTGGGGGCGGTCACCCGTCCTTGCCCTCATAGGCCTCGACGATCCGCCCGACGATCGGATGGCGCACGACGTCTGCCACGTTGAAGCGGATCATGCCGATGCCGTCCACGCCATCGAGCCGGTTGACTGCATCGTTCAGCCCGCTCGCGGCGCTGCCGCCGGGCAGGTCGGTCTGCTTGGGATCGCCGCAGATTACCATGCGGCTGTTCTGGCCGAAGCGGGTGAGAAACATCTTCATCTGCATCGGCGTGGTGTTCTGCGCTTCGTCGAGGATCACGAAGGCATCCGCCAGCGTGCGCCCGCGCATGAAGGCAATCGGCGCGATCTCGATCTCGCCCGAGGCGAGGCGGCGTTCGACCTGTTCGGGTGGCATGCAATCGTAAAGGGCATCGTAAAGCGGGCGCAGATAGGGATCGACCTTCTCCTTCATGTCGCCGGGAAGGAAACCGAGCCGCTCGCCCGCCTCGACAGCCGGGCGCGAGAGAATCAGGCGCTGGACGCTGCCGCTGATGAGCTGCGCGACGGCTTGCGCCACGGCGAGGTAGGTCTTGCCGGTGCCCGCCGGGCCCAGTGCGAAGATCACGTCATCGCGGACCAGCGCGCGCATATATTCGATCTGGGTAGCCGAACGCGGGACGATGGTCTTCTTGCGCGTGCGGATCATGATCGGCGCCGCGCCATCCGGGGCGCCGGTGATGATGCCCTCCAGCGTTGGCTCGTTCGACATCATGATCAGCGACTCGACTGCGCCAGCATCGACTTCGTGGCCCGCCAGCAAGCGCTGGTGCATCCCCTTGAGCACATCGCGCGCGCGGGCGACGGCATCGTCCGGCCCTTCGATCACCGCCTTGTTGCCGCGCGCCGAGATATAGACGCCCATCCGGTTCTCGATCTGCACCAGATTCTGGTCGAACTGCCCGAAGAGCGCGCCGAGCACAGTCTGCTCCTCGAAGGCGATCTCGATTCTGGCGCGTCGCGGATTGTCATTTCGGGATGCTTCACCGCGATGCGGATCGTTGCGGAAGGCACCCGGCCAATCGCTGCGGGCAGCCTCTTCATGCGAACGGGAGAACTTGCGGGCCATGCGCTCCTTTCACGGTAGATGGTCCCAGCTTAGGCACCGATGCGACAGGCGCAAGACAGGCGGGGCGGAAATCGCATCATTTGCACTGCCTTGTAGCAAGCGAGGCCCATCTTGCGACAAACCGCGACCAAGATAACCTCCAGCTTACAGTGCCGTTCCCTGCCGGTTCAGGCTGGAGGGGGCATTGTGCAGGAGTGGTCGCAGGCAAGCGATCCCGTTTGAAGGAGAATCCCATGCGCAAGTTTCTGCTCGCCGCCGCGTTCCTCGCGCTGACCCCGGCTCTCGCCCAGGCCCACGGCTACCCCGCCGAAGGACATGGCGGGCCCCATGCCATCCACCGCGAAGTGGTCCGCGATCGCCATGAAGTGCGGGAAGAACGCCGCGAACTGCGCCGCGACCGCCATGAACTTCGCCATGATCGCCGCGAGCTCCATCGCGCGCGCGCCTGGCACCGCCACCACAACTACCGCTGAAGCATGAAGCCGCGCCGCAGCTCAGGCTGCGGCGCGCGCCACCAGCCGGCCGCCGAGCGAGTTCGGCCCGGCCTCGACCAGATCGACCTCGACCAGATCGCCGAGCGCTGCATCTCCGGTGAAGTAGACCGATTGCAGCCAGGGTGACTTGCCGAGCCATTGCCCGGCATGGCGGCCCTTGCGCTCGACCAGCACGGTGCAGCGCTTGCCCACGCTCGCCTTGTTGAAGGCGAGGCTATCGCGCTGGAGCGCAGCTTGCAGGCGCTGCAAGCGCTCGTCCATCACTTGCGCCGCGATCTGGCTGTCCATCGTTGCGGCGGGCGTGCCGGGACGGGCGGAAAACTTGAAGCTGAACGCTTGCGCATAGCGCGCCTCGGCGATGATCTGCAGCGTTTCCTCGAACTCTGCCTCGGTTTCGCCAGGGAAACCGACGATGAAATCGCCTGATAGAGCGATATCAGGCCGTGCAGCGCGGACCCGTTCCAGAATGCGCAAGTAGCTTTCCGCAGTGTGGCTGCGGTTCATCGCCTTGAGCACGCGGTCGCTGCCCGATTGTACCGGCAGGTGGAGGAACGGCATCAGCTTGAGATTGCTACCGTGCGCCTCGATCAGCGCATCGTCCATGTCGGCCGGATGGCTGGTGGTGTAGCGGATGCGGGCAAGTTCCTCGATCCGCCCGAGCGCTTCGGCAAGGCCTGCAAGGCCGACGCGGCGGCCCTTGTCATCCTCGCCCGCCCAGGCATTCACGTTCTGGCCCAGCAGCGTGATCTCGCGCGCGCCGCCCTCAACCAGCGCGCGCGCTTCGCTGACGAGATCGGCGTAGGGGCGCGAAAGCTCGGCGCCGCGCGTATAGGGCACCACGCAGTAGGTGCAGAACTTGTCGCAGCCTTCCTGCACGGTAAGGAAAGCGCTCGCGCCCACCTTGCGGCGCGTGGGGAGCGCGGCGAACTTGGCCTCGGCGGGCATGTCGGTCTCGGTCGCGCGGCCACCGGCTGCGGCCTGCTCCACCATGGCGGGCAAACGGTGATAGGCCTGCGGACCGACGACGACGCGCACCGCAGGCGCCCGCGCCATGATTTCCTCGCCCTCCGCCTGCGCCACGCAACCGGCGACGGCGATCAGCGGCACCGTGCCCTGCGCGCGGCCGTCCTTCACGATGCGGCCGATATCGGAATAGACCTTCTCGGTCGCCTTCTCGCGGATATGGCAGGTGTTGAGCACGACGAGATCCGCCGCCTCGCGTTCATCCGCCGCGCGCATGCCCTCGGCGGTGAGCAGTTCGGCCATGCGCTCGCCGTCATAGACGTTCATCTGACAGCCGAAGCTCTTGACGTGAAAGGTGCGGGGAGGGGCGCTGGCGGACATTCGCGCGCCGTTACGCGAAAACGGCCCGGTGGGCTAGAGGTCTGCCAGCAAGGCGCGCACCAGCCGCTCGATCCGGGTCCCGAGCAATTCGGGCGTGCCCGCGCAATAGGCGATGCCGTTTGCCGCGCTGAACAGCAGCTGGGCAGTCTCTTCGGCTTCCGCCGGGAGCCGCCCCGCGCGCACCATGGCCCCGGTCAGCTCGCTCAGGATCGCATTGTCGAGTGCGGCAAACCGGCGGGTGACATGGGTGTCGCTGGCAAACGCCGAGCGCTGCACGCGCGCCTGCACGATCCGGTGCTTGGCGATGAGGGCAGCGGCAAGCGGGGCGGGGAAGGGAGCATCCGCCGCCAGCGCGGTCTGGACAGCTTGTTCCATCGTATCGGCCAGCCTTTCGGCCACGGCGGCAAAGACCGCCTCTTTGTCACGGAAGTAGCCATAGAGCGTGACCTTCGAAATGCCCGCTGCTCCGGCAATGGCCTCAATTGACGTGGCGCGGAAGCCCTGCGCCACGAACGGCGCCTCGGCAGCATCCAGCAGGCGCTCCCGCCGCGCCGCGCGGACCGGGCAGACCTTCCCGCGCATCGGAGAACCCAAACCGCGCCTGCAAGCCGAGCTGATCGCCACTTTGCCCGAACCACCGGGGAATCTTGCCGTCCTCGCCTCGGGCCGCGTGTTCTTCACCTTTCAGGCCGAGGGGCACCTCGCGATCATGCGCTGGCCTTTTGCCCTGCGGGCGCAGGGGCGGTTGATGCAGCTGCTCGGCAACAGCCTGTTCTGGTCCCACCTTGCCTTCGATCCGATCGCGCTCGATCGGTAGAGAACCTGGCTCTACATCAGGCCGATGTCGGGCAAGATGCTCGTGCGGGTGGCGGACGGCGACATCCCCGACGTGATGATGCAATCGAAGGCGCACATGCAGGCCAAGGCGCCCTACTACTTGTTCCGCTTTCCCGCCGATGGCACCGCGCCGGCGGGGCAATAGGAATCAGTCCCGCGTGATCCGGTAGACCGAAGCCGGCGGCACGTTGCGCCAGACGCGGGCAGTGCGCTGCGCCGAAAGCGCCATGCGCGCCATGATTTCCTCGCGCACCGGGCACTTCGGGCCGTAGGTGAACTGGTAGATCGCAGCATCGGCGGTGCAGAAGCTGAACGCGGCGGCGAGGATGCGCTCCACTTCGCGCGCGGGGAAATTGAGCAGCGGCAGCCCGCTCACCACCGCCGCGGGGCGAAGGCCGCCCAGCATGTCCTGCGTGACGCTGCCGGCCTTGCAGGCCAGCACCAGCGCCTGCGGAAAGGCAAGCCGCAGCCGTGCGGCGAGCATCGGGTCAGCCTCGACGAGGACAAGATCGCGTTCCGGCACTCCGCGTGCGAGCAAGGCGCGGGTGAAGACGCCGGTGCCGGGGCCAAGCTCGAGCACAGGGCCTGCGGCGGAGTTGATTTCGCGGGTGATAGCGGCGGCCAGCGCGGGGCCGCTGACAAAGCCTCCGAAACGGCGCGGATTGGCGACGAACCGGCGCAGGCCCAGCAGTGCTTCGGGCGGCCCCTTCTTGACCCGCGCGGGCGCGCCTCGGCGGCGGATCTTTTCCATTGCGATCTTGCGGCGCATCGCGCTGGCGAGCTTGCCCATCATCGCGCGCGGATACCGCGTGATTTCAGGTTTGAGCTTCAGCTTCATGCAGCGTTCTTCGCCGCTTCGTAGCGCACCGGCGCCACATCGAAAGCGAAGGGCCGCAATGGCTGGCCCAGCGCAGCTTCGAGCGCCGGTTCGATCCGGCGGCGCGCTTCGGCCGCGATGGCCTTGCGCCCGGCAAGACCCTGCGGATCGAACGGTTCGAGGAAGTGGACTTCAAGCCGGAACGACCCGCGGCGCGAGAGGATGCGCTTGCCGTTGGAGACGCCGTCCTCGGTGCCGATCCAGCCGATCCATTCGGCGACGCGGCCATAATCCAGCACCACCGGCTGCACCATCACGCCTGGTGGCGGCGGTTCCAGCACACGCAGCATTGAGGTCTTGAACGGGAGCAGCGATTTGCCATCGGTGCAGGTGCCTTCGGGGAACACCGTAATCGACCAGTTGTCGGCCAGCGCTTCCTTGAGGCGGTTGATCTGGTCGGCCACGCCCATGCGGTCTTCGCGGCTGACGAACACGGTGCGGTTGATCCGCGCCAGCCAGCCGACGATCGGCGCTTGCGACAGTTCCGCCTTGGCGACGAAGGCCGTGCCGCTGGCTCCGCCGAGCGCAAGGATATCGACCCAGGAAAGGTGGTTGGAAATATAGAACACGTCGCGCTTCAATGGCACGCCATGGATCCGCACGCGGGCGCCGATGATCCGTGCGGCACCGAACAGGAACAGCTTTGGAAACGGCGAGCCATAATGCACGATGCGGTAGAGATAGTGCAGCGGCACGCAGATCAGCATGAGCAGTACGAGCGCCACCCCACGCAGGCAAATCCGCATCCAGCCCATCCCGGTGATGGGAGCGCCGCGCTCCGGCCCTACCTTGCGGAGGGCCTTACGCCTCGCGATCAGACTTGACACCATAGAGCTCCATGCGGTGGTCGACGAGGCGATAGCCCAGCCGTTCGGCGATCTGGCGCTGCAGCGCCTCAAGCTCGGGGTCGACGAATTCGATGACCTTGCCGGTCTCGACATCGATCAGATGGTCGTGGTGCGCCTCGGGCGTTGCCTCATAGCGGGCGCGGCCATCGCCGAAATCATGGCGATCAAGAATGCCAGCTTCTTCGAAGAGGCGGACGGTGCGGTAGACCGTTGCGATGGATATGCGCGGATCGCGCGCGGAAGCGCGCTCGTGCAGCTTCTCGACGTCCGGATGGTCGTCGCTCTCCGACAACACCTGCGCGATCACGCGGCGTTGTTCGGTGATCCTGAGACCCCGTTCCGCGCAAAGCGCTTCGATGTCGATTGCCTGGTGCAAGCTTGCGGCCCATCCGGTTAGATTGTGTGCAGCATAGTTTGCTGCGCCAATTCTTCAACCGGCGCGCTGTCGATTTACGGGCGTTGACGACCCCGGGTCGGGGAAAAGTGGACGCGGCGAGGCCCCGCGCAAAAACCTGAGGGCCTCGCCGGTCGTGAGCGGTTAGGCCACCGCCTTAGCGCCGCGGCCGCGCTTGGGCGCAGGCTTGCGCCCAAGGCCGATCTTCTTGGCCAGTTCGCGGCGCTTTTCGGCATAAGCCGGGGCGACCATCGGATAGTCGGCCGGCAGATTCCAGCGAGTGCGATACTGTTCCGGGGTCATGTTGTAGCGCGTCATCAGGTGGCGCTTCAGCATCTTGAGCTTCTTGCCGTCTTCAAGGCAGACAATGTGATCGTTCTTGACCGAAGCGCGGATCGAAACTGCCGGTTCAGGGGCCGGTTCTGCTGCCGGTTGCGCGGGATTGAGACCAGCGAGGGCGGTGTAGACGTTGCCGATCAGCACCGGCAGGTCATTCACTGCAACGCTGTTGTTGCTCACGTGCGCGGCGACGATGTCCGACGTCAACGTGATCAACGTTTCCCGCATATCGTTATCGATTTCACTCATTGTACCCGTACCTTCTGCCGTCGTTATCTTCTTTTTTGCCTAGTCAAGGCTCATTGTGATCATGAGTAGACCACATCGCATATACGCTTGTGCATCGAGGATACAACCATTCCGGTTTCAGATGGGGTTTTCTGCCCAATTTTCAACGTGTGACAGAAAACAACCGTAATTCTGCTTAATTGTCCGTAAGATGGAGTTCCTGACTGAGTGCATCAAGACGCGTCCCGTCCGCCAACTGATAGTATCCGGGTCTTACGCCGATCGTCCGGAATCCAAACCCTGTGTATAACTTACCGGCTGGATTGTTTCGGCGCATCTCGAGAAACAGGCGGTGGATGCCCTGGTTCCTTGCACGCGCGATCACTTCAGTCAGCAGTGCTCCGCCCAGTCCCTTGCCGCGGTACCGGGGCAGTACTGCGAAGAGCAGTAGTTCCTGCTCGTCATAGATCGAGCGGGTCAGGGCAAATCCCGCCACGGTCTCTTCCGGCGCCGGATCAAGTGAACCTTCGGCACCGATCAGGCAGTAACCCGTTCCGCCGAGCAGCAGCGAATCCGAGACCTGCCGCCGGTTCCACGCCTCGCCATAATCCGGAGCGAAGGCCCCGGCCATGACGTCCATGATCCGGTCGATGTCGTCACCGCGCTCGGGCGGACTGAAACTCACGGCCATGCCGCCCTCAGGCCGCCGCCGGAAGTCACGCCGCGGGGAGCCGCGCATCGGGTGCGCGGCCATAGCGAGGTGCCGGATCGGGGCGCAGGGCATCACGTTCGAGTAGCGTGAAGGCGCGCGCGTCGGGCCAGAGGGGGATGGCTTCGGGCGCGTCACTCCGCCGCGTGGCAAGCGCTTCGGCCTGGCTTCCCGCCACGATCCGACCCCGCGAGCGTTCCACTGTGGCCTGAGGCAACAGCGATGCAGGCTCGGCAAGGGGGGCGCCGTCGAGTGCGAAGGGCTGGAAGAACCACTCGCCGTGCCCGCCGTTCATCACCACGTCGATCGCTTGCCCGGGATGGGCGGCGCGGGCCATGGCGGCGACGAGGGCGAGGGACGCATAGCCCTCGATCGGCACCTGCCATGCAAGCGCCAGCGCGCGGGCGGCGGCAAGGCCGACACGGATGCCGGTGAAGCTGCCGGGCCCGGCGTTCACGGCAATGGCATCGGCGCGCCCCTTGCCTGGCAGCGCGGCAATCATCGGCACGAGCTGTTCGGCATGGCCGCGCCCCAGCATAGCGTGGGTGCCGGTGATCATGCTTCCACCATCAAACAGGGCTACCGAACAGGCTTCGGTCGCGCTGTCGATCACCAGCCTGCGCAAGGGCTTCGTGCCTCAGGCCAGCGTGTTGAACGTAGCAAAATCGGGCCGGGGGCTGCGCGTGAAGGTTGTCGCCGGATCGCCGTAGCCCAAGGTCGAGATGAAGTTCGACCGCACGCGCGTGCCCGCGAAGAACGCCTCGTCGACTGCGGCATTGCTGAAGCCCGACATCGGCCCGGTATCGAGCCCGACCATGCGCGCGGCGATGATGAAGTAGGCGCCCTGCAGCGAGGAATTGCGCATGGCCGAAACCTCGCGCGCCGCCTCGTTGCCCGCGAACCAGCTCTTTGCATCGGCGTGGGGGAACAGCCACGGGAGCTGTTCATGAAAATCGATATCCATGCCGATGATCACGCTGACCGGTGCCTTGCGGATCTTGTCGGGATTGGTGCCACCGGCGCAGGCAGCCAGCTGTTCCTTGGCTTCTTCGCTGACGCACCAGACCAGCCGCGCGGGCATCTGGTTGGCCGAAGTCGGCCCCATCTTCATCAGATCCCAGATCGCGTGGAGCTGCGCCTCACTCACCGGCTTGTCGAGATAGCCGTTGTAGGTGCGGGCGGTGCGGAACACCTGATCAAGCGCGGCGTCGTCGAGTGGTTTGGACATCGGGTAGAACCTTGGCAGTATTGGATCAGGCAGCGCGAACTTCGCTGACTTCGGGCACGTAGTGCTTGAGCAGCGATTCAATGCCGTGCTTGAGCGTGGCGGTCGAGGAAGGGCAGCCCGAGCAGGCGCCCTGCATCTTGAGGTAGACCACGCCTTCGCGGAAACCGCGGTAGATGATGTCGCCGCCATCGTTCGCCACGGCAGGGCGCACGCGGGTTTCGATGAGATCCTTGATCTGCTCGACGATCTCCACGTCGGCCGGATCGTCACCATAGTCGGTATCGTCATCCGCCTCGCCGGGCACTGCAAAATCCGCAGCGGTTGAGGTAAACAGCGGGGCCTGCGCCACGAAATGATCGAGCAGCAGGGCCAGCACCTGCGGCTTGAGCGGTGCCCATTCGGAGCCCGGCGCGACCGTTACCGCGATGAAATCGCGGCCGTAAAGCACGCCCGTGACGTCGCCCAGCGCGAACAGTGCCTCGGCCAGCGGGGATGCCGCTGCAGCTTCGGGCGAAGTGAACTCGCGCGTACCCGAGGCCATGACAATTTCGCCCGGCAGGAACTTGAGCGTGGCGGGGTTCGGGGTGGTTTCGGTTTCAATGAACATGCCCAAGCATGTAGGCCGCTAAGGCGAGGGGTCAAGGCCCCAATGTGATCAACCGGCCAATGTTTCCTGCGCTTTATCAGGCGCTGCGCGAGACCAGCGTACCTCCCGGCGAAAGCGCGCCGCCGCCATAGGCTGCTGCAATGGGCGAAACCGGAGCCGCGCGCCGCTCGCGGTAGAGCGCCTGGAGCTTTTCGGCATCGCGTGCGTCGGCGGAGAAGTGGTTGGCCGGCTTGTTCGCCTTGCCCGGCTTGTGGCTACCGTTGACGCCAAATGGCCCGGCTGCGGGATCAGCTGGATCGATATTGCGCTTGGCCCGGTCGACATCGCTGCAATTGCGGCAGACGAAGCCATTGACCGTGACCGGTGAAGGATAGTCGCCACTGATTGCCATGGCCGAGGTTGTAGCATGCCCTGCTCGCGAAGCACTTCGCGCAGACTAGTGGCAAATGCGTAGCGCTGGAGATGCGGGGGCGGTTCTGCGCTGGCGGCTGCAACAAGGCTCGTTTATGGGGCCGCGCATGAACACCACGCACAACGGCCTTTGCCGAATCGCCCTGTCCCTCTCCCTCGCGGCGTCGCTCGCGCTTGGCGCGGCCATGCCGGTGCTGGCCCAGGCCGCCAAGCCCATCAAGGCCGCTGCCGCGCCTGCACCTTCGGCCAAGATTCTGCCCGTGCCGCTCAATCCGGTGGTTCCCGCCGCGCAGCGCGTGTGCAGCGCCAGGACTGCCTCGGGACTTGGCACCCGCGTGCTCAAGGATGCCGCCGGTGCCAAGCCGGGTGCGGCCGACTACGTGCTCGTCAACTACATCGGCTATCTCGCTGCCGACGGCGCGGTTTTCGATCAGAACCCCTCGCAGGCTTTCCCGGCCGGCGGCGTGATCAAGGGCTTTTCGGAAGGCCTGCAGCTGATGAGCAAGGGCAGCATCTGGCGCTTCTGCATCCCGGCGGCGCTTGGCTATGGCGACAAGGCCACCGGCCCGATCCCGGCCAATGCCGATCTCGTGTTCCAGGTCGAACTGGTCGATTTCAAGACCGAAGCGGAAATCGCAGCCATGCGCGCCGAAGTGCAAAAGCAGGCGGCGCCGCAGCCGGGCGCGGATGCGCCCGCGCAGGCTGCGGACAAACCGAAGAATTGATTGTCAGACGGCAAGGGGTGAGGGAGCAATTCACTGGTCCTTCATTTCTTGCCGCCCTATACAGCGGGCATGGCTTTTCTGTCCCGTTTCGCTCTGCGTACGCCCCGCGCTCTCGCTCCAGTCATTCCTGCCGTTCTTGTCGGTCTGCTCGGTGTCTCCGCGCCAGCGCTGGCAAAGGCTCCTGCCGTCCGCGCGTCCGCGCCCAAGACAACGACCGGCCCCGGCCCGTGGCTTTATCGCGGCAGCGATGTGCCGCAGGACAAGGCGTGGATCTTCGGCGTCCTGCCCAATGGCCTGCGCTATGCCGTGCGCCACAATGGCGTGCCGCCGGGGCAGGTATCGGTGCGCATGCTGATCGATGCAGGGTCGCTCTACGAAACCGATCCGCAGCGCGGCTACGCGCACCTGATCGAGCACCTCACGTTCCGCGATTCGAAATACCTCAAGGCGGGTGAGGCGATCCCCGCGTGGCAGCGCCTCGGGGCCACCTTCGGCAGCGACACCAATGCCGAGACGAGCCCGACGCAGACCGTCTACAAGCTCGACATTCCCGATGTCTCGCCCGCCAAGCTCGATGAGACGTTCCGCCTGCTTTCGGGCATGATCACCGCGCCGATCTTCACCGATGTGGGCGTGAAGACCGAAGTGCCGATCGTGCTTGCCGAAATGCGCGAGCGTTCCGGCCCGCAGTCGCGCATTCTCGATGGCACGCGCGCCGTGTTCTTCAGCGGACAGCCGCTCGGCGTGCGTTCGCCCATCGGCACCGAAGAGACACTGAACGCGGCGACCCCGGACAAGGTCAAGGCGTTCCACGATGCCTGGTACCGGCCCGACAATGCGGTGATCGTGGTGGCCGGCGATGCCGATCCGCAGGCGCTGATCGCGCGCATCAAGCTGTGGTTCGGCACTTGGAAGGGCGCAAGCTTCCCGCGGGGCAAGCGTCCGCCGCTGCCTGATTTCGGTGCGCCCAAGCCGCCCGTCGGCGGCGATCCCGCCAATCCGGTGGGTGAAGCCAAGGTCATGGTCGAACCCGATCTCCCGCGCGTGTTCAACTATGCGGTGCTGCGTCCGTGGCATCAGGTCCACGATACCATCATCTACAATCAGGGCCTGATGATCGACCGGCTTGGCATCGCCATCATCAATCGCCGCCTCGAAGGCCGCGCCCGCGCCGGTGGCAGCTATCTTGCCGCCTCGGTCGAACAGCAGCGCATCAGCCGTTCCGCTGATGCAACTCTGGTCACGGTGACCCCGCTCACCGATGACTGGAAGTCTGCGACAAAAGATGTCCGCGCGGTGATCGCAGATGCGCTTGCCACGCCGCCCACCGAGGAGGAAATCGCCCGCGAGGTGGCCGAGTTCGACGTGGCCTTCAAGGTGCCGGTCGAAACGCAGGAAACGCTCGCCGGCTCCAAGCTGGCAGACGATATCACCGACGCGGTCGATATCCGCGAGACGGTGGCCAATCCCGATACGGTTTACAGCATCTTCCGTTCGTCGATCCCGCTGTTCACGCCTGCCGCCGTGCTCGAACACACGCGGGCGCTGTTCAAGGGTACGGTCGTGCGTTCGGTGCTGATCACTCCCAAGGCTTCGGACGGAACCGAAGCGGACCTGCGCACCGCGCTGCTCGCGCCGGTTGCGCCTTCTTCGGGCAGCCGCCTTGCCGCCAGCACCTTGAGCTTCAAGGATCTGCCGGCGATCGGCCAGCCCGGCAAACTCACCAATTCGGAGGGCACGGGCCTCCTTGGTATCGAGCGGGTCGAACTTTCCAACGGGGTGAAGGCCCTGCTGTGGTCCAATGAAGCCGAGCCGGGCCGCGTGATCGTGCGCGTCCATTTCGGTGGCGGCTATTCCGTGATCGATTCCAAGGATGCCGTCTATGCCTCGCTCGGCGAGACGGCCCTGATGGACAGCGGCTTCAGCAATGTCGGCCGCGAGGAGCTCGACCGGCTGGCGACAGGCCGCAAGCTCAGCCTCGATTTCGATATCGACGATACCACCTTCAAGTTCTCGGCAGATACCCGGCCCGCAGACCTTGCCGATCAGCTCTATCTTTTCGCCGCCAAGCTCGCGATGCCGCGCTGGGATGCCAATCCGGTGGTGCGCGCGCAGGCCGCAGCGCGGCTCGCCTACGAATCGACCAATGCTTCTGCCGCTTCGGTGCTTCAGCGCGATATTGGCTGGCTGCTCAAGGATGGCGACCCGCGCTATGCCGTGCCCAATCCGGCGGAAATCGCCAAGGCCAGCCCCGAAGGCTTCCGCCGGGTGTGGTCCGCGCTGCTGAAGCAGGGGCCGATCGAGGTCGATATCTTCGGTGATTTCAACCGCGATGAAACTGTCGCCGCGCTCGAGCGCACGTTCGGCGCGCTGCCGGCGCGCGATCCGCTGCCGAGCACCGGTTTTGCGCCGAAGGTGCCCGAACCGGTCGGCGATCCGCTGACGCTGAGCCACCACGGCGATGCCAACACGGCAGCGGCGATGGTCGCCTGGCCGACGGGCGGCGGCGCTGCCGGCGTTCACGAATCGCGCCAGCTCGAACTCCTCGCGCAGGTGTTCAACAATCGCCTGTTCGATGCCATGCGCGAGAAAATCGGCGCGAGCTATGCGCCGCAAGTCTCGTCGAGCTGGCCGCTCGATCTGCCCTCTGGCGGCTATCTCGCGGCAACCAGCCAGCTGCGCCCGGGCGATCTGACAGCCTTCTTTGCCGCCACCGACAAGATCGCCACCGATCTTGCCGCCGCGCCCGCCACGCCGGACGAGCTTGCCCGCGTGACCGAGCCGATGAAGCAGCTCATCACCCGCGCCAGCACCGGCAACGGCTTCTACATGTACCAGCTTGAAGGCGGCGCGCTCGATCCGGACAAGTTCACCCAGATCCGTTCGATCCTGTCCGACTACAGCGCAATCACGCCCGAGCGCGTCCAGGCGCTGGCGCGGCGCTATCTGGTGCCGGGCAAGGCGTGGCGGCTCAGGGTCGTGCCGGGCAAGTGACCCGGCGCACCGCCGCCTGCCGCTGCGGCGCCCTGACCGCGACTTGCAGGGGCGATCCGGTGCGCATCTCGGTGTGCCACTGCCTCGAATGCCAGAAGCGCAGCGGCAGCGCCTTTGCGGTGCAGGCGCGCTGGCCGATGGAACAGGTGGAGCTCACTGGTACCTACGATGAATGGGTCCGCGTGGGCGAAAGCGGCAAGCCCGCGACCTTCCGCTTCTGTCCGACATGCGGGGCGACCGTGGCCTTCATCTCGGCCTCGATGCCCGATCTCATCGCGGTGCCCGTCGGCGCGTTTGCCGACCCGACCTTTCCCCCGCCGCGCTTTTCGGTGTTCGAGACGCGCCGCCATCCCTGGACCGGCGTTTCCGGTGAGGATGTGGAGCGCTGGGACTGAGCGATTTGCCCGAAGGCTACCTTGACCGCAGGGGAGCCGCCGATAGGTTGGCCGCCATGATTGTCAGGGAGTATCCTCATGCACCGACGTGGTTTTCTTGCGGCCCTGGCCCTTGCGGCCACTTCGCATCCGGCGGCAGCGCAATCCTTGGCTGAACAACACGATCCCTACATCTGGCTCGAGGACGTCAATTCTCCCCGCGCGATGGCCTGGGTCGAGGCGGAGAACGCCCGTTCGCTCGCGGTGCTCAAGGCCGATCCGCAATATGCCGGTTTCTACGCCGATGCGCTCAAGATTGCCGAGGCGACCGACCGCATCGCGATGCCGCGGCTGATCGGCGGGCAGATTGCCAATGTCTGGCAGGATGCGGTGCATGTCCACGGCCTGTGGCGGACGACCACTCAGACGGACTACGAGAAGGCGGAGCCCGCATGGCAGACGCTGCTCGATCTCGATGCGCTGTCCACGGCGGAAAAGGCCAACTGGGTCTGGGCGGGCGCGAACTGCGAACCCACGGCCGAGCAGCGCTGCCTCGTCGCGCTTTCCGATGGCGGTGAGGATGCCAATACCTTGCGCGAGTTCGATCTGGCCGCGCGCGCGTTCGTGCCGGGCGGCTTCGTCCTGCCCAAATCGAAGCAGTGGGTCACCTGGGAAACCCCGGACAGCCTGATCGCCGCGCGCGATTGGGGCGCGGGCACGATGACCGCGAGCGGCTATCCCTTCGTGGTCAAGCGCGTGCAGCGCGGTGCGCCGCTCGGCGCGGCCACCGAAATCTATCGCGGCAAGCCGGATGATATCTTCGTGATCCCGCAAACGATGATCGATGGCGCGGGCCATGCCGAAGTGGTCATCACGCGCGCCATCACATTCTTCGAAGCGGAGTTTGTCCGTGTGACGGCGCAGGGCATCACATCCATCGCGGTGCCGCGCAAGAGCACGGTCAAGGGCCTCCTCGACGGCCGCCTGATCTTTCAGGTCAACGAGGAGTGGGCGCCTGCGGGCGGTCAGCCGATCCCCGCTGGCGCGCTGGTCGCCGTCGATCCCGCAGGCAAGGCCGCGCCGGAGCTGATTTTCGCGCCTGGCCCGCGCCAGTCGGTCGATGCCGACGAGGTTGCCGTCACGCGCGATCATGTGCTGGCGGCGGTCTATGACAACGTGCGCGGGCGGGCGATGCGCTTCACCCGCAGCGCAGGCGGATGGACGCAGAGCGTGCTGCCCTTGCCTGACAACGCGGCGGTAAGCCTGGTTTCCAGCGATCATACCTCCAACACGGCCTATGTCTCGGTGCAGAGCTACCTGCTGCCGACGGCGCTCTGGAAGGTCGATGCCGCGAGCGGCACAGCGGTCCAGATCAAGCAGACCCCGGCGCGATTTGCCACGGATGGGCTGGTGACCGAGCAGTTCGAGGCGACGTCGAAGGACGGGACGAAGATCCCCTACTTCATCACCCACCGCGCCGACATGCCGCTGGACGGCACGACGCCTACGCTGATGACGGCATACGGCGGGTTTCAGGTGTCCTATACGCCCCACTACAGCGGCGTCACGGGCAAGCTCTGGCTCGAACGCGGCGGCGCCTATGTTATCGCCAATATCCGCGGCGGGGGAGAATTCGGCCCCGCGTGGCACGAGGCGGGACTGAAGACGAAGCGGCAGGTGATCTACGATGATTTCGCCGCCGTCGCCGAAGACCTCATGGCGCGCAAGTTCACCAGCCCGAAGAAGCTCGGCATCTATGGCGGCTCCAACGGCGGGCTGCTGATGGGCGTCGAGCTTACCCAGCGGCCGGACCTGTTCCACGCGGTCAGCATCCAGATCCCGCTGCTCGACATGCTGCGCTATGAAAGGCTTTCCGCCGGGGCCTCATGGGTCGGCGAATATGGCACCATGGCCAACCCGGACGAGAAGGCGTTCTGGCTCAGGACCTCGCCCTACTCGAACCTCAAGCGCGGCGCGCCATATCCCGAGACGCTGATCTGGACGACGACCAAGGATGACCGTGTCGGCCCGGTGCAGGCGCGCAAGTTTGCCGCGCGGATGAAGGAATACGGCCTGCCTTACCTTTACTACGAAAGCACCGCTGGCGGGCACGGTGCCGGGGCCAATCTCAAGGACACGGCGATGACGATCGCGCTCGAGATGGTCTACTTCCAGCGCCGCCTGGTGGATCAGAAGTAGGGAGGCGCCGCCAAACCTTTGCATTTCCGCCACGGTACCGCTAAACGCGCGCGTTCCTGAGGAAAGCGAGTATCGTGGCAACGAACTGGAATGCGAACAGCTGGCGCGCGGCAGAGGCCAGGCACCTGCCCACTTATCCCGATGCGGCGAAGCTCGCCGCGGTCGAGGAAACGCTGACCCGGTTTCCCCCGCTGGTGTTTGCCGGTGAGGCGCGCGCGCTCAAGGCCGATCTTGCGGAAGTGGCCGCCGGCAAGGGTTTTCTGCTCCAGGGCGGGGACTGCGCTGAAAGCTTTGCCGAATTCCACCCGAACAACATCCGCGACACGTTCCGTGTGCTCCTGCAGATGGCGGTGGTGCTGACGTTCGCCGGCAAGCAGCCGGTGGTGAAGGTGGGCCGCATGGCCGGCCAGTTCGCCAAGCCGCGCTCCTCGCCGGTCGAGAAGATCGGCGATGTCGAGCTGCCGAGCTATCTGGGCGACAACATCAACGGCATCGAGTTCACGCCTGAAAGCCGCATCCCCGATCCGGAGCGTATGCTGCGCGCCTATTCGCAGGCCGCCGCCACGCTCAATCTGCTGCGTGCCTTCTCAACCGGCGGCTATGCCAACTTGCGGCAGGTCCACCAGTGGACGCTTGACCACATCGGCAAGAGCCCGTGGGCAGCCAAGTTCAGCGAGATGGCCGACAAGATCGGTGAGAGCCTCGATTTCATGGAAGCTTGCGGCGTCAACCCGGCGACCGTGCCGCAGCTGCAGGGCACCAAGTTCTACACCAGCCACGAAGCACTGCTGCTGCAATACGAGCAGGCGATGACGCGGCAGGATTCGCTGACGGGCCAGTGGTACGACACCAGCGCGCACATGCTGTGGATCGGTGATCGCACCCGCTTCGAGGGCTCGGCGCATGTCGAGTACCTGCGCGGGGTCAACAATCCCATCGGGATGAAGTGCGGCCCCTCGCTGTCGCCCGACGCGCTGCTTTCCCTGCTCGACACGCTCAACCCGGGCCGCGAACCCGGGCGGATGACGCTGATCAGCCGCTTTGGCGACGACAAGGTCGAAGCCGGGCTCGCACCTCTCGTTCGCGCGGTCAAACGTGAGGGTCACCCGGTGGTGTGGAGCTGCGATCCGATGCACGGCAACGTGATCAAGGCCAACAACGGCTACAAGACCCGGCCGTTCGACCGGATCATGAACGAGGTGAAGGGCTTTTTCGCCGTCCACCGCGCCGAAGGTACGCATGCAGGTGGCATCCACATCGAGATGACCGGGCAGGACGTGACCGAATGCGTCGGCGGGGCTGTCGCGATCACGCACGAAGCGCTCGCTGATCGCTACCACACCCACTGCGATCCACGACTCAATGCGGCGCAGTCGATCGAACTCGCGTTCACGCTGGCGGAAGCGCTCAACGCCGAACGCGCCGAGCGCAAGGCTGAAGCCGCCTGAGGACTGAACGCTAGACGGGCGGCAGCGGGGGCCTGAAATCCTCCTGCCGCCACGGTGCCTGCGGCATTTCCTCGGCATCGGGCACGGCGAAGCGCAGATACCCGAAGTACGTCGCGATGGTGCGCTCGGCCGCATCGGTGATCGCGCGCCTTCCGTGGAGGAAGCGCGTGTTGTCGAGCACCAGCACATCGCCTGACTGCCAACGCACCTCGGCGGTCAGCGCCTCACCGGTCGCCTGTATCGCTTGCAGCCAGTCTTCCGGCACCGGGGTCAGGTCTTCGAGCAGCGGGAAGTTGCCGCGCCCATTGTTGAACCTCGCGAAGAGCAGGAAATTGCCGAAGGCGGGGCCTTGCGCAAACATTGGCTGGTGCAGCGCCGGCCGTGAAAATTCGCGCGCGATCCGGCCATCGGGGACGCGGAAGAAACGATAGGGCACCGGGCGCGGCGGGTTTGCGAGCAGCGCGTCGCTCGGGCTTTCGGTGCCGAACCAGAACTGCAGCAAGGCGGGCCAGACGCCCATCACGTGGACCAGTCGCCGCGCCGCGAGGCCCGTGCGGACAGGCTCCGGCAGCGCGGCGGCCAGCGCGATCCCGTCGCACAGCGTGGTTTCGCCGCCGATGCCCGGATGGCTGAGGCAGCCGAACAGCGCGGCATCGGGCTTCCACGGCTCGCGCGCCAGTTCGGGGTGGAGCGCGAAAGCGTTGGTGCCGCCATCGACGCCCTGGATGGCCTGCGCCGCATCGAGCACCGCACGGCCGGGCGTCTCGTTGATGACCGCCGTGGCGCACAGGCTGCGGGCAAAGCGGCGGAAGGCATCGAGGCCCGCGCCAAAGCCGCGAAACAGCAGCGCGCCATGTGCCTTGTAGGCTGCCTCGACCACGGCGGGATCGAGCGCGTCCAGCGTCTCGCCGCCGCTGGGCGTGATCACCGCGTATGGGCGGCCGAGGGCTGGGGGATCGATCAGGGCCATGGCTTGCGGCCTAACCCACCCCGGCCCCCTCCCGCAAGCGCGAGGGGAGAGTGAGTGCGTCCGCCTGCAAACCTCGCTATGGTCGGCTCATGTCGCTGCCGCCTGCCGCTATTGCCGCTTCGCCCGATCATTATCTGCATTCCTTCGAGGGCGCGGACGCGGTGATCGTGCCGATGGACCGGGCGGCGTATGCGCGCTCGATCTTTCTCGATGCGCGGATTTCGCCGGCGGCGGAGGGCGCTGCGCTGGTCCCGGCGGCACAGCTGGCTGAGGCCGTGCCGCCGCTGCGCACGGCTGCGTGGATATTCCACGTCGCGCACTGCGGCTCGACGCTGCTGGCCCGCGCGGTGGAAGCGATGTCTTCCGGCCTCGTGCTGCGCGAACCGATGGCGCTGCGCCAGCTGGCCTTCGCGCCCGATCCCGCGCGCCTGCAACTGGTGCTTGCCATGCTCGCGCGGCGGTATGACGGGGAGGAGCCGACGCTGATCAAGGCCAACGTGCCGGTCAATGCGCTGCTGCCCGCGATTGCTGCTGCCGATCCGGCGGCACCTGCGGTCTTTCTCTATCTGGGGCTGGAGGATTATGCACTCGCGGTCCTGCGCAGCCCGCAGCATCGTGGCTGGGTGCGCGATATGGCTGCGCGCTTTCCCGGTGCACCCGGCAACGCGAGCGATGCGGCCTGTCTTGCCGCGCTGTGGCTGTGGCAGATGCGCGCCTTTGTCGCCGCGCTTGATGCGATGCCCAGGGCCTGCACGCTCGATGCCGAGCGCTTCTACGCAGAGCCTGCTGCGACGCTTGCCGCACTGGCCCCGCGCCTTGGGCGGATGGCCGATCCCGCCCGGATCGCCGAGGTCGTCTCCGGCCCGCTGTTCGCCACCTACTCCAAGCGCCCCGGCGTGGCGTTCGACAACGCGGCTCGGCTTGAGCGGCGCAGCGTGCTGCAGCGCGAACTGGCCGGCGAACTGGCCGCAGTCCACACGCGGGCGCAGCTGGCGGCGCCCGATCTCGCCGCACTGGAAGCGCGGATCGCTGCACGGCAATCTTGATCCTCGGCACTCGCCATCCCCGCGCGGATGGGGCAGGATGCCATCCATGATCCGCGCTCTTATCGCCGCCGCGCTTGGCCTTGCCGCCATGCCCGCCCATGCCGAAACGCTCTATGTCCGCGCCGGGCATCTCGTCGATCCGGAAGTAGGTACGGTGCTGGGCGCACGATTGCTGCGGGTGGAGGATGGCCGGGTGGCTGCGGTCCTGCCCGATGGCCCGGTTCCCGATGGTGCGAAGCTGCTCGATTGGTCCGCCTTCACCGTGCTGCCCGGCCTCATCGATTGCCACGTCCACCTTGCCGATACGGGGCAGACTTCCAACGTCGCCGAACCGCTGCTCCATTCGCCGATGGAGATCGCCTTTATCGGCGCACGCAATGCCCGGACGACGTTGCTGGCCGGGTTCACCACCGTCCACGATGTCGGCTCGTTCCGCGCCTTTGCCGATGTCGAACTGCGCGATGCGATCAATCGGGGCGATGTGATCGGCCCGCGCATGCAAGCAGTGGGCGCATACGTCACGGTGCCGGGCGGCGGCGGGGAAGTGACTGGTTTTTCGCCCGAAGTGCGCATCCCCGAAGACATGCGCGCGGGTGTGGTGACCGATGCCGCGGATGCGCGTGCCAAGGTCAACTACCTGTTCCAGCACGGTGCGGATTCGATCAAGCTGATCGCTACCGGCGCGGTGCTGGCGAGCGGCACCGAAGCGGGTCAGCAGGAACTCACCGAAGACGAGATGCGCGCCGCAGTCGAAGTCGCGGCGGCGCGGCATTCGTGGGTGACGGCGCATGCCCACGGCGCGGGCGGGATCAAGTCCGCGATCCGCGCCGGGGTTCGCGCGATCGAGCATGCCAGCCTGATCGACGATGAAGGCATTGCGCTCGCCAAGGCGAAGGGCGTCTGGCTCGACATGGATGTCTACAACGGTGACTATATCGCCGATGTCGGCCGCCGCGAACACTGGCCCGAGAACTATCTGCGCAAGAACGACGAGACGACCGGGGCGCAGCGCGAGGGCTTCCGCAAGGCGGTCAAGGCAGGCGTGCGGCTCTCGTTCGGCACTGACGCCGGGGTCTATCCGCATGGCGAGAACGCGCGGCAGTTCGCTTACATGGTGCGCTTCGGGATGACGCCGATGCAGGCAATCCAGTCCGCCACCACCAGCGCGGCGGAGCTGATGGGCTGGAGCAAGGATGTCGGCGCGCTTTCGCCGGGCCACTTTGCCGACATGATCGCGGTGCCGGGCGATCCCACCGCCGATATCGCGGTGCTGACCAAGGTGGTGCACGTGATGAAGGGCGGCGAAGTGGTGCGCTGAGCACTTTTACTGGGCGCACTGCGCTCTGCTTAGCCCTGCTTTCGCTGCAAATCCGCTGGAGGGACAAGCCTGATGCATGATGTGATCATCCGCGGCGGCAAGATCGTCGATGGTTCGGGCGCCGCGCCGTTCATTGGTGACATTGCGTTCAAGGACGGGGTGATCACTGCAGTCGGCGCGAAAGTGTCCGGCACGGCGAAGCGCGAGATTGATGCCGAGGGGCGTGTCGTCACACCCGGCTGGATCGAACATTTACACGCATGAGGAAGGTCAGGAGCGGACAGTGCGGCGAGCAGCGCGATGCCCGCCTTGCTCAGGCTCCTCCCGCGACCTCCGCGCTCAGCTCTGCCACCCGCAGTTCGGCTTCGCGCGTTTGCCCGCCGAGTGCGAGGAAGCGGCGCATTTGCTTGCGGGCAGTGTCCGAGAACAGCAGCGTCTGGAACAAGCCGGATTCGATACGGCAGCCTTCATCGAGCGGGAGGGCGGAAGCTTCGATCGATTGCTTCGCGATGCGTACGGCTTCGGGCGGGAAGCTGGCGATGCGGCGGGCGAGCGCGGAGACGTGGGCGTCGATCTGGTCTGCGGGCAGGGCGCGGTTGAGCCAGCCCCACTGTTCGGCGGTTTCGGCATCGAGATCGCCCGCGCCGAGGATCACTTCCACCGCGCGGGCGCGGCCGATCAGGCGGGGGAGGCGCTGGGTGCCGGTGCCGCCGGGGAGGATGCCGATAGGCACCTCCATCTGGTTGATCACCGTCTTGCCGAGCACGCCGAAGCGCATGTCGAAGCTCATCGAAAGTTCGGCCCCGCCGCCGCCGACACGGCCTTCGATCTGGGCGATGCTGACCTTGTCCATGCGCTGAAAGCGGTTGCACATCTCGTGGTAGGTGTTGAGATCGCCCGTCGGCGGGGTGGGCGCATCGGCCATGGCGACGAGCAGCGCGACATCGAAATGGGCGAGGAAGAAATCGGGATCGGCGCTCTTGAGCACGAAGACGAGCGCGGTAGGATCGGCCTCGAGCTCCACGGCGAGGGCGGCGAGTTCGCCGAACAAGTCTGCGGTGATGACATTGATCGGCGGCGCATCCACCACGGCGGTGACGAGCGCGCCATCCTGCCGGATGCGGAGCAGCTTGTAGGTGTCGTAGGCCATGGTCTGGCTCCTCTCGGGCGGGGAGCATAGTGGGGAACGGGGGGTGTGCAATGGGCTGGGATCAGTGTGCCCTTGCGCCTTTCACGAGATGCAGCGCGCAGACAATGAGCGTGCCGAGGGCGAGGCCGATGAGACCGCAGATGGCGACATCGGCCAGCCACGCGACAAAGCCGTGGTCCAGGTCGAGCCATTCGGCGGGGTGCACGCCGGCGCTGTGGACGATGATCTGGCCGCCAACCCACAGCATCGCCGCAGTGCCGATCGCGGAGAGGGCGGAGAGCACCTTGGGCATGGCGCGGACAAGGCCGCGGCCCAGCGCGCGCGTGGCGCCAAGCCTGCGCTGCGCGAGATGGAGGCCGATATCGTCCATCTTCACGATCAGGCCGACAACGCCGTAGACCGCTGCGGTGATCGCGATGGCGACGACCACGAGCGCGGCGGCGCGCAGGGCAAGCGCTTCGCCCGCGACTTCGCCCAGCGCGATGACCATGATTTCGCCCGAGAGGATGAAATCGGTGCGGATCGCGCCCTTGATCATCGTGGCTTCGTGATCGGGCTCGACCAGTTCCCCGGCTGCTTCGGCGAGGTCTTCCTTGTGCGTGAGCGCGTGGATCACTTTCTCCGCGCCTTCGAAGCAAAGGAACGTGCCGCCGGCCATGAGGATCGGCGTGATCGCCCACGGCAGCAGCACCGAGAGCACGAGGATCACCGGGGTGATGACGATGAGCTTGTTGAACAGCGAACCCCGCGCGATCCGCCAGATGATCGGCAGTTCGCGGTCTGGCGTGAAGCCCGTGACGTAGTTGGGGGTGACGGCGGCATCATCGACGACGACACCGGCGGATTTGAGCCCCGCCTTGCCTGCCGCGGCGCCCAGATCATCGAGCGAGGCGGCGGCGATTTTGGCGATGGTGGCGATATCGTCGAGAAGGGCAGCTAGTCCGCCGGGCATGAGAATTCCTGTTGGTGCACTGCAGCAGGGTAGCGGGTGGGAGAGGCCAAGGGCAAGCAGTGATGCAGGGGGCCTTGCCACCCGGCATCTGCCGCGCTTTGATGCGGGGATGGTTGATACTCCGCGCCTCACCCGGCGGTCCGCTCTGACGCTTGCCGCCGCGTCCGCTGCCGTTCTGGCCGAGGCGCGGGCTGGCGCGGCACCGGCTTCGGGGCCGATCACGGCGCTGCCGGGCCACACGCTGGCCGGGATGGTCGCGGCGCGGCAGGTTTCGGCGGCTGAGGTGATGACCGCCCATCTCGACCGGATCGACCGACTCAATCCCAAGGTCAACGCGATCATCGCGCTGCAGGACCGGGCCGGTCTGATGATGCAGGCCGCAGCGGCGGACGCGGCGGTGCGGGCTGGCGCGGTGCTTGGGCCGCTGCACGGGCTGCCGCATGCGGTGAAAGACCTTTCGCCAGTTGCGGGCCTGCCCTTCACGATGGGATCGCCGATCTTCAAGGATCAGGTGGCGGCGGCAGATGGCCTGATGGTCGAGCGGCTGCGCAAGGCGGGCGTGATCTTTATCGGCAAGACCAATTCGCCGGAATTCGGGCTGGGCAGCCATACGTTCAATCCGGTGTGGGGCGTGACGCGCAATCCGTGGGATCTGACGCGCTCGGCAGGGGGCAGCACCGGGGGCGGCGCGGTGGCGCTGGCGCTCGATCTGCTGCCGCTGGCCGATGGCAGCGACTATGGCGGATCGCTGCGTAATCCGGCGGGGTGGAACAATGTGTTCGGCCTGCGCCCCAGCCTTGGCCGGGTGCCGGGGGACGGACCGGACGACTGGCAGGTTTCGATGGGCGTGGCGGGGCCGATGGCGCGATCAGCCGCCGATCTGGCGCTGCTGCTTTCGGTGCAGGCAGGCTATGACGCACGCAAGCCGATGATGCTGGAAGGCAGCGGCGAGGCCTTCCGCGCGGTGCAGCCCGAGGCGATGAAGGGCAAGCGCATCGGCTGGTCGGGCGATCTGGGCGGTGCGGTACCCTATGAGCCCGGGGTGCTCGAGACCTGCCGCAAGGCGCTGGCGCGCTTCGAGGCAATGGGCGCGGTGGTGGAAGAAGCGGTGCCCGATTTCCCCGTGGAGCAGGCGTGGCAGGCGTTCGTGAAGCTGCGGCACTGGCAGCAAGGGGGCAATCTCCTGCCGCTTTACCGCGATCCGGCAAAGCGCGCGCGGCTGAAGGAAGCGGCGGTGTGGGAAGTGGAAGGGGGCCTTGGCCTTTCAGCCTTCGATGTAAATGCCTTGTCGGCGGTGCGCAGCGGGTGGAGCCGCGCGGTGCACAAGCTGTTCGAGCACTATGACCACTGGGTGGTGCCGACCGCGCAGCTGTTTCCGTTTCCGGCGGACTGGACTTATCCGAAAGAAATCGCCGGGCAGACCATGCGCACCTACCATGAATGGATGAAGGCCGTCTGTCTGGTGACGATGACGGGCTGCCCGGCGGTGGCAGTGCCGGCGGGATTTGGCCCGGCGGGCCTGCCGATTGGGCTTCAGATTATCGCGCCGGTGCATGGCGACGCCGCCTGCCTTGCGGCGGCCGCGGCGTGGGAAGCGGTGAGCGGCGACATTGTGGGCCGCAAGCCGCCGCTCGGCTGAGGTTCAGTCGGCCCAGTAGAGGCGCATCGGGTTGTCGACGAGGAGCTTTTGCTGGAGCTCTGCCGTCGGGGCGATGCAGGGGATCATGTCGACGAGGTGGCCGTCGTCGGGGATCTCGGTTTCCATGTTGGGGTGCGGCCAATCGGTGCCCCAGAGGCAGCGGTCCGGATAATCGGCGACGAGCGGGGCGACAGCGGCGGCGAAGGCATCCCACGGATCGCCCGCGCCGCCTTCCATCATCGCGTCCAATCGGTCCGGGCAGGTGGCCTTGAACCAGATATCCTGGCGCGCATCGAGGAGGGCGCGGAAGGCGCGCATGTCCGGGCCGTCAGGCCCTTGGCGGACGTCCGGACGGCCCATGTGGTCGATGACGAGGGGTACGGGGATCGCGTCTATGAACGGGCGCAATTCCTCAAGGATATCGGCCTCGAAATAGATCACCACGTGCCAGCCCTTGGGCAGGCGCTGGGCGACTTCGAGGAACTTGTCCTTGGGCGCATCATCGACGAGGCGCTTGAGGAAATTGAAGCGGATGCCGCGGATGCCGCCGGCGTGGAGGGCGGCGAGTTCGGCTTCGGAAATGGCGGGATCGACGACGGCGACACCGCGCGCCTTGCCGTTCGATCTGGCGATGGCGTTGAGCGTGGCGGCGTTGGCGGTGCCGTGGCAGCTCGCCTGCACGATCACGTTGCGGGCGAAGCCGAGATGATCGCGCAGGGCGAAAAGCATGTCCGGGCCAGCGTCGTCCGGGAGGTACTTGGCCTTGGGGCTGAAGGGGAACTCGGCCATCGGGCCGAACACGTGGCAATGCGCATCGACCGCGCCGGGGGGCGGGGTGTAGCGCGGCTTTGAAGGCGCGGCGTGCCAGCTGGTGATGCGATCAACCATAAACAATTCCATCCATCAGCTTGCGCGCGGTGCGCAGGAGGGCGGCGGTGCGGACTGCGCCCGTATCATCGGTTTCGAGGACGCAGCTCATTTCGCCAGTGGGGTGCTCGACCGAGAGCAACTTGCGCGCGCCATCGGGGATGGCCGCGACCTCAGCGGCGGGGGAGCCGGGGATGAGACAGGCGGTGGCGACGCTGACCGCGCCGAGGACGCCGATGGTGGCGTGGGCGCGGTGGGGGATGAAGCTGCGCACGGTGACCGCGCCGCCATTCTTCGGCGGGGCGACGAGCATCATCTTGGGTACGGATCTGGCCGTCACATCGCCGAGGTTCATCATGGGGCCGACGATGAGGCGGATGCCTTCGATCTTCGCCTTGAGGTCGGTCGCGTTGTCCAGCCAGTCGCGGTCCTCGTAGCCGGTGATCCCGACGTCTTCGGCCTTCATCACGACGCAGGGCATGCCGTTGTCGATCAGGGTGAGCGCGACGCCGTCCACCACATCGACCGCGTTGCCGGTGGGGAGCAGCGCGCCGCAGGAAGAGCCGGCGGTGTCGCGGAATTCGAGGGGCACGGGGGCGTGGGTGCCGGGGACGCCGTCGATGGCGGCATCGCCCTGGTAGGTGACGTGCCCACCCGGGGTCTGGACTGAGGCGACAGCAACCTGACCGGTGTTTTCCATGTAGATCGAAACGCGGGTTTCATCGCCGGTGGCGGCGACAAGGCCGCGTTCGATGGCGAAGGGGCCGATCCCGGCAAGGATGTTGCCGCAGTTCTGCGCGTCCGCCACGATCGCCTGATCGACGAAGACCTGCAGGAACAGGTAATCGACGTCGATGCCTTCGCGGGTGGACTTGCTGACCACCGCGACCTTGCTGGTGAGCGGATCGGCGCCGCCCATGCCGTTGATCTGCACGGGATCGGGGCTGCCCATCATGGCGAGGAGGAAGGCATCGCGGGCGGCGTTGTCCTGTGGCAGATCCCCTTTCAGGAAGTAGCCGCCCTTGGATGTGCCGCCGCGCATCCACATGCAGCGGATTCCGGTTTCAGACATACTTGAGACCTTCGTTCTCGAGTCGCTCGCGCATCTTGTACATGTCGAGACCGAGGACGCCGGAGGCGAGCTTGGCGCGCTTTTCGCCTTCATTGGCTTCGCGGGCCAGCGCGGCCGTGAGGACAGCTTCGGCATTGGCGCGGGGGACGACGCAGACGCCGTCATCATCGGCGACGATGACATCACCGGGGTTCACGAACGCGTTCGCGCAGACGACAGGGACGTTGACACTGCCCAATGTGTTCTTGACCGTGCCCTGCGCGCAGATCGCCTTGGACCAGACGGGGAACTGCATTTCGGTGAGATCGCGAACATCGCGCACGCCGGCATCGATGACGAGGCCGCGGCAGCCGCGTGCGATGGCGGAGGTGGCGAGGAGATCGCCGAAATAGCCGTCTTCGCAAGGGCTGGTGGGCGCGAGGAGGAGGATGTCGCCGGCGTGTAGCTGTTCGATGGCGACGTGAACCATCCAGTTGTCACCCGGAGGCGCGCTGATGGTGAGGGCGCTGCCGGCAATCCGCGCGCTGCGATAGATGGGCCGCATGTAGCTGGCGAGGAGGCCGGTGCGCCCTTGCGCTTCGTGGACAGTGGCGACGCCGCAGGCGGCGAGGCCGTCGATCACCGCCGGATCGGCGCGTTCGAAGTTCTGGACGACGATACCGGACATGGGCTTCTCCCGAATTGCGTGGTTGGCGCTTCCTTCGGCTTCGCGCGCGCGGGGTGCCAATGCAATGTTTGGCGCAGGGCATAAGGAAATGCTAAGCCAACTGAATGTCCGAACCGGCTTACAATATCCGGCACTATGCCGCGTTTGCCGCAACGGTGCGGCATGGCAGCGTGACGCGGGCGGCGCGCAGCGTGAACCTGACGCAGCCTGCCTTGACGCAGGCGATTGCGCGGCTGGAGGCGGAGCTGGGCTGCGCTTTGTTCGAGCGGGGTTCGGGCGGGATGGCACCGACCGAGCCGGCGCGGCTCTTGGCACCACGGGCGGAGGCGGCGATTGCGCAGATCGGAAGCCCGCGCGTTACCGGCACGCAAGTGCGGGCGTTTCTGGCGCTGGCGCGGAAGGGGTCCTATGCCGGGGCGGCGGAGGCAACGGGGCTTTCGGCGGCTTCGCTCCACCGCGCGGTGGCGGATCT